>JAJBTQ010000027.1 GCA_020860755.1 Lachnospiraceae bacterium
GTTCAGCTGGTTGGCTTTGGTACTTTTGAAGTAACCAAGCGCAGCGCAAGGACAGGCCGTAACCCTCGTACCGGCGAGACCATGAAGATCAAAGCCAGCAAGGCTCCGAAGTTCAAAGCCGGCAAAGCGTTAAAGGATGCTTTAAACTAAGAAATGTCTGGTAAGATTGGCTGTTTCTGATACAGAAAACAGCCTTTTATCATTTTTGGGGGTTTTAGATGAGACTGGATAAGTTTTTAAAAGTTTCCCGTCTGATCAAACGCCGCACTGCTGCCAACGAAGCCTGCGACGCAGGACGGGTCAAGGTAAACGGAAAACAGGCAAAGGCCGGAAGCCGCGTCAAGGTAGGGGACGAGATCGAGATTGAGTTCGGAAACCGGTCGGTGCGCGTGGAGGTTCTTTGCATCGAGGAGACGGTCAAAAAAGAGGAAGCTGCGCAGCTCTATCGATATTTGTGATCAGCGTCAAAAAATGACAGAAAAAGATTGAAAAAATCCCGGAAAACGGTTAAAATATATTAGATGGGCTCGGGAAGAGAACGAAATATTTCGTCAAGGGGTCATTGAAAAGAGGATTGGACTGTATGCACAACACTGCTAGAAAAAAGAGAGCCAGGACAGGAAAGATCTGCATCTCCTGCATGGTGTTGGTCCTGGCTGTGATCCTGTCATTTCAGATCGTGCGGCTGCACAATCAGGATGTAGCGTACCAGGAGCAGGAGGAGCAGTTGGAGACGGAGCTTGCCGCGGAAGAGCAGCGGGCGGATGATCTGCAGCAGCAGGAGGAATATGTCGGGACAGATGAGTATGTGGAGGATGTGGCCCGCTCCAAGCTCGGCATGGTCTACCCGGACGAGATCCTGTTTAAAGAGGAATAAGACGCGAAGGGGAGTCTGGAGAGACTCCCCTATTTATATTTTTTTCTTATATTTTTTCTTACTATTTTTTTCTTATGGAAGAAAAGGTCAGACAATTCATTGAGCAATTTCATATGTTGGAGGCCGAGACCTCCGTGGTGGCCGGTGTGTCCGGCGGCGCGGACTCCGTTTGCCTGCTTCTGCTTCTATCAGAACTTGGCCGGGACATCGGCTTTTCCTTAACGGCGGTCCATGTGGAGCACGGGCTCCGCGGAGAGGAAAGCCGGCGCGATGCTGCATTTGTGAAGGAACTCTGCCGGGATCTGGGGGTCGGGCTGGAGCTTTTTCATGTCGATGTTCCGAGATATCGGGACGAGGAGGGGCTTTCCACGGAGGAGGCAGCCAGAGAGCTGAGGTTTGACTGCTTTTTGCGGGCCTGTGAAGCGCACGGCGCGGACCGGATCGCTTTGGCCCACCACGCCAATGACTGTGCTGAGACCATGTTGTTCCACTTATCCCGGGGAACCGGGATCCGCGGCATGTGTGGGATCCGCCCTGTTTCCGAGCGGGGGGACATCACCGTCATCCGCCCTCTTCTCAGGTTGACCCGCGCGGAGATCGAGGACTGGCTCAAGGCAAGGGGACAGACTTACTGTACGGACAGTACGAACGCGGATGTTGCCTATGCCAGAAACCGGATCCGGGAGCGCGTAGTGCCGGAGCTGGAGCAGATCAATGCGCAGGCTGTGCCGCATATGCAGAGGCTGTCCGGACAGTTTACGGAGATTTGTGACTACTTGGATGAGACCGCCTGGGAAGTCGGCAGGAATGTATTCAGCCTCGAGGACGAAGGCGATACGACCGGGAACAGCCTGACGGGGAATCCTGCGGTTTTGATCCGGATTGCGCCCTTTTTGGAGCTGCATCCCGTACTGCAGAGGCATCTCCTTCTAATGCTGATCGGTCTGTCCTCAGGCGGAAGGAAGGATATCACCTCCGCGCATGTAGAGCAGGTACTGCATTTGATGACAGCCGATGTGGGCGCACAGGCATCCCTTCCGGGTCAGATCCGGGCCGAACGGACCTATGAGACAGTTGTGCTGAACGGGGAGAACCCCGATGAGCAGCCGTCGGAGGAAAAGGAGCTTATGATCCCCGGGGAGACGGTGTTGGATAACGGTCTACATTTTTCAACGGAAATCATTGAGTTTACTGATTTTTCACAAAAAATTCCTAAAAAGTCATATACGAAATGGTTTGATTATGATAAAATTAATTTTGCTGTTTGGCTTCGCAATCGACGCCCGGGGGACTATCTCCAGACGGATGCGGACGGAGGCCATAAAAAACTGAAAAAGTTTTTTATTGACGAGAAGGTGCCGTCGTCCGAGCGCGACCGGGTCTGCCTGTTGGCGGATGGTGATCACATTATGTGGGCGGTCGGCTATCGGATCAGCGAGGCATACAAAGTGACAAGTGATACAAAACGGATTTTGTGTGTAACAGTTTGTGGGCAGGACACGTAACGGAGGGAGAGACTGATGGCTGAAACTGAAAAAATTAGCGTGATGTATACGGAGGAAGAGGTAAACGACAGGATCAAGGAGCTGGGGGCCGAGATCAGTGAGGAGCTTGGCGGAGAACCGGTGAAGGTTGTCTGCGTGCTGAAAGGGGCAAGCTTCTTTGCTACAGAGCTGGCAAAACGGATTACCTGTCCGGTCTTTATGGACTTTATTTGCTGTTCCAGTTACGGAAGCGGGACCGAGTCATCACATGAAGTCAAGATCGTCAAAGATCTGGACACGGACATTGCCGGTGAGAATGTCCTGATCGCGGAGGATATCATTGACTCCGGGTACACATTGCAGTATTTAACCGAAGAGTTTAAGAAGCGCGGTGCAAAGAGAGTGTTGATCTGCGTGATGCTCAGCAAGCCGGATCGCAGGGAGGTGGAAGTCCCGGTTGATTATATCGGGTACACGGTCCCGGATCAGTTTATCGTGGGATATGGCTTGGACTATGCACAGAAATACCGCAACCTTCCGTTTATCGGGACAGTGGAGTTTTAACGGACTGCGCACCGCAACAGTTTTTTGCAAGGAGGAAAAAACGGTTGAGAAATGGCAGAGGCCTAAGAGGCTTTGGTATTTATATATTTCTGCTCATTATCATAGTATTTGTGTGGTTTGCCCTTGAGGCTACGAACCGCAATTCCAATAAGACCCAGTTTACGCAGGCGGCGTTTGAGCAGGCGCTCGAGGACGATGAAGTCTATATGATCGTGATCGAGCAGAACCAGCAGGTGCCGACCGGTACGCTGGAGATCGAGCTGACGGATGGGACGAGTGCTGAGCTCGTGGTTCCCGACGTCAATGCGGAACAGGATTATCTGGAAGAGGTCGGGTTTACCAACTATGAGTTCGAGGATGTTAGGGGAGACAACATCTGGCTTTCTCTGCTTCCGTCGATTATTCTGATCGTGGCGATCATCCTTATGTTTGTGATGATGACAGGCCAGGCCGGCGGGGGCAGCAGCAATCAAAGGATGATGAACTTTGGCAAGAGCCGCGCGACGATGACGAGCGGAGAGAACGTCAAGGTCGGATTCCGTGATGTGGCAGGCCTAAGCGAAGAGAAGGAAGAGCTGGAGGGGCTTGTTGACTTTTTGAAAGAGCCGTTTAAATATACCCGCCTCGGAGCGAGGATCCCGACGGGTGTTTTGCTCGTAGGACCTCCGGGAACCGGTAAGACACTGATCGCCAAGGCGGTGGCCGGGGAGGCCGGGGTTCCGTTTTTCTCTATTTCCGGCTCGGATTTTGTGGAGATGTTTGTCGGTGTCGGCGCATCCCGTGTGAGGGATATGTTTGCCGAGGCCAAGAAGAACTCTCCCTGTATCGTTTTTATAGATGAGATCGATGCTGTGGGCCGCAGGCGGGGCACAGGTCTGGGCGGCGGTCATGACGAGCGCGAGCAGACCTTGAACCAGCTTCTTGTTGAGATGGACGGATTTGGAGTCAACGAAGGGATCATTGTCCTGGCGGCGACAAACCGTGTCGATATTCTGGATCCGGCGCTGATGCGGCCGGGCCGGTTTGACCGAAAAGTGTATGTCGGCAGGCCGGACGTGCGCGGCCGGGAGCAGATCCTTGAAGTCCATGCTCGAAATAAGCCGCTCAGCGATGATGTAGACTTAAAACAGATCGCGCAGACGACGGCGGGCTTTACCGGAGCGGACTTGGAGAACCTCTTAAACGAAGCTGCGATCCTGGCGGCGAAGGACAAGAGGCTCTACATCGATCAGGAAGATATCAGACGATCCTTTATCAAAGTGGGGATCGGCGCGGAGAAAAAGAGCCGCATCATTACCCAAAAAGAGAAGCGCATCACCGCGTATCACGAGTCCGGCCATGCGATCCTCTTCCACCTTCTGCCGGATGTGGGTCCGGTCTACACGGTCTCCATCATTCCGACCGGAGTCGGAGCTGCGGGTTACACCATGCCGCTGCCGGAGAAGGATGAGATGTTCATGACGAAGGGGCAGATGCTCCAGGAGATCATGGTATCACTGGGCGGTCGGATCGCCGAGGAGCTGATCTTTGAGGATGTGACGACGGGCGCCGCTCAGGACATCAAACAGGCGACTTCTATCGCGAAGTCGATGGTGACGCAGTACGGGATGTCCGATGAGATCGGGCTGTTAAACTACGGCGAGGATGACGATGAGGTGTTTATCGGACGCGACCTGGCACACACCAAGGGATACAGCGACAACGTAGCTACCCTGATCGATGCCGAGATCAAGCGCATCGTGGATGAGTGCTATGTGAAGGCGAAGGAGATCATTCTTGCCCATGAGGATGTCTTAAATCAGAGCGCTGAGCTTTTGCTTGAGAAAGAAAAGATCGGGCGGATCGAGTTTGAGGCTCTCTTCGGAGGAGAGAGCGGATCTCCCTACAAAGACGAGGAAGTCCTGGAGGAAGACAACGCCATCGCGTTCGTGAAGAGTGACAATTCCGACGAGTTTGAGGACGAGGACATCGTGGTCGAGGAGATCGAAAAATATCAGGAGGAGCAAGCGAAGCAGGAAGATATGTTCGAGGACGAATCAGATGGAAACTTTGAAGAGAGAACCGGGCAGGAGGAAGTCGGGGAGGAGTCCAAAGAAAAGGAATCCGAATAAGAGGAGTAGTACTAATGAGTGAAGATTCGGCAAAACAGTTTTTTAACATAGAAAAGTATATTATGCAGACCCGGCCGGTCCTGCATAAAAACTTCCTGTTTTCTGACGGCACAGCGGACTATCGGATCCCGCCGGAGCCAAAAGAGAATGAAAAAGTAAAGATCCGTTTTCGAACGGACATTAACAATGTTGACCATGTCATCCTTCACTGCGGAGACGAGAGTTACCGGATGGTCGTGGGCGAGCGGGATGACCTTTATGACTATTACGAGACGGAACTCCAGCTCGGTACAGAGAAGGTTGGCTATTATTTTGAGGTCATTTCCGGTCTGATCCGCTGCTTCTATGACCGGGCAGGCCTGTCCAGAGAGCGCAGGGAACAGTATGATTTCTGTATTATTCCGGGATATACGACCCCTGACTGGGCGAAGGGCGCCGTTATGTACCAGATCTTTACGGATCGCTTTTACAACGGAGATCCCAGCAATGACGTAGTAAACGATGAGTATTACTACATCAACAAGCCTGTACACCAGATCGCGAACTGGGGACGCCATCCGGCGGACCTCGATGTAGGAAATTTCTATGGCGGTGATCTGGCCGGCGTTCTCGAAAAGATGGATTATCTGGAGAAGCTGGGCGTTGAAGTGATCTACTTTAATCCCCTGTTTGTCTCTGCTTCCAATCACAAATATGACACGCAGGACTACGATTACATCGACCCGCATTTCGGCGTCATCATAGAGGACGGCGGGAAGCCGCTTCCGGAGGGATGTACGGATAACCGGCAGGCGGAGATCTACAAAACCCGTGTGACCAGCTTAAAGAATCTGGAGGCCAGCAATGAGCTGTTTATCAAGGTTGTGGAGGAAGCGCACAAGCGCGGGATACGCGTGATCTTAGACGGCGTATTTAACCACTGCGGTTCGTTCAACAAGTGGATGGACCGGGAGAAGATCTACGAGGGCAGCAAGGACTTTGCGGTCGGTGCCTTTGAGTCGAAAGACAGCATATATCATAATTTTTTCCGTTTTCAGGATGAAAACCAGTTCCCGGACAACTTAACATATGAGGGCTGGTGGGGGATGCCAACTCTGCCGAAGCTGAACTACGAGGGGAGCCCTGAGCTGGAAGAATATATCTTAAACATTGCGCAAAAATGGGTTTCGGAACCGTACTGCGCCGATGGATGGCGTCTGGACGTCGCGGCCGATCTTGGACACAGCGAGGATTACAACCACGAATTTTGGAGGAAATTCCGCACGGTGGTAAAAGGGGCCAATCCGGATGCCCTGATCCTGGCGGAACACTACGGGGATCCAAAGGACTGGCTTGGCGGAGATCAGTGGGACACGGTCATGAACTACGTGGCGTTTATGGAGCCCGTGAGCTGGTTTTTGACCGGCATGGAAAAGCACAGCGAAGAGTATAAGGATTATATGCTGGGGAACTTTGACAACTTTGTCAATTCCATGACCCACTATATGGCCAGCTTTATGACGCCGCAGCTGCAGTGCTCCATGAACCAGCTGGATAACCACGATCATTCCCGGTTCTTAACGAGGACCAACCACAAGATCGGGAAGGCTGAGACGCTCGGCTTTCAGGCTGCTTCCGAGGGGGTCAGCAAAGGCGTCTTCAAAGAAGGCGTCGTGATCCTTATGACCTGGCCCGGCGCGCCGACTCTCTACTACGGAGATGAAGCGGGGCTGTGCGGCTTTACGGATCCGGACAGCCGCAGAGCATACCCCTGGGGAAGCGAGGACAAGGAACTGATCAACTTCCACCGGGAGATGATCCGGATCCACAAAGAAAACGAGGCACTTCGGACCGGCTCCATGAAGTTCTTAAACGGGACCAAAAACATGCTGTGCTACGGGCGCTTTAACCGGGAACAGCAGTTTATCATTCTCGTAAATAACGACAACTTCCCGAATACGATCGAGCTGTCTGCTTACACGATCAACATTCCGCGCAACTGCATGATGCAGCAGGTGATGTACACGACGGAGGAGAGCTATTCGGTCGTCCCCGTGGAATACGAGGTCGAGGGCGGCCATATCAAGATCACGCTGCCCCGCTGTTCCGCTGTTGTTCTGAAACACGAAAACAAAAAAAATAACACCTAATACAGGAGAAAATTATGCAGAAAACAACCCTAGTGATCCTGGCTGCCGGCATTGGATCCCGTTTCGGACAGGGGATTAAACAGCTGACCCCGGTAGGCCCGAGCGGAGAGCTTATCATTGATTATTCGATCCACGACGCGCTGGAGGCGGGGTTTGACAAAGTTGTATTCATCATCCGCCGCGATCTGGAGGAGGATTTTAAGGCAGTTATTGGCCGGCGTATTGAAGCCCTGTGTGAAGTGGCTTATGTCTATCAGGAGTTAAATGATCTGCCGGAAGGATTTACGCTTCCGGAGGGCCGCACAAAGCCCTGGGGGACCGGACAGGCCGTTCTGGTGTGCCGTGGTGTGGTCGAAGAGCCGTTCTTAGTTATCAATGCAGATGACTATTACGGAAAGGAAGCCTTTGTTAAGATCTTTGCATTTCTAACGGAGCACGCCTCGGATCACTTCTGCTATTGTATGGCCGGATTTGTGTTAAAAAACACATTGAGTGAAAACGGCGGCGTGACCCGCGGAGTCTGCAAGGTTGACGAGGATCATTTTTTAACAGACATCGTGGAGACAGCAAAGATCGTAAAGTGTCCGGAAGGGGCGCACTCGGAGGACACCGGAGAGTGGATCGATCCGAATTCTTTTGTCTCGATGAACATGTGGGGACTGACTCCGGAGTTTCTGGACCTGCTGGGAGATGGGTTTGCCCAATTTTTGTCCAATTTAAAACCGGAGGATCAAAAAAAGGCAGAGTATCTGCTTCCGAACATTATCGGCGGTCTTTTAAAAGAGGGCAAGGCAAAAGTGGCATGCCTTGAGACCGATGACAAGTGGTTTGGAGTCACGTATGCCGAGGATCGGCAGAGTGTGCAGGAAGCCTTTGCAGAGCTTGTAAAAAAAGGGGTATACACCTCTCCGCTCACCTGAATTTGACATTCACGGGCAAAGTTTAGGTTGTCATTTTTCAAGGATTGTAGTACGATATTTTATGGTACAAGGGGATGACAAGTCGTAAAACGTATGCTTGCATCCGCTTTGTACGTATACCTGACATTCCAAAAAGAAGAGGAAGTTAGCAAAAATATGCTCAGACGACGAAAAAGAAAACTGATACTGTTTATTGTAGAATTAGCAGTCCTGGCCGTCGTGATCGTGCTCCTGATTTTCTATCAGAAGTTGAATCGGGTTAATATCCAATCAGTAGATGGAAGCAAGATTGCTGTTAACGATATAGATGAGGACACACTTATTGAATTCACCGGATATGAGACCATCGCTGTCTTCGGGTTGGATAACCGTGAGACCGGGAATTATGACTGGGGCAACAGCGATGTGATCATGATCATAAACATTAATAATGATACCAACGAGATCAAAATGATCTCCGTCTATCGGGATACCTTCCTCAACATTGCTGCAGCGGGAGAGGCCGCGAATTATCAGAAGGCGAACGCCGCCTTTGCTTACGGCGGTGTCTCTCAGGGCATTAATATGCTGAACCAGAATCTGGATCTGGCGATTGACAATTATCTGTGCGTTGACTTTAAGGCGGTCGCAGAGGCGATCAACATTCTGGGTGGTGTGGATATCGATATCGACAGCGAGTATGAGCTGAATTACTTAAATGATTATATTTTAGCGACCAACGACATTCTGGGGACGAATTCTCCGACGCTGACTTCCACAGGTTTGCAGACTCTGGATGGTACGCAGGCTGTGGCCTACACCAGGATCCGTTATACATCGGGTGGTGACTACAAGCGCGCGTATCGACAGCGTGTAGTCCTGTCAGAGATGATGTCAAAAGCCAAGGACGCGAACCTAAGCCAGTTGACGGAGCTGCTTGATGCGATCCTGCCGGATATTTCCACAGATTTAAGTCAGAAGGAGCTGCTGTCCATGGCGATGACCATGTTAAGCTATGACATCAGTGATTCTCAGGGCTTCCCGTTTGAACGGACGGATATGACCTTAGATCCGGTCGGCAGTATCGTGGTTCCCTGTGACTTGGAGACCAATGTGATTGAGCTTCACAGTCTCCTGTTTGGAGCAGAAGATTATCAGCCGTCCCCTCAGGTGGTGGCAGCCAGCGAATACATTGTTGAACGCACCGGGATGACAGTCGGGGACGAGTATGTCGATCAGTTCTCCTATTCAGACGACGCTGAGTATGGTGATGATGTATATGTGTACGGGGATAGCAGCGACGATGAAGACGAAGACGAGTACAATGCCGACGAGGGAGAGTTTGGCGGTTACGAAGACACTTACGAATAGTCCTGTTAATTCTTGGAAGCAGGGAAGATAGTCATGAAAAATAATCGAATCGCGATCGCGCTGGGGCATAATGCTCTGGGGACGACGCTTCCGGAACAGAAGAAAGCCGCAAAGGAAGCCGCAAAGGCCATCGTGGACTTTGTACAGGACGACTGTGAGATCGTGATTACGCACAGCAACGGCCCGCAGGTCGGTGTGATCCATGCGGCCATGTCTGAATTCCATAAATTATACAAGAACTACACCGCGACACCTATGTCAGTCTGTTCCGCCATGAGCCAGGGATACATCGGGTATGACCTGCAGCAGGCGATCAGGTCCGAGCTTATGAGCCGCGGTATCTTTCGCACGGTGGCCACGATCTTGACTCAGGTCACTGTGGATCCGTATGACGACGCGTTTTATCAGCCGACAAAGATCATCGGCCGCGTTATGACGGCTGAGGAAGCCGAGGAGGAAGAGCAAAAAGGTCACACCTTAACGGAAGTCGAGGGTGGCTATCGCCGGATCGTTGCGGCCCCCACACCTATTGAGATCGTGGAGCTCGATGCCGTCAAAGCGCTGCTTAACGCAAATGAGATCGTGATCGCAGCGGGAGGAGGCGGTATTCCCGTTCTTCAGCAGGGAACCCGGCTGCAGGGAGCCAGCGCAGTGATCGAGAAGGATCTTGTCGCAGGGCTTTTGGCTGACGGGGTAAATGCGGATCAGCTGATCATCTTAACGGATGTAGAATGCGTATATAAGGATTTCAGGACAGACAAGCAGGAGCCGATCTATATGATGACCTGCGCCCAGGCGCAGCAGTATCTGGATGCCGGGGAGTTTGGCATGGGTAATATGGAGCCCAAGATCCAGACTGCGATCAGGTTTGTTGGAGATTCCGAGACCCGGTCTGTTCTGATCACAACGCTGGAAAAGATCAGGGAAGCAACCCTTGGACAAACGGGCACTGTGATCAAAAATTGAGTTTGCAAAAGGGCGATACTTTCCGGTAGAGCCCTTTTCTTTTGCGCATATCGCCGGGGGACTTATAAAGCGATATGACATTGGGCATAAATAAGAGGAGGGTATTTGATATGGACTACATCAGAAAGACAAAGATCATTTGCACGCTGGGCCCGGCGACGGATGAGGGAGATGTGCTGCGCAATCTGATAAAAGAAGGGATGAATGTAGCACGTTTTAATTTCTCTCATGGGACACATGATGAGACAAAGGCCAGACTGGACAAATTAAAAGAGCTGCGCGAGGAGATGAATCTGCCGATCGCTGCCATGTTGGACACGAAGGGGCCTGAGATCCGGATAAAGACATTTAAGGACGGCAAAGTCACCTTAAAAGACGGGCAGCAGTTTACACTGACTACCGGAGACGAGCCCGGGGATAAGAGCCGGGTGGCGATCACGTTTGATGATCTCTATCAGGATGTCTCGGTCGGGAGCAGGATTCTTATCGACGACGGGCTCATCGAGATGAGTGTCGTGCAAATAGACGGGAGCGATATTGTCTGTAAGGTGGACAACGGGGGGACGATCTCCGACAGAAAGGGCGTCAATGTGCCAAACGTGGAACTCAGCCTTCCCTACGTCAGCCGGAAGGACTACGATGACATCATATTCGGGATCGAGCAGGGATTTGACTTTATCGCGGCTTCATTTACCCGGACCGCGGACGACATCCGTGAAATCAAAAATATCCTCGAAGAGAACGGCGGGGAAAAGATACGGGTCATCGCGAAGATCGAGAACAGACAGGGAGTGAACAACATCGATGAGATCCTTCGCATCAGCGACGGAGTTATGGTGGCCCGCGGAGATCTGGGCGTGGAGATCCCGTTTGAGGATGTCCCCGTTGTTCAGAAACTGCTCATCAGCAAAGCTTATAATACCGGGAAACAGGCGGTGACGGCCACCCAGATGCTGGACTCCATGATAGAGAGACCCCGGCCGACCCGTGCTGAGGCTGCTGACGTGGCAAACGCGATATACGACGGGACGAGCGCGGTTATGCTCTCCGGCGAGACGGCAGCCGGGAAATATCCCGTTGAAGCGGTAAAGACCATGGTGAAGATCGCAGTGGAGACAGAGCAGAATATCGATTACGCGGAGCGTATGCGGCAACGTGAGGTAATGTCTAATCCGGATATCACAAACGCCATCGCGCATGCGACCTGCACGACGGCGGACGACTTAAACGCTTCTGCCATTATCACGGTAACAAATTCCGGCCTTACCTGCTACATGGTCTCCAAGTTCCGCCCGACCAGCCCGATCATTGGCTGTTCGGTCTATCCGGAGACCTGCAGACTTTTAAGCCTGGCCTGGGGAGTCATACCGGTACTCGTGGATATGAAGGACAATTCAGATGAGCTGTTTGACCATGCGGTCGAGCGTGCGAAGGAAGCGGGATTGGTGAAGGACGGCCAGATCGTAGTCATCACAGCGGGGGTGCCGCTCGGCATTTCCGGGACCACCAACATGATCAAGGTTCATGTGGCGGGGAATATTCTCGTCTCCGGCAAGGGAGTGGATGACCGCAAAGCGAGCGGAAATGTCTGTGTGGCGAATACTGCGGAGGAACTGAGGGAGCGTTTCAAAGCGGGGGATATCATTGTCATGGAAGATACCTCCAACGAAATGATGCCGCAGATCCGCATGGCCTCCGGCCTGATCCTCGAGGCGGACGGAGACAACAGTCACGGTGCCATCGCGGGACTCTCCTTAAACATTCCGGTGATCACGGATGCCGAACATGCCACGGAGATCTTGAAGACCGGTTCCTACGTCCAGATGGATGCGAAGACCGGTCTGGTAAGTACAAAATAAATTTGAGATCTAAAAAATACGAGTATTTTAGCTCCAGAGCGGAGCGGGATAGATACCGGAGGTTGTCATTGCCTGGAGGGCACGGACGATCTCCGGTTTGTCGTTCCGGTAAGTGACACCGTACCACTTGTCCGGACAGGAGAGGATCTCAATTGTCGCCCTGCCGTTATGGAGCAGCTTTTCCACAACGGAGGGGAGGAAATATTCGCTCCGGATCGGATCTGAGGCAAGCGCCTCATCCAGAAAAGCCGGGAAGCCTGCCCAGGCCTCTCTTATAAAGCTCTCGGTAAATCCCCAGAAGTTCATGGAGACGGGCGTATCTCCGCTCACATCTGTCCATGTTGCCCCTCCATCTTCCGTGTAGTGGATTCCTTTTTCGTAGGTTTCGATCTGAGTGCGCTCGATGACGCTGATGAGATGGCCATTTTCATCGGCCGTGCAGAGCCCGCGGGCAACGGATCCGTTTGCCGTCACCGTATTCTTTAAGAGATACCCCACCATGCTGTAGCGATATTGCTCGTCATCCGTGTGGGAGGTGAGATAATCGTAGATCAGCTGAAACCCGTGAGTGCCGTAGTAGTCGTCTGCGTTGATAACGGCAAAGGGCGCATCGATAAGCTTGCGGGCCGCCAGGACGGCATGGCAGGTCCCCCAGGGCTTTTCGCGGCCCGCCGGGACCGAATATCCCTCCGGCAGATCCTCAAGGTCCTGAAAAGCATACTCTACTGACAGTTGGTGCGCGGCGTGATCTCCGATCTTTTTCCGAAATTCCTCCTCGATGGAGTGTTTGATCACAAAGATCACGCGCTCAAATCCGGCGCGCTTCGCGTCATAGAGAGAATAGTCCATGATGACTTCCCCGTGCGGTCCGACGGGATCGATCTGTTTTAATCCGCCGTAACGGCTGCCCATACCGGCGGCCATGACGACCAGAATCGGCTTTTTCATCAGATCTCCTTATTGCACATCGTCCTCTCCAAATAGGATGCCGTAGTAATCATATTTTGGCACTGCGCCGGAGAAAGCGACTTTGTTTGCGACAATAGTCTTTATGTTTTCCAGGTATTCGTCCGTTATCTCCTCGTCGGTCGTCGGCAGGAATACGCCGGTGTCGGCGTTGTACCAGCCTTTTTCCGTCAGGAAGCTGTGGTCCGCCCACTCGACTAAGGGAAGCTCGTCTGAGAAGACATCACGGCCGACCAGCAGACGGGAGTCATATTCCAGACCGAACAGGTTTGAGATCGTGGGCAGGATATCCACCGAGCTGGTGGGGGTGTCGACCTCCAGTCCCATGCCTTCAATGCTCTCGGACCAGATGATCAGGGAAGTTCTGTCCCGAACATAGCCGTCGTAAGAGTCCACTTTGTACAAATCCAGCAGATAGTCCTCCGAATTACCGAAGGTGCTGCTCTCGCCCAGACCGTAAGGGAAGTGATCCGGACAGACTACGATGACGGTGTCATCCGCGATTCCGGCCTCTTCCAGGATCTCTACCATTGACTCCAGAGCATACTCCAATTCCAGCTGATAGCAGAAATAGTACAGGGTCTTGTCCTCATACTCGTCGCCCAGCACTTCCTTTACCCGCGGCAGATTTTTTTCTACTTTCGAATCGTCCGCGTCGTAGGTACAGTGTCCGCTGAACGTCATATAATAGGCGTTAAACGGCTGCTTGTCTATGTAAGTCGGCATGGTCGCCTCAAACGTGGCCTCGTCCTCGGACCACTCTTCCAGCAGATCTTCCAAGCCATTGCCCCATCCGAGATACGAGTCGTAGCCCAGATTCAGGTGTGTCTGATCCCGGTCATAGTAGTCGTAGAACCCGTTGTGGAAGGACACGGAGGTATAACCGAGACGCTGAAGCTGATTGCCGGTTGTAAAGTACATATTGTCCCCGATGGTATCCAGCATGGTATCTACACTGTCGGTCGGGACAAGCCCCGTCAGAACAGAGTATTCCCCCGTCGTCGTGCTGCCGCCCCAGGCGGGCTGATAAAAGTCGGTGAAGTTGATCCCCTCGGTGGACATGCGGTAGAGCATAGGGGTCAGCTCCTCATTGATGACCTGCATGGAGAAGGCTTCCGCCACGATCGTGATCAGATTTTTCCCCTCGAACAGGCCGGTGTATTCGTTTTTGGCCGACGGCTCCAGGCTGTTGACGTACTCGTGGATCTCCTTTATGGACGGATCGCTCGTCTCCGCAATCAGTTCGTCGAAATCGATATCCATGACGTTGTAGCCGTACAGGTCACCGTTCGCTGTTGTTTCCGCAGCATCGGCCTCCGTTTCGGCCGGTTCTTCCAGCTCATTTTCTTCCGTTGTCTGCGGCGTGACGACAAACGATTCAGCCGCTTTGTTGCCAAATGTAGAGTACCTTAGGTTCAGACGCGTACTTGTGGCCAGGCCGAACGTTCGCGTCGCAGTGTCAAACTCAAATTTGCCGGTATACTTATCTCTGGTGTTAGGCATATGGGCGGCAAAGAGGGTACCGAACCCCCACAGCAGAAGAAATACGGCAAACATCATGATCCCGAAGAGAGGACGGTATTGCTCCGCCGGCATCTGTTGTCTCGCGCGGATCAGATACAGGATCAGCGGAATGTAGTACACGATGATGACGGGGATGGCTCCGAGCACTCCGTGTCTTACATCGCTGCCGAACCCTCCCACGGCATGACCTGCCTCGGTCGTGATGGATGAGAGAGTCATAAATACCTGATACGTGTTCCGAAGCACTGCCTCCAGCCCGTAGTAAAACGGGACCACGAGAAGGGCGATGATCGAGATCCACCAGTTGACTCTCTTTCGGAACAGAGAGGTAACGCCGCTTAAGAGGAAGCCGAACGAAAGACCAAAAACGATCGGATAAAACAGATTCTGGAAAAACGGGGTCTTCGTGAACAGCCGCAGAATGATCTCATAATAGACGATGACGACCGGGAAGAAGCAAAAATGAGGAATCTTTACGTGCAGCAGCCGATCGACAGTCCCGCCCTCCGGGATCGAATCCGCGATCCAGTTAAACAGCGCGACAAAAAAGCGGCCGATATCAACGAAAACAATTCGAATGTAACGAACAATCGCTGCCAAAACGTTCATCAAAGTATCCTCTTAACTATTTTACATCGTCTTCCCCGAACAGGATTCCATAATAATCATACCTTGGAACCGCGCTGGAAAACGCGATCCGGTTTGAGACAAGGGTCTTGATCTCATCTATATATTCATCTGTCACTTCTTCATCTGTGGTCGGCAAAAATTCACCCGTGGCTGCGTTGTACCAGCCCTTTTCCGTCAGAAAACTCTGGTCTGCCCACTCGACTAAAGGCATTGCATCCGAGAAGACGTCGCGTCCGACCAGCAGACGGGAGTCGTATTCCAGGCCGAACAGGTTCGAGATCGTGGGCAGGATGTCCAGAGAGGAGACGGGAGTGTCCACTTCAAGCCCCATATCCTCAATGCACTCAGACCATATGATCAGGCATGTGTTGTCCCGGACAAAGCCGTCATAGGAATCTACTTTATACAGATCCAGCAGGTAGTCCTCCGAGTTGCCGAATGTGCTGCTCTTGCCCAGACCGTAGGGGTAATGATCCGGGCAGATAACGATGACGGTGTCATCGGCGATCCCGGCTTCCTCAAGCATTTCGATCATGGTCGTCAAGGCTTTTTCCAGCTCCATCTGGTAGCAGAAATAGTACAGGGTGGTATCCTTGTAGGTGTCCTCTCCGAGCACCTCTTTAACGTGGTCTATGTTTTCTGTCACCTTTGGATCATCCGCGTCATAGGTGCAATGTCCGCTGTAGGACATGTAGTAGGCGTTGAACGGCTGTTCATCTATGTAGGTCGGGAGCGTTGCCTCAACTGTGGCCTCGTCACCGGACCAGTGGGTCAGAAGGTCTTCCAGACCATTGCCCCAGCCCAGGAACGAGTCGTAACCCAGATTCGGGTGTGTCTGGTCACGGTCGTAATATTTATAGTATCCGTTGTGGAACGCAACGGAAGTGTAGCCAAGACGCTGGAACTGATTGCCGGTCGTAAAGTACATGTTGTCTCCGATGGTATCCAACATGGAATCCACGTTGTTGGTCGGAACAAGTCCCAGCAGAACAGAGTACTCTCCGGTTGTCGTGCTGCCGCCCCAGGCCGGCTGATAGAAGTTGGTAAATTGAATCCCCTTTGTGGCCATACGGTACAGCGTGGGGGTCAGCTCTTCGTTGATCACCTGACCGGAGAGCGCCTCTGCCGTGATCGTGATCAGGTTCTTGCCCTCAAATAAGCCGGTGTATTCGTTTTTGTTCGACGGCTCCAGACTGTTGACGTATTCGTGAATGCTCTTTATGGCCTCGTCGTCCGTCTCCTCGATCAGCGCATCGAAGTCGATATCCATGACGTTGTATCCATAATCGACGGCCGCCTCTTCCTCCTCCTCAATGGCTTCAGCTTCGTCCGGATCCGCCGCTTCTTCTTCGGCAGTGGTTTCCAGAGTAAAGGATTCTTTGGCCGGATTACCGGAAAGAGCATACTGAAAATCTAACGATGTCCCCTCAGTGATCCCGAACGTACAGATCGCGGAATCAAACGAGTACTCTGCCGCGAATTTCCCGGAGACGGCGGGAAGATTTAAAGCCAACAGGACGCCGAGCCCCCAGAGCCCGAGCCAGCACCCGAGTGCCGACACCGTGATCTGCGGAGAAAAGCCTCTGGCCGGCTTGTACCATCTCCGAAACACAAAGCGCAGGATAAACGGAATGTAGTAGACAATGATAAGCGGAATTGCCCCTATAAGGCCGTTTACTACATCGCCCCCGTAATTTCCCGTGACGTTGCTGAACTCGCCAATGATAGATGACAGGTTCATGTAGACCTGATAGGTATTGCGCAGCACAACCTCCAGACCAAAGTAAAAGGCGAGGATCGCCATGAGGATGTTGGTCATGCGGAAGCGGAACATCGGGCCGAGCAGAGATAAAATTGCACTCAAAAAGAACCCCAGTGATGCTGCAAACAGCACGGGGAAAAGCAAGTGAGGGAAGAGCGGGGTTTTTGTAAACAGACGGGCCAGAATCTCATAGTAGATCAAAACCAGCGGGAAAAGCAGATAGCTGAAAAACTTCTGCGGTCCCGGCGGATTAAAGAGTCCGGACAATTTTTCAAATCTGTGGTTCACAGGCTCCTGGTCGACTTGCTCTTCGGATATTTCCTCTTCGGATACTACTTCCTCAGATGTTTTTTCTTCCGATGTCTCCACATCAGATCTGTCTTTGGAAGGACCAAAATCACTCATGGATACTTCCTTCTTTTGATGGATTTTGAGTGATGCTCCCGGGAGCAATCATCCAGTAAATATGATAATACACTTTCCCATGATTTACAAGAAACAAACCCTAAAATATGTATCATATCTTAGACGAATTCTGTTATAATAGAGCCAATAGAACAAGTTTCGTTTATGCTTAGTTTACAAAGGGGGATCCTGACATGAAATATACAGTGAACGGAGTCCAATATCATCTGGGAATTCAGGAGGGAGATGTCGGAAGATATCTGATCCTTCCCGGGGATCCGAAGCGCTGCGCAAAGATCGCGGAGCATTTTGATGACGCAAAACAGATCGCGGATCAGAGAGAGTACACCACTTATACCGGAACGTTGGACGGAGAAAAAGTCAGTGTGACCTCCACCGGGATCGGCGGACCATCTGCGGCCATTGCCTTGGAGGAACTGGTGCGCTGCGGGGCGGATACATTTATACGGATCGGGACCTGCGGAGGCATTCAGGAGGAGGTATTAAGCGGAGATCTCGTCATCGCGACCGGAGCGGTCCGTATGGAAGGCACGAGCAGGGAGTATGCGCCTATCGAGTTCCCCGCCGTGGCGGACTACCGCATCGTACGTGCGCTGCAGCAGGCGGCCGCGGAGAAGGGGTATGCCGCTCATACCGGCATCGTTCAGAGCAAAGACTCCTTCTATGGGGAGCATGAACCTGAGGTAATGCCGGTCAGTTACGAGCTTCTGGAAAAGTGGGAAGCCTGGAAACGGCTGGGTGTTCTGGCCTCCGAGATGGAGTCGGCCGCGCTCTACGTCGTCGCGTCGCATCTCGGTGTGCGGGCCGGTTCCGTCTTCCTCGTCATAGCCAATCAGGAACGGGAGGCTCTGGGCTTAGACAACCCGATGGTACACGATACCGAGGCAGCCATCACCACGGCGGTGGAGGCGCTGCGGATCCTGATCGCGGAGGAAAAACAAAATGTATGATGTTGCGATCGTCGGCGCCGGACCGGCCGGACTCTCGGCGGCGCTCAACTTAAAACTTTATGAAAAGGACGTGATCTGGTTCGGAGACAGGGGCCTAAGCGCCAAGGTGGAAAAGTCGGAGCAGATCGCCAACTATCCCGGCGCGGGTCTTATCTCCGGCGAAGGTTTAAACCGCCGCTTCGCGGATCACATTCGGGAGATGGACCTAGAACTGACAGAGAAAAAGGTGACGAATATCCTGGGTACGGGGGAGAACTATCAGCTTCTTGCGGAGAACGACCTCTATGAGGCGCGGACCCTGCTCCTTGCCATCGGAGCCGTGACGTCAAAGGGATTTCCCGGGGAGACTAAGATGCTCGGCCGCGGCGTCAGCTACTGTGCCACCTGCGACGGCTTTCTCTATCGGGGAAAAACGATCGCCGTCTACTGCGGAGACCCACGCTATGAGCTGGAAGTCCTCTATCTGGCGGATCAGGCAGAGAAGGTATATCTCTATACCCCCTACAAAGACAGCACACTTACGAAGGATCCGGCATCCGGGAACATCGAGCGCCTGCCGCGGCCCATCGGGCGCGTGGAGGGAGACATGCGGGTGAGCGGCATAGTACTCACCGACGGCACCGAAGTTCCGGTTGACGGATTGTTCTGCCTGCGGGACGCAGTGGCACCGGCGGTGCTGTTGCCGGGCCTCACTCTTGACGGCCCCCACATTGCGGTCGACCACGGCATGAAGACCAATCTGCCGGGCTGCTTTGCGGCAGGAGACTGCACGGGACAGCCCTATCAGATCGCCAAGGCTGCCGGGGAGGGAAATATCGCCGCACACAGCATTGTGGAATTCCTCGGGAAATAAGGATGAACAAAATCGTGCCTGACACGAAAAGCGGTGGGGATGTGCCTTGCAAATGTGGGGCTGCGGTTGTATAATATTTTCCGCATTTTGATTTAAACAGTTTGCTAAGGGGGAAAGATGGTAAAGATCAACGGGACCGCATGCGATGCGGCTAAAAAGACCCTGCACGATTATCTGGTCGCGGCCGGCTACGACGAAGCGCGTGTGGCCGTAGAGCGAAACGGAGAGATCGTGGCGAAGGCGTGTTATGGGGACACTGTCCTTGCGGACGGAGATGAGCTGGAGATAGTCAGCTTTGTGGGAGGTGGTTGATATGGCACGTCCCACACAAGAAGAGATGAGAAAGGCCTTAGAACAGAGGCAGGGAAAGGAACTGACGGCAAAGTTTGCCTCCAGTGTTGTGGCCGTCTGCGGGCTCGGCGGTCTGGGTTCGAACATCGCGATCGCCCTGGCAAGGGCCGGAGTCGGCCGGCTGATCCTGATCGACTTTGATCAGGTGGAGGCGTCGAATCTGCACCGGCAGCAGTACAAGGCAGATCAGGTGGGAATGTACAAGACGGAAGCGCTCTCCGAGAATCTTCTGGAGATTGCGCCCTATATCCGTCTTACCCGGTTTTCCTGCCGGGTAAGTCCGCTCAATTTTGAGCGGCTTTTGGCGGATGCGGATATCATCTGTGAGGCGTTTGACCATCCGGAGGACAAGGCGATGCTGACAGACGGTGTTCTGGAACGCATGCCGGAGAAATATCTGATCGCTGCCTCCGGCATGGCGGGCATGGGGCCGGCCAACGACATTGTCACCCGAAAGGTCTCGGAGCACTTCTATGTGTGTGGTGACGGTGTCAGCGATGTCGATGCAGGCATCGGGCTGGTGGCTCCGAGGGTCATGCTCTGTGCGTCCCACCAGGCACACACGGTCCTTCGGATCCTCTCGGGTCTCGAGTGACGTGGTTTAATTTTTATGGAAAGAGGGAAATTTCATGCAGATGAGCGATAAGCTTGTGATCGGCGGTCACGAATTTGACTCCAGGTTCATTCTGGGTTCCGGCAAATACTCCCTGCGCCTCATTGAGGCGGCGGTTACCTATGCCGGTGCGCAGATCATCACACTGGCGGTACGCCGGGCAAACACAAAAGAGCAGGAGAACATTTTAGACTACATCCCGGAAGGGGTGACCCTGCTGCCGAACACCTCCGGCGCGCGAACGGCTGAGGAGGCGGTCCGTATCGCCCGGCTGGCAAGGGAGCTCGGCTGCGGAGATTTTGTAAAGATAGAGATCATGCGGGATACCAAATATCTGCTCCCGGATAACGAGGAGACGATCCGGGCAACGGAGACTCTGGCAGCGGAGGGATTTATCGTCATGCCCTACATGTCACCTGATCTCAACGCGGCGCGCGATCTGGTGGACGCCGGGGCGGCGACGATCATGCCGCTGGCGGCTCCGATCGGCTCCAACAAGGGCCTTGCCGCGAAAGAGTTTATTCAGATCCTGATAGACGAGATCGATCTGCCGATCATTGTAGATGCCGGTATCGGCCGCCCGTCTCAGGCCTGCGAGGCCATGGAGATGGGGGCAGCGGCGATCATGGCCAACACGGCTCTCGCGACGGCGGGAGATCTGCCGATGATGGCAGCCGCGTTTGGGCAGGCCATCGAGGCCGGCCGGAAAGCCTATCTGTCCGGATTGGGGCGGGTTCTTGTCCGAGGGGGCTCCTCTTCGGATCCCCTGACCGGATTTCTGCGGGATTAGGAGGCAGACGGATATGGACAATCAATTTTTCGTGGACGCGGACACCTTAACGGATGCCGCGCTGGAAAAAAAGCACAGACTGGAGACGGATCCGTCGTCCCGGATGGACCACATGGAGTATCTGCCCGGCATGGAGCGGATCGACTCCGATGTTTGCGAGAACGTGATGTGCAGAGTCCGTGAGTATGATCCCCTCGCCTTCACGGCTGCGGATGTCCGCGCAGCTTTAGATGACGAGGCCTGCAGCGTTGAGGATCTCATGGCGCTTTTATCCCCGGCGGCAGAGCCGTTTCTGGAAGAGATGGCGCAGCGTGCCCGGGTTGAGACGAGCAGACATTTCGGAAACACGGTCTATCTTTTTACCCCTTTGTATATTGCAAACTATTGTGAAAACTACTGTGTCTACTGCGGGTTTAACTGTTACAATCAGATCTCGCGGATGAAGCTTTCCCCGGAACAGATCGAGCATGAGATGCAGGTGATCGCTGAGAGCGGAATGGAAGAGATCCTGATCTTAACCGGCGAAAGCCGTGGGATGAGCAGTGTGGAGTACATCGGTGAGGCGTGTAAGCTGGCGCGGAAGTATTTCCGTATGGTGGGAGTGGAAATTTATCCTGTCAATACGGATGAGTACCGCTATCTCCACGAGTGCGGCGTCGACTATGTGACAGTTTTCCAGGAGACATATGACACGGATCGATATGAGTCCCTTCATCTGATGGGACATAAGCGTGTCTGGCCCTATCGGTTTGACGCGCAGGAGCGGGCTCTCATGGGAGGCATGAGGGGTGTTGCGTTTTCCGCACTCCTCGGTCTGGCCGATTTTCGAAAAGACGCATTGGCGACGGCACTTCACGCTTACTATCTGCAGCGAAAGTACCCGCGGGCGGAGATATCGCTTTCCTGTCCGAGACTGCGGCCGATCATCAACAACGACCGGATCAGCCCGACTGATGTGGGCGAGACACAGCTGTGTCAGGTTCTTTGCGCCTACCGGATCTTTCTGCCTTTTGCGGGGATCACTGTGTCTTCCCGGGAGAGCGCATCGTTTCGGGATGGGATCGTAAAGATAGCCGCGACGAAAGTTTCAGCTGGTGTATCGACCGGTGTCGGAGATCATGAGAGTAAATATTCCGGAAAGGAGTCAGACGACGGGCAGGGCGATGAGCAGTTCGAGATCAGCGACGGGCGCAGCCTTACGCGGATGTATGAGGACATGTCAGAGGAAGGCCTGCAGCCGGTCTTAAACGATTATCTCTATGTCTGATATTATCTGTGTGACAAACCGCCGGCTTACCAGTGAGACATTTTTGGAACGGATCCGGACGATCGCCTCGTGTCATCCGGCTGCGGTTCTGCTGAGGGAAAAAGACCTGACCGAGGCGGAATATGAGGATCTTGCCCGGAGCGTGACTGCAATATGTGAGACATACGGTGTGCCGTGCATCCTTCACACATATGCGGAGGCGGCCATGAGGTTAAAAGCGGAGGCGGTTCATCTGCCGCTGCCCATACTTCGCGGGATGAGCGGGGAGATGAAAGAAAGATTTCGGGTCATCGGTACCTCCTGCCATTCTTTGGAAGAGGCATGGGAGGCCGAACAGCTCGGTTGTACGTATCTCATTGCAGGGCATATCTATGACACGGACTGCAAGGAAAATCAGCCGGGGCGCGGACTGTCTTTTTTGCGGCAGGTCTGCGGGAGCGTTTCCGTGCCGGTTTTGGCGATCGGCGGGATCTGCGCCGAAAATGCGGCCGATGTGCGCAGCGCGGGGGCAGCGGGACTGTGTGTCATGAGTTCCTGCATGACCAGTGAGGATGTAGAGGGACTGTTAAACGCTCTTGCCGAAACGGATAGAGGATGAATGATGAGACAGATGGAATTTAAAATGGAGCGAACCGGACTCTTGGAAGTGGGGGATGTAATTCCGGTCACGGAGTACAAGCTTCCGAATTCCTGGTATTATGTGCTGGGAAAGTCCTATGCCATGTCCGCCAACTATCCAAACCGGGAGCGCTTAAAGTCCGAAGCCGGAAAGGTGATCGAGATAAAGGAAACGGACAGAGGCTACTATGTAGTTGTCGAGTTTGAGGAATAGGGGCCGGCATTTTTTATGAGTGTAGTTGCGACGAGTGTTATCATTTTATTTGCGCTGATCTTTCTCGGGTTTTTCCTCGGGAAAGGGAAAGTGGTAAAGCAGGACAGTATACCGGATCTGTCCAATCTGGTCCTTAAGGTGACCATGCCGGTGACAGTATTCTGCTCTATTGTCGACCAGCAGGGCGAGAGCAATCTCTCCATGGCCTGGCAGATGATCGTTGGGGTGATCATCTTTCACGGGATCGCCTTTGTGATCACGTTTGTCGCGACAAAACTGATGCGTGTTCCGCAGAATGAGGAGGGCGTGTGGCTGTTTTCCGGCATGCTGACGAACAACGGCTTTATGGGACTCCCGCTCGCACTGGCTGTATTCGGGACGCAGGGCATGTTCCTCATGGCTATGGGGAATGTAATCTCCAATCTTATCATCTTTTCTGTCGGACTCAAGCTGATCACGATGCGTTATCCAATCAAGAATAAGATCAGTCTCCGGCAAATGCTGCTGAACAATATCAACATTGCAGTTGTTCTTGGCTTTATTTTTCTGCTGCTGCACATTCCGATGCCGGCTGTTTTGGACCAGCTGCTCACTTATCTCGCCAACATTACCAGCGGATTGTCCATGCTGGTTGTGGGACTGTCTCTGTCCCGGCTGGCATTTAAAGACGTCTTCTCAGACAAAAAGATGTTTGTCCTGCCTGTGGTCAAACTGCTGATCATCCCGTTGGTTGTTATTCTTCTCTTCTGGATGATCCCCATCCCGATCGATCCGGCCGTCAAGAGCGTCCTGATCCTGACGGCAGCCCTGCCGTCCGCATCAGTGCAGTCAATGTTTGCCGAGCAGTACGGCACCAACACTGCCGCAGCGAGCCGGGCAGTATTTTTGACAACACTTTTCAGTGTCGTGACGGTTCCGCTGCTCATGATGCTGGCGCTTTGATTAAGTTCATTATTTTTTTATTTTTAAAACAGTAGATTTATTGACAATAACCATGTATAATATACCATGGTTTTTTGTGTTGGTTTAAAACAGGGGAGATTTTTACGATGGCAGTGAAGTATGTATTTGTAATCGGCGGAGTTGTCTCCGGGCTGGGAAAAGGGATCACAGCGGCGTCTCTCGGACGTCTCTTAAAGGCGCGCGGCTATCGCGTGACTATGCAGAAGTTTGATCCGTATATCAACATTGATCCCGGGACGATGAATCCGATCCAGCACGGGGAAGTGTTTGTCACGGACGACGGGGCAGAGACAGATCTGGATCTCGGCCACTATGAGCGATTTATCGATGAGAGTTTGAGCAAGCAGTCGAACGTCACCACAGGTCAGGTGTACTGGTCGGTCCTTCAGAAGGAGCGCCGGGGCGACTACGGCGGCGGTACGGTCCAAGTGATCCCGCACATTACAAATGAGATCAAGGCCAGGTTTTACAGAGATTTTACAACGGATGAGACGCAGATCGCGATCATAGAGGTCGGCGGCACGGTCGGGGATATCGAGGGGCAGCCGTTCCTCGAGGCCATCCGTCAGTTTCAGCAGGAGGTGGGGCATGAGAATGCCATCATCATACATGTGACACTTGTCCCCTACTTAAAGAGTTCCGGAGAACTGAAGACGAAGCCGACGCAGCAGAGCGTAAAAGAGCTTCAGGGAATGGGACTCCAGCCGGACATCATCGTGTGCCGCACCGAGCATGAGCTGACCGATGAGGTTCGCGACAAGATCGCGCTGTTTTGTAACGTACCGGACTCCCATGTGCTGCAGAACAAAGATGTGGAGTATCTGTATGAGGCTCCGCTCTCCATGGAAAAAGAGCACTTGGCTCAGGTGGCCTGTGAGTGCCTGAACCTTCCCTGCCCCGAGCCGGATCTGACCGACTGGGCCGCAATGGTCGAGGCGCTCCGCAATCCCACAAAGGAAGTGGAGATCGCATTGGTCGGAAAATATATCTCGCTCCATGACGCATATATTTCTGTGGTGGAGGCATTAAAGCACGGAGGCATCGCCCATCACGCTACCGTCAACATCCGCTGGGTCAACTCGGAGGATGTTACGGAGGAGAACGTGGATGAGCTGCTTGGCGGCGTGCAGGGCATTGTCGTACCGGGCGGGTTTGGCTCCCGCGGCATCGACGGCAAGATTACCGCGATCCGTTACGCGCGGGAAAATAGGATCCCTTATCTGGGTCTCTGCCTTGGCATGCAGCTGGCCATTGTGGAGTTTGCCCGCAACAAATGTGATATGGACGATGCGCACAGCATCGAGCTTTTGCCGTCCACCCGCCATCCGGTCATCGCTCTGATGCCGGATCAAAACGGCGTGGAGGACATCGGCGGTACGCTGCGGCTGGGCGCTTATCCCTGTCAGATTGATCCCGAGAGCAAGGCGCACGACGTGTATGGGCAGGATTTGATCTATGAGCGTCACCGCCATCGCTATGAAGTAAATAACGATTATCGTCAGGTGCTTATTGACAACGGCATGAATCTTTGTGGACTTTCGCCTGACGGACGGATCGTGGAAATGCTGGAGATCCCTGATCACCCGTGGTTTATCGCGACTCAGGGGCATCCGGAACTGAAGTCCAGACCGAACCACCCCCATCCGCTGTTTGACGGATTTATCGGGGCGGCAATGGAGTACGGGGAGCAGCAATAAGTTTTTGGGGAAATAAGTCAAATAAGGAGAGATGCGCGGGAGCGCGCAGAATCGGTATTTTATTATGGATCCAAACAGATCTGAAAACAACGGAAATAACAACGGAAACAACAATAACAATAACGGCAACAGGAAGGGCGGATCCTTTATGTGGATCATATTGGCAGTGCTGCTCGTCCTTATTCTGGTGTCTACGTTCTCAAACCGTATGAACAACCTTACGAATCAGGAGATCTCATACTCCGATTTTGAAAGGATGGTCGAGGAAGGAAAAGTGCAGGATGTCGTTATCACCTCCAGCGAGATCGAGATCACACCGGTGGAGGAAGATACGTCGAATTCCCTCTACAATGTAACGTACTACACTGTCAACCTCGGCGATGAACGGCTCTATGAGTTTCTCGATGAGTACGGTGTGGATTATACAGGGAAAAACAGCAACAACAATGCATTCCTCATTAATATTTTAAGCTTTATCATTCCGCTTGCCCTCATATGGGGGATCTTTGCCTTCGCCATGCGAAGGATGGGCGGCGGCAGCGGTGCCGGTGGCGGCGGCATCATGGGTGTCGGCAAGAGCAACGCCAAGATGTACGTGGAAAAAAAGACCGGGGTGGACTTTACCGATGTGGCCGGGCAGGACGAAGCGAAGGAGACGCTTCAGGAAATGGTGGATTTCTTAAACAATCCCCAGAAGTATACGGCGATCGGTGCGAAGCTGCCGAAGGGAGCCCTTTTGGTGGGACCTCCCGGTACCGGCAAGACCCTTCTTGCCAAGGCGGTGGCCGGAGAGGCGGGTGTACCGTTCTTCTCGCTGGCCGGTTCCGATTTTGTGGAAATGTTTGTAGGTGTGGGCGCGTCCCGTGTGCGTGACCTGTTCAAGGAAGCGCAGAAGCAGTCGCCCTGCATTATATTTATCGATGAGGTGGACGCCATCGGCAAAACGCGTGACAGCCGATACGGCGGCGGCAACGATGAGCGGGAGCAGACGTTAAACCAGCTCCTTGCGGAAATGGATGGATTCGACAGTTCCAAGGGAGTGCTGATCCTGGCGGCGACCAACCGGCCGGAAGTGCTTGACAAGGCGCTTTTGAGACCCGGACGTTTTGACCGGCGCGTTATCGTCGACAAGCCGGATCTAAAAGGGCGTGTAGAGACGCTTCGGGTTCATTCGAGGAATGTCCTGATGGACGAGACAGTTGACCTGGAAGCCCTGGCACTCGCAACCGCGGGCTGTGTGGGATCCGATCTCGCCAACATGGTCAATGAGGCAGCCATCAATGCCGTCAAGCACGGAAGGAAATATGTCAGTCAGGAGGACCTGTTCGAATCCGTCGAGGTCGTCATCGCCGGCAAGGAGAAGAAAGACCGGATCATGGGTCCCAAGGAGAAGCATCTTGTGGCATATCACGAAGTGGGACACGCGCTGGTATCTGCCCTTCAGAAGGACACGGAGCCGGTACAAAAGATCACGATCGTACCGCGGACAATGGGTTCGCTTGGATATACGCTTCAGACACCTGAGGAGGAGAAATACTTAGAGACACGGGCGGAGCTGGAAGCCCAACTTGTCACTTACATGGGCGGCCGCGCCGCCGAGGAGATCAAATGTGACTCCGTCTCCACGGGTGCAGCAAACGACATAGAGATGGCGACACAGATCGCCCGGTCTATGGTCACCCGGCTTGGAATGTCTGATGAGTTTGGACTGATGGCCATGGAGACCGTGGAGAGCCAGTATCTGGACGGCCGGGCCATGCCGACGGTGGCGGAGAGTACGGTTGCGAAGGTGGATGAGGTGGTTCAGGCTATGCTGCAGAAGGCATACAACACCGCCAAACAGATGATCTACGAGAACATCGATATCTTAGAGAGGATCGCTGAATACCTGTATGAACACGAAACGATCACGGGCAAGGAGTTTATGGATATCTTCACCGAAATGAGGGAAGAGCGCGGACCGTTGGCTGTAGAGGCCTATATTACGGACGTGGAGCCGGACGACGTGGTCGAAGAGGCGCAGGTGTATACGCCAAAGGAACCGAGCCCGTCGACGGACAGCACGAATGACCGGACCGTCAGCTATGACACGGATGTGGCACCGGACGAGGCGTTCGACGAATAGGGGATCCTGCATGTTTGACATTGCCGAAGAATTAAAGAAGCTTCCGGATCATCCCGGAGTGTATCTGATGCACGACGATCAGGATGCGATCATTTATATAGGCAAGGCGGTCAGCTTAAAAAACCGGGTGCGCCAGTATTTTCAGTCCAGCCGGAACAAGGGTCCCAAGATCGAAAAGATGGTCTCCAATATCGCGCGGTTTGAGTATATTCTCACGGACTCCGAGCTGGAAGCTCTGGTCCTGGAATGCAATTTAATAAAGGAGCATCGTCCGAAGTACAACACGATGCTGAAGGATGACAAGACGTATCCTTACATAAAAGTGACTCTGGGAGAGATGTATCCCAGAGTCCTCTTTTCACGTCAGATGAAAAAGGACAAATCCCGCTATTTCGGCCCGTATTCCAGTGCGGCCGCTGTGCGGGATACCATTGACCTGATCCGGAAGCTCTACCAGATCCGCAGCTGCAACCGGAGCCTGCCGCGGGACATCGGGAAGGAGAGGCCGTGCCTTAATTACCACATTCACCAGTGCAGCGCGCCCTGCCAGGATCTTATCTCCGCACAGGAGTACCGGGAGAGGATCGACGCGGCACTGGATTTTTTAAGCGGCCGGGTTACGCCTGTGATCCGGGATCTGGAGGAAAAAATGACCGCTGCTTCCGCTGCGATGGACTTTGAAAAGGCCGCGGAATACCGGGACCTGCTCGCCAGTGTGACGCAGATCGCCGAGAAACAAAAGATCACGGACCTGGGCGGCGAGGACCGCGACATCATTGCGCTCGCCATGGACGAAACGGATGCGGTGGTGCAGGTGTTTTTTGTCCGGGAGGGAAAACTCATCGGCAGGGAACACTTTCACGTCGCGATCGGGACGGAAGACAGCCCTTCGGAGGTCTTGTCCACTTTCCTCCGCCAATACTATGCGGGCACACCGTTTATCCCGAAAGAGATCATGCTTCAGACAGAGATCGCGGACCGGGAGATCATCGAGCAGTGGCTTAACGGGCGGCGGGGCAGGAAATGCTATATCCGCGTCCCGAAAAAGGGAAACAGGGAAAAGCTTGTAGAGCTGGCTGCGCAGAACGCAGAGCTCGTTTTAAAGCAGGATAAAGAAAAGATTCGGCGCGAAGAGGGACGTACGATCGGTGCGACAAAGGAGATTGCGTCGCTGCTTGGAATCGAACACATCGGGCGGATGGAGGCCTACGATATTTCCAACACGAGCGGTTTCGAATCCGTGGGATCTATGGTAGTATATGAAAAAGGGAAACCGTGCCGCAGCGATTACCGGCGCTTTAAGCTCCGCAGCGTGACCGGCCCGGACGACTATGCCTCCCTCCGTGAAGTTCTTCTGCGGCGCTTTATGCACGGCTTAAAGGAGCGGGAAGAAAACCGCTCAAAACAGATCGGGGATGAGTATGGAAGTTTTACCCGCTTTCCGGATCTGATCCTCATGGACGGCGGAAAGGGTCAGGTGAATACGGCACTAAAGGTGCTGGACGAACTGGAACTTGACATCCCGGTCGCGGGGATGGTGAAAGATGACTTTCACAGGACCCGCGGTTTATATTACAATAATATTGAGCTTCCGATCGATCCGCATTCTGAGGCTTTTCGCCTGATCACGCGGATCCAGGACGAGGCACACCGGTTTGCCATCGAGTATCACCGTTCCCTGCGTACAAAAGGGCAGGTGCACTCTGTGTTGGATGACATTCCGGATATCGGCCCGGAGCGTCGAAAGGCGCTGATGAGGGCCTACGAATCGCTCGATGCGATCCGCGATGCGGACGTGGAGTCGCTTGCGGAAGTGCCGTCAATGACACGAAGGGCGGCAGAATCGGTCTATCGGTTTTTTCACAGCAGTTAAAGGGGAGAGTCACGGAGGAATCATTATGCAGAAAGTAAGCGTGGAACATTTTGCACAGGTTATGGAACTGACCTGCTATACACCGGATGTTGACATGGCAGACCGATACATTTCGACGTCGGATGTCAACCGGCCGGGGCTGGAGCTGGTCGGATACATGGATTATTTTGCCAAAGAGCGGATCCAGGTCATCGGGAAAGTGGAAACGGCCTATCTGGAGGAACTGCCGGAGGATACCCGGCGGGAAAGTTACAAACTGCTGATGGATCAGGGCATTCCCTGTGTTGTGCTCTGCCGCGGGTTCAAGCCGGACGAGGACGTGATCGAGCTGGCGCATCAGACTGGAGTGCCGATCTTCGGAACCGAGCTTGCGACGTCCAACTTTTTGTCTCAGGCGATCTATTACCTGAGCGGGGAACTGGCACCCAGAGTTTCCATCCACGGTGTTCTGGTAGATGTATACGGCGAGGGCATCCTGCTGCTCGGAGAGAGCGGGATCGGAAAGAGTGAGGCGGCTTTAGAGCTGGTCAAGCGCGGCCATCGTCTCGTCACCGATGATGTGGTGGAGATTCACAAGATGGGCAACGGCTCTTTGATGGGAAGTTCTCCCGAGATCACACAGTACTTTATTGAATTGCGCGGCATCGGCGTCATCGATGTCAAGACGCTGTTCGGTGTGGAAGCGGTAAAAGAAAGGCAGACCATTGATCTGGTCATCAAGCTGGAGGCCTGGAAGAAGGACGGGGTATACAATCGTCTCGGCCTGGAGGAGGAGTACACGGAGATCCTGGGGACCAGGATCGTCTGCCATTCCATTCCGATCCGCCCGGGCCGGAACCTGGCGGTGATCTGTGAGGCGGCAGCTGTCAACCACAGGCAGAAGAAGATGGGATACAATGCGGCAGAGGCGCTGTATAAGCGTGTGCAAAAGAACCTGAAAGAAGACGACGAAATTCCGGAAGATACCGCAGATATGGAAAACCCGGAAGAGTAAGCAAAGCGGACACTCTGACATAGGGGTCCGGATACAAAAAGATTGATACAGGGGGGAAAACAGGATGGAACGAAAGATCGCATGGGAAAAATACGGAGAAAACGAGCGGCAGCAGGTGTTCGCTTTTGCGGAGGAATACCGCAGGTTTCTCTCCTCCTGCAAGACTGAGCGGGAGTGTGTGGCAGTATTTAAGGAAAAGGCCGCTGCAGCGGGCTTTTTCGATCTGGCAGAGGTGACGGCCAAAGGCACCGCCTTAAAACCGGGAGACAAGGTCTATGTCGACAACATGGGCAAGAATATGGCACTCTATGTGATCGGGAGCGAGCCGTTTGAATCCGGGATGAACATCCTGGGCGCACACATCGACTCTCCCCGGCTGGACATAAAGCAGAATCCGCTGTATGAGGATACGGGGCTGGCCCTTTTGGACACCCACTACTACGGCGGCTTAAAAAAATATCAGTGGGTGACGATTCCGCTGGCTCTCCACGGTGTAGTCGTAAAAAAAGACGGCACGGTGGTCGAGATCAACATCGGTGAGAAGCCGGACGATCCGGTCTTTGGCGTGAGTGATCTGCTGATCCATCTCGCCGGCGAACAGATGAGTAAATCCGCTGCGAAAGCAGTAGAGGGCGAGGATTTAAACATTCTGGTCGGGAGCATGCCGCTTCCTGCGTCCGGGACGGAGGACAATCAAAAAAAAGAGAAAAAGAAAAAAGTGGTCGAGAACATTTTACAGGTCTTAAACGAGCGGTACGGCATCGAGGAGGAGGATTTCCTCTCCGCTGAGATTGAGGCGGTCCCTGCCGGTGAAGTGCGTGATTACGGTCTGGACGGCAGCATGCTCATGGGATACGGACACGACGACCGTGTCTGTGCCTATCCGTCATTTACCGCGATCCTTGAGACGGATGCCCCCAAGCGGACAAGCGTCTGCCTGCTCGTGGACAAAGAAGAGATCGGAAGCGTCGGCGCAACCGGCATGCAGTCCCGGTTCTTTGAAAACGCGACAGCCGAAGTCATGCAGGCCTGCGGTCAGTACGATGAACTTCGTCTGCGCCGCGCGCTGCAGCATTCCAGAGCGTTATCTTCCGATGTCAGCGCTGCTTTCGACCCGAATTATCCGTCAGTCATGGAAAAGAAGAATGCGGCATATTTCGGGAAAGGACTGGTGTTCAACAAGTTTACCGGTTCCCGCGGGAAATCAGGATCAAACGATGCGAATGCCGAGTATGTCGCGCATGTGCGGGATGTGATGGACGGGGCCGGCGTATATTTCCAGACGGCTGAGCTCGGCAGGGTGGATGCCGGCGGCGGCGGGACCATCGCGTATATTCTCGGGAACTACAATATGCAGGTCATCGACAGCGGGGTGGCTGTGCTTAATATGCACGCGCCGTGGGAGATCATAAGCAAGGCGGATCTCTACGAGGCGCGGTGCGGGTACCTTGCATTTCTCAAGGATGCCTAAGGGACAGAGTCTATGAACAACGCGGATAAGATATACCAGGATTTATGTGGTCTCGCAGGATCAGAAAATATATTGCGCGACGAGCCGATGAGCAGGCATACGAGTTTTCGGATCGGGGGTCCGGCGGATCTTTTTGTCATGCCGGACAGTAGAAGCCTGCCTGCAGTGGTGGACTACTGCCGGACGAACGAGGTGCCGTGCCTTGTGATCGGCAACGGCAGCAATCTGCTGTGCGGTGATCGCGGTGTGGAGGGCGCTGTCGTTGAGATCGGAAAGAGGATGTCGGCCATCGAGGTGGATGACACTTATGTGATCGCCCAGGCGGGAGCCCTGCTCTCAGCGATCGCGACAGCGGCGGCCCAGGAAGGACTGACCGGATTTGAGTTCGCGGCGGGGATTCCCGGGAGTATCGGGGGTGCGGCCGTGATGAATGCAGGTGCCTACGACGGCGAGATGAAGGATATCCTGACCGACATTACGGTCCTTATGCCGGACGGAAAGGTCCGGACGCTTCCGGCAGAGGAACTGGATCTCTCCTACAGGCACAGCATTATCCCCGGGAAGGGCTGGATCGTCCTCTCGGTTACGATCTGTCTTAAGCATGGCAGAAAAGAGAATATCAATGCCCGGATGGAGGAGCTTAAAGAGCTGCGGACTTCAAAGCAGCCGTTGGAATATCCCAGCGCCGGGAGCACGTTCAAACGGCCGGAGGGATTCTTTGCCGGCAAGCTCATCGATGATGCCGGACTGCGCGGATCTGCCTGCGGGGGTGCCCAGGTTTCTGAGAAGCACTGCGGTTTTATCATTAACCGCGGCAATGCGACGGCTGCAGACGTGCGAAATCTGATGGAACAGGTGCAGGCGGATGTGAAGGAGCAGTTCGGGGTAGAGCTGGAACCAGAGGTGAAGTTTGTGGGTCGTTTTTGACCCGGGAGGATAAGAGGTCATGTCATTTTCCGGAGATGTAAAAAATGAGCTCGCGCGTCTGCTTCCGGACGAATATCACTGTCTGCTGGCGGAGATCGCTGCCATCCTTCGTTTCGCAGGAACGGTGGAGGGAGGCCCGCAGCAGGGCATTATTCTGGTCGAGACAGAGAATGTGGTGCTTGCGAAAAAATATCTGCGTCTGATAAAAAAGGCCTTTGACATATCGGTGGACTTAACGATTCACAAGGGCGCTTCCGGGAAGACGAACGTCTATCGGATCCTGCTGACATCCGAGGAAAATGGCGGCGAACCGACGGGGGAGAGCTTTGAACGCGTCTGGCGGGAGACTGCCAACTGGGAGGATCCGGAATTTGCAAAGAGCCTGCTCGAGTATTCCTGCTGCCGGCGTGCCTTTATCCGGGGTGCTTTTTTGGCATCCGGCTCTATGAGTGACCCGGGAAAATCCTACCACTTTGAGATCATCTGCCATACGCGTAAGGACGCGGATGAACTGGCCCGTTTGATCGAGACGTTCGGGATCGAACCAAAGCAGATCGAGCGCAAGCATAAATTTCTCGTTTACTTAAAAGACAGCGGGGATATCGTAGACATCCTGAATGTGATGGGTGCCTCCCGCGCGTTGATGCATCTTGAAAATGTGCGGATCATCAAGGAGATGAAAAACAGCGCCAACCGGCAGTTCAACTGTGATTCCGCCAACATCAACAAAACAGTGCGCGCAGCGGCCAGACAGCTCGAGGACATTCGGCTGATCCAGACGGAGATGGGCCTTGATAAGCTGACGCCGCAGCTTCGGGAGATGGCCGAGGTGAGACTGGAGCACCCGGAGGAGTCTCTTCAGGAGCTCGGGGATTATCTTGATCCGCCGGTCGGAAAGTCGGGGGTCAACCACAGACTGACCAGACTGGGTGAGATCGCACAGAGCCTGCGTCAGGCGGAAGCGTAGCGTTTTTAAGTTAGCTTAAGGTACGGCAGTGCAGCGATACACTGCACGGTAGATGCCGGGAGGTTTTATGGATCAGAAAAAACTTTTATTTTTGTTTAATCCACATGCTGGGCGCGGAATGATACAACTTCGTCTCACCGAGGTCCTGGACATCTTTGTCAAGGCCGGATACGAGGTGACCGTCTATCCGACACAGGAGAGAGGAGACGCGACCCAAAAGATCCCGCTTATGGCGGGACGTTTTGACCGGCTCGTCTGCTGCGGCGGAGACGGCACGCTAAACGAGGTGGTGGCCGGAATGCTGCAGAGTGAAGTGCGCATACCGGTCGGCTACATTCCGGCCGGCTCAACCAACGATTTTGCCCAGTCGCTCGGCATCTCTTCCGAGATGGATGAGGCGGCAGCCGACGCGGTAAACGGCAGGCTGTTTGACTGCGATGTGGGAGAGTTTAACGGCAAACCGTTTGCCTACATTGCCGCATTTGGCGTGTTTACGGAGGTCTCCTATCAGACCGACCAGCGCCTAAAGACCGTACTCGGCCATGCAGCATATCTGGTCAACACGCCCAAGAGCCTTAAGGATATGCCGTCCTACCGGATGGAGGTGGAGGTGAACGGAGAGACGATCTATGGTGATTTTGTCTATGGAATGATCTCGAATGCGACCTCCGTCGCCGGAATGAAAAATCTGACCGGCGGCACAGTGGCTTTAGATGACGGACTCTTCGAGGTGACGCTTGTCAAAACGCCGCAGAATCCATATATGCTCGGGGATATCCTGACCAACCTGCTCTCTTCGAATGACAGCGATACGCCGTACATATATTCCTGCAAGACCGACCACATCGAAGTATACTGCGACGAGGAGGTACCGTGGACCTTAGACGGTGAATTCGGCGACAATCACAGCTATGTCAAGATCCAAAACCTGCATCACGCGATCACATTTGTTGTGCCGGAAGTGAGTTCGTGAGATATCACAAATTTCTTTTTAAATAACCCCTTTTGTTGTGGAAAAGGGAAAATTTTTGCAACAAGCCTTGCATTTTATAAAATTTTGTTTTATCTTTATACTATACACAGTAGATTACGAACAAGGGCGTTCCATTTCTTGGGATGCCCTTTTTTGTAATTTAATGTGCAGGAAGCTTATTTAAGGGGATTGTTTTTCGAGAGAAAGAGAGGGAAGTTACAGATGAGTGATAGTTTCAATATTTCAGAGATTTTTGGCGAGTACGTTTTTAATGATTCCGCCATGCGGGAACGCCTTCCCAAAAAGGCGTACGAAAAGCTCATGGAGGCCATGAAAGAGGGCGCCGAGCTCGATCCCGCGACGGCTGATATCATAGCCCACGAGATGAAAGAATGGGCGATCGATCAGGGCGCGACCCACTACACACACTGGTTTCAACCGCTGACCGGATTCACGGCAGAGAAGCACGACTCCTTTATCACCGCCCCGGATGAACGGGGACAGGTGCTCATGAGCTTTTCCGGCAAAGAGCTGATCAAGGGAGAGCCGGATGCATCTTCTTTCCCCTCCGGCGGCCTTCGGGCAACCTGTGAGGCGAGAGGCTATACCGCTTGGGATTGCACGTCCTACGCGTTCGTGAGGCACGATGCGGCGGGGGCGACGCTCTGCATCCCGACGGCGTTCTGCTCCTACACGGGCGAGGCGCTCGATCAGAAGACCCCGCTCCTTCGCTCCATGCAGGCGGTCAATGAACAGTCCTTAAGACTGCTCCGCATGTTCGGCAACACGACATCGAAACAGGTCATTCCTTCTGTCGGACCGGAACAGGAGTATTTTCTGGTCGACCGCGAAAAGTATTTAAAGAGAAAAGATCTGATCTATACCGGACGCACGCTGTTCGGTTCCATGCCGGCGAAGGGTCAGGAGATGGACGACCACTATTTCGGCGCCATCCGTCCCCGGATTGCGGCATTTATGAAAGATGTCAACGAGGAGCTCTGGAAGATGGGCGTCCCGGCAAAGACTCAGCACAACGAGGTGGCACCGGCGCAGCACGAACTGGCACCGATCTACGAGACCTGCAACCTGGCTGTCGACCACAACCACATTGTGATGGAGGTCTTAAAGAAAAAGGCAAACGAACACGGACTGCAGTGCCTGCTCCATGAGAAACCGTTTGTGGGAATCAACGGTTCCGGCAAGCACAATAACTGGTCTATCACGACGGACGACGGCATCAATCTGCTCGATCCGGGCAAGACACCGCATGACAACCTGCAGTTCCTGCTCGTCTTAACCTGCATTTTAAAGGCGGTCGACCGCCATGCCGACATCCTGCGCGAATCCGCATCCGATGTCGGAAATGATCACAGACTCGGCGCGAATGAGGCACCGCCTGCCATCATTTCCATCTATCTCGGAAAACAGTTGGACGATGTGCTTGAACAGCTGACCAGTGCAGGTGTGGCGACCCACTCCATCGAGGGTGAGATACTTGAGACCGGTGTGGATATTCTGCCAGACTTTATGAAAGACGCGACCGACCGGAACCGTACTTCGCCGTTTGCTTTTACCGGCAACAAGTTCGAGTTCCGCATGATCGGTTCTCAGGATTCTATCTCCATGGCAAACGTGGTCTTAAACACCATCGTAGCCGAGGCATTCAAGGAAGCCTGCGACGAGTTGGAGGCTGCGGATGATTTTGAGAGCACGCTGCACGATCTGATCAAGCGGCAGGCCAAAGATCATAAGCGTATTGTATTTAACGGCGACGGATACGGTGAGGGCTGGATCGAGGAGGCCCAAAAGAGAGGTCTCCCGAACATCCCGTCCATGGTAGAGGCCATCGGGTCCCTCACCACAGACAAGGCTGTCAACCTGTTTGAGACATTTGGCGTCTTTACGAAGCCGGAGCTGGAGTCCCGTGCGGAGATCCTGTATGAGACCTATGCGAAGACGATCAACATTGAAGCGAGAGCTATGATCAACATTGCCAACAAGACACTGATCCCTGCGATCATCAAGTATGTCACCCATCTTGCGGATTCCGTAAATTCTGCAAAAGCGGCCGGCGCCTGCGACATCAGCGTGCAGACAGGCATGCTGGATGATTGTTCCACTCTCTTAGTTGAGGCGAAGGAAGCTCTCACCAAGCTGGAGCAGGTGACAGATGCGGGCCTTGCCATGGAGGAAGGAAAGGAACAGGCCGAGTATTATCGGGATGAGGTCAGGGAAGCCATGGCAGCACTTCGCACACCGATCGACAAGCTGGAGATCCTTGTAGATAAGGATATGTGGCCGTTCCCGTCTTACGGCGATCTGATCTACGAAGTATAACATTGTTACTATCTAATCCCCTTAGTTAGTAAATACATTAATCAGAGAGAGACCGGGGTGTTTTCACCGCGGTTTCTCTCTTATGTAAAATTGACTTTTTTATAGTAGAGTGCTATATTTTTACTAAAAGAAAATGGCATAATCAGAAAGGAGATTTGTTTGTATGGACAGAATTAAAAAATACGTTGCCGAGATCATCGGCACCTTTGTCCTGGTCACATTCGGCTGCGGTACCGCTGTTGCGGTAGGCTGCAACGCGGAGTCCGGCAGTGGTTATCTGATCACCGCCTTCGCGTTCGGTCTCGTGATCGTAGCCATGGCATACAGCATCGGGAATGTTTCCGGATGCCACATCAATCCGGCCGTTTCGCTTGCCATGTTCATCCGGAGGCAGATCGATGGTATGGATTGTATCTGTTACATGATCGCCCAATGTATCGGATCGCTGGGTGGCTGTCTGGTCCTTCTTTGTGCATTCGGAAAGGACTGCGGGTTTGGCGCAAACCAGGTTCAGGATACCTGGACAAACGGCGGACCGGGCAAAGCGTTTATTGTTGAGATCATCCTGACCTTCGTATTTGTCATTGCGGTCATCGGTGTGACCAGCAAAGTTCAAAACGGCGCGATAGCCGGCGTGGTCATCGGTCTCACCCTGACACTGGTACACATCTTTGGCATCGCCCTTACCGGCACATCCGTCAACCCGGCCAGGAGCCTTATGCCTGCCCTGTTTGCGCGCGGAGCTGCGCTGCATCAGTTATGGATCTTTATCGTAGGGCCTCTCATCGGAGGAGCTTTGGCCGCGATCGTCTATTCATATCTGGAGATACCGGAGAAAAAGGCTGCTAAAGCAAAATAAAACGGAACAAGAAAATGTTTTTACGGGGCCGTGCCTGCACGGCCCTCATTTTACGAATAAGGGCATGCCCGATGGAGGGAAAATTATGTTAATAGTGGGTATCAAAGGAGAACAGAGTGAAAAGGTAGTCCATGAAAACACTGCCACAGCGGTGGGCAGCGGAGTGCTTGAGGTGTATGGAACGCCCTGTATGCTGGCATTGATGGAAAAGACAGCCTGCGAGAGCATTGAACCCTATCTGGAAGAGGGGTGGGGCTCCGTGGGGACCCAGGTTAACATCAAGCATCTTGCCGCAACACCCATCGGCATGACGGTGCGCTGTGAGAGCGAGCTCAAAGTGGTGGACGGCCGCCGGCTCCTCTTTGACGTAAAGGCGTACGACGATAAAGGCCTGATCGGTGAGGGTACGCACGAGCGGTTTACCGTCAACAACGAGAAGTTCCAGGAAAAGGCAAATGCGAGGGGCGAGAACTAGGCAGAAAATGTCATTGACATATTCCGGGATTGTATTTAAAATAGTACAATAACGTGTATACAAAATACACACTCAAGTGTTTTAGATGAGGGAATGCATGGATACGATCAGTTTAAAGGCATTGGCGAAAATCAATCTGGGTCTGGATGTGCTGGGTCAGCGGGAGGACGGGTACCATGAAGTGCGCATGGTCATGCAATCCATCCACCTGTATGACCGCGTGGAGATGAAGCGGACAAAGTCTCCTAAGATTCACGTTGAGACGAACCTGTACTATCTGCCGTCGGATGAGAACAATCTCGTCTACCGGGCGGCACAGCTTATGAAGGACGAGTTTCAGATCCGGGGAGGGGTTCGCATTACGCTGCAGAAGTTTATCCCTGTCTCTGCCGGCTTGGCCGGCGGGAGTTCGGATGCCGCAGCTGTCATGGTAGGCATGAACCGGCTTTTTAACCTCGGCGTCAAGCAGAACAAGCTGATCGAACTGGGTCTAAAGCTCGGCGCGGATGTACCGTTTTGCGTTATGCGGGGTACTGCACTTGCCGAGGGGATCGGCGAGAAGCTGACTGCCCTGCCGCCTATGCCGAAATGCCCGATCCTGATCGCAAAGCCCGCCGTCTCCATATCTACGAGGCATGTCTATGAGCAGCTTAAGCTGACTCCGGAGACAGAGCATCCGGACATCGACGGCATCATGGAGCAGATCAAACAAAAGAATCTCCACGGTGTAGCGGAACGTATGGGCAATATCTTAGAGACTGTGTCGATTCCGGAGTACCCGGTCATCAGCGACATCAAGAACCTGATGAAGGAAAACGGTGCCCTTGGCACCATGATGAGCGGAAGCGGCCCCACAGTATTCGGTCTGTATCAGAATGAGAAGGAAATCCGAGGCGCCTACGATGCAATGAAAGCATCCGGGCTCGCAAAGAATGTATATACCTCAGAGATCCATAACAATCGCCGATAGAGAGGGGAACAGGATATGACAGATAATTTGGAACTTCAGGTGGATGCCTATCTGCCGCTTCGCGATGTGGTATTTCAGACATTGCGGGGAGCGATCTTAAGAGGTGATCTCCAGCCCGGAGAGCGCTTGATGGAACTGCAGCTGGCATCAAAACTGGGTGTATCCCGCACACCGATCCGGGAAGCCATTCGGATGCTGGAGCAGGAGGGTTTAGCCATTACGATCCCGCGCAAAGGCGCCGAAGTGGCGCGGATGACGGAGAAGGATGTGGACGATGTTCTTCAGATCCGCTGTGCGCTGGAAGAGCTGGCCGTAGAGCTTGCCTGTCGAAATATTACGAAGGAAGAAGTGGAAAAGCTTCGCATTGCGGCAGACCGATTCCGTGAGATCACGGTGACCAGCACGGATATCCCGGAGATCGCCGAGACAGATGAGAGCTTTCACGATGTGATCTACAACGCCTCGGAGAATCCGAAGCTTTTAAACATGCTCAATAACCTGCGGGAGCAGATGTACCGGTACCGGGTGGAATATTTAAAAGATCCGTCTGTCTATCCCCGGCTGATCGATGAGCACGAATGCCTGTATGAGGCGATCAAAGCCAAGGATGACACGGAGGCATCGGCCATTACCCGTAAGCATTTGCAAAATCAGACGGAGGGGGTCAAGCAGATCATCCGGAGCCAGGAAGAAAAATAGAGGTTTTGTTTCTATGGAAGACTTAAGATATGCTCCGATCGGAGTGTTTGATTCGGGCGTTGGAGGACTGACCGTGGCAAGAGAGATCGTGCGGCAGATCCCCGGGGAACGGATCCTTTATTTCGGAGATACGGCCCGCGTTCCTTATGGCAGCAAGTCTCAGGATACGATCATCCGTTTTTCCAGACAGATCGTACATTTTCTGCAGACAAAGGGGGTCAAGGCGGTCGTGGTGGCCTGCAACACAGCCAGTGCGCTCGCTCTTGAGACGATCGCGCCGGAGATGGACATTCCGGTCATCGGCGTGGTCATACCGGGAGCCAGAGTGGCGGCGGAATCCACTAAAAACGGAAAAGTCGGCGTAATTGCCACAAAGAGTACCATTGACAGCGGCCTGTATACCCGGGTGATCACCGAGATAGATCCGACTGTTTCGGTGTATGGCAAAGCGTGTCCGCTGTTTGTCCCGCTTGTGGAAGAGGGGTGGCTTTCGGATCCGGTGACGGTGGAGGTGGCCAGACGCTATCTGGAGCCGCTTTTGGAGACCGGCATCGATACGCTGGTCATGGGATGTACGCATTATCCTCTGCTTCGCGATACGCTGGCTCAGGTGCTGGGCGAGCAGGTGCTGCTCATCAATCCGGCCTACGAGACGGCCCGTGAGTTAAAGCACCTTTTGGAGCATGAAGATCTCATAAACGATGGCGCCTGCATGCCGGATGACCCGGAAAACATGCACAGCTTCTACGTCAGCGACGCGGCGGACAAGTTCCGTGAGTTCGCGAACTCCATTCTCCCGTTTTGGGTGGATCGGGCGAAGCTGATCGGCATCGACGAATATTAAACAAAAAAAGCTGATCACCCGGCGAAAATGATTCGCTTAAAATGATCAGCTTTTTCTTTTTTCTTAACGTCCAAACATGCGGGCCATAAAGCCTTTCTTTTTCTGCGGCTTATCCAGAGTGGTTCGCAGCCCCCGGACATCTGTGATGTAGATGCCGGCTACGGTCGCTTTGACCTCCTTTTTGATGGGGATAAGGTCGAAGATATCATTGTCCGCGATCATGTTCATCACACGCGGCCCCACCTTTACTTTCACGATAGGCACTTTAGACCGCTTGGCGTACCACGGGGTCTCATCCTTGATCTCCTGTGGAATGTCGGCATCTTTTAAACGCATCTTTTTCTTGTCAATGATCAGCATCGTATATAGCTGTGCCGCTTCATCCACGATAGCCTGCTGTTCGTCGCGCTTCTTATCCTGCTTTTTGGAAAAGCGCCACAGCCAAATGATCACAACGATCATAGCGGCGATTATAACGATTAAAATGATGTATCTGGGTTGTGTAAGAAAAGCCACGTTTCTGCCTCCCATTTCCTCCGGCAGAGACCTGCCGATTTTGGTCGGATTCATTTTATCATCTATCCTGTGAAATTACAAGTTAAAGCTGATAAGAAAGATGGATTCACATTCTTTTCACACTCTTTTGCTTTCTTTTTCGCGTGAAATATGTTATCTTAGAAAACGGTGAAATATTTCGAAACAAGAAAGGACATCAGACATGAAAAAGAAAATAGCAGCCCTTATGGTCGGTGCTCTGGCAGCGACAACTATATTGGCCGGATGCGCTTCCGAAGACGTTACGGAGGAGGTGTCGGTATCTGCGGAAAGTGAAGACGAGGTGATCACGGCCGAGGAGATGCTCTCCTCAACAGACTATGACATCACCGAATATGTCACACTGCCGGACGACTATATGAACCTGACGGTCGAACTGACCTCCAACTATGAGGTGACTCAGGAGGAGATCGAGGACTATGTGAACGATTACATTGTTTCATACTATCCCCTGTATGTTCAGACAGACAAGACGACGGTAGAGGATGGCGATATCGTAGATATCGACTATGTCGGCACACTCGACGGAGAAGAGTTTGACGGCGGAAGCGGGGAGGACTACAAACTGACCATCGGCTCGGGCACTTTTATAGATGGGTTTGAGGACGGACTGATCGGACAGGAGGTCGGAACGACCGTGGATCTGGATCTGACTTTCCCCGATGACTACAGCAGTGAGGATCTGGCCGGCCAGGATGTGGTATTTACTGTGACGATCAATGGCATCATGGATGAGACGATGATCGATTACGACGATCTCACCGACGAATATGTGGAAGAGAACTTCGGTACATACGGAATGACTACCGTGGACGATCTGCTTGCAGACGTTCAGGACACGCTGGAGAGCTCCAATGAGAGCGAAGAACAGACAGAGATCCAGCAGAATGTCCTTGATCAGCTGATGGCCGGAAGCACCATCACCTATCCGGAGAGTCTGCAGGAAGAACGACAGGAAAGTGTGGACGAATATCTTGAGGAGATCAAGGAAGCCGCCGAGGAAAACGACATGACCTATGATGATTATGTCGCCGCCTATTCGGGATACCCCGATGTGGAGTCGTTTGAGGAGTACATCCAGACCACTTCGGAGGAGAGCTTGGATGAGGAGCTGATCCTTGAGGCGGTCGTGGCGGATCAGGATATCTCTATTACAAGGAGTGAATTTGAGTCGTTTGTCGACACGTTTATCGCATACTATGGCTTTGAGGACGCGGAATCATTCTATGATTACTATGGCGGTGAACTCTATACTATGCTCAGCTACGCGGAGAACCGCGCGCTAACCGATGTGATCGACGCGGCGACGATCGTCATGCCGGAGGGCACGACCGAGAGCGGCGAAGAGGTTGAAGAGCAGGTTGAGGAGGCCGAGGAGAAAGAGGCTGAGGACATAGAATCCGAAGAGGAAACAGCTGAGGAGAATGCGCAGGCCGCGGAGGAAGCGGAGTAGAGTAAAAAGCCATGATGCAGTTGGTAGATATCCGGGAACTCTATCGGGACAGTGAGACCTATCTGAACAGGGAAGTGTCGGTCGGAGGCTGGGTCAGAAGCATCCGCAACTCCAAGACCGTCGGCTTTCTGATGCTGAATGACGGCACATTTTTTGAGACGCTGCAGGCAGTGTTTTCGGAAGAGCTTTCCAACTACGATGCCGTCTCCCACCTGAATGTGGGCGCGGCAGTCATCGTGACCGGGACTCTCGTTCCCACTCCCGGAGCGCCGCAGCCGTTCGAGATTCAATGCAGCGAGGTGTGCATCGAGGGTGCGAGCGCGCCGGACTATCCATTGCAGAAAAAGAGACATTCCTTTGAGTATTTGAGGACGATCTCCCATCTGAGGCCAAGGACGAACACGTTTGAGGCGGTGTTTCGGGTACGTTCCCTTCTGGCTTATGCCATCCATCGTTTTTTTCAGGAGAGGGGTTTTGTCTATGTGCACACGCCCCTGATCACGGGGAGCGACGCCGAGGGCGCCGGCGAGATGTTCCGGGTGACGACTTTAGACCCCGCGGATCCGCCGATGACTCCGGAGGGGCATGTGGACTTTTCGCAGGATTTCTTTGGAAAGCAGACGAATCTGACAGTCAGCGGTCAGCTAAACGGGGAAGCCTATGCGCTGGCCTTTAAAAACATCTATACATTCGGTCCCACTTTTAGGGCTGAGGACTCCAACACGCCGCGCCATGCGGCGGAGTTTTGGATGGTGGAGCCCGAAATGGCGTTTGCCGATCTCGAGGACGACATGGCGCTCGCAGAGAGTATGTTAAAGTATGTGATCCGGTATGTGCTGGAGCAGGCGCCGGAGGAGATGGAGTTTTTTAACCGCTATGTGGATGAGGGACTTCTCGCACGCCTTACCCACGTGATTGATTCGGATTTTGGCCGCGTGACCTACACGGAGGCAGTGGATGTCCTTGCCAAGCACAACGATCAGTTTGAGTATAAGGTCTCCTGGGGCGTTGACCTTCAGACGGAACACGAGCGTTTTTTGACGGAGCAGGTTTACGGGCGGCCCGTGTTCGTGACGGATTACCCGAAGGAGATCAAGGCTTTTTACATGAAGCAAAATGATGACGGGCGGACTGTGGCGGCGATGGATTGTCTCGTACCCGGCATCGGTGAGATCATCGGCGGAAGCCAGAGGGAAGAGGACAGCGAAAAGCTGACTGCCCGGATGCGGGAAGGAGGACTGAAGGAAGAAGACTATCAGTTCTATCTGGATCTGCGAAAGTACGGATCCGTGCGGCATGCCGGCTTTGGTCTCGGATTTGAACGGTGTGTGATGTATATAACGGGGATGAAAAACATCCGCGATGTGATCCCGTTTCCGCGGACGTCAAACAACTGTGAACTCTGATTCGGGGAGGCTGAATAAGACAAGCAACTTAGTTAAGATTTGGGGGCTGCGGGCAATTCCCGCGGCCGTTTGCGTTGTGGATGGACCAAAATTGTCCCATCAAACTTTATAATAATATAATATAGAATAATATAGAAATAAAAGATAATTTACAGAAAAGAAAGATTTGTGTTGTAGGATAGAGCAGACATCACAGGGGAGACACAGCTTTGACGGAAAATTGGGTCATTGCCGCAAAGAAGGCAGATTTTAATGAAATAGCCGAACACTTCGGGATCGATCCGGTGGTCGCGCGGATCATGGTGAACCGCGGGATGACGGATCTTTCCGAGATGGAGACCTACCTGCACGGATCCGAGGAGGATTTAAACGACCCCCACCGTTTAAAAGGGGTGGAGGACGCCGCACGGATCCTCGGGGAAAAGATCCGGCAGGGCAGAAAAATCCGGATCATCGGCGATTATGACATCGACGGCATCATGGCGACATACATTCTGCTCAAGGCTCTGCAGCGCGTGGGGGCGAAGGCGGACACGGTGATCCCGGACAGGATCCGGGACGGCTACGGCTTAAATGAACACCTTGTGACACAGGCTGCAGAGGACGGCATTGACACGATCCTGACCTGTGACAACGGTATCTCTGCCGTGAGCCAGATCCGGCTCGCGAAGGAACTGGGCATGACGGTGATCGTGACGGACCACCACGAAGTGCCGTCCGGGCCGCTTCCACCCGCGGATGTCATCGTTAACCCGAAGCAGCCGGACTGCCCCTATCCCTTTAAAGGACTCTGCGGCGCAGCAGTGGCGCTTAAACTGGCGCAGGTGATCTACGAACAGGAGAACGTCCCGCCCTCGGAGGCTGACGATTTTTTGGCGTATGCCGGATTTGCGACGGTGGGCGATGTGATGGATCTGATCGGAGAAAACCGCGTACTGGTAAAGCTTGCACTTGCGCGTCTTCACCGGACGTCAAACAAGGGCCTGCGCGCGCTGACCCTGCAAAAAAATTTAAAGCCGGAGGAGATCACGTGTTACCATATCGGTTTTGTACTGGGACCCTGTCTTAATGCGAGCGGGCGCTTGGAGACAGCACAGCTTTCACTTAAGCTTCTCCTCTGTGAAGACCCGGTGCAGGCCGCAGTGCTTGCGCAGGAGGTGGTGGAATTAAATGAGAGTCGCAAGCAGATGACTGAGCTCGCGGTGCGCGAGGCCGTACAGATCATCGAGCGGGAGGGGTATGACCGGGATCGGGTGATGGTTCTGTTTTTGCCCGACTGCCATGAGAGCCTGGCCGGCATCGTAGCCGGGAGACTCCGGGAGGCCTACTACCGTCCTGTCTTTGTGGTGACCCGCGGGGAGGACGGGTGCAAGGGCTCAGCCCGCTCCATAGCGGCGTACTCCATGTACGAGGAAATGTGCCGGGTAAGCGACCTGTTCACCCAGTTTGGCGGACATCCGATGGCGGCCGGATTTTCCTTAAAGGAGGAGGACATCGATCACCTGCGGATGAGGCTTAATGAGCTTGCCGCGCTGACAGAGGATGACCTTCAGCCCAAGGTGGTTATCGATGTCCCCATGCCGATCAGCTACATACGGCCTGACCTGATCCGACAGCTGGGACTTTTGGAGCCCTTTGGAAAGGGCAACGAAAAGCCGGTGTTCGCAGACCGTGACCTGGAGATCCTCTCCCTGCGCGTTCTGGGAAAAGAAGGGCGCGTCATCCGCATGCGCTTAAAAAGCCCGGCCGGAACCACGCTTGACGCCGTTTATTTTGGCGATGTTGAAAATTTGAGGTTATCATTGGAACAAAAGTATGATATATTAACTGCAGATGACACGGTTCGTGGCAAGTGTACACACCACGCGGCCCTGCACTTTACCTACTACCCGGAGATCGACAACTACTACGACGAGCCCAGGATCCAGCTTAAGATCACGGGTTTCCGGGGATAGGCAAAAGACCACACACAGTAAGGAGACTTCAACATGAAAAAATTGAGTAAGAAAGTAATTGCACTAGTACTGGCAGCAACGATGGTCGCGGGATTTTCCTTCACCGCATTTGCGTCGGAATCCGAAGATGTGGTGATCTCGGAGAGTGACAAGCCCTACATTTCTCTCGGAGCGGACCTTACCGCAGACCAGAGAGACACCGTGCTCTCCCTGTTTGGACTGACAGAGGCCGATCTGGCGGACTATGACGTTGTTACCGTCACGAATGCGCAGGAGCATGAATATCTCGATGCCTACATTCCCTCAAGCACGATCGGAACGAAGGCACTCTCGTCCGTCGTGGTATGGGAAGCTTCCAAGGGTGACGGCATCAACGTCACCACGAAGAACATCAGCTACTGCACCTCGGGCATGTACTCGAACGCTCTGGCGACTGCCGGGGTGACAGACGCGAATGTGATCGTGGCCGGGCCTACGGAGATCTCCGGCACGGCGGCGCTCATCGGAGCCATCGAGGCTTACTCTGTCATGACCGATGAGACCATATCCACTGATATCATTGACGGTGCGATCAACGAGATCGTCACGACCGGAGAACTCGAGGAATCCACCGGCAACACCGATGAGGTGGAAGGCATCATCGCATACTTAAAGGATGAATTGGAAGACATCCCGAATATGTCCGATGAGGAGTTAAACGAGGAGATCGAGGATGTGGCGGACGACTTTGATGTGTCCTTAACTGAGGACGAGATCGCGCAGATCCGTGAGCTTTTGCGGAAACTGCAGGATTTGGATCTCGACTGGGACAGCATCTCACAGCAGGCCAACGATCTCTTTGACAGGCTGGAGTCATCCGGCTTTGACTTAAGCAGTCTCGGCCTCGGAGATATTGATACGGGATCTCTCATTCAGCAGGTGAGGGAAGTCTTTAACAGATTTGTCGACTTTTTTCGGAACTTAGGCAACAGAAACTAGAGGTGAGTGAGCGTGAAGAACGGATTTATCAAGGCAGCCGCCCTGACACCGAAAGTGCGGGTGGCGGACACGACATACAACCGGGAACGGATCTGCGAGCTTATCGATATGGGAGTGCATGCCGGCGCGCAGATCATGGTCTTCCCTGAGCTTTGCATTACCGGGTATACCTGCGGGGATCTGTTTGCGCAGGAGCTTTTGCTTGCCGAGGCGCGCACGGAGCTTGTGCGGCTGGCGGAGTACACGGAGAAGATAGACGGAGTTGTTTTTGTCGGGCTGCCGTTTGAATATAATTCCAAGCTTTACAACGTGGCCGCGGCGCTCTCCGGGGGAAGTATCCTCGGGCTGGTGCCGAAGACACATATTCCAAACTATAATGAATTTTATGAGAGAAGATATTTCGAGGAGGGGTTTGCCGACCCCGTCCCGGTGACCGTTGATGACGACCACATCGTCCCCATGGGGGCGAATCTTCTCTTCAGCTGCCGGCAGATGCCGGACCTGCTGATCGGCGCCGAGATCTGTGAAGATCTGTGGGCACCGGATCCGCCGAGTATCCGGCACGCCATGGCGGGGGCGACCGTGATCGTCAATCTTTCCGCCAGCGACGAGACGACGGGCAAAGATATCTACCGCAGAGACTTAGTGGCCGGGCAGTCCGCCCGCCTGATCTGCGGCTATGTCTATGCCAGCGCCGGAGACGGAGAGTCCACGCAGGACGTGGTCTACTCCGGACATAACCTGATCGCGGAAAACGGCATTGTGCTGGAGGAGTCCGAGCGGTTTGTTAATGAGAGCATCCTCTCTGAGATCGATGTCCAGCGCCTCTGTGAGGAGCGTAGACGGATGTCCACCTACAGAGAGGTCCGGCAGCGGTATATAACAGAGGAGTTTCACCTGGAGGAAAAAGTGACAGAGCTGACGCGGTTCGTGGACCCCGCGCCCTTCGTTCCGGGCAGACAGGAGGACCGCGAAAAGCGCTGCGAGGAGATCTTTATGATCCAGGCTATGGGCTTAAAGAAACGTCTGGAGCACACGAATGCCGCTACGGCCATCGTCGGCATCTCCGGAGGCCTGGATTCCACACTGGCCCTGCTGGTCACGGCGAAGTCCTTTGATCTGTTGGGGAAAGACCGGAGCGGGATCATTGCGGTGACGATGCCCGGATTCGGCACGACTGATCGAACTCACCAAAACGCTGTTACATTAATAGAGTCTATCGGAGCGACCCTGACAGAGGTCCCGATCTCCGAGGCGGTACAGATCCATTTCCGGGATATCGGTCAGGACGAGAGTGTTCACGACGTGACTTACGAAAACTGTCAGGCAAGGGAGCGGACACAGATCCTTATGGACATCGCGAACCGGACCGGAGGTCTTGTCATTGGTACCGGCGACATGTCGGAGCTGGCGCTCGGATGGGCGACCTATAATGGCGACCACATGTCCATGTACGGGGTCAATGTCTCCGTACCGAAGACGCTGGTCCGCCATCTCGTGCGTTATCGCGCAGACACCTGCGGAGAAGAGCGCCTGGCAAGCGTGCTGCTCGATGTGCTTGAGACTCCGGTAAGCCCTGAGCTCCTTCCTCCTGAAGACGGTCTCATCTCGCAGAAGACTGAGGATATCGTGGGTCCGTATGAGCTCCACGACTTTTTCCTCTACTATGTGCTCCGTTTCGGCTGCACACCGCGCAAGATTTACCGGCTCGCGGTCTACTCCTTCAACGGGATCTACGATCCGGAGACGATCGAGAAGTGGCTTACGACATTCTACCAGAGATTTTTCAGCCAGCAGTTTAAGCGCTCCTGCCTGCCGGACGGTCCGAAAGTCGGTACTGTGGCCGTATCCCCGAGGGGAGACCTTCGGATGCCCTCTGATGCCTGTGTGCGCATCTGGATGGACGACCTTGAGAGGCTTCACGCGGAGACGGAGGAGAAGCTGGACAAAATGAAGCAGTTTGACAGAGATCTTGATCAGATCTTAAAGGATCTCATGTAAAAGCGGGGTGTTGGCGATGCCGTACCGAAAGGCAGAAAAACACGAGGTGAAGCGGTTCCGCCTGACCACGCTTTGTTATATCGAAAAAGACGGCGCCTGGCTTATGCTGCATCGGACCAAGAAACAGGCCGATCAAAGCCATGACAAGTGGCTGGGGATCGGCGGCAAGTTCGAGGACGCGGAGAGCCCGGAAGAATGTATGCTGCGGGAAGTCTATGAGGAGACGGGGCTTACGGTCACGGACTATGACTACCGCGGCATTGTCACGTTTGTCTCCGATGTCTGGGAGACCGAATACATGCACCTGTTCACGGCCACCGGGTTTACCGGTAAGCTTTTGGACTGCGAGGAGGGCGAGCTCGCCTGGATCCCAAAGGAGGAAGTCTTGGGCTTAAAGCTCTGGGAGGGTGACAAGCTGTTCCTCGAGCGCTTAATGGGCGACTCGGAGTTCTTCTCGCTAAAGGTTGTGTATGAGGGGGAGAAGCTGGCAAGCTGGAAGTTTTTTTAAATGATACAAAGGGATGATAAGTTTCAAATCAGATGCTTGCATCTTAAGGGGAGTCAGTTTTGGGAAAGTACGACACTTTAAATGAACAGCAAATGGCGGCGGTCCTTCAGACGGAGGGACCGCTGTTGATACTGGCAGGCGCGGGTTCAGGAAAGACCCGTGTGTTGACGCATCGGGCTGCCTACCTCATCGAGGAAAAGGGCGTGGATCCCTGGAATATCATGGCCATCACGTTTACAAACAAGACCGCAGGCGAGATGCGTGAGCGGATCGACGAGCTCGTCGGCATGGGCTCGGAGAGCATCTGGGTGAGCACGTTCCACTCGGCCTGTGTGAGGATCCTGCGCCGCTATATTGACCGGCTCGGATACGACAACAACTTCACGATCTACGACGCGGAGGATCAAAAGACCGTCATGAAGGATATCTTAAAGCGGATGCAGATCGACACGAAGACATACAAGGACAAGACGTTCTTAAACGCGATCTCTTCCGCCAAGGATGAATTGATCTCCCCGGAGGAGTATGCCGTAAAGGCCGCAGCGGACTTTGGCCTGAAGCGAAAGTCTGACGTCTATACCGAGTATCAGAAGACCCTAAAGCGAAACAACGCTCTGGACTTTGACGATCTGATTGTCAAATGTGTGGAGCTCTTAAAGAATGACAGCGACGTGCTGGAGTACTATCAGGAGCGATTTCGCTATCTCATGGTGGACGAGTATCAGGATACAAATACGGCCCAGTTTCATCTTGTCCGGCTGCTGGCCGGAAAATACCGGAACCTCTGTGTCGTGGGCGACGATGACCAGTCCATCTACAAGTTCCGCGGAGCGAACATCGAAAACATCCTCTCCTTTGAGAAATATTTCCCGGATGCGACTGTCATCCGTCTGGAGGAGAACTACCGTTCCACCCAAAACATCTTAGATGCCGCCAATGCGGTGATAAAAAACAATAAGGGGCGGAAGGAAAAGTCTCTCTGGACCCGAGGGGAGACCGGAGATGAGATCGCATTTTTCCAGGTCGACAGTGCCTATGAGGAGGCGGAGGTCATTGCCCACAGCATCAACTCCCTCGTGCGAAAAGGCGTATACCGTTACGGCGACAGCGCAGTATTATACCGGACAAACGCCCAGTCCCGTGTGTTGGAAGAGCGCTTCATTCAGGAGAACATCCCCTACCGCATTTTCGGCGGGGTAAATTTTTATGCGAGACGTGAGATCAAAGATCTGCTCGCTTACTTAAAGACCATCGACAATGCGAGAGACGACGTGGCCGTGCGCCGCATCATCAACGTGCCGAAGCGCGGGATTGGGGCCGCGACGATCGGGCGTGTGCAGGACTGGGCCGACGAGAAAGGGATCAGTTTTTATGATGCCTTAACGCAGGCGGATGACATTCCGACTGTCAGCAATGCTTCAGCGTCCCGGGTCCGTTCGTTCGTTACGTTCATCCGGACGATGCGCAGCAAGGTGCCGTACTTGTCCGTCGCGGATCTTTTAAAAGAGATCATCGAAGACACCGGCTATGAAAAAGAGCTGCAGGCAGAGGAGAGCGAGGAGGCGCTGGCCAGGATCGAGAACATCGACGAGCTGATCTCTAAGGCTGTGACCTACCGGGAGTCAGCCGAGGAGCCGAGTCTCTCCGGATTTCTGGAGGAAGTGGCCCTCGTGGCTGACATCGACAATCTCGTGGAGGGCAGCGACTATGTGGCGCTCATGACGCTGCACAGCGCGAAGGGGCTGGAGTTCCCGAACGTATACTTATCCGGCATGGAGGACGGGCTGTTCCCCAGCTACATGACTATCACGAATGACGACCCCAATGAGCTCGAGGAGGAGCGCCGGCTGTGCTATGTGGGAATCACACGGGCGAAGGATCACCTTACTCTGACCAGTGCGCGCATGCGCATGACGCGCGGTGAGACCCAGTACAACAAAGTGTCCCGTTTTGTAAAGGAGATCCCGGAGGAGCTTTTGTCCGGGACGATCTACGAGCAGCCGCCTCGGGAAGAGCACACTTCGAGGTACAAGAGCGCATCGACTCAAACACAGAGCCGGCACAAACCCTACGCCAACACACCGGCGAAACAGTTCGGCGATGCGGGGAAGCTTAACTCTCTGGACTACGAGGTCGGGGACCGGGTAAAACATGCAAAATTCGGCGAGGGAAGTGTGACTGCGATCGCCTCCGGCGGCAGAGATTTTGAGGTGACGGTAAACTTTGACAGGGTTGGAACAAAAAAAATGTTCGCATCGTTTGCAAAATTACAGAAACTGTGTTAAACTGTGTTTGAAGATTGAGCGCGTCGATAATTATCGATGTCTCAAGGGCAATACGGAAGGTGTTGAAAGGAGAAATTAGTGATGGGAGGCAAGTTGGAAGATATGATGAGTGCAGTAAATCTTGCAGGCTTTTTAACAGAAGAGAGAAAGAAAGTGCTGCGTCGTATCCTGATCATCGCAGGGATCGTATGTGCAGCAGCTGTTGTAGCATATCTGATCTACAGATTCTTCGTACCGGACTATATGGATGACTTCGAGGATGAGTTCGAAGAAGAGTTCGAAGATGACTTCTTTGATGATGACGTAGAAGAATTCGAAGAATAAGTTGCAGACAGGATAATTAAATAGGAAATGGAGAGCAGTTCGTGCGGCGTGCGCGGGCTGCTTTTTTGTGCTATGATACAAGGGGACGATAAGTCGGAAAACGGATGCTTGCATCCGATTTTTCGCCTTTCGGACCCGAACAAACATGAACGCCTAAGCGACGAGCGCGGACGATGACGCAGCACACCTCGGCTGCTTGCAGACAGATGTGTGCTTCGGAAGAGTCCGATGTGAGTGCAACGAACATCGAGAAAACGTAGTTTTCGAGATGGGTGCTCGGAGCGTTGTATAGAGTTTGTAGGATTGCGGGAGTGCGCAGCACGGAGCAATCCGTAGTATCATAAGATATGTAAAGGAGAATCCACCTTGAAAAAAGGTCAGGTTTTTGAGGGAGAAGTAAATAAGCTTAAGTTTCCGAATAAAGGTATGGTCGTGGACAGTCGACTCATGGAAGAGACTGCTGAGGGCAGATTTGTGCCCGCCGGGGAGGCTGCCGAGGGTGAGAACTGCACGGTCGTGGTAAAGAATACGCTTCCGGGACAGCGGGTGCGCTTCGCAGTCAGCAAAAAGCGCCACGGTACCGCCGAGGGGCGGCTGCTTGAAGTGGTGGAGAGGGCTCCGATGGAGCTCGAGATTCCATACTGTGAACACTACGGGGCCTGTGGGGGATGCAGCTATCAGACGCTTCCGTATGAAGAGCAGCTCAAACTTAAGTCCGGGCAGGTGCTGGATCTTTTGACAAGTGTAGCGCCGGACGCGGCGGGGTGTTTTGAGGGGATCTGTCCCAGTCCGCAGCAGTTCGGCTACCGCAACAAGATGGAATTTACATTCGGGGATGAGTACAAAGATGGTCCGCTTGCGCTTGGGCTTCACCGGCGTGGCGGCATGTACGATATCGTGAATGTGGATCACTGCAGGATCGTGGACGAGGACTTCCGGAAGATCCTCTCTGCGACACGGGATTACTTTTGTGAAAGGGGGACTCCGTTTTATCACCGGACGCGGCAGGAAGGGTATCTGCGTCATCTGCTTGTGAGAAAGGCCGCGCAGACAGAGGAGATCCTCGTGGATCTCGTGACGACGTCACAGAGTGCGGGTACGGCTGAAAAAAATGAAATGGGTCCGGAGAGAGATCTGCTGGAAGGCTGGAAGAATACGCTTTTATCCCTCCCGCTTCACGGCACGCTGGCCGGCATCCTGCACACGACAAACGATCGCCCGGCTGACGCGGTGATCGACGAGGGGACAAAGGTTCTTTACGGGCAGGACTTTTTCTACGAGGAGATCTTGGGACTTACGTTTCGGATCACCCCGTTTTCTTTCTTTCAAACAAACTCCTTAGGCGCTGAGGTGCTCTACGAAAGTGCCCGGGACTTTATTCGTGAGGCGTTTGAGGAAGCCGGGCAGGATCTGACAGGAAAGACAGTCTTTGATCTCTACAGCGGCACCGGCACGATCGCGCAGATGCTGGCGCCTGCCGCCGGCCGGGTCGTCGGCGTGGAGATCGTGGAGGAGGCTGTGGAGGCGGCGCGGGAAAATGCGGCCGAAAACGGGCTTGCCAACTGCGAATTTATTGCCGGGGATGTGCTGCAGATATTGGATGAACTGCCGGACAGACCGGATTTTATCGTACTGGACCCGCCCAGAGACGGTGTGCACCCAAAGGCGTTAAAGAAGATCGTTGGATACGGCGTAGACAGGATGCTCTATATTTCCTGCAAGCCGACAAGCCTGATAAGAGATTTAAAAATTCTGCAGGAGAGCGGATATCACATCGAGCGGCTTAGCTGCGTGGATATGTTTCCGGGCACGGTGCATGTGGAGACGGTCGCTTTGCTGAAAAAGAACACAACATGTTGATAAAAAAATCGCCAGAGTGGCATATCTTGTGATATAATCGATATCAAAGGGAGGAAAAGATATGATACTGATCCAGTGTGTGGATGATGAGATGGGCACGTCTTTCGGCGGGAAACGCCAAAGCCGTGACCGGGAAGTGACAAGAGACATCTTAAGGCTTGCGTCGGACAGCGTTCTTCGGACGGACGCTTATACCGGCAAGCTGCTGTTGGCGGACAAAGAGTTTTTTTCTGCGGACACCGTATCGCCGGAAAACATTCTGGTAAGCGACGACTGTCTCGAGGTGGCAGACCCCGGAGAGTACTGCTTTGTGGAGCTTATGGACGTCAGCTCCTGTATGGACCGGGTGGAAGAGATCGTTTTATATCACTGGAACCGGGCCTACCCTTCCACTGAGAAATTTACTATGCCGGACGGATATGCGCTCAGCGTGACGGAGGAGTTTGCCGGATATTCCCACGAGAAGATCACGAAAGAGGTATACATTAAATGAGAAGAGGCCGCTTTTATAAATTGTTCCTGCCGGTGATCCTGATTGCGGCGCTTTTGTTTTCCGGAACGGCGTTCGCAAACGATACGGCTTTGACCGGGCAGGCGGAAGAACAGTCTGCCGCGGCAGAGCCGGCTTTTACGGCGCAGGACATTCCCGCATACGATTCCGAACCGTACGCGATCATCAATGACAACGAGCCGTTCTTTTCGGAAGGCGAGATCACGACGGATGTCTTTGAGACCTACTCGAAGCTTGATTCCCTCGGACGGTGCGGCACCGCTTATGCCAACGTTTGTCAGGAGTTGATGCCGACGGAGGAGCGCGAATCGATCAGCGATGTCAAGCCGACGGGCTGGCACAACAAAAAGTACGACTTCGTGGAGGGCAGATATGTATACAACCGCTGTCACCTGATCGCTTTCGAGCTGGCGGCGGAGAATGCGAATAAGCAGAACCTGATCACCGGGACGCGCTATTTCAATGTGACAGGCATGCTCCCGTTTGAAAACATGGTCGCCGACTACGTAAAGGAGACCGACAACCACGTGCTCTACCGCGTGACCCCCGTCTTTGAGGGGGACAATCTGGTCGCCGACGGCGTGCTGATGGAGGCTTACTCCGTGGAGGATGAGGGCGACGGCATCTGTTACTGCGTGTTCGTCTATAATGTGCAGCCGGGCGTTGAGATCGACTATGCGACAGGAGAGAACCGTGCAGACGGGACGCTTACCGGAAGTGAGGAGAGTGCCGCACAGCTGGCCGGGATCGGAGATACCGCGGCGCAGACAAGTGTGAGCACGGACTATGCCGGGAGCAGCGTTTCCGACGAGGAGGGTACCTATGTCTTAAATACAGGGTCGCAGAAGTTTCACAAGCTGAGCTGCTCAAGCGTCCCCAAGATCAGCGACAGCAACCGGCAAAGCTATACCGGCAGCCGGGATAAGCTGATCGAACAGGGCTATGTCCCCTGCGGTGCGTGCAAGCCGTGAAGATGAAAAAAGAAAGATATTAAAAAAATCCCCGCCTTTCGGCGGGGATTTTTAATGTCATAAGATGAAAGATCAGTTTGCAGGGATCAGGCCCAGTTGTCCTTCTCCTCCTCATAGATAGAGGGAAGGATCGCGGACAGATTCGCAAACTCTTTTACGTTGTGGTTCAACAGACAGATCGGACCCGCGGCCGGGATCTTTACATCGTCCGGGATGCATTTTACAGCTTCGCCGTCTATGATCTGCCATCCGAACCAGAAGCGGGAACGCAGCTCCGAGCCGCCTTCAACCGGACGTAAGAAGTGCGTCATCACAACCGGGACATCCGGAGTTTGGTCGTCACCCATGATCTGCACGTTGGCCGTGACCAGCGCATTGCACGCGTCTGTTCCGATCTTGCTTGCGTCATACCCCATATAGGATGGGCTCTTAAATGAGAGCAGCAGCAGGTCTGTCTGACCCAGTCCGATATCTTCCCAGATGTGGTGTACGCTGTCCCAGGTACGCTCCTGCATGGAAAGACTCATATCCAGTGCCCTCGCCGGATCCTCCAGATAGACATCATAGTGGTCTTCGTTGTCCCAGCAGGCATAGCGAAGACGATCGATGGGATGCCATGCGAACCACCAGTCAAACATTTCTCCGGTCACACCGGGGAAAAACGTCTGATTGGCTACCAGACCCGTGCCATCCTCCAAAAGCCACCAGCCGAACTCGCCGGGCAGGTTGCCGGGCAGGAACAGATCGTTGCGGTCCTGGATCCGATGTGCAGTCGCACTGTCATAGGGCTCATCCGTGATCCGGTCGTACTTCTCCTGCGGTGCAGCCGTGAGATCCTGTGCATAATACTTGTAGTAACTCTTTTTGCGGTCCTCTAAGGACGCAGGTACCTTCTTTGCCATAGTAACTCCTCCTTGAAAAAATAATATACAAACATTTTATAGCCTTTATTATAAAGCTCTGGTTCGATTCCTGCAAGGATTTTCGCAGTCTTGTTCGGTTTTTTGGAAGTCCCTTATGTTGGACAGTATGGTTGGCATAATTTAGAAAAGGAGCGTAGATTGAAAATTTAGAAAAGGAGGCGGGGAAATGGCAAAAGAAAAGTATATCACGATCACAGGAATGAAGCATTACTTTGGATTGAAGCCGTTTAAGGTCGGAAAGAAGGTGCACTGCAGGAAGGAGCCGGACAACCGGATTGATTCCGAAGCCATCAAGGTTACCATTAAGCACGTCGGAAAGGTCGGCTATGTTTCGAACTCGCCGTTTACCGGAGCGACAGGCACCATGAGCGCCGGGCGGATCTATGAGCAGGTTGGGGAGGAGTTCAAAGCAGAGGTGATGTTCCTCACGCCTTCCATGGTGATCTGCAGGGTGCTGCCGAAGGAGGACGACAGCGGGGAATAGGAACAGGAGCCTGATTGTCAGACAAAAAACACCGGAACGTATTTATACACATGGCCGCGGAAGTAATTTTCCGCGGCCGTTTATTTATGATATAATAAAAGCCGGAATTTCCCTGTTTAGTGGAGGAGAATCAACATGAGTGATCAGATTATCTGTTTTTACAATATCGGCGACGAAAACGAGTTCCTTAGCAATTGGTATGTTTCACCATTTGAACTGGACGGCATCCGTTTTTTCTGTATCGAGCAGTACATGATGTATCGGAAGGCGGCCGTGTTTCATGACGAGGAGGCCATGGCTGCGATCCTGGCATCGGATGATCAGGGGGAGATCAAAGCGCTGGGCCGGGGCGTTAAAAATTATGACGGTACGACCTGGGAAGGACTGCGCCAAGCAGTCGTCTTTCGCGGCATGCTGGCAAAGTTTTCCCAGAATCCTAAGCTGCTTGACCTGCTTCGCGCCACCGGCGATGCGGTCCTGGTGGAGTGCTCACCGACAGATCAGATCTGGGGAGTCGGGCTTTTGCTGGATGACGAACGCCGGTATGATCCGCTGCAGTGGCAGGGACAGAATCTCTGCGGATATACGCTGATGGAGGTGAGGGAGCAGCTGACGAAAAATGACATGTGAAATTGTACTGAAACCATGATTTCATTTCATGTTCAAACCCCTTGAAATGCCGCCTGTTTTTTCTTAGAATTCAGATGAAACGGGGGCATTTTTTTATGAAATCTTTTAAGAGAGATGTCTCCCCATCATTATTGGTATAAAATAATATATGAACGAGGGGAAGGTATATGAACATGACTAAAATTGACTTAGAAAACCATTTTTATGCGGATTGCCTGATTGAAGCACTTGCGGAGCGGACCGAGCCGCCTCGCATCACAAAGGACCGCAGTGTGATATGGTGGACAGATTTCATTGATATGCAACAGGGGAGACTGCTGGACATACTTCTCGACCTTGCGGAAGAGCGCAAGCAGGCGATGGAGAGAAATGGGATCACCTGTGCAGTGCTCAGCTCCTCCGCGGGACCGGAGCAGCTGGATACGGCGAAGAGCATTGAGGTCTGCAGGGGAACCAATGATGTGTTATATGAAGTGACGAAGAAATATCCCGGACAGTATCTGGGAAGCGCGATCCTGCCTGTAAATGATGTGGATGCCGCCTGCGCCGAGCTGGAGCGATGCGTCAAAGACCTCGGATTTGTTTCGTGGCAGACCCATTCCAACTATGGGGCACACTCTGCAGATGAAGAGCAGTACAGACCCATCTTTCAAAAAGCCGCGGATCTGGGCGTATACGTCTACCTGCATCCGCAGATCCCGAATGAGGGGCGTTTGAACAACCTTGGCTTTACTGTTGCCGGTGCGGGGCTGGGGTTCACGGAAAACACGATCGAGACATTAGTCAGGCTGGTGATCTCCGGAATATTTGATGAAATTCCCAACCTCAAATTAGTGCTGGGGCATCTGGGCGAAGCCATTCCGTTCCTGCTGGAGCGCATGGACAACCGCTTATTCTTCATCCCCAACCCCAACATCAAATGCGAACATACGCTTCGCTATTATTTCGAACACAATATCATGGTGACGACCAGCGGAAATATGTCACCGGAAGCGTTTGAATGTACGAAGAGTGTCCTCGGGATCGATAAGATCTGTTTTGGCAGCGATTACCCTTACGAAAATGTGGATGAGATGTCAGCGTTTGTAGATGGCCTTCCTCTCTCTGAAGAAGAGCGAGAACTGGTGAATTATAAAAACGCGGTGGAACAGCTTGGCATTAAACTGTAACAGGTTTAAAAAAAATAATCCTTTCGTTTTAAACCACATATATCCACGCAGAGCAAAGAGCTTGTTTTATAAAGGCGGACTATGGTAAAATAAAACCGATAGCCCGCCTTTTTTATTATATATTCATTTGGAGGAAAAAGCATGGATCACTTACATATCTTATGGACGAACGCGGATGTCACCGCCTCTAAGCTCATGGTGATGATGTACGCGAAAAACGCGCTGAAAAACGGCTGGTGGGATAAGGTCACCATCATCGTCTGGGGCGCAACGGTAAAGCTTTTGGCCACAAATCAGGAGATTCAGGATGAGATGAATGTGCTCCGCGAATACGGAGTCGAATTTGTCGGCTGCATAACCTGCGCGACGGAGCTCGGTCTGGTAGATGAGATGACTGCTCTTGGCGTAGATCTGTACCCCTGGGGACCGCCGCTTACTAAACTGATCAAGGAGAACGCTCCGCTGCTGACGGTGTAACAACGTCAACAGTCAAAAACTTGCGCTCATAAGCGAAAAAAATGCCCATGCAAAAGCTGACTTTTGCATGGGCATTTTTAATAAAAAGATTAATAGTACAAGGGCTTTAATACGACCTTTGTGCACATTTCTGCAATCGTTGATTTTGGCAAATCCGCACGATTCAGAAGCCAGTATCTATAAATGGAAACAAACGTTGCGGCTGAAATTTCAGCTGTAAAATCTATGTCACGACTAATCTGATCATATTCAAATTTCCCTATTAGATCTTTTTTAATCTGTTGTTTTAAACCTAAGGCAAAGGAATTAGAGGCATTAGGCCCAAGGAGAGCTTTATATACGAGGCGATTTTGGTCCAATACATTAAGGACCTCATTTATAAAAGGAAAAAGCTCCTCTTTATTATTAGAAGCCCGAATAGGAAAGGTTCTCAATGTATCATTGGCTTCCTTCAACAAACTGATGTATTCATGTTCGATACTCTCTAACACATCATATTTGTCATCAAAATATCGGTAAAAAATTGTTCTGGAAATATTGCAGTAAGTACAGAGGTAGGTTGTAGAAATACCATCAAGCCCATTTTTATAATATAGCTCCAGGAAACGATTTTTTATCATTTCACAAGTTGCCTCTCTGTTGTAACTGTGGCGGTTTGATATAGTAGTGGTCATAAGCTTTATACCTTGAGTGTTGTTAAATTTATTATGAAAACCTGCCTATAACTGTCTCGTTTTGGTTGACAGTATTATACAATTTGTACACATAATTTGCAAGTAACAAATAACTGATAACAATCTTATCTTTATTTGATGTTAGAATCACCAACAAGAAACTAGTAGCGATTCTTTTAAAGGAGAAAGGAGACATTATTTATGGGTAAATTTCCAATTATCACAAATGAAGATTTACAAAAAGAACCACATTGGGTTATGACCCCGGAGCAGGAGGCTCTTCCGTACGCAAAGTATCAGAAAAAGCCTATCGGGGAAATTTCGCAGGAGAATCTGGATGCGATTAACGCCGGACCTTGTGATCCGACACTGGCACTTCCGATTGAAAAACGCAGCAACATGCTGGATCCGGGTTACCAGGCTGTTGAGACCGGATTCTGCAAAATGCCGGACGGCAGCGGCTTTGCGGCAACAAGAGTATTTATGCCGGGTATGACACCGGAAATGTGGGATTGGTGGCTTAACTGGCACTGCTTAAGTGATATCCGTTGCGGCCTTTGGATTCCGAATGCACATACCGGAGCATATTGCGGAGATCCCTCTCGCCATTTGGATTCCAGTGGATTATCCATGGCGACCAGAAACTGGGGGCAGTTACACTTCCCGAAAGAGGGTTTGATGAGTCTTGAGGAATCAGACTACTTCATGATCAAGTTTTATTCCCCGGAGGACTTTGGTATCGATCGGCTTAGACTGATGGTCTCACCGGTCAAGTCCTGGTGCGGAGGTTCTGTTATTGGATTTGGCTCGGCCGCAAAAAGCCTGTGGGGCCATTATGCTGAGGAACTTCAGGATAAAGATCCCAATGCGGAGATTCCTTTCAATGTTCTCTTCCACACCGTGCGTGTCGTGGAGGGCGGCTGCGAGATGCGTCACCGTTATTGGTTAGGCAAGGAGCTGAGAGACGGCAAAGCCTACAATGCTCCTTTCCCGGAGGGTATGGATATGGAAATGATGGCATGGACTATGTGCCGTCACAGTTTACTGGAGTATTCGAATCTGGCTACGATTCTTCCGTCCCTGTATAAAGAAATGGAAGGTAAGATTGATACAAAGTACGAGTCAGATTTCAAGACCCCGGCGGATTTCCAATAATATTCTGATATTTTTATCTGAAACGCAAGAATTGTATAGGGGCATCTATACAGGTGCCCCTACCATGCTAATTTGAAACCAATGAGAAGTGAAATTTAATTGTAAGGGGGGACGATAAAGCGGCCAGTTCCGTCTTGGCGGTCGCTTTATCCATCCAGAACAAGGAGGGTTTTTATGCAAATTGATACTTATGTCGCAACAGGTGGACAGTCCAGCAGGCCGTTTGGCCAGTTTAAGGTGCCTTATCCGAAATGGGAACCTTTGAAAAGACCGGAGGAAGTCGGAATTACGGATTTACCTGATATTGATTTGAATCCGAAGTTTGCAGATTGGTGCATCTGTATTGAAGGTGATCATTTTCTTCCCGGTTTGAAATCTGAAATGATCGACTGGTTTTGGAGCAATATGGAGAAAGGTTATTATCTCTGGGCACCGGGATCTCATAAGCGTTTCCAGTGGATTCAGGAACCTTGGCAGTATGGATTTACAAATTCTAAACATACCAGCTTAGAAAATATGGATGAAGACCAGATTTTGGATCTGAGTGTAGCAGCTGGTGATGGTTTTGGAATGCTGCTGTACAACCGCTATGATATGGATATGTTTTTCATTGATCATGCCTGCGAACATGTCATTCTTGAGGGCACAAAAGACGAGAATGATCACACATGGATGCTTTTGGCCCATATGTGGGAAGATGTCGAAGGCGGCTGCATCCATCGTATGGTTTGCGCAACAGAGACGCAGGAGCTTTCCAAGAAAGTGATCCGCCCGGATGAGTATCCGCATGTCAAGGGTACAAAGAACAATTTCGCGCATGGTGAATATGAGCTTTGCTGGTGGCCGAAATTCCTGCCGGGACTTTACAACGTATGGAAAGATCATCCGGATCCGACACAGAATGTTTTCTACAGTCTGGAAGTGGAGCAGGTCGGTGATTATGAGTGGAAATATGTAGAAGATAATACACTGCCGGTACTGGAAAGACCGGAATACAAAAACTGTTAAAATATGGCGCTGCCTGCCGCAGCCGGCTGCGGCAGGCACAATAGAAAGGAGATTTGTATGGTTTTAGGACTTATCGGAATCATCGTTGGATTCTGTATCATACTGTTCTTTACATTTCGGAATGTCAGTACGATTATTCTGGCGCCGATTGCTGCCGTAGCCGTTGCGATCTTTAACCGATTAAACCCGGTAGAGGCCTTTACCTCAACCTATGTTGCCGGCTTGGCCGATGTACTTATGATGGTGCTTCCGGTCATCCTGCTCGGTACGATCCTCGGAAAAGTTTATACGCAGACCGGCGCAGCGGAAGCCCTGGCTGACGGCTTTATTAAGGTCTTTGTAGATCGTGCGCAAGGGTATAACAGGGTCCGCATTGCGGTAGCTGTCATCGTGATTGTTTCTTACCTGCTCTGCCTGGGCGGGATTGACGCGTTTATCGTACTTTACACAACGTTCCCTATTGTGGTCCGAATGTGGAGCAAACTAAATATGCCGCGGAAGTTTATCCCCGCCATGCTGATGTGCTCAACAGGTGCGGCGGTCTGCCCCGGTGCCCCGGTGACCCAGAACATTGTGCCGATGAGCATCCTCGGGACTTCTTCCACATCCGGACTGGTTCCCGGTATTATTGCAGCGGTGATCATCGGTGTTGGGTGTTGGATTACAGTCTCATCGTTATGCATCAGGAACATGAAGAAAGGAGCTACTTTTGAGTACGGCGATATGCCGCCGGTCCCCGAGTTTGATGACCAAAAGAAGCCGAATTTCTTTGTCGCATTGATCCCCATCGTTGTCGTGTTCGTCATCTTCGGCGTGATCGGATGGGATATCTCCATTGCCCTTTCCGTGGGAATCATTTTGGCGCTTGTGTTGATGTGGAGAAGTATCAAATATGAGGCTCTTCCGGCAGACACTCCAAAACGCGGGCAGATCCTGGCAACCTTAAATGAAGGAGCAGTGACATCCTCAGGTGCGCTGATGAGTGTCTCCGTTATCTCCGGTTTTGCGGGGGTCGTCGGTGCCACAGCAGCTTTTGCATCGATGGCGGATGTGATCGTAAACATGAACATCCATCCGATGCTGATCGTACTGATTGCCATTGTCATCCTTGTCGCACTGACCAGCTCACCGCCGGCAGGTATGTCGATCATTGTCCCGATCCTGGCAGCTGCCCTGCTTGCAGGAGGAACGGCGGCGCATGCGGGAATGATCTCTGCGGAGGCGCTGCACCGTGTATCTACCATCGCATCGGTATCATTCGAGACACTGCCTTTCAACGGCATGATCGTGATCATACTTTCGATGACGAGGATCTCTCACAGAGAAGGGTATATGCCTATGTTCATCGTATCCTGTATTTTCCCGCTGTTGGCAGCGTTTGTGGCAGCATTGATGTTCATGGCGTTCCCCGGACTTGCGTAGGGAATAAAAAAAGGGGATGTTCTGATGAGTAAAAAAACAGACAGACGCCTTAGCAGAAACACAGACAGGCGCCGGCAGGCGCAGGCAGAGGCGTATGTGCAAGAAAATCTGCGACGCTGCCCGATCTGCAAGACAAACCCGGCAGAGTGGACATATGATCATGTGGCGTTTCTTGAGGATCGGAAGGTCCATTGCAAATGCGGCAGCTGCGGATGTGTGCTGTCGATAAATTACGGCGACATGAGGGGCGTGAACGGAAGTGCTGCAAATGAATTCCTGAAAGGTACGGCCAGTTACGACGCGATGGTCCGCTCAGTCTATGGAAAGAAAAAAGGAGTCACTTATGTACAGATTCTGGAGTCGGGTACGTGTGAAGCCGCAGAAGATACAAAAGGTCAGGAGATTCCCCTGGAAGAATTAAAAGAAATGTTCTGGTGAACGAAAAGCCTCTATTAAATATACATAAAGGGTGAATGATTGGAAAACAATCTTCACCCTTTTGTACTATTTTTGCTGCCAACAAACCGGGAAAGAACTATTGAAAATAAAAACGCGTTAAATTAAAATACACCGAGACACAGGATAGACAGGATAGAATTCCAAGCAGCTTTTCTGTGCATGGGAGTGGACAGATTCTTTATATTTCAAAATACGGAAATATACGTCTACTTGTATAGTCAGGTCGAGGAGTTAGTTTTGCGTCAGCATCAACACGTGTTCGTTGATGCTTTTTTATGTGGGTGATCTATAATGTTATAATATTCAGGTTCAGGAAGACATCCCTTTAATCTTGTGCTATGATAAGTTATAAGAGTTAAAGGATCGGATAAAGGAAAGAGACCCATGAGACCTATAACCATTGTTCTGATTGTTATCATCATTGTGATCGCCCTTGTCATGGGATTTTTCATGATCATCTCGAACGAGCGCAGCAAGTACGGCGGGCCGTCCCTTTTTGACATGATGCTCCGGGAGAAGGAACCTTCCGGAGAGGAAGGATCCGGAGACTCAGAATCAAAAGGCGAAGAATCAGGAGATGGAGGAGACTCTGTTACTGTAACAGAGAATGAATTTACAGGCAATGCCCCGGCAGAAGATGAGAAAGGATTCAATCAATGAGATGAGGTGACACCGTATGTTTTTCTTATTTGGAAGGGATGAAAAGCAAAAAACGCTGGAATTTCGGCAGACGATTCTCTGCCCCATTTGCGGAAAGTACGGCCGGTATCGGGTCTTTATGACCTATTCGGCCTTTTGCTTTTTCTTTATCCCGATCTTCCAGTGGAACCGTCAGTACTATGTGAGGACAAATTGCTGCAGCAAACAGCTTATTTTAAATCCGCAGATTGGAAAACAGATCAGGAAAGGAATGCCGGTGACGATCACAGGGGAGGATCTGACCGAAGAGGAGTTTGAGGAGGGCGCAAGCGCCTTTCGGAATAAACGAAGGCAGTGGAGAAGGAATGGATGACAAGGAAAAAGTCCTGGAACCAACTATAAGGATGGCTGTGGCAGATGCGATTCCGGTGATCTGTTTTGCCGCCTCCATGGTGTTGATCTGTCACTTCTACAATACTGTGATCATTGAGGTGTGGGCTGTTCTTTGCGTGCTGGCAGGGCTCGGAAAAGTTCTGTGGAAGCTGATCCTGGCTGTTTCGCACCGGGACAGGGCAATCTTAAACAAGCAGTTTCGTTATCTGATGACGGCCGGAGCGATCCTGATCGTTGTCTCTGTCATTGTCAGGCGTCCGTCCCTGGCTGTGATCTGGAAAAATATCGCATCGTTTCCCTGCAACCTTCTGTTTGTGATCGCTGTGGCCGCCTTTGTGGTCATGGGGATTTTGGACGCCCGGATGGACATGACAAAGCAAAGAGCCAACCGGATCGAGCAGACGATCAACCTGATCGCGCAGATCTGCATTCTCTTAGGCGTGGTGATCATCTGGTATGCCAGCGACTATTACCGGGCAGATGCGGATGTGGATGCGTATCTGGTGAGTACGGATACGGTTGAGGTGACTGAGATCCGAAACGGGATCTTTTTTGACGGAAGCGGTACAGAAAAGGCGTTGGTCTTTTATCCCGGGGCGAAAGTGGAATACACGGCTTATGCTCCGCTCATGATGGAATTGGCGGATGCGGGCATAGACTGCTTCCTTTTAGAGATGCCCTATAACATGGCTGTCTTTGGGATCAATCGGGCGAATTCTGTGATCTCGGACTATTCTTACGACCAATGGTATCTTTCGGGTCACTCTCTCGGCGGTTCAATGGCGGCCTCCTATGCCGCAAAGCATACGGAGGAGCTTGGCGGATGCATCATGCTGGCCGCCTATGCGACCAAATCGCTCGGCGATCTTCCAGTGCTGGCCATATATGGCAGTGAGGACGGGGTGCTGAACTTAGAGAACCTGGAGGAAGGGCGGCAGTACGCGGTCAACTATACGGAGATCTGCATCGAGGGCGGGAATCACGCCGGATTCGGCGCCTACGGTCCGCAGGCCGGAGACGGCGCGGCGACGATCTCCAGGGAAGAACAGTGGCGGCTGACTGTGGATGCGGTGACATCGGACAACTGGTAAAATACCCCATACAGAGAATTGTGTATTTATCTTTATAATCATAATAAGGAGGAATCCTGTGTTTTTCCTGATCGGAATGAATCAACGACAAAAACAGCTGGACTTCGTACAGACCGTTCTTTGCCCGGCTTGCGGCAGGTATGGACGGTATCAGGTCTTTATGGTCTGCAATGTATTTACGCTGTTCTTTCTTCCGATCGCGCGGCGGAACCGCCGCTACTATGTGCAGATGACCTGCTGCAAAAAACGCTATGAGTTAAATCCTGTAGTCGGGAGGCGGATCGAGAGGGGGGAACAGGTGACGATCACGCCGGGAGACTTAAGAGATATCCCGGCGATGGGCGGAACCGGTTCCTACCGGGGAAGTGTCAGACAATGCAGATACTGCGGTTATACGACAACGGAGGACTTCGCATATTGTCCGAAGTGCGGGAGGCCGTTTTAAAAGAGGTGAGAAGGGATATGTTTTGTCCAAAATGCGGGGCACCGATCGAAGATGAGAATACAACGTTTTGTACCTCCTGCGGGGCGCGGATCGGTGATCGGATGGAGTCAGACGGAGAATTTGAAGAAGAGGCGCCGGCGGATCGGTACCCAGACGAGTACGCAGATGAGTATTCGAATGAATATGCAGATGAGTACTCTGACAAGTATCCGGATGGATATGATGACGAGTATTCGGATGAATATGCGGATGAATACGAGGATGAATTTGCCGACGGGGAGAGCCAGAATCCAAAGAGAAAACGGCGGATGATCATCCTGATCATCATTGTTGCGGCTGCGGTCTGTGTGATCATTCTTTTGATGTGGAACCATTCCAGAAACACGGCTACGGCAGTGAAAGGAGCGAACGCGGAGACAAATCTCGGGGAGAAGGATGTCCTGGAGACAGATGACTCCGAGTCCGAGGACGAGACCTCCGGCCAGTATACGCCGACGGATCAGGGATCGTCCGCAGATCAGTCTTCTTCACCCGGACAGAGCCAAAGCGCCGCGGCAGGCACCTATATCCTTCCGGAGAGTGACAGCCGGTATTATTCGACGAGCGAGCTTTCCGGCCTCTCCAAAGACCAGCTCCGTCTGGCAAGGAATGAGATCTATGCCCGGCACGGCAGAAAGTTTGATGCGGCGGATTTACAGAGCTATTTTGACAGTCAGCCCTGGTATAAGGGAACCATCGAATCATCCGCGTTTAATGATAACGTGCTCAACCAATACGAAAAGACGAACATCGCGACCATCCAGCAGCTGGAAAACGGATCATCGAATACAGCCGCTGTTTCCGGCAGCGTCGGAACGTCCGGCGGAAGTACGGCGAACACGGATGACTCCGCCTTTGAGGCATCGTGGAACGAGATCCGAAACTATGGGTTCGGGCTGGATGATTGGATGACACCGGTGGGTGATTATTATTCAAATGAGTATGACTATTCGCCTCTAAGCTTTTGGCTGCAGGGGGGAACTGCGGTGGACAATGGTGATTACTACACTGTTCAGGCTGTGTTTGAGAAACCGGTCATGGTACCCGCCGATATGAAAGCGGGGGATACCTACACGGCGGTGGTCGACGAGCTGACCGGAGAAAAGGAAACGTTTACCTGTGTCTCTGATGAGAACGGAGCCAAAACCTTCACCTCAGAGCATCACCCGGAGTGCGGGACCACCGGCTGGGAAAAAGACGGCATGGTGGCACTTCATGAGAATAGTGAAGACCGTATTGACGCGCCGTTTTATAACGGCGTGCTCCGGATCCGCAAGGATGCGCTGACCGGAGACGCGATTACTCAGGACCCTTATACCACGGTGACGATGTCCGATTTCGCATGGGATCACTGGTTTAATGCCGTTGCCTTTGACGGGAACGGATATGTGACGCAGCTGATCTTTGTGGGGGACTGATGCCCTGAAAGCAGTGATATCGTAGAGGCAGGTATGCCCTTCGTGAAAACCTGAGAGTTAATGCTTGTCCGAATGGGGGATTCCTGTTATAATGTTAGCTGTTAAAATAAATAGTTTTTTATCTTATATGTGAGAACAGGAGATACACTGGAATGAAAAAGGCAAAAGTGACAGTATGGTGTCTGGTACTGGTTTTATGTGCGGGATTGTTTCTTGCCGGATGCGGCAGAAAGGTAGACCCGGAAGAAGTGGAAGTAGTGGCAGAGATCATCTCTTTAGATGACGAGGAAGATGAAATGCAGTCGGTCGGAGACCCGACGGCTACTCTGGAAATCCAGATGACAAATGAGCTTGGCGACACGATCACGGGGATCACGGCCCGTCTTGCGTCTGAGCTTGTCTATCCGGTCAACATGATGAGCGCCGGCCAGACCATAGAAAACAATGAGACGTTTCGTTTTTACTATGATCTGCAGGAGGCTGTGACAACGACCGCGACCACGGTTGAGACTGTAGTCGAGGAGGATCTCGAGGAGAACCCGGAAGCCGCTGCCGAATTGTCAGCGATCGGCGACAACGCGCCGGACTGGGAATATGACGACGACATGGGAATGTACTACGATGATGAGACGGGAGAATACCACACCGAGGAAGAGTATCAGGCGCTTGCAAACAGTCAGACGACCACGGAAGAAGTAACCGAGGATCTTGGGTACTGTCTTCAGGTGACGATGCAGAACAATACGGTCTATGAATTTTCCTATTTTTATCCGGACGACATGACAGAGGTGACTCTTTGCGTGGCGGACGGCGTGCCTTATCTCGAGTACATGAGCTTAAAGACCAATACGATGGTCAGCACCTTGGAGGCCGAGAAGATCATCAAGGCGAACAAGGATGCCGCGCAGGCTGTGATCGATATGATCTCTGCGATCGGAACAGTCTCAGAAGAGACCGTTGACACGGTCTCATCCCAAGCAGCGGAAGCCAGGGCAGCCTATGAGGCCCTGACTCCGGAACAGCAGGCCTATGTCACCAATTATGCGCTCCTCGAGCAGAAGGAGAGTGAGATCGAAGCCCTCGGCTACGGCGGGACGATGGACGAGGAAGAGGAAGAGGACTACGACTATGACTATGACGAGGATTGGGATGACATAGATGGTTATGAAACCGGTAATGAATCCGGCTACGATGATACGGGCGATTGGGATGACATGGATGGTTATGAAACCAGTGACGAATCCGGTTACGATGACACGGATTATAACACCGACGAGGATGAAGATTTTGATAATGCTAACGAGGGAAATTAAGCTGGGTCATATTCAGCAGCGGAAAACGAAGCACTTTCCGTGAAGCGGAGTATTAAGAATATGATTTTTTAAAAAGAGACAGCGTTGTCAAGACGCTGTCTCTTTGTTTAGTCCTTACAAAAGATTCCCGTGAAATAATATAAATTTATGCAATAAAAATACTTTGATTTTATAGTCGCATCTGATACAATGTAAACGTATTTGAAAAGGGGTATTCTACTTAAATTTTAAGGAGGAGCGCAGCAATGAAATATTCGATCGAGGGCGAACCGTTTCCCGTCGTCATCTGTGAGTTGGAGCAGGGCGAGGTGATGATCTGTGAGTCCGGCGGGATGGCCTGGATGTCGCCGAATATGAAGATGGAAACTTCTTCCCGCGGCGGCGCCGGAAAGGTGGTCGGACGCGCGTTGTCCAAAGAGCATCTTTTTATGAATACTTATACCGCGGAGGGCGGCAACGGACTGATCGCGTTCGCGTCCAATTTCCCCGGCGAGATCCGAAAGCTGGATATCACCCCGGGCAACGACATTATCGTACAGAAGTCCGGGTATCTCGCCTCAACAGAGGATGTGGATCTGTCCATCTTTTTCCAGAGAAAGTTTGGATCGGGCGCGTTTGGCGGCGAGGGCTTTATCATGCAGAAGCTCTCCGGAAACGGCACTGCATTTGTGGAATTAAACGGCTATATCAAAGAGTATGAGCTCTCCGAAGGACAGCAGATCGTCGTAGACACCGGCTATGTCGCGATGATGGAGGGGACCTGTTCGATGGAGGTGCAGACGATCCACGGCGCGAAAAACGTCCTTCTCGGCGGCGAGGGCCTTTTTAATACCATCATTAATGGACCGGGCAAAGTCTGGCTCCAGAGTATGCCGCTGTGGCAGCTCGCGCAGGATCTCATTCCGCTTCTGCCTTCCTCCAGTTAAGCGGGGAAGCGCTGCGCAATAGGGCATAAGATCGACCATTACAACTTTATATAGAACACTTTTTAAAGGGCATTTCATTTTTAAAAAAGGAGATTTGAAAATGGAAAAGATTTTCAAGCTGAAGCAGAACGGGACTACCGTCCGGACCGAGCTGATCGCTGGGTTTACCACCTTTATGACCCTGGCGTACATCCTCGCTCTGAACCCGAATCTGCTTACAAACTTTGGCGCTGACGGCGGCCCGACGCTTTGGAACGCTGTCTTCCTTTCCACCTGTATCGCTTCGGCGGTCGGCATGTTTGTCATGGCATTTCTGGCGAACAAGCCGTTCGCGCTGGCACCCGGACTTGGCTTAAACAGCTTTTTTGCAGTTGTCGTCGCGAATATCGCGAGCCTTACGGGACTGACCTATCTGGAGGCTTACCAGTCGGCTCTGTGCATCATCCTGGTCGAGGGTGTTGTCTTTTTGGCACTGTCGCTCGTCAACGTGCGGGAAAAGATCGTACAGGCGATCCCTCTTGGAATCCGGCTCGGCATTGCACCGGCCATCGGACTTATGCTGATGAACATCGGCTTTGGTTCCAACGTGGGCATTTATTCCTCGGACGGCAGCGGACCGTTTTATGTCATGCGGGATTTCTTCGGAGCCCTGACGCCGTCACTGGCACGCAACAACATGGGTGACGCGTATCCGGGCATTGTGCTCGCGGTAATCACGATGTTTATCGGGCTGTTTGTCATTGTCATCCTGGCGCATTTCGGGATCAAGGCTTCGGTTCTGATTGGTATGTTTGCCGGATGTGTCGTCTACTGGATCGGTGATGCGGCGTTTCTTCACGAGAATCCGTTCGCGAGTCTTCGGACGGCATCGTTTGTTCCGGCGTTTGGCGACTGGGCACAGACGACATTGTTTCACCTAAACTTCAATGGCCTGATACAGACGGGATGGTTTACCGTGATCACACTGGTCATCACGTTTTGTATCATCGACATGTTTGATACGATCGGCACGCTGGTCGGCACGGCAGCCAAAGCGGACATGCTGGATGAAGAGGGCAACATGCCGCAGATGAAACAGGCACTGACCGCGGATGCGGTCGGAACCATCGCCGGTTCTGTCACCGGTACTTCCACGGTTACGACGTTTGTTGAATCCGCAGCCGGTGTAGAGGCAGGCGGGCGCACAGGTCTGACTGCGCTGACCACCGGAATCCTATTTTTGGCCTGTATCTTCATTGCTCCGATCGCGGCGATCATACCGCCCGCCGCGACATCTTCTGCGTTGATCTACGTCGGTATTCTAATGCTAGGCGGCTTGAAAAACGTGGACTTTTCCAAGATGGAGCAGCTGGTGCCCGTCGCACTGATGATCATCGCCATACCGATCTCCGGTTCCATCGGAC
>JAJBTQ010000003.1 GCA_020860755.1 Lachnospiraceae bacterium
TTAGCGCGCCAGATTGTGGCTCTGGAGGCCAAGGGTTCGAATCCCTTTATCCACCTTTACTGGAGTTGCAGCAGTGAAAGGAATTTTGGGCTATCGCCAAGTGGTAAGGCACAGGACTTTGACTCCTGCACGCGCCGGTTCGAATCCGGCTAGCCCAGTTTGAAAAATTATTTGTGGGTGTGTAGCTCAGTTGGTAGAGCACTTGACTTTTAATCAAGTTGTCCCGGGTTCGAGACCCGGCACGCTCATTGCAAGGGGTGGCCAGACTATACAGTTTGTGCCACTTTTTTATGTGTAAGCTGTTTTTGCCCCATTTGTCAGGGAGTGAGCTGTATGAGAAATTCGAAAACGGCCCCCATGGACATGCTCCACGGGCCCATGCTGAAAAATATATTAGTCTTTGCACTGCCCTTGGCACTCGGCAGTATTTTGCAGCAGCTGTTCAATGCCGTGGATGTGGCCATCGTCGGCCGGTTCGCAAGCAGTGAAGCGATGGCGGCAGTGGGTGCCAATTCGACGGTGACTCTCCTGCTCATCAATCTGTTTGTCGGGCTGTCCGTGGGAAGCAACGTGGTCATTGCGCAGCATATCGGGAGAGAGGAGTATGACAAGGTGGGGGACGCGGTACACACGTCCATCCTCCTGGCGATCGTCGGTGGAGTGTGCTTACTGGTGATCGGACTTATCATAGCCAGACCGCTTCTCAGTCTGATGTCTACTCCGGATAACATCCTGGACATGGCGGTTTTGTATCTGCGGATCTACTGTATCGGTATGCCGTTCATTATGCTGTATAATTTCGCGGCGGCTATCCTCCGCAGCATCGGAGATACAAGGCGGCCGCTTTACTGTCTGCTGACAGGCGGCGTGATCAACGCCGTTCTGAACATCTTCTTTGTCATCGTACTTCATATGGATGTGGATGGGGTCGCGATCGCAACCGTGATCTCCAATGTGGTGAGCGCGTTCATGGCACTCTTTTTCCTGATGCGTTCAGATGAGCTGGTGCGTCCGCATTTCCGAAAACTTCGGTTTCACCGGAAAGAAGTAGGGCAGATCTTAAAGATCGGGGTGCCGGCCGGTGTTCAGAGTGCTGTGTTTTGCATCGCCAATGTAGTGATCCAGTCCTCCATCAACACCTTTGGATCCAACGCGATCGCCGGAGGAACCGTGGCATCCAATTTTGAATATATCTCTTACAACCTCGTAAATGGGTTTAACGCGGCGGTGATGACGTTTGTCGGACAAAATCTGGGAGCCGGCGATAAAAAGCGCTGCGCGAGAGCGATCGCCCTCGGCATGGTCAGCGCGCTGGTCTGCACGATTGCCCTGAATACAGGAATCTATCTCGCGAGGGATTGGGTGGTCGGACTGTTCACAAAGGATGCCGCCGTGGCAAAATATGCGATAGAACGACTACGCTGGGTGCTTTTGCTGCATTTTATGATCTGCTCCTACGAGATCACGGGAGCCGCGATGCGGGGCCTGGGAAAATCTCTGACACCGGCGCTGTTGGCGATCTTTGGCACCTGTCTGTTTCGGATCGTCTATGTCGGCACGGTTGTGGTCCACTTTCATGTCTACAAGGTGCTGATGTGGGTCTACCCCTTCTCCTGGATCCTAACGGGCGCGATGACGGTGATAGCCTTTATGATCGTGTGGAGACATTTTAAAATAGACAAAACAGAGTTGACTTAAGTTTAAGGAGGCGGAACATGTATCGAATCATGACACCGGGGCCGACCCAGGTCAGGGAAAATGTGAGGCTCGCGAGGAGCCGGGAGTGTACAAACCCGGATCTTGACAAAGATTTTTTCCTGTTTTATCGGGATACCTGCCGGCTGATCAGCAGCCTGCTCGACAGCCAAAATGAGACACTGATCTTAGGCGGAGAGGGGATCCTCGGACTTGAGGCAGCGTGCGCGTCGCTGACGGAGCCGGGAGACCCTGTGCTGGTGATCGCAAACGGCATCTTCGGGGAGAGCTTTGCGGACTTTGTAAAAATATACGGCGGAAAGCCGGAGGTCTATACCGCCGGCGATCAGGAGAGCATTGATGTGGATGAGCTGGCGCAGTATCTGCAGGGACATCACGACTTTACATATGCCACTGTGGTACACTGTGACACGCCGACCGGGGTGAAAAACGCTGTGGAACAGATCTGCCCGCTGCTTAAGTCCTACGGGATCCTCACAGTAGTAGACTCGGTGTCGGCTATGTTTGGGGAACAGCTTCATGTAGATGCCGCGCAGATCGATCTGGTCTGCGGCGGATCCCAAAAAGTAGTATCCGCGCCGCCCGGGCTGGCCTTTGTGACGGTCAGTGAGGACGCGAAAGCGGCAATGAGAAACAGGAAGACTCCCATCGCCTCCTTTTATGCCAATCTCATGCTGCTCGAGGGATGCTGTGCAAAGGGATGGTTCCCCTATACCATGCCGGTCAGTGACATCAACGGACTTCGGGCTGCCATGGAAAACATCCGGGATGACGCGGATATAAGGGCGCGGCATGAACGGATCGCCGCTGCGGTGCGGTCGGCGCTTTGTGAGGCAGGGCTGGAATTGTTCTTAAAAAACGGGTATGCTTCCACGGTCACCGCGTTTTGCGTCCCGGACGGCACAACAGACCGGGAGATCTTGGATACGATGCAAACGGAGCACAATATCATGCTTGCCGACTCCTTCGGGAAATATGCCGGACAGCTCATCCGGATCGGACATATGGGTGAAAACGCCACGGAGGAGAATGTAAGAGAGACGATGCGGGCGCTCGATCAGACGTTTGAATCGCTCGGTGTACAGACCGGGGCCGGGCTGGAACAGGCCTTTTTGGATGCTTTATAAAAAACGTAAAATCCGTGTACATAAAAAGGAGCTGTCGCAACAGCTTTAAAATCTTTAAGCGAAGCGACAGCCCCTTTTTTTATTTTTGTGTTATTTTGTACTACTTTTTGGCTTTTTTCAGACGCTCCTCCATCGCGTCCACGACGGTCCTAAGCACCTTGATCCGGGCATAGTATTTGCAGTTGCCCTCGACGATGATCCAAGGAGCGGAACTTGTGGATGTGCGGACCAGCATCTCGTCCACAGCCTTTTCATAGGCATCCCACTTCTCGCGGTTCCTCCAGTCCTCGTCCGTGATCTTCCACTGCTTTTCGGGATTCTCCATCCGCTCGTTGAAACGGCGCTCCTGCTCATCCTTGTCGATCTGCATCCAGAATTTGATCACGATGGCGCCGTGCTCCACGAACTGTTTTTCCATCTCGTTGATCTCCTGGTAGGCGCGATGCCAGTCATCGGTGGTGCAAAAGCCTTCGATCCGCTCCACCATGACCCTGCCGTACCAAGTGCGGTCGAAGATAGCGATATGGCCATCCTTCGGTACGCTGTTCCAGAAACGCCAGAGGTAGTGATGGACTTTTTCAATGTCGTTTGCGGCGGAAGTCGGGTGCACGATGTAGCCTCTGGGGTCCATCTTCTCTGTCAGGCGCTTGATGGCGCCTCCCTTGCCGCCGGCATCCCAGCCCTCGAAGCCCAGGATCACCGGGATCCTGGCCTTGTATATCTCGCCGTGGAGCTCCTCGATCCGATTTTGAAGCTTCTTAAGCTCACTGCGGTACTCCTCCTTTGAGAGGGAGAGGCTTAAATCAACTTTGTTTAAGCTGGATGTGCGCAGCACTTCGTCGTCATACTCCGAAGCCGGAGTGGGCTCAGCCTGAGTGGCGACATTGCCCTCCGCGGCAGCCTGTCTTATGGCGACCTGTGTCTTCAACGCCTCTATCACGGCAGTGTATATTTTTACTGTGGCGAAGCGCCGGTCCATGGCCTCCACGATCGTCCAGGGGGCACAGGCCGTGTCCGTCTGTTCCAGCATATCGTCATACATCTGCTTGTAGGTGTCAAATTTTTTGTTCTGTTCCAGTGCGTTTTCGCTGACACGCCAGGCGCTGGCGTCTGAAGACAAAAGCTTTTTAAAGCGCTTTTTCTGCTCCTTTTGATCAATGCAGAGGAAGAATTTGATGATCACGGTGCCGCCGTCCGTTAGCTGGCGCTCAAATGAATTGATCTCATTATAGTAAGTCGCCAGATGGGAATCGTCTGACTTTTTATCTACGTGATCGACCACGACCTTGCGGTACCAGCTCCGGTCAAACACAGCGATCTGTGTGTCGGAGGGAAGCTTCGTCCAAAAGCGCCAGAGGAAGGGGTGCATCTGCTCCTCCTCGGACTCCGGCCCGATCGAGTTGACATAGAATCCGCGCGGATCGAGGGCATGGATCAGACGGCTGATCTGCTCCCCCTTGCCTGCGGCACTAAAACCCTCAAATACGATAATAACCGGAATGTGCTCTGATTTGCAGGTCCTCTGCAGGCGAGACAGTTCCGGCTCCAAAACCTCCATGCGTTCCTTGTACTCATCGCGGGGCATGGACTTTGTCAAATCAAGTTGTTCCAACATTTAAAATACCAACCTCCTTATTATTTTCAACTATTGTACATGAAAGTTAAACATTTGTCCAGAATTTACGAAACACACGAAGTTTAAATTGACAGGTCGGGAAGAGCCGTGGTAAGATAAAGCCAACATATGAACAAGTGCTCATATATACATACAAAAATCAGCTTTAGATCATACTAAGGAGGGGTAAAATGAAAAAGACCTACAAGATTGATGTGGATTGCGCAAACTGTGCGAACAAGATGGAGGAGGCTGCCAACCGGACGGACGGAGTAAAGGAAGCGGTTGTAAACTTTATGACGCTTAAGATGATCGTGGAGTTCGAAGAGGGGAGCACTCCGGAAGAAGTGATGCCCAGAGTCCTTAAAAATTGCAAGATAGTAGAAGATGACTGTGAAATCTTTTTTTAGAGTATGAACAAGAAGCAGAAGAGAAATCTTACCCGTATAATTATTTCCGCGGCCCTTATGGTTGTGCTCGCGCTGCTGCCGCTGGAGGGGCTCGTGCGCTTTCTCCTCTTTTTGATCCCGTACTTTCTGATCGGATATGATATCTTAAGAAAGGCGGTCAAGGGAATCTTTAAGGGTCAGGTGTTCGATGAAAATTTCCTGATGGCCGTCGCGACGATCGGCGCGATCCTCCTGGGAGAGTACACGGAGGGAATCGCTGTCATGCTCTTTTACCAGGTCGGTGAGTTTTTCCAGAGCTATGCCGTGGGGAGAAGCCGCGAGAACATCAGCGAGCTGATGGATATCCGCCCGGACTACGCCAATATCGAACGGGACGGGCAGCTTGTGCAGGTGGATCCGGACGAAGTGGAGGTCGGCAGTGAGATCGTGGTTCAGCCGGGAGAAAAGATTCCGATCGACGGGTTGGTCATCGATGGCACATCTTCGCTGAACACGAGCGCTCTGACCGGGGAAAGTCTCCCCCGTAATGTCGCGGCCGGTGAAGAGGTGATCAGCGGCTGCATCAACATGACCGGCGTTTTGAAGATTCGCACAACAAAGGAGTTCGGTGAGTCTACCGTCTCAAAGATCCTGGAGCTTGTGGAGGAGTCCAGTTCCCGCAAGTCCCGTTCGGAGAATTTCATCTCGCGCTTTGCCCACTATTATACACCCGCCGTCTGTATACTGGCGCTGGTGCTTGCGGTTCTTCCGCCGTGTATCCGTGTGGGGATGGGGCTGTTGGCAGACTGGTCTACCTGGATCTACCGGGCACTCACTGCGCTTGTCATCAGCTGCCCGTGTGCATTGGTCATCAGTATCCCGTTAAGCTTTTTTGCCGGGATCGGAGGGGCGAGCAGTCAGGGTGTCCTGATCAAGGGATCCAATTATCTGGAAGCTCTCTCCAAGGCGAAGACGGTCGCGTTTGATAAGACCGGGACCATGACCAAGGGCGTTTTTGAAGTAACCGGGATGCATCACACCCGGGTGCCGGAGGAAAAGCTTTTGGAGTACGCGGCATATGCCGAGTGTGCTTCCTCTCATCCGATCAGCAAGAGCCTGCAGAAGGCCTACGGAAAGCCGATCGACCGTGAGCGGGTGAAGGATATCGAAGAGGTCAGCGGAAACGGAGTCATCGCGATCGTCGACGGCGAACAGGTCGCGGCCGGCAATGCGAAGCTCATGCGAAAGCTGGACATTGAATATGCGGAATGTCATGAAGTCGGAACAGTGATCCATGTTGCAGTAGCCGGCATCTATGTGGGGCATATCCTGATCTCGGATGTCTTAAAGCCGAATGCGAAGGAGGCCGTCTCTGAGCTTAAGGAGTCCGGCGTGACCAAAACGGTTATGCTGACCGGAGACGCGAAGCGCGTGGCAGAGGCGACGGCTGCAGAACTCGGCATCGACGAGGTATACAGCGAACTGCTGCCCGCGGATAAAGTGACAAAGGTGGAGGAACTGCTGGGACAGGAGACCGGAAATGAAAAAGTCGCCTTTGTCGGGGATGGGATCAACGATGCGCCAGTTCTGTCCCGCGCGGACATCGGGATCGCGATGGGAGCCCTGGGATCGGATGCGGCCATCGAGGCGGCAGATGTCGTGCTGATGGATGACGACCCGCGCAAGATCGCAACTGCGATCCGGATCTCCCGCAAATGTCTGAACATTGTATATCAGAACACCTGCTTTGCGATCATAGTAAAGATCGTCATTCTGGTCCTCGACGCCTTCGGGTTAGCAAACATGTGGATGGCGATCTTCGCGGATGTGGGAGTCATGATCATCGCGGTACTCAATGCGGTGAGGGCACTCTTTGTGAAGAAGATTTAGTTGTTTTATGAGGATCTGCCTGAAAAACAATTCGTCGCGGGACGCTTTCGCTCTGGGTTTCGAGCGCAGCGGTACATAAGAGGCCGTTTTGCTCTGCAAAACACCCTCTAAGTACCGGCGTCGAAAACAGCCCGCTCGTGAATTGTTTTTCAGGCAGACCCAGATACACCTTCCAGAGTTGAAAATGTCTGATATAATATCATTGATACTAGGGGACGATAAATCGTAAAACAGATGCTTGCATCTGATTTTACGACTTTCGGACCCGAACAAATATGAGCAAGTAGCCCAATAGGGCGGATTGCGAATGTTTGTAGGATTGCGGGAGTGCATGGCACGGAGCAATCCGTAGTATCATAATTTATAAACCTAAAAAGGAGATTAGTCGGATGGAAGAACAGGGCATAGAGATTTGTGACAGCTATGAGGTGCACGAGGATCTGGTCGAGAAGGTCATGGCGAATATGCCGGAGGAGGAGACGTTGACCGACTTGGCTGAGTTGTTCAAGATTTACGGCGACCAGACGCGGATCCGGATTCTGTTCGTGCTGTTCGAAGCGGAGGTGTGTGTCTGCGATCTGGCGGATATGCTGGACATGACACAGTCGGCCGTGTCCCATCAGCTGCGTATCTTAAAGCAGAGTAAACTGGTAAAAAACCGAAGGAGCGGCAAGTCGGTTTTTTACTCCCTGGCAGATGACCATGTCAGGACGATCATCGCACAGGGACTGGATCACATAAGAGAGGATTAGAAACATGGCGGAGTACTTGACGACTCCGCCATTCTTGTTTATGATATTTCTCGTGAGCTGCTTTAAAATTATGGTATATACTTTTATGGATATATGAGGTGTGATCATGGAAGAATTGGCTAAAACATATGACCCGAAAGGAATCGAAGACCGCCTGTATCAAAAATGGGAGGACAAGGGTTATTTCCATGCTCAGATCGATCCGGACAAGACTCCGTTTACGATCGTGATGCCGCCGCCGAACATCACCGGCCAGCTTCATATGGGGCATGCACTTGACAACACCCTTCAGGACATCCTGATCCGCTACAAGCGGATGCAGGGTTACTCCGCGCTTTGGCAGCCGGGAACGGATCATGCCGCCATCGCCACAGAGGTCAAAGTGACCGAAGACCTGAAGGAAAAAGGAATTGACAAGGACGATCTGACCCGGGAGGAGTTTTTAAAATATGCCTGGGACTGGAAGGAAGAGTACGGCGGACGGATCGTGAATCAGCTGAAAAAGCTCGGCGCATCCGCAGACTGGGAGCGGGAGCGCTTTACGATGGACGAGGGCTGTTCCAATGCTGTGAATGAAGTGTTTGTCCGGCTCTTTGACAAGGGCTATATCTATAAAGGTTCCCGGATCATCAACTGGTGTCCGGTCTGTCCGACCACCATCTCGGATGCCGCGGTGGCGCTGGTGGAACAGACGGGACATTTATGGCATATCAAATATCCGATCGTCGGCGAGGAGGGGAAGTATGTGGAGATCGCAACCACCCGTCCGGAGACGATGCTCGGCGATACCGCTGTCGCGGTCAATCCGGACGATGAGAGGTATAAGAACCTCGTCGGCAAGAAGGTGCTTCTTCCGATCATGGACCGGGAGATCCCCATCATCGCGGATTCCTATGTGGACAAAGAGTTCGGGACCGGATGTGTAAAGATTACGCCGGCCCATGATCCCAACGACTTTGAGGTGGGAAAGCGTCACGACCTGGAGGAGATCAACATCTTAAACGACGATGCCACGATCAACGCCAACGGCGGACCCTATGAGGGAATGGACCGCTATGAAGCCCGGGATGCAATCGTAAAAAAGCTCGATGAGATGGGCCTTTTGGTGCGCGTCGAGGAGCACGTACACAGCGTGGGCACCCATGACCGCTGCAAGACGACGGTGGAGCCCATGATCAAGCCCCAATGGTTTGTAAAGATGGAGGAGATGGCAAAACCGGCCATCGAAGCGCTTGATTCCGGAAGATTAAAATTCGTGCCGGAAAATTATGGCAAGACATACCGGCACTGGCTGGAAGATATCCGCGACTGGTGCATTTCCAGACAGCTGTGGTGGGGACACCGTATCCCGGCTTACTATTGTCAGGACTGCGGTTCCATGACCGTGGCCAGGGAAGCGCCGGAGAAGTGCCCGAGGTGCGGCAGCACCAACCTGACTCAGGATGAGGATACATTAGACACCTGGTTTTCCTCGGCACTGTGGCCTTTTTCCACACTGGGCTGGCCGGAGGATACGCCGGAGATGAACTATTTCTATCCTACGGACGTGCTGGTGACCGGCTATGACATCATTTTCTTCTGGGTCGTCCGCATGGTATTCTCCGGACTGGAGCAGACCGGGACTGAGCCCTTTCACACCGTGCTGATCCATGGACTTGTCCGGGATCCGCAGGGCAGAAAGATGAGCAAATCCTTAGGGAACGGGATCGATCCGCTCGAAGTGATCGACAAATACGGCGCGGATGCGCTGCGCCTGACACTCGTCACCGGAAACGCGCCGGGCAACGATATGCGGTTTTCCTGGGAACGCGTGGAGGCGAGCCGGAACTTTGCCAATAAGATCTGGAACGCGACCCGGTTTCTCCTGCTGTATGAGGATAGCTGGAAGGCAGACAAGCCTGAGGTGGAAGATATGGCGACGGAGGACAAGTGGATCCTGTCGCTTCTTAACACGCTGGCAAGGGATGTCACGGAAAATATGGAAAAATTTGAGTTGGGCATTGCGGTTCAGAAAGTGTTTGACTTTATCTGGGAAGAGTTCTGTGACTGGTATATCGAGATCGTGAAGCCGCGTCTCGCCCATAAGGACGAGAACGTCGAATCGGCGGACAGCGCATTTTGGACCTTAACTACGGTCTTAAGTACAGCGATGAAGCTGCTTCACCCGTTTATGCCGTTTATCTCGGAAGAGATCTACTGTACACTTCATCCGGAGGAAGAGACCATCATGACGGCCCCCTGGCCGAATTACAAAGACGGGACCTGTTTCCTGGATGAAGAGATCGCGATCGAGGGGATCAAGGAGCTGGTCAGGGGAGTCCGGAACATTCGATCCGGGCACAATGTCCCGCCCAGCCGGAAATGCAGCTACTATGTGGTCTCTCATAATGCGGTCGTGTGTGACATCTACCGGAGGCACAAGGATATTTACGGACACCTCATCGGGGCGGAAGACATCTATGTCGAGTCGGAAGAGGAAGATATCCCGGAGGGCGCGGTTTCCGTTGTCATCCCGAATGCCGTCGTCTACATCCCATTAGAGGAGCTTGTGGATCTGGAAGCGGAACGTGAGCGCCTGACAAAGGAGCGCGATCGCCTGGAGAAAGAACTGGCCCGCTCCAACGACATGCTGCAAAATGAGAATTTTTTAAGCCGGGCGCCGGAGGAAAAAGTGACGGCCGAGCCGCTCAAGTTAGAAAAATACAAGGCGATGAGGGAGCATGTCGATGCTCGCCTTGCGGAGCTTGGCTGAGAGACAAACAGATCAAATGAATCGGGAAATGAGTGCAGCGGTGGATCATCTCTATGGTCTGCCGCGCTTTACCAAAAAGAACAGTCTCGCGCACACGCGCCGTCTGCTCGAACTTCTGGGCGATCCGTGTGAAAAACGCAGGATCATCCATGTGGCGGGCAGCAACGGAAAGGGAAGTGTCTGCAACTTTCTCTATCATATGCTTCTCGCCGGAGGAGTGAGCGCGGCGATGTTTTCCTCCCCGCACCTTATGGATATTCGCGAGCGCTTTTCGATCAATGGGGAGCTTGTCGGGGAGGAGGAATTTCTCTCCGCGTACGACCGAGTGAGCGAAGCTGTTCAGACATTGACTGAGTGGGGAGAGCCTTATCCGACGTTTTTTGAGTTTGTCTATGCCATTGCCATGGTTTTGTTTGAGGAGGCCGGGGCCACGTATGTCATCCTGGAAACGGGACTGGGCGGCCGGCTCGATGCCACGAACAGTTTTTCCTCGCCGGAGCTTACGGTGATCACTCAGATCGCTTTAGAGCACACGGAGATCTTAGGAGAGACGATCGAGGAGATCGCGAAAGAGAAGGCCGGGATCTTAAAAGCCGGTGTGCCGGTCGTCTGTGCGGCGGATACGCCTGAGGCCTTCCGTGTCATCGCGGCGCATGCAGCCGAACTCGGATGTCCCGTGACGGCAGTGCTTCAGGCGGAGGAGGAAGACCTCTCTCCGGAACTTTCCCCGCTTTTGTCGGACGAACATGAAATATCGGAAACTTTCTGCCGAATTTCTAAAATAAACGAAAACTCTATTGATTTTTCCCTTTCATCTGATTATGATAAAAAAATAATATGGCGGGTGCCGGGACGCGCGCTTTATCAGGTGGAAAACGCGGCGTTGGCCATCGAGGCCATGCGCCTTTTTTGCCGGATGCCGGATGAGGTGCTTAAAGCAGGCCTGCTCGAGGCAAAATGGCCGGGGCGGATGCAGGAGGTACTCCCGGAGATCTGGTTTGACGGAGCTCATAATCCGGCGGGGATCACTGCTTTTCTTGAGTCGGCGCGGGAGCTGACAAAGGAGGATGCCTTCCCGCCGCTGCTTTTGTTTTCCATGGTGAAAGAGAAGGATCTTGCGACATCCGCAAAGCTTTTGGCAGCCGGAATGCCCTGGGATACCGTGGCCGTGACAACGATCCCGGAAGATCGGGGTGTCGATCCGGAAACGATCGCGGCGCTGTTTTCGAGGGACGCGGACCGGATGCCGGAGAACACGCGTGCCCGAAATGTAGAGTGCTTCTATGACTGCCGGGAGGCGTTCTTTCAAATGAGAGACAGAAAACAAAAAAGGCAGAAGCTGTTTTGTACAGGTTCCCTTCACTTTATAGGAACCCTGATGGAGATATTGGAAGAAGAGATCGGAGGGAAATATGGATTTTGAAGAAGAATTAAAAAAATTCGAACCCAGCAAAGAGATAAATGAGGCAGAGGACGCGATCTATGAGCGCGACATGACCGACGTGATGGATCTGATACAGGAAATCTTAAGAGATACCCAGATGTAGCGGAGGTGGAGAATGAGGTGCTATTACTGTGGCGCTGAGCTCGACGACACGCCTGTCTGTCCCATTTGCGGGACGGATGTGCATATCTGGAAAAGGGTATGTGCCGCGTCAAACCGCCTGTACAACGATGGCCTGGATAAGGCGAAAGTGCGGGATTTGAGCGGTGCGATCGAGTCGTTAAGGCTGAGCCTCCGGTACAACAAGAATAATGTGCAGGCCAGGAATCTTCTGGGACTTGTATACTATGAGACGGGCGATGCGGTTGCGGCGTTGAGCGAGTGGGTCATCAGCGGGAGTATGGATGCCGATGACAACCTTGCGGCCTATTTTGTCTCGAAAGTGCAAAAAAATGCCTCAAAGCTGGCAGATATCGATCAGTCTCTCAAAAAATTCAACCAGTCGCTGACTTACTGTCGGGACGGCAACTACGATCTGGCCGTGATCCAGCTTAAAAAGGTGGTTTCCTCAAACCCGAAGCTGGTCAAAGCACAGCAGCTTTTGGCACTCCTCTATATTCAGGGGGAGCGCTATGATCTGGCAATGCGCTACTTAAGACAGGCGATAAAGATCGATGCCTGTAACACTACGACACTGCGCTATATGCAGATATGTCGTGAAAATCTGAGAGGAAGCGGAAGACGTCAGACGAAGAAACAGGATCAGGACGAGGTCGTATCTTATCAGAGCGAGAACGATCTGATCATCAAACCCACCAGAACTATCGCGGACAACTCCACTGTGCGCACCGTGCTCAATCTGCTGATAGGAGCGGGCATAGGGGTCGCTTTCGTATGTTTTTTGGTCATACCGGAAGTAAAACAGAGGGCCAATACAAACGCAGCCGCACAGATCGTTGAGACGGATCAGTCCCTGGCAGTCAGAGACCAGACGATCGAAACGCTGCAGGCGGAGCTTGACTCGCTAAACCAGCAGATAAAGGACGCATCCGATGCCTCGGAGTCGGCGGGGGAGCGGACGTTGTCCTATCAGCAGCTCCTTGATGCCTATCAGTTTTATGCGGCAGAGGATTATACGTCGGCTAATTTGGCCATGGAGAACATAAACCGGGATCTTTTGGATACGGAAGAGCAGGAACTCTATGACAGCATGCAGGTGACTATGGAGACTTCCACGATGGAAACCGCCTATGAGCGGGGGATGGAGGATTACAATGCGAGAAGCTATGAGGATGCGATCTCTCAGCTTCTGCTCATCGCCGAGACCAGGCCGGACTATGAGGAAGGGCAGGCCGCATACTATCTAGCGTATTCCTATTATTATTCCGGAGATTATCAGAATGCACTCAAGTGGTTTGATACCGTGCTGGAGACAGTGAGCGGGATGGAAACTGAGACGAGTGAGCGGCTTACCGAAACTTCACAGAATATGGTTGCAACGCTGGAGGAGGAAGGATACACCGCGGCAGAATGAAAGATGTCTGCCGCTTAAGGAGAGACGAATGTCAACAAAAATAGGAATCATCTCGGATACTCACGGCATACTGCGGCCGAAGGTGCTCGATACGCTAAAAGACTGTGATTATATCCTTCACGCAGGCGACTTTGCGGAGGAATCCGTGCTGGACCAGATCCGGTTTCTCGGAAACCTGTACGTCGTAAAGGGGAATTCGGACCGCTGGTGGGCGGATTATCTCGCCGATAAACAGCAGTTTCGCATCGAGGATCTGAACTTTGTCCTGCTTCATGACCGACAGATGCTGGGCTCCGAGGCGGAGGAAGCGGACGTGATCGTCTATGGCCATACGCACAAGTTTGCGGAGGAAGTCATTGACGGCAGGCTCTGGCTGAACCCCGGAAGCTGCGGACTATCCCGATTCGGAGAACCGTTGACATTTGCAGTTATGGACGTGGATGGACGTGACTATACCGTTCGGCGAATCGGGCTCTAAGCGGGGTCCGGTCAAAAACCAAGAGCGAGCAGTATGATCTGCCCGGCGCGGTTTAGTTCCCGGCGTATGTCCGGGGAAAATGGGCCCGTGTCGGGCCATTTTTTTGTCTCTTTTATCCTGGGACTGTAGGGAATACAGGCCAGGCGGGAGGAGGGGATCCGAAACTCGAAGGCGATCCGCTTCAGATTTATACTGTCATCCGGCACATAGTCCAGAACCAGATAGACACAGTTGGAAAAACTGTTCCGACTGCATAAAAACAGGCGGCAAAAGTCCCGGTAATTCTGTCGGATCGTGATCACCACAAGGTCGGCCTGCCGAAGAAGGCGGATGGTTTTCATGTCCCGGCCGCCTTTGCAGTCGAGACACTGGATGTCCCCGTATCTCTGAAAAAGGTGCGAAAAAAACCATATGCAACGGTCTGTACCTGATGTGGGAAAGGGGCTCCAAAACGCGACGATGTAAGAATGATTGATACTCATAGATATTATGATAGGAAACGTGTAAGGTATGTTTAGTGTACTCTGTCTTGCGGCAGGTTGTAAAGCACTATTTGTGGCTTTTTCGGAAAAGGTATTTTCTGCCCGGATCCGGAGGGAATCCGTTGACAAACAAGACAAGGTATCTTATACTAAAACCGCAATAGTTTGATTATCAAATTAATTTTTGTTCGGAGGTTTTATGAGAGCGCAGATTATCGGAACCGGGAGCTGCCTGCCGGAGAAAGTAGTGACAAACGAGTTTCTTTCCACCATTGTAGATACGAGTGATGAGTGGATCACAAGCAGGACCGGGATCCGCGAGCGGCATATCTCGGTAGATGAGACGACTGCATCTCTGTCCACACAAGCCGCGCGCCGTGCCATGGAGATGGCGGGCGTGACAGCGGAGGAGATCGACCTGATCATTGTGGCCACCTGTACGGCGGATACCCTTGTGCCGAGTACGGCCTGCCTGGTTCAGGACGAGCTGGGAGCGGCAGGCGCGACGGCGTTTGATGTCAATGCGGCCTGTTCCGGCTTTGTGTTTGCTCTCAGTATTGTAGATATGTATATGCAGGCAGGCATCTATCAGACGGCACTCGTCATCGGCGCTGAGACCCTCTCCCGCATTGTGAACTGGGAAGACAGGACTACCTGTGTGATCTTCGCGGACGGCGCGGGGGCTGCAGTTGTGCGCGCATCGGAAAAAGGTGCGATCACCTCAACGCTCGGCAGCGATGGGAGTAAAGGCGGTACGATCTATGTCAAAAGCCGCGAGAACTATAATCCCTTTGTCCCGGAGGAGAAACCCACGGACTGGCTGTTTATGGATGGCGGTGAAGTGTTTAAATTCGCGGTCCGGAAAATCCCGGAGGCGATCAATGAGACCCTTAAAAAGGCAGATCTCACCGTGGATGACATCGACTGGTTCCTTCTGCACCAGGCCAATGCCCGGATCAACGAGGCCATCGCAAAGAGACTCGGGATCCCTGCTGAGAAGATGCCTGCGAACTTGGAACATGTCGGAAACACTTCCGGCGGCAGCGTGCCGATCCTTTTGGATGAAGTGAACCAAAAAGGGCTCTTAAAGTCCGGCGACAAGATCGTTTTTGCCGGGTTTGGGTCCGGGCTGACCTGGGGAGTGATGGTGCTCGAATGGCCTTAAAATTTATTGATTTCTCAATGGATGTATGATATACTAATTGGCGGTAATTTTGAAACGGTTTCAGAAAGGACGTTAAGCGTTATGAAACACGTAAAGACTTTGGATACAAAGAAATTACAGAACACGGTGAAAAAGGGCGGCTGCGGCGAGTGCCAGACATCCTGCCAGTCCGCATGCAAGACATCCTGCACGGTCGGGAACCAGAGCTGCGAGCACAAGTAGGCCGTGTCAACTGAATGAGGAAAGGATCAGACCGTATGTCTTACGCACATGCGGTTCTTTCTTGTATCATAAAGGGAAACACCTATGGTTCACCAGTTTCGAAATAATGGTTACAACATCGTCCTCGATGTGAACAGCGGGTCTGTCCATGTGGTGGACGACATGACTTATGATATTATTCCCCTGTATGAAGAACACTCCCGAGATGAGATTGTAGACCGCTTATCCGCCTCCTGGCCGAGGGATGAGATCCTGGAAGCCTGCGCGGAGGTGGAAGAGCTCATCGGGAACGGGCAGCTTTATACAGAGGATTTTTCTGAGGATTGCATGCCGGATCCCGCGCAGAGGGAGCCGGTGGTCAAGGCACTGTGCCTGCACATCGCTCACGACTGCAATCTCGCCTGCCGCTACTGTTTTGCGGGGGAAGGCGAGTATCACGGACACCGGGAGCTGATGAGCTTGGAAACCGGAAAGGCGGCACTCGATTTTCTGATCGCCAATTCCGGGCACAGGCGGAATCTGGAGGTGGACTTTTTCGGCGGTGAGCCGCTGATGAACTGGGAAGTCGTAAAGGAGCTCGTGAGATACGGGCGGGAGCAGGAGAAGATCCACGACAAGAACTTCCGCTTTACCCTGACGACGAACGGGATCCTCTTAACCGATGAGATCATGGATTTTTCCAACCGTGAGATGAGCAATGTGGTCTTAAGCATTGACGGCAGGAAAGAGGTCAATGATCACATGAGACCGTCTCGGAACGGGAAGGGCAGTTACGACCTTATCGTACCGAAGTTTCAGAAGTTCGCCGAAAGCCGGCATCAGGACAACTACTATGTCCGGGGGACTTACACCCACTATAACCCCGATTTTTGCGCGGATGTACTGCATCTGGCGGATCTCGGGTTTGAGCAGATCTCCGTGGAGCCGGTCGTAGCGGAAGATTCGGAGGAGTACGCGCTGCGCGAAGAGGATCTGCCGCAGCTGTTTGCACAGTATGACACTCTGGCGGCAGAGCTTGTAAAACGAAACCGGGAGGGAAAGGGTTTTAACTTTTTCCACTTTATGATAGATCTGGAGGGAGGACCCTGCGTGATCAAGCGCCTGTCCGGGTGCGGATCCGGGACCGAGTATCTGGCGGTTACCCCCTGGGGAGACCTGTATCCCTGTCATCAGTTCGTCGGGAACGAGGAGTTTTTGATGGGAAATGTTTGGGACGGCGTGACCCGGACAGACATTCGCGACATGTTTGCGGGCGTGAGTGTCTGCTCGAAAGAGCAGTGCAGGGACTGCTTTGCGAAGTTCTACTGCAGCGGCGGGTGCGCGGCGAACGCATATCATTTCAACGGAGATATTAAGGGCGCATATGAGATCGGATGTGAACTGCAAAAAAAGCGGATCGAGTGCGCGATCATGATAAAAGCGGCCATGGCCGAGTAAATTTGGAGGAGTATCAGAATGAAAAAGAAGAGATCGATCGTCGTCGTTGTAGTCCTGCTGGCCTGCCTGGTCTTGCTGGGTTACTATACGGTCGGCATCCTTAGGGGAACGCTGGAGAAAAACAGCGATACCGGGATCAAGCTGGGGCTGGACTTAGCCGGCGGCGTGAGCATCACTTACGGTGTGGCCGAGGGACAGAATCCGACTTCCGAGGAAATGTCCGATACGATCTATCAGCTGGAACAGCGTGTCAGTGCCTACAGCACCGAGTCTGAGGTCTATCAGGTCGGTGATGACCGTATTACCGTGGAAATTCCGGGCGTGACGGACGCGAACGAGATCCTTGAGGAGCTGGGTGCTCCCGGTTCCCTGGAATTCCAGACTGAGGACGGGGAAGTATACATGACCGGTGACGACGTGGTCGACGCTCAGGCGGGGACGACCACGAACCAGACAACCGGAGCCACAAACTATTGTGTGGAACTGACGTTAAATGAGGAGGGAGCGCAGATCTTTGCCGACTACACAAAAGAGTATCTCGGCCAATACCTCCCGATCTACTATAACGGAGAGTGCATCACTTATCCTGAGGTACAGAGCGAGATCACGAACGGCGTTGCCGAGATCACGGGGATGAGCAGCTATGAGGAGGCAGAGATCTTAGCGACTCAGATCCGAAGCGGAGCGCTGAAGCTGGAGCTCACCGAGCTGCAGTCCGAGGTCGTGGGTGCCAAGCTCGGCTCTCAGGCACTGCGGACGAGTATCATTGCGGCAGTCATCGGTATCCTGATCATCATCGTATTTTTGATCTGCATGTACCGGATCCCCGGTGTGGCTGCATCGATCGCCCTGCTTTTGTATACGGGCATCCTGCTCTCCATCCTGCACCTATACCACATCACACTGACACTACCAGGAATTGCCGGTATCATCCTATCGATCGGTATGGCCGTCGACGCGAATGTCATCATCTTCGCCAGGATCAAGGAGGAGATCGGTGCCGGGAAACTGGTCGATCAGGCGATCCAGTCCGGTTTTAAAAAAGCGTTTTCGGCAATCTTAGACGGCAACATTACGACGCTGATCGCAGCTGTGGTGCTCTATCTGCGCGGCTCCGGCACGGTTCGGGGATTCGCGATCACACTGGCGATCGGTATCATCGTTTCCATGTTCTCCGCACTTGTGCTCACCCGGTGGCTTGTAAGGGGATTTTACGGCTTAGGGTTTAAGGACAAGAAGTTTTACGGCGAGAGAAAGCAAAGAGAGCCGATCCAGTTTGTCAAGAGGCGGGTATTGTGTATCTGCATTTCTGTTGCGATCATTGTGGCCGGATGTGTCGGTATGGGCGTACACAGATCGACGGACGGCAGTGTCTTAAACTTCAGCCTCGAGTTTATGGGAGGTACTTCCACCACCGTCACGCTTGATGGGGATTACTCCATCGAGGAGATTGACGAAGATATCGTACCGTATCTGGAGGATGCGATCGACGATACAAATATTCAGACGCAGAAAGTGGCAGACAGCACGGACGTGGTATTTAAGACCCGATCCCTGTCCTTGGACGAGAGAGAAGCTCTTGTGGAAGCTCTTGAGGAGCATGCCGGAGTGTCTGAGGCTGATATCCAGGAGTCTCAGAACATCAGCTCTACGATCAGCAGCGAGATGCGTATGGATGCCATCTGGGCTGTGATCATAGCGACGATCTGTATGTTGATCTACATCTGGATCCGATTCCGGGAGATTCGATTTGCCACCGCGGCGGTCATCGCCCTGGTCCATGATGTGCTCATCGTCCTAACATTTTATGTACTGTCGTGGACCAACGTCGGAACGACGTTTATCGCGTGTATGCTAACCCTGGTCGGTTATTCCATCAACGCCACCATTGTCATCTTCGACCGGATCCGTGAGAATCTGGCTCTGGAGGCTGGCAACCGCAACATCGATTACGAGCAGGTGGTCAACAACAGCATCACGCAGACACTCTCGCGAAGCATCAACACTTCCCTGACCACGTTTATCATGGTCTTTATGATCTTTATTCTGGGTGTCTCCTCGATCCGGGAGTTTACCGGACCATTGATGATCGGTGTCATCTGCGGTGCATACTCATCGGTCTTCTTAACCGGTTCGATCTGGTATATGTTTAAGATGCGTTCCGTTAAGAGGCAGCAGACAAAGGCCATTGAAGCGAAGCAGGCAAAGAAGAACAAGAAAAAGCCAAAAAATAATAATAAGAGCAACCCCAAGCCCCCGATTCCCCCGAATGGCCAGAAGTTCGACAACGGGGCACAGGTGTAAATTCTTTAGAGATAAGAGGTCCGGTTTCACCAAAAACCGGGCCTTCTCTTTGCGGAGAGACTTTGGTTTTATGCGGAGAGACTATGATTTTAGTGCTGTTGTTACAGCGGGATATATGTTATAATTCTAAATAGTATGGGCATCACAAAGTGAAGGAGGAAAGGTATGATGATCTGGCAGGGGGTTATGATCGGATGGCACTGGGTGGTTTCGATTTTGGGAAATATAGTTCTGTGGTGCTTTCTCGCAGCCGTTGTGTTTTGCGTGATTGAGTTTTTCCTTTATCGAAGCAGGAAAAGGAGGGATCAGTCATGAGGATCGCTCTGATCACCGGTGCGTCAAGCGGTATGGGGGAAGTGTTTGCCCGGGATATTGACCGGGACGAAAAGGACATTGATGAGATCTGGCTGATCGCGCGACGGAAGGAGCGCCTCGAGGAGGTGGCGTCTAAGCTCACCCATCCGACCAGAGTCATTCCGATGGATCTGTGTGTGGAGGAGAACTTAAACGACCTCGAGAAGATGCTGGATGAGGAAAATATACAGGTCGGCATTTTTATCGGCTGCGCCGGCTACGGAAAGATCGGAAACTATGAGAAGATCAGCCGCTATGATTCGGAGCACATGATCGATCTAAACTGCAAAGTGGCGATCAGCACGACTCTGATTGCGATCCCGCATATGCGGGCAGGCGACCGGATCGTGGAGCTTTGTTCTACGTCATCGTTTTTGCCATTGACGCATTTAAACATCTATGCGGCCGGGAAAGCATTCCTCTTGAGCTATTCCAGGGCACTGCGGCTTGAACTGCTTCCGAAAGGGATCATGGTGACGGCGGTCTGCCCGTGGTGGGTAGGGGATACCGAGTTCCTTGGGATCGCGCGGAACAACGAAGCCAATCCCGATGTAGAGCAGTCTATCCACCGGTTTTTTTTCCCGTCGAAGAAGGAGAACGTGGTGCGCATGGCGCTTAAGGCCAGCCGGAGAGGAAAGGCTGTATGCACGCCGGGCGCGATCTGCACGGTCGTTCGGTTTTTCTCGAAGCTGGTCCCGAACACGACTATGCTCTATATCTGGGAAGTCGTGCGGCGGGCCTAGACAGCATAATTAAACAAAGACGGGAGTGAATATCTTGGTTTACGATACAGTGTTGGAAGCCATCGGGCATACGCCCATGGTGCGATTGAACAAAATGAATCCACCCGGGAATGCGGAGATTCTCGTCAAATTTGAGGGATTAAACGTCGGAGGATCCATCAAGACCCGGACCGCCTACAATATGATCGTTCAGGCCGAACTGGAGGGCAAGCTGCGTCCCGGCATGACGATCGTTGAGCCGACGAGCGGTAATCAGGGGATCGGCCTGGCGCTCGTGGGAGCCGTGAAAGGATATCGGACGGTCATCATCATGCCGGACTCGGTCAGCGAGGAGCGAAGGATGCTCGTAGAGCATTACGGCGCGGAGGTCATTTTGATCCACGACGCCGGAGACATCGGAGACTGCATTGACGAATGCCTTCAGACGGCGCTTCGCATGCAGGCAGAGGACGAGAGCGTGTTTGTTCCCCAACAGTTTGTCAATGAGAACAACACAAATGCCCACCGCCACCACACGGCGTTAGAGATCATGGAGCAGGTCGCGGGTCCGATCCACGGTTTTTGCTCCGGGATAGGTACGGGCGGCACGATCACCGGGATCGGCGAGGTCTTAAAAGCGCAGAATCCGGACATTGAGATCTGGGCTGTGGAGCCTGAGAACGCAGCGATCCTGGCCGGGGGAAATATCGGGACTCATCTGCAGATGGGGATCGGCGACGGCCTGATCCCGGAGATCCTAAACCGGCAGATCTATCAGCATATCTACATCGTATCCGACGAGGAGGCGCTTAAAACCGCGAAGGATCTGGCGAAAAAAGAGGGACTTATGTGCGGGATCTCCAGCGGCACCAACGTGGCTGCCGCGCTTAAACTGGCAGAGAAGCTGGGTGAGGGAAAGACTGTGGTCACGGTGCTTCCGGATACGGCGGAACGATATTTTTCTACGCCGCTCTTTGAACGATAACGGGGACAAAATTTCAGAAATCGGATGGTTCCATCCGGATTATCGTTCTTAGTAATAAATATAGGAGGACAGCGTATGATATATAAGAACTTTAAGGGCCTAAAATTATCCGCACTAGGTCTTGGCGCCATGCGTCTGCCTGTCATCGACGGAAAGGCGGGGCAGATCGACGAGGATGCCGTCCGCGAGATGGTAGCCTACAGCATGGATCACGGCATCAACTACTATGACACCGCGTGGGGCTATCACGAGGAGCGCTCAGAGATCGTGATCGGCAAAACCTTAAAGGAATATCCGAGGGAGAGCTTTTATCTGGCGGATAAGATGCCGGGCTATGACCCGACCAACATCCCGAAGGGGAGGGAGATATTCGAACGCCAGCTGGAAAAGTGTCAGGTGGACTATTTTGACTTTTATCTCTTTCACAATGTCAACCCTATAAATATAGATGCCTACTTAGACGACGCCGGAAACGGACTGTACTCTTACCTCATGGAGCAGAAAAAAAACGGGCGGATCCGGCACCTCGGATTTTCCGTCCACGGGGACTATGACATCACAAAACGGTTTCTCGAGGCCTGCGGGGAGGATATGGAGTTTTGCCAGGTCCAGCTCAACTGGGTCGACTATGAATTTCAGGAGGCGAAGAGAAAGCTCGAGCTGCTTAAGGAGTATGAGATCCCCGTCTGGGTCATGGAACCGCTGCGCGGCGGCAGGCTGGCGACGGTCCCGGAAAAATATGCCAAGCAGTTGAAAAAAATGCGGCCGGATGAGACGATCCCCGGCTGGGGATTTCGTTTTGTGCAGACATTTCCGGAAGTCTGTGTGACCCTATCCGGGATGTCCGATATGGATCAGTTAAAGAACACTATCGAGATCTTTACGACGGAACAGCCGCTGAACGGACAGGAATGGGATATGCTTTTGGAGGTGGCGGATGAGATGCAGAACGACATGACGGTCCCCTGCACTGCCTGCCGTTACTGCACATCTTACTGTCCGCAAAAGCTCGATATCCCGACGCTGCTTAAACTGTACAACGACAATGCGCTGACCGGAAAGGCGATCTCGATTCCGCTGTGGATGTTCGGACCGACTCCGGAGGATAAGCTCCCGTCGGCCTGCATCGGATGCAGAAGCTGCGAGGCAGTCTGCCCGCAGGAAATCAAGATCTCTGAGGTCATGGCGCGAATGGCGGACGCGATCGAGCCATAAGTTAGGAAAAAGATTGCCATTTATTGGCAGATTTACTATAATGGGACACTGGGGGATAAAAAGGGAAAGGGATGATTTTATTCGACCCAATTCCGCCGGGGGTATTAATTTTGTGGAGGAAATGCTATGTATCAAACAGATGAGATCCGGGCGGTGGATCCGGAAGTAGCGGACGCCATTGACGCGGAGCTTGAAAGGCAGAATGATCACATTGAACTGATCGCATCGGAAAACTGGGTAAGCGCGGCTGTGATGCAGGCTCAGGGCAGCGTGATGACGAATAAATATGCGGAAGGGTATCCGGCAAAGCGCTACTACGGCGGATGCCAGTGCGTGGATGTCGTGGAAGAGCTGGCCATCAAGAGAGCAAAGCAGCTGTTTGACGCGGAGTACGTCAATGTGCAGCCTCATTCCGGCGCGCAGGCCAATATGGCCGTGCAGTTTGCTCTGCTTCAGCCGGGTGATGTCGTGATGGGCATGAACTTAGACCACGGCGGACATCTGACACATGGGTCGCCGGTCAATTTCTCCGGTGTCTATTTTGATATCGTCCCTTACGGTGTAAATGAGGAGGGATTTATCGACTATGACAAGGTGGAGGAGATTGCGCTGGAATGTCATCCGAAGATGATCATCGCAGGTGCGAGCGCCTATGCCCGCACGATCGATTTCGCGCGTTTTCGAGAGATCGCGGATAAAGTCGACGCTTATCTGATGGTCGATATGGCGCACATTGCCGGTCTGATCGCAGCGGGTCTTCATCCGAATCCCATGCACTATGCAGATGTCGTGACAACGACGACACACAAGACGCTCCGCGGGCCGAGGGGAGGCATGATCCTCGCCTCGAAAGAGTCCATGGAGAAGAATGAGTTCAACTTCAACAAGGCCGTGTTCCCGGGGATCCAGGGCGGGCCCTTAATGCATGTCATTGCGGCAAAGGCGGTCTGCTTTAAAGAGGCGCTCACGGATGATTTTAAGGACTATCAGCAGTGCGTCATCGATAATGCACAGGCACTGGCCAAAGGGTTGATGGAACGTGATATCCCGATCGTATCCGGCGGTACGGACACCCACCTGATGCTTGTGGATCTTACTCCGTTTGACCTGACCGGAAAGGTCGTGGAGAAGCTGCTGGACGATGCCCATATCACGGCCAACAAGAATACGATCCCGAACGATCCGAAGTCCCCGTTCGTGACGAGCGGTATTCGTCTCGGGACTCCGTCCGCGACGTCACGAGGCCTGAACACAGAGGATATGGACCGAGTCGCGGAGGCAATCTCGATCGTGATTAAAGAGGGAGAAGACGGCGTGCCGAAAGCGCAGGCCATCATAGATGAATTGACAAAGAAGTATCCTCTTATATAGTTGATGAATGTGCTCGAAAAAACGAAGTCAACGCGGGACGCTTCCGCTTCGGATTCGACGCAGCGGTACGTAAGAAGCCGCTTCGCAACTTCAAGCACCGGCGTCTCATATACCCCGCTTTTGAATTGTTTTCTTCTCGCACACCAATGTACGTCAATAAAAATAGTCTAATAGTAATCTAATATTGGGTGAAAGTATGATAGATATCAGGCTGATAAGAGAAAATCCGGATTTGGTCCGGCAGAATATTAGGAATAAGTTCCAGGATGAGAAGCTCCCGCTCGTGGATGAGGTGATCGGGCTGGATGCCGAGGCGCGCGCGACGCAGCAGGAGGCGGATGCCCTCCGTGCGAGCCGCAACAAGGTCTCAAAGCAGATCGGTGCGCTTATGGCACAGGGTAAAAAAGAGGACGCCGAAGCCTTAAAAGCGCAGGTAGCCAAGGACGCAGAGCACTTAAGCGAGCTGGAGGATCGGGAGAGTGAACTTTCCGAACAGATCCGGACCATCATGCTGACGATCCCGAACATCATCGATCCTTCTGTACCCATCGGAAAGGATGAAAGCGAAAACGTGGAGATCGAGCGGTTCGGAGACCCCATTGTCCCGGACTTTGAGATTCCGTACCACACGGAGATCATGGAGCGCTTTTCCGGCATCGATCTGGATGCGGCGCGCCGGGTAGCGGGCAACGGCTTTTACTATCTGCAGGGCGACATTGCGAGGCTTCACTCTGCCGTGACGGCCTATGCCCGGGATTTTATGATCAACAAGGGATTCACCTACTGTATCCCGCCGTTTATGATTCGAAGCAGCGTGGTGACCGGTGTCATGAGTTTTGACGAGATGGATGCCATGATGTACAAGATCGAGGATGAGGATCTGTACCTGATCGGCACTTCGGAGCACTCCATGATCGGGAAATTCATCGATCAGATCATTCCGGAGGAGGATCTGCCCCGGACTTTGACGAGCTATTCTCCCTGCTTCCGCAAAGAGAAAGGCGCGCACGGCATAGAGGAGCGCGGCCTGTACCGCATTCACCAGTTTGAAAAACAGGAGATGATCGTCGTTTGCAAACCGGAGGATTCCCAGATGTGGTTTGACCGGATGTGGCAGTACACCGTGGAGCTTTTCCGCAGCATGGACATTCCGGTCCGGACACTCGAGTGCTGCTCCGGCGATCTGGCGGACTTAAAAGTAAAGTCGCTCGATGTGGAGGGCTGGTCTCCGCGTCAGCAGAAATATTTTGAAGTGGGCAGCTGCTCGAATCTGGGTGACGCTCAGGCGCGCAGGCTGCGGATCCGCGTGAAGGGCAAGGACGGAAAATATTTCGCCCACACCTTGAACAATACGGTGGTCGCCCCGCCGCGGATGCTCATCGCATTTTTGGAGAACAACTTAAACGCAGACGGAACGGTAAGCATTCCGACCGCGCTGCAGCCCTATATGGGCGGGCAGACAAAGCTCGGATGAGAGAAAATAAGGAACAGGAAAGGGCAAGAGTATGAAAGCGTTTCTGATTTTGGAAGACGGCACGGTGTTTACCGGAACCGCGATCGGCGCGAAAAAAGAAGTGGTAAGCGAGATCGTCTTCAACACTTCCATGACCGGCTATCTGGAAGTTTTGACGGACCCGTCCTATGCGGGGCAGGCCGTCGTGATGACCTACCCCCTGATCGGCAACTATGGCATTACGCCGGACATGGAGTCCGAACGGCCGTGGCCGGATGGGTATATTGTGAGGGAACTGTCCCGGATGCCCAGCAATTTCCGCTGTGAAGGCACGATTCAGGACTTCCTGATCAAGTATGACATCCCCGGCGTCAGCGGCATCGACACGAGAGCCCTGACAAAGATCCTTCGGGAGAAGGGTACGATGAACGGGATGATCACAACGGATGAAAATTATGATCTTGAGGAAGTGCTTCCGAAGCTTGCCGCATATACGACCGGGAAAGTGGTGGATAAAGTTACCTGCAGAGAAAAATATACCCTGCGCGGAGACGGCTTCCGCGTTGCCCTGCTGGATGTGGGAGCAAAGCGCAGCATTGCCAGATCTTTAAACAAGCGGGGATGCGAAGTCACGGTCTATCCGGCCCGGACGACGGCAAAGGAGATCCTGGAGTCTAACCCGGACGGGATCATGATCTCCAACGGACCGGGCGATCCGAAAGAGTGCGATACCATCATTGATGAGGTGCGCAAGCTCTACGAGTCGGATGTGCCGATCTTTGCCATCTGTCTCGGACACCAGCTCATGGCTCTGGCCGCCGGCGCAGACACACACAAACTGAAATACGGCCACAGGGGCGGCAATCACCCGGTGCGGGATCTCGCGACCGGGAGGGTCTATATCTCTGCCCAGAACCACGGATATGTGGTCGACACGGAACATCTGGATCCGTCTGTCGCCGTGCCTTCCTTTGTCAATGTCAACGATGGGACAAATGAGGGATTAAAATATGTCGGAAAAAATATCTACACCGTACAGTTCCATCCGGAGGCCTGCCCCGGCCCGCTGGATTCGGGATATCTGTTCGATCTGTTTTTGGATATGATGGGAGGAAAGCGCGATGCCTAAGAATCCTGAGATCAAAAAAGTAATGGTGATCGGCTCCGGCCCCATTGTCATCGGACAGGCGGCAGAGTTTGACTATGCGGGTACGCAGGCATGCCGATCTTTAAAAGAAGAGGGAGTCGAGGTCTGTCTCGTCAACTCCAACCCGGCCACGATCATGACGGACAAGCAGATCGCGGATGAGGTGTATATCGAGCCCTTGACGGTGGATGTGCTCAAAAAGATCCTTCTCATCGAGAAGCCGGACAGTGTACTGCCGACTCTGGGCGGTCAGGCAGGTTTAAACCTTGGCATGGAGCTCGAGGAGTCCGGATTTTTGGCTGACAACGGGATATGTCTGATCGGCGCGACGGCGGAGTCCATCTTCCGTGCGGAGGACCGGCAGGCGTTCAAGGACACCATGGATAAGATCGGGGAACCCAGTGCCCCCTCCGAAGTAGTGCATTCCATTGAGGAAGGCATCGAGTTTACCAATACCATCGGCTATCCGGTCGTACTCAGGCCCGCGTTCACGCTGGGCGGAAGCGGCGGCGGGATCGCACAGAACGAGGAACAGCTTGTTGAGATCCTGGCCAACGGCCTGCGCTTAAGCCGTGTCGGCGAAGTGCTCGTGGAGCGCTGCATCGCCGGCTGGAAGGAGATCGAGTACGAAGTGATGCGGGACGCTGCCGGCAACTGTATCACCGTTTGTAATATGGAAAATATCGACCCGGTTGGTGTACACACCGGAGATTCCATTGTCGTTGCACCGTCCCAGACGCTCTCCGACAAGGAATATCAGATGCTGCGGACCTCCGCGTTAAACATCATAAACGAGCTGAAGATCACCGGCGGATGCAACGTGCAGTTCGCGTTAAACCCCGAAAGCTTTGAATACTGTGTCATCGAGGTAAATCCGCGTGTGAGCCGTTCCTCGGCTCTGGCTTCCAAGGCGACGGGCTATCCCATTGCAAAGGTTGCGGCCAAGATCGCGCTCGGCTATACTTTGGATGAGATCAAGAACGCGGTTACGCAGAAGACAGTTGCCAGCTTTGAACCGATGCTGGACTACTGCGTCGTGAAGATCCCGCGGCTTCCCTTTGATAAATTCATCACGGCGAAGCGTACGTTAACGACACAGATGAAGGCGACCGGCGAGGTCATGAGTATCTGCACGAACTTTGAGGGCGCCCTTATGAAGGCGATCCGCTCGTTGGAGCAGCATGTGTACAGCCTGTTTACGCAGGAGTACCGGGCACTGTCCTACGATATGCTTGTGGACAGACTCGCTGTCGTGGATGACCGCCGGATCTGGGTTATCGCCGAAGCATGTCATCGCGGCATGTCCTATGACCTGATCCACGAGATCACAAAGATCGACAAGTGGTTTATCGACAAGATCGGGATCTTAGTCGAGATGGAGCGGCGCCTGATAAGCGAGCCTCTCACTGTAGATCTGCTTCGTGAGGCGAAGCGGATCGAGTTCCCGGACGATGTCATTGCACAGCTTACGGGAAAGAGCGTCGATTATGTGAAAAATATGCGCTATGAGAACGGGATTCTCGCAGCATTTAAGATGGTAGATACCTGCGCCGCGGAATTTGCGGCGGCGACACCTTATTACTATTCCTGCTTTGACGGGGAAAACGAGGCAGATCCCGCATCCGGCCGCAAGAAGATCCTTGTCCTCGGATCCGGACCGATCCGGATCGGTCAGGGGATCGAATTTGACTTCTGCTCCGTGCACTGTACCTGGGCGTTCGCCAAGGCGGGTTACGAGACGATCATCATCAACAACAACCCCGAGACGGTCTCTACGGACTTTGACATAGCGGACAAGCTCTATTTTGAGCCTTTGACTCCGGAGGATGTGGAGAATGTCGTGCGCCTGGAGAAGCCGGACGGAGCGGTTGTGCAGTTTGGCGGACAGACCGCCATCAATCTGACGGAACACCTGATGAAGATGGGGGTCAAGATCCTCGGCACCAAGGCGGAGGATATGGACGCGGCGGAGGATCGCGAACGGTTTGACCAGATTCTTGCAAAGACGAAGATCCCGCGCGCTGCCGGCGGCACCGTGTTCACGGCTCCCGAGGCAAGGGAAGTCGCAAACCGGCTGGGCTATCCTGTTTTGGTGCGGCCGTCCTATGTGCTCGGCGGGGCGGGAATGAACATCGCGTTTAATGACGAGGAGATCACAGAGTATATCGACGTGATCAATCGAATCGCGCAGGACCATCCGATCCTCATAGACAAATATCTGATGGGCAAAGAGATCGAGGTCGACGCCGTCTGTGACGGAAAAGACATTCTGATCCCGGGCATCATGGAACATATCGAGCGCACCGGTGTTCACTCGGGTGACAGTATCTCGGTGTATCCGGCCCCCACGATTACAGATGATGTCAAAAAGATCATTGTGGACTATACAAAACGACTGGCAAAGGCACTGCATGTCAGTGGCCTGATCAATATACAGTTTATCGTGATGGACGACGAAGTATATGTCATCGAGGTGAATCCCCGGTCTTCCCGTACTGTGCCTTATATCAGCAAGGTGACCGGCATTCCGATCGTAGACCTCGCGACTCGCGTGATCTTAGGCGAGAAGATCCGCGACATGGGATATGCCGAGAACATCGCTCCGGAAGCGGACTATGTGGCGATCAAGATGCCGGTGTTCTCGTTTGAAAAACTCCGCGGCGCGGAGATAACGCTTGGGCCGGAGATGAAGTCCACCGGTGAGTGCCTGGGTATCGCGAAGACGTTTAACGAAGCACTCTACAAAGCGTTCCTCGGCGCCGGGATCGAGCTTCCCCGGTTTAAGCAGATGATCATCACAGTCAGTGACAAGGACAAGCCGGAGGCTGTCGAGGTGGCAAAACGGTTTGAAGCGTTGGGTTACCGAATCTACGCGACCCGGAGTACCGCGAAATATCTGCAGGACCACGGAGTTAATGCGCTGCGTGTAAACAAGATCGCGCAGGAGTCTCCGACGGTGATGGATCTGATCCTCGGCCACAAGATTGACGTAGTGATCGACACTCCGACCCAGGGGCGAGACAAGTCCAGGGACGGATTTTTGATCCGCCGCTACGCCATTGAGACCGGCGTCCACTGTTTGACATCCATGGATACGGCCAATGCGCTTGCCCTCTCGCTTGAGACGGCTGCGGACGACATGACGATGATAGATATCGCAAAGATTGAGGATCTCTGATCTATATCGGGACCAAGAATAGTTGCCCGGAAAGGAACTGATCAAGATGAAAAAAATAGGTGTCGCGGCTCTGGCCGGACTGCTGCTGTTTGCGGCGGGCTGTCAGGGAGCGGACAACACGACAGAAGAGACTACCGTGGAGGTCGACACATCTGCTATGGAAATGGAAGTGGACACCGGAGACTCAACCGTTACCGTGAAAGGGGTCAAGGTGCAGCCGTCCGAGTCCTCCGAGGAGGAAGTTGTCTCTGAGACAGTCGAGCCGATAGCGGAAGAGGAAGAACTCACTGTTGAGGAGACACCGACTGAGACCGTGATCGGGGAAGCGGCACAGAAGGAGGCAGATACCGAGTCAGTGGAAAACCGAGGGCTGATCGTGATCGACCCGGGTCACCAGGCCCAGGGAAACAGTGAGCAGGAGCCTCTCTACCCGGACGGGATTTCCTCTGAGACAAAGGCGAAGGTCTCCAGCGGTACGGCCAGTGTCAACAACGGGTACAATGAATATGAACTGAATCTGGAGGTTTCACTTAAACTGCGGGATGAGCTTGAAAGCCGGGGTTATGACGTGATCATGACCCGGGAAACCAATGATGTGGATATCTCCAATGCCGAGCGGGCTACGATCGCCAATGAAGCCAATGCGGATGCTTTTGTCCGGATCCATGCCAACGGAGGAGACAGCTCGCAAAACGGCGCGCTGACGATCTGTCAGACCTCCGACAACCCGGCCAACGCGGATCTCTATGAGGAGAGCTATGCGCTGTCTGTCGATGTATTGGATGCCGTGGTGGAGGCCACGGGCGCAAACCGGGAGTATGTCTGGGAGACAGATTCCATGACCGGGATCAACTGGACGAGGGTGCCGTCGACTATCGTGGAAATGGGCTATATGAGCAACTATGAAGAAGACTTAAAGCTGCAGGATCCTGACTATCAGGCGAAGATGGTACAGGGGATCGCCAACGGCATCGATAAGTTTATGGAGGATTGGCACTCTTAAATATAGAAAAGAGAGGGGGAGAGACATGTATTGTACAAGAAACGTTACGGATGATCTGATCTGGGTTGGAGGAGACGACCGGAGACTGGCCATGTTTGAGGGTGTGTATTCTGTCCCTGACGGTGTTTCCTATAATTCGTATCTTCTTCTGGATGAGAAGACGGTCTTATTTGACACTGTAGACCGGGCTGTGGAGAGTGTTTTTTATGAAAATGTGGAACATACGTTAAACGGCAGGACGCTTGACTACCTCATTGTCCAGCATATGGAGCCGGATCATTCCGCCTCGATCGAAGGCATTTTGCTCCGCTATCCTGACGTGACCGTGGTCTGTAATAAGAAGACGGAGGCTATGCTCTATCAGTTTTTCGGCACGGATATTCCTTTCCACATCCAAAACGTTGCGGAGGGGGATGTGCTTGAGACCGGCGCACACAGTCTTAAGTTTCTCATGGCGCCGATGGTGCACTGGCCGGAAGTGATGGTTACCTACGATAGTAAGGATAAGATTCTTTTTTCCGCCGATGCCTTCGGCACGTTCGGCGCGTTAAACGGAGCGCTGTTCGCGGACGAGGTGGATTTTTTCGGAGATTACTTAGGCGAGGCGCGCAGATATTATACAAATATTGTCGGCAAATACGGCACACAGGTTCAGGCGCTCTTAAAAAAAGCCTCTGCGGTGGACATCGCCATGATCTGCCCGCTGCACGGCTTTGTGTGGAGAGACAATATCACAGACTACGTATCGAAATACCAGATGTGGAGCCAGTATGAGCCGGAGAAGACCGGGGTGATGATCGCTTATGCCTCCGTGTACGGCAATACAGAGAACGCAGCCAACATCGTCGCCTGCCGGTTGAGAGAACGGGGCATTTTTACAAAGGTGTTTGATGTCTCCGTGACCTCATCGTCCGAGATCGTGGCGGCTGCATTTGAGTACAGCCATCTGGTGTTCGCTTCCACGACTTATAATGCGGGGATTTTTATTTCCATGGACGAGCTTTTGCACGACCTTGTATCCCACAACCTGCAGCATCGCACGGTCGCACTCATCGAGAACGGCAGCTGGGCTGCGATGAGCGGGAACAAGATGCGGGAACTCATCGAAGAGATGAAAGATATGACAATTCTGGAGGAAGGGATTTCTTTGAAATCCTCCCTGAAAACGGAGCAGCAAACAGACATTGACCGGCTGGTGGACGCCATCGCCGGGAGCATGGAAAAGGAGGAAGCTATGGCAGAAGAGAAAAAGACCAAAAAGTGGGTGTGCACGATCTGCGGCTACGAATATGAGGGAGAGGAACTCCCGGCCGATTTTGAGTGCCCGCTTTGCGGAAAAGGGCCGGAAGTATTTGAACTGGTAGAAGAGTAAGCAAATAGAAACGGACCGGATCGGTGAATGGATTCGGTCTGTTTTTATGCCCGCTTGCTGCGGGGGAGGAAGAGATGAAACTGTATTTTGCGCCGCTTGAGGGCATCGGAGGATATCTGTATCGGAATGCGCAGGCGGATCATTTTCCGAAGGCGGATAAGTACTTTTCGCCTTTTTTGTCGCCGGGCGCGAAAAAGCGTCTGACGCCGCGGGATCTTAAGGACGTTGCGCCGGAGCACAATGAGAAGATCTGTCTCGTGCCTCAGGTTATGGCTAATCAGGCCAAGGTCTTTGTCGAGACAGTGTTGGAGCTTAGAGAGCTCGGATACGGAGAAGTCAATTTAAACCTTGGCTGCCCGTCCCGCACAGTCGTGTCCAAAGGGCGGGGAGCCGGGTTTTTGGGAGACCCGGAGGAGCTCGAAAGTTTCTTTGACGAGACTTTCAAAAGCCTTGGCGCAGTGGGGGAGGACGTCCGCATCTCGGTAAAGACGCGCATCGGTATGCGTGATCCCCGGGAGTTTGAGCGGCTGCTTAAAGTCTACGACCAATATCCCATTTCCGAGCTGATCATCCATCCCAGAGTGCAGGCAGATTACTACAAGAACCATCCGAACATGGAAGCGTTTGCCTATGCGCTGACACACACAAAGATTCCCATTGCCTACAACGGAGACCTCTTTTCCGTCACCGCCTTTTTGAGGTTTCATTCGGATTTTCCGGACGTCGCTTCCGTCATGATCGGGAGAGGAGTGCTCTCTGATCCGGCCCTGTTCGGCGAGATCAGGACCGCGCTTGGAGATCCCTCTCTTACCAGGGAAGCGGAAGAAGAGAGCGCTCTTACGAACGCCGCGCTTTTGGCCTTTCATGACCGGCTGCTGGCGGACTATGAGGAGAACCTTTCCGGGGAGAAAGTAGTACTGTTTAAGATGAAAGAGCTGTGGTCCTACATGATCTTTGTTTTCCCCGACTCCGCAAAGTACGGGAAAGCGATCCGAAAGGCGCAGCATCTTCCAGACTACCGCGAAGCGGTCGACAGACTGTTCTCGGAGCGGAACGTGCAAGAGAGCAGCTTAAAGTAAACGAATGCTTTCCGGAAAAGTCCATTGTAAAAAACAGAAAATTTATTGGGTGTCCGAGCGGATTTTACCGACATTTTTCTCAAATTTTACCTTTTCTTCATAAAAGCAAGACAAATGGGAAAAAGCCTGCTAAAATAGAACTAGTGCGATAATAGATTTTGCGATCTGCGGGGGAAGAAGATCATGACTATCGCTAGTATATTTGCATTGCTCGGGGGAATCGGGCTGTTTCTGTTCGGTATGACCATCATGTCGTCCGGTCTGAGAAATGCATTTGGTGCCAACCTTCAGACGATTCTGGAAACGGCCACAAAGAATAAGTTCATCGCCATTTTAGTCGGCTGTGGAATGACAATGTTGATCCAGAGCTCATCCGCCACAGATGTGATGGTGATCGGTTTTGTCAATTCCGGCATGATGAAGCTGACACAGGCGATCGGCGTCATCATGGGTGCCAACATCGGTACTACGATCACGGCACAGATCACGGCATTCAACTTAAGCACTTACACCCCTCTGATCCTTTTCGGGGGCGCGGTGATGTATCTGTTCATCAAAAAGCGCTTCTGGAAGCATGTCGGCTCCATCATCATGGGATTCGGCATGCTGTTCGAAGGAATCTCCATCATGAAAACAGCCATCCTGCCTCTCTCCGAGACACCGGCGTTTTCCAGCTTTCTTCAGGCGCTTTCCAACCCGCTTCTCGCATTTTTGTTCGGTGTTGCCTTTACAGCCCTGCTGCAAAGTTCTTCTTCGTCTACGGTCATCTTCCAGACGTTTGCCATGCAGGGACTTTTAAGTTATAATATGGCTGTCTATCTGATCATCGGAGCAGCCATCGGCTCGGTCACACCGAATCTTCTGGCCAGCCTTACCGCCAACCGGAACGGCAAACGCTCTGCGATCTTAAACCTCCTGTTCAATGGAATACGAGCCGGCATTATCGTTGCCCTCATCAATATATTCCCGCGGATTCTTGTGTGGATCCAGGCATTGTCGCCGTATGATATCGGCCGTCAGATCGCGAACACGCACACGATCTTCGCGATCATCGCCGTGGTCATTGAGTTCTTCTTTACGAAGCAGATCATCGCGCTTACTTACAGGATTATTCCGAAGAAGCCCGAGGAGACGAAGGCCGAGGAGGACCGTTCCCTCGTCTATATGACTCGGACAGAGACGATACCGACGATCGTTGTGCTGCGGCAGGCCCAGCTTGAGATCACCCGCATGGGGCGGATCGCGGCGGACAACTTACAGGACGCACTCACGTGTTTCTTCAACTTCGACGAGGAGCTGGCGGAAGAAGTCCGCGAGCGGGAGGTAACCGTTAGCATTTTAAACGGCGCCATCACGGACCGGATGGTCGGACTGCGCCGGTTTGATATGTCAAAGGCGAATATGAGACGTATGTCCATGATGACCATAGCCACTACGGATATGGGACGTCTGTCCGACCATGCGAATAATATAGTTGGATACGCCGAACGCCTGGATAGTCAGAGGGTCTCCCTATCAAAGGCAGCTGAGGCGGAGTTAAAAGAGATGGCAGATATCACGATGCAGGCGGTGCGCCTATCCCTGGAGATCTTTGCCACGGAAAACTACGACCAGCTGGAGCACTTAGAGGAGTTGGAATCCCGGGTTGATGACCTCCAAAAGCTTCTGATCGACAATCATGTGGACCGGCTGATGCGCTCCGCGTGCGATCCGGTCAGCGGTGTCGTCTTTTCCGACATCGTAACTGATATGGAGCGGTGTTCCGACCATGCGATCAACATTGCCTATGCAATGAAAGAGAGGCCGAATCAGGTGATTCACAACGCACAACCATAAAATTTTGGCAAGGTTCAAATATCATATAGGAGCGAACAATGGACAACTATGTATTTGGTGTCGATATCGGCGGAACCACGGTAAAAATCGGATTATTTGGGACAGACGGAACACTCTGCGAAATCCGTGAGATCCCGACAAGAACGGAACATAACGGAGCGGAGATCCTGGGGGACATCTCCGGGAGCATTCGGGACATGATCTCAGGGCAAGATCTGGCACAGGAGCAGATCCTTGGGATTGGAATGGGAGTGCCGGGCCCCGTGGACAGAGAAGGAACTGTAAACAAATGCGTCAACCTCGGTTGGGGCGTTTTTAACGTGGAACAGGAAATGCAGGAGCTCCTCGGATTTAAGACGAAGGCATCCAATGACGCCAATGCGGCCGCCCTCGGAGAGATGTGGATGGGCGGAGGGAAAGGATATCGGGATATTGTCATGATTACGCTCGGGACCGGTATCGGCGGCGGTGTTATCATAGACGGTAAGATCGTTCCCGGTTTCAACGGCGCTGCGGGTGAGATCGGACACTTTACGGTCAACGAGGATGAGCCTGAAGCCTGCGCGTGCGGGAAACACGGCTGCCTCGAACAGTATGCCTCCGCCAATGGCGTGGTCAGAATGGCGAAGAAATTCTTAAAGGAACACGATGACGAGACGATCCTGCGGGGAAACATGATCGATGAGATCACATCCAAAGAGGTGTTTGATGCCGCGAAGGAGGGGGATCCGGTGGCTTTACAGCTGGTGGAAAATTTCGGAAAGATGCTGGGAAAAGCGCTGGCACATACTGCATGCGTGATCAATCCTCAGGTTTTTGTGATCGGCGGCGGAGTGTCAAAAGCCGGAGACATTGTCCTTGATGTCATCCGGAAATACTTTGTTCAGTACGCGTTTCATGCGTCGCGGGGGACTCTTTTTAAGCTGGCAGTCCTCGGAAACAAAGCCGGAATGTTCGGTGGTGCGCGTATGATCCTGGATGAAACGGAAAATGTCTAAAAAAATCTGTTTTTTTATCAATAACTGGGCTTTGTCCCATTGAAAAACGGCAGGGAAAGTGCTAAAATAATTTTTGCGTGGGGTTATTCATAAGGAGGATTACCGCAAATATTAATAAGTCAAAGGAGAGAGAAAAATGGCAAAAAAAGTTGTTATTGCAGGCGCATGCCGTACGGCAATCGGCAAGATGGGCGGACAGTTTGGCAATACACCGGCTGTTGAGTTAGGCTCCATCGTTATCAAAGAGGCACTCAATCGTGCAGGGGTTCAGCCTGATCAGGTTGACGAAGTTATGATGGGTTGTGTTATTCAGGCTTCCCTGGGACAGAACGTTGCACGTCAGGCATCCATCAAGGCCGGCGTTCCCAATGAAGTTCCGGCGTTCACACTGAACGTTGTCTGCGGTTCCGGTTTAAAGTGTGTCAATGAGGCCGCGAATATGATCGTGGCAGGACAGGCAGATGTTGTTGTGGCAGGCGGCATGGAGAACATGTCCATGGCACCGTATGCACTGACTAAAGCTCGTTACGGCTACCGCATGAACAATGCGACCATGGTTGACTGCATGGTGAATGACGCATTGACAGATGCATTTAATAAGTATCATATGATGATTACTGCTGAGAACATCTGTGATCAGTGGGGACTGACCCGCGAAGAGCTCGACGAGTTCTCGGCGGCTTCCCAGCAGAAGGCCTGCGCGGCGCAGGAGAGCGGCGCATTTGACGCTGAGATCGTTCCGGTACCTGTCAAGGTCAAGAAAGAGACTGTGATGGCCGACAAGGATGAGGGCCCGCGTCCGGGAACAACTGCTGAATCTCTCAGCAAATTAAAATGCTGCTCCGGCAAAGAGGGCGGCTTAGTTACAGCAGGCAACGCCTCCGGCATCAACGACGGCGCTGCGGCAGTAGTCGTGATGAGTGCAGAGAAGGCTGAGGAGCTCGGTGTAAAGCCGATGGCTACCTGGATCGCCGGTGCACTTGGCGGCTGCGCTCCGGAGATTATGGGCATCGGCCCGGTTCCGGCTACAAAGAAGGCATTAAAGATCGCAGGACTTGAGATGGGAGACATCGACCTCATCGAGGCAAACGAGGCATTTGCAGCTCAGTCCGTGGCAGTTCAGAAAGAGCTCGGATTCTCCTCTGACATCTTAAACGTCAACGGCGGCGCGATCGCACTCGGACATCCGGTCGGCGCATCCGGCTGCCGGATCCTTGTTACACTGCTCCATGCGATGCAGACAAGAGACGTCACGTACGGACTTGCCACGCTTTGCATCGGCGGCGGCATGGGCTGTGCTACGATCGTAAAGAAAGAAGCTTAATACATTTTTGGGAAAAAACTCCGCTTGGCGGAGCTTTTTTCCAGATTTTCCTAGTTAAATTTATAACAATGTTTTTAGACGTTATAAATAAGTAAATGCATAAATTAAGGACGAATTAACATGAAAGTAGGAATTATCGGTGCAGGCACAATGGGATCCGGTATCGCACAAACATTTGCCCAGACAGACGGGTATGAAGTCTATCTTTGTGATATTGATGATGACCTCGCGGCAACTGGTAAGGCAAAGATTGAAAAGAGTTTAATGAGCCGCGTTTCAAAGGGCAAGATGGAGCAGGCGGAAGCGGATGCGATCCTTGCAAAGATCACGACCGGCACAAAGGACATCTGTAACGATGCGGATCTGATCATAGAGGCCGCTCTGGAAGTGATGGAGTTAAAAAAGGCGCTGTTTCTGGAAATGCAGGACATTGTCCCGCCGACCTGTCTCTTTGCGACAAACACATCCTCGCTGTCCGTCACAGAGATCGGCGCCGGCTTAGACCGTCCGATCATCGGGATGCACTTTTTCAACCCTGCACCGGTCATGAAGCTGATCGAGATCATTCGGGGCGAGAATACGCCGGATGAGTTAAAGGACAAGATCGATGAGATCTCTAAGTCCATTGGCAAGACTCCTGTCGATACCAATGAGTCTCCGGGCTTTGTGGTCAACCGCATCCTGGTACCGATGATCAACGAGGGTATTTGTGTGTATGAGACCGGCGTCGCGAGCGTGGAAGATATCGACATTGCAATGAGACTCGGAGCCAATCATCCGATGGGGCCGCTTCAGCTCGGGGATTATATCGGACTGGATATCTGTCTCGCAGTCATGGAAGTGATCCATGCGGAAACAGGAGATTCGAAGTATCGTCCGTCCCCGCTGCTGCGCAAGATGGTCCGTGCGGGCAAGCTTGGCGTCAAGACAGGCATCGGTTTCTATGACTACCGCAAGTAAGGCAATATAAGTTTGGAGGAAATAGCATGGATTTCACATTAGACAAAAAACATGAAATGGCGAGAAGCCTTTTCCGGGAATTCGCGGAAAACGAAGTACAGCCTCTCGCTCAGGAGATCGATGAGGAGGAAAGATTTCCGCGGGAGACCGTCGAGAAGATGGCTAAATACGGCTTCCTTGGCATTCCGGTCGCAAAAGAGTATGAGGGACAGGGCTGTGATATCCTGACCTATGCGATCTGCATCGAGGAGCTTGCCAAAAAATGCGCCACAACGTCAGTGATCGTATCCGGCCACACTTCCCTTTGCATCGACCCGATCCTGACCTACGGCACACAGGAGCAGATCGACAAATATATTCCGGATCTGGCATCGGGCAGAAAGCTCGGCGCATTTGGACTGACGGAGCCCGGCGCAGGCACTGACGCGCAGGGGCAGCAGACGAAGGCGGTCTTAGACGGCGATGAGTGGGTCTTAAACGGATCCAAGTGCTTTATCACAAACGGCAAAGAGGCCGATGTCTACATCATCATCGCCGTTACCGGCAAGGTTGAGAAGCGCGGCCGCGTTCAGAAAGAGATCTCCGCGTTTATCGTGGAAGACGGTACACCCGGATTCACGTTCGGGCATAAAGAGAACAAGATGGGTATCCGCGGTTCTTCGACTTACGAGCTGATCTTCACGGACTGCCGCATCCCGAAGGATGCCATGCTCGGAAAACAGGGCAAGGGCTTTGGTATTGCAATGCATACCTTAGACGGCGGCCGGATCGGGATCGCCGCGCAGGCGCTCGGCATCGCGGAGGGAGCTCTTGAGCTGACCGTTGCCTATGTAAAAGAGAGAAAACAGTTTGGCCGGAGCCTTGCCCAGTTCCAGAACACGCAGTTTGTGCTGGCCGATCTCGCTACAAAAGTGCAGGCTGCACAGTATATGGTATACCGCGCAGCGGTCGCGAAGGACACACAGAAGAACTACGGCGTCGAGGCTGCCATGGCCAAGCTGATGGCAGCGGAGGTCGCCATGGAAGTGACAGAAAAGTGTGTACAGCTGCACGGCGGCTATGGTTATATCAGAGAGTATGAAGTGGAGCGCATGATGCGTGACGCCAAGATCACAGAGATCTATGAGGGTACCAGCGAAGTACAGCGCATGGTCATCTCTGCGGATCTGTTGAGTTAGGAGGGATGGATTCATGAAAATAGTTGTTTGCATTAAACAGGTACCCGATACAGCGGGCGGCGTTCAGTTCAACCCGGACGGCACTTTAAACCGTGCGGCGATGCTTGCCATCATGAACCCGGACGACAAAGCCGGCGTTGAGGCGGCTCTCAGGTTAAAAGATCAGTACGGCGCTGAAGTGACGATCCTTACCATGGGTCTGCCGAAGGCAACCGATGTACTCTATGAGGCATTGGCTATGGGCGCGGATAAAGCGATCCTCTTAACGGACCGCGCACTCGGAGGATCCGACACATGGGCGACCTCTTCCGCAGTTGCCGCGGCGGTTCGCGAGCTGGATTATGATCTGGTCATCACCGGGCGTCAGGCGATCGACGGTGATACCGCGCAGGTCGGACCGCAGATCTCCGAGCATCTGGATATCCCGGTCATCTCCTATGCGCAGAATATTGAGATCGACGGCGACAGCGTGGTCGTACAGCGCCAGTTCGACGATCGGTATCATATGCTGAAAGTAAAGATGCCCTGTCTGATCACCTGTCTGTCTGAGCTTAACGAGCCCCGGTATATGACACCGGGCGGCATCTTTGATGCGGTGGATTCCGAGATCACCGTGTGGAGCAAGGATGATGTGCCGACGCTGGATGATTCCAACATCGGTCTTTCCGGTTCCCCGACCAAGATCGCGAAGGCATCCGATAAGGTGCGAAAAGGAGCCGGAGAGAAGATCGACTTAGACATCGAGGAGGCGGTTCCCTATCTGATCGAAAAGATGACTGAGAAACACGTCTGCGGACTGTAAGAGAAAGGAGAGAGACTATGGCAGCAATGGAACAATCCTTAATTGAGCAGTACAAAGATGTGTATGTATTCGCTCAACAGGTAGATAATGAGATAAGTCAGATCGCGTTCGAACTGCTCGGCAAGGCGAAAGACCTCGCGGATGATCTGGGTGAGCAGGTCGTGGCTGTTCTGATCGGACATAACGTAAAGGGACTGGCAGATCAGCTTGCGGTATATGGTGCGGATAAGGTCATCGTCGTGGACGACCCGGAGCTGGAAGTATACCGCACGGAGCCGTATACGCATGCGCTGGCTTCGGTCATCAATGAGTTTAAGCCCGAGATCATGCTGGTCGGCGCGACCGCTATCGGCCGTGACTTAGGCCCCCGTGTTTCAGCCCGTGTGGGCACCGGCCTGACCGCGGACTGCACAAAGCTCGACATCGGCGATTTTCCGCTCGAGCCCATACCTGGACAGGAGCAAAAGCACAAACAGCTTCTCATGACCCGTCCGGCGTTCGGCGGCAACACGATCGCGACGATCGCATGCCCGGACAACCGTCCTCAAATGTCGACGGTTCGCCCCGGCGTCATGGAGAAGAATGAGCCGAAGCCCGACGCGAAAGCGGAAGTGATCGAGTTCAATCCCGGGTTTACCCCGAATAAAAATTATGTCGAGATCCTCGATATCGTCCGAAACGTGGCAAACGTCGTGGATATTCAGGATGCAAAGGTCCTTGTATCCGGCGGCCGAGGCGTCGGTTCCCCGGAAAACTTTAAGATCCTCGAAGATCTGGCTGAGGTGGTAGGAGGCACCGTATCCTGCTCCCGTGCAGTGGTTGACTCCGGCTGGAAGCCGAAAGATATGCAGGTGGGACAGACCGGAAAGACGGTGCGTCCGGATGTATATTTTGCGATCGGCATCTCCGGCGCGATCCAGCATGTAGCCGGAATGGAGGAGAGCGACCTCATCATTGCGATCAACAAGGACGAGGATGCTCCCATCTTCGATGTGGCCGATTTTGGCATCGTCGGCGACTTAAACAAGGTTGTCCCGATGCTCACCGAGCAGATAAAAGCGGCTATCGCAGCAAAATAAAAAGCCGGTTTTTAAGCGAGTTTACAGAGGGCTCAGCGGCATGCCGCCGGGCCCTTTTTTATGTGTATGCCCGTCACAAAAAATTAATACGTTATCTGCAACCAGATGTGATATACTGGTTAGCAAGAGATAAAATCAGAAAACAGATGCCTGCATCTGCTTATATTTTGGAATTTTAGAAGGAGCAAATCATGTATCAGGAGATCGCAAAATTAATCTTATACGGGGATATTGGGGAGGACTGCCTGCTGTATCAGTTTGGCGAGATCTTCCAAGCCCTTGAAGAGGGAAGCGAGAGCAGAGCACAGTTGACACGGCGTGTTTACACCCAGATAAAGCATCTGCTGACTTTGGCCACGGATTTCGGCTTTGACCGCAACCTCTGGCACAATTACCTCGCCTATTTTCTGATCACCAGTGAGAATCCGTTTTCCATTACCTGTGAGAAAGTCGGCGCGAACGACGGCAGTGTCAACCACTTTGCGTTAAACGACTTTAAGGCGATGAAGGCACTCTTTGACTTTGATTTTTCCGGGATAGAGGGGGCACTCGGCATCGACTGCTTTACGCAGATCTCAAACTATCATGCGATCGATAAGAAGGAGTTCACTTACAATAAGAATGTCAGCGAAAAAGTACAGGAGCTGAGCGCCCATTTGGAAGAGGCCGCAGACGAGAAAGAGTTTTTTGATGCCGTGACCGGGTTCTATCGGGACTACGGAGTCGGCATGTTCGGTTTGAATAAGGCGTTTCGAATCGCGGGCGGCGGTGTAGAGGGCCTTACGTTTCTCCCGATCAACAATATGGACAAAGTCATGCTCGACGACCTCATTGGCTACGAGATCCAAAAGAAGAAGCTGGTGGACAACACAAAGGCATTTGTGGAAGGGCGCAAGGCGAACAATGTCCTGCTCTTCGGAGATGCCGGAACCGGAAAGTCTACCAGTGTCAAGGCTGTCGTCAACGAGTTCTATGGGGAAGGCCTCCGCATGATCGAGATCTACAAGCACCAATTCCAGGATCTCTCCAACGTGATTGCGCGAATCAAAAACCGCAACTATAAATTTATCATCTTTATGGATGATCTCTCCTTTGAGGAGTTTGAGGTTGAATACAAGTTTTTGAAGGCAGTCATTGAGGGCGGCGTGGAGACGAAGCCGGACAATGTCTTAATCTACGCGACTTCCAACCGGCGCCACCTCATCAAGGAGACATGGAACGACCGGAACGACATGGAGTACGAGGGCGGGCTGCACCGCTCGGATACAATGCAGGAGAAGCTGTCGCTCGTCAGCCGGTTCGGCGTTACGATCAATTTTGCGAAGCCGACTCAGCAGGAGTATTTCGAGATCGTGATCTCCCTTGCACGCAGGGCAGGGCTCACTCTTTCAGACGAGGAGCTCATGGCCGGTGCCAACGCATGGGAGCTGGCGCACGGAGGGATCTCCGGGCGGACCGCACAGCAGTATATCTATTTCCTGCAGGGGCAGGAAGACTCAAAAATCGGGGAGGCGACAAAAATAGATGAAACTTGAGTTTATCGGAGCAGCTCACGAAGTGACGGGAAGCTGCCACTATCTGGAGTTTGGAGACAAACATATCCTCATCGACTGTGGGATGGAACAGGGCGCGGATATCTATGTGAATCAGGATATCCCTGTCGACGCGGCGCAGATCGACTATGTGCTTCTGACCCATGCGCATATTGATCATTCCGGCCTGCTTCCCCTTCTTTATGTCAGGGGATTTCGGGGACAGATATATGCGACAAATGCGACAACGCAGCTGTGCAACATTATGTTAAAGGACAGCGCTCACATACAGGAGTCCGAGGCGGAATGGAAGAACCGGAAAGCGCGCCGCAGTGGAGGCCGGGAGGAGGAACCGCTCTATTGCGTGGAGGATGCCGAAAAGGTGCTGCAGTGTTTTGTTCCCTGTTATTATGACAATGTTGTCAATATCTGCGACGGTCTGACCGTGACGTTCCGCGATGCGGGACACCTGCTGGGATCCTCGTTTATCGAGGTTTGGATCACCGAAGGAGATGAGGAAAAAAAGCTCATCTTTTCCGGAGACTTAGGCAACGGCAACCGCGCTTTGATTCGGGATCCGGAGATCCCGGCCGAGACAGACTACCTGATCATCGAGTCGACATACGGCAACCGGATCCACGATACACCGCCGGACTTTGCGGTGGAGCTGGCCCAGATCTTAAATGCCACGTTTTCCCGCGGCGGCAATGTGGTGATTCCCGCGTTCTCCGTCGGACGGACACAGGAGATGCTCTACTATCTGCGGGAGATCAAGCAGAATGAGCTGCTCCCAGAATTTCCCCGGTTTGAAGCATATGTGGACAGTCCGCTCTCCATCGAGGCGACCAACATTTACAATGAGAGCGTTGCAGAGTGTTTCCGGGAGGAGGACCTCGAGATGATCCGGTCCGGTGTGAATCCGATCCAGTTTCCGGGACTGAAGACATCCGTCACGGCTGATGAATCCAAAGCGATCAATTTTGATCCAAATCCTAAGGTGATCATCTCCGCTTCCGGCATGTGCGAGGCGGGCCGCATCCGACACCACTTAAAGCACAATCTGTGGCGCCCTGAATGCTCGATCGTGTTTGTCGGATATCAGGTTCCGGGTACCCTGGGGTATAATCTCTTAAACGGTGCGAAGGAAGTGAAGCTCTTTGGAGAAACGATTCAGGTGCAGGCTCAGATCGTAAATCTTCCCGGCATCAGCGGACATGCGGATCGCGATCATTTGACCGCGTGGGTGCAGGGGATGCCAAAGATGCCGGAGCGGATCTTTGTCGTGCACGGCGAGGATGCCGTGACGGATGAGTTTGCCTCCCATTTACATGAGGTGACAGGCTCCGAGGCGACTGCACCGTACAGCGGAGATGCCTGGGATCTGATACAGGATGCCTGCATCGCACAGGGAGACCGGATGAAAGCGCAGAAGGGCAAGGCGAAGAGCAAAAGCAGTCAGGTGTACGATCTTCTCGTCGCTGCAGGGCAGAGGCTTATGTCTGTTATCTCCAAGAATAAAGAGGGTGCAAACAAGGACCTGAAGAAGTTTACGAATCAGGTCAACGAACTCTCTGACCGCTGGGATAAATAGATGGCGTATGTCATTTTTCCACATTGCAGATTTGTCAAAAACATATGTAGGTTTGTCAAACATACTGCTTGCTTTTCACCCGGATATGCTTTAGACTAAAAATGGTATGTTTCATTGAGTTATACAGACAAGATATCCGGTGTGCTTATTGATTTCTGCCGTGAAAATTGCCTGGGTTTTTTGAGTGTTTTAAGGGGGCTTTTATTTATGAATATTGGACTGATCGCGCATGAATCAAAAAAGAAGCTGATGCAGAATTTCTGCATTGCCTACCGGGGAATCCTGGGGAAGGCTACGCTGTATGCCACGGGGACGACCGGGAGACTGATCGAAGAGGTGACGAACCTCTCGGTCCACAAATATCTGCCGGGACATCTGGGCGGGATTCAGCAGCTGAGCGCGGATATCGAGAGCAATATGATCGACCTTGTGATCTTTTTGAGCGACCCGATGTCGACGAACTCGCGGGATCTGGCGATATCCAACGTATTAAAGCAGTGTGATATCCACAACATACCGATCGCGACGAATCTGGCGACCGCTGAGATCCTGGTGCTTGCGTTAGACCGGGGCGACCTCGACTGGAGAGAAATGTATAAATAATTTATATAAAGAATCATAGTTTCAAGAGTAAAAGATGAGCAGCAGGAACAGTTATGGACAGATAAAAAGAGACAGATACGTCTACAACACACCGCGTAATCGGCGGTCGAGGCGTCGACGCAACACTTTTTCGCCCATTTTGCTGATCATCATAGTGGTCATTCTTCTCCTTATCCTTTTAAGGCCGCTTATCACCGGGAGACCGAAGATGCGGCTGATCGGTCTGTCGCAGGAGACGACGGCCCAGGGAGAAGAGTATATTGATCCGGGTGCGACGGCCACCATTTACCGCATTGATGTCAGCAGCAGAATGTACGCGGTGGACGGAGTCGATACAGACGAGTTGGGCACATATGAGTACACCTACTGTGTGGACGGACGCAGACGAACGTTCTCGATCAGCCGGACGGTGGAAGTGGTGGATGTGACCGGCCCAGACATTGAGCTGAACGGGGACGCTCTTACGATCGTGAGCAGTATAGACGATTATGAGGAACCCGGCGTTGTGGCGATCGATAACTGCGACGGCGACGTGACCGATACAGTCACTTCCGAGATGAACCAGATCAATGACTATACCTGGGAAGTGACTTACAGTGCGGTCGATGAGCTCGGGAATGTGGGAACAGCCGTCCGCGAGATCCAGCTTCACGATGATGTCCAGCCGGAGATCGAGTTGAACGGGTCGGATTATATGGTTGTTGACCGCTATACGGACTTTGAAGATCCGGGTGTCACGGCCACCGACAATCATGATGGAGACATATCAGAGGATGTGGCTGTGTCCGGCTATGTGGATGTCTATCGGACCGGCGAATTTACGCTCACCTATACCGCGACGGACAGTTCCGGCAACACGGCTGAGGTTACCCGGACCGTTGTGGTGCAGAATGCTCCTTCCGGGGAGGAATATTCCATTTATCTGACGTTTGACGACGGACCGAGTGACGATGTGACGGTGGAGATCCTGGACACGCTGAAGGCAAACGACATTCAGGCGACGTTCTTTATCCTGGATTACACGGAGGACAAAATACCGATCCTTCAGCGCATGATCGATGAGGGGCATACGATCGGGATCCATGGTACTTCCCATGAGTATGACGAGATCTATACTTCCGTAGAGGCATTTATGGACAGCATAGATTCTCTGGCGGAGAAGTTGGAGCGGGATACCGGGTATGAGGCGTTCTGTTTGCGCTTCCCGGGCGGGAGCAGCAACACCGTCAGCGCAAGCTACAGCCCCGGGATCATGTCCGAGCTGGTTCAGGTGGTGACGGAGCAGGGCTGGATGTATTTCGACTGGAATGTCGATTCCGATGATGCGACGGGAAACAATGTCCCGGTGGAGACCATAGTCTCAACTGTAGAGAGCGAGCTGAGCGAGACTACCGGCAACGTTGTGCTGATGCATGACACCAGCGCAAAGCAGACGACGGCAGAATCTCTGCAGACGATCATTGACTATGGCAAGGAAAACGGATACAGTTTTTATCCGATCACGCGAGAGACGAATCAGGTTCATCATGGAGTTTCAAACTGATTGCACAGCGCAAAAAAAGGAAAGTTTAAGGGGGCTCCAATGGAGGGCAACGCTTTCTGTCGGTTGCCCTTATTTTTCGCGGCCCCATCCCGGCGTGATAACCAAATGGTTAGTAAGTGAAAAACCGGTAATGTTAAAACCACACAGATTTTTACCTGGCTGGGAAAGTGGTTTCTGGTTAAAACAGAGATTGTATTAAAATAAATACAATAATTCTTGAAAAATTGAGGCATATGCAGTAAACTTAAATTGTATTTTTGCAGATACAATTACGTGGATAAGGAGGCGAAATTTTTGTTAGCCGATACAATGAAACAAGTCCAGGATGCTGAGAAGCAGGCAAAGGATATCATCCGCAATGCGGAGGAAAAGGCTGCAGCGATCGTGGAAGAGGCCAAAACAGCGGCAGCCCAGCGCCGGCAGGATGCGGAGAGTCGTGCCTCGGAGGAAGCCAAGGCCTCCCTTCAGGATGTCTCCAAGGCGGGAGATGAGGAGAAGGCAAAATATGCCGCCTCTGTCAATGAACAGCTTGAATCGGAACGGCAGCAGGCCTATTCAAAAAAGGATGAGGCTGTCGACGCGATCATAGCGGGACTTGTATAAAATAAGGAAACTACGAAAGAAAAGGAGGAAGTTTCAATGGCAGTAGTGCAGATGCAGCGCTTGAATCTGGTTGCCATGAAGCAGAATCGGAAAGCCATCTTAGAGCGTATTCAGGAGCTCGGGGGGATGCAGATCGACATAAAGACGGAAGACCTTGAGGGAACATCCCATGAGGATGTCTCTACCCAGAGGTCTCTCTTTGATAAATGGTCTTCTACGGCGGATCAGGCGATCGAGGTCCTTGATAAGTACGCTCCTGAAGAGACAGGGCTCTTAGCCGGAATGGCAGGGAAACCTCTTGTGGATCGCTCGGAGTACGATGAGACCGTCAAGAACCAGGAAAAATATGTGGAAGAGGCGACTCAGATCGTAGATCTGGACAAGCAGATCACGGAGGCTTCCGCCTCGATCCAAAAACTGGAAAATCAGGCGGAAACTCTTGTTCCATGGGAGAAACTGGACGTTCCGATGAATACGACGGGCACGGAAAAAACGGCAGTCTATTTCGGAACCCTTCCGGAGGTGATGACGGAAGAGCAGATCCTGACCGCGCTTAAGACGCATGAACCGCCGGTCGATGGGGCGGATGTGCAGATCTTTTCTACGGACAGGGATATGACGTATCTCTCCGCCGTCTGTCTGAAGCCGGATGCGGAGGCGACAGAAGAAACGCTCCGCGAGATGGGATTTGCCCGGCCAAGCTGGGTCTCGCACCGCACTCCGTGTGAGGAGCAGGAGGAGATCCAAAGCGAGATCGCCGGCTATCAGGCTGCAATCGAAACGTATACAGCCCAGATCGTAGAGATGGCACCGGTTCGGGAGCATTTAAAACTGGTATCCGATTATTACCGGCTGCGCACAGAGCGATACGATGTGGTGGGAACCCTGCCGCATACAGCCAATACATTTGCCTTGAGCGGATATGTTCCTAAACAGATTGCAGGACGGCTCGCTGAGGAACTGGAAACAGATTATGGAGCTGCGGTGGAGCTGGAAGAGATCGACGAGAAGGAAGATGCGCCGGTATTGACACACAACAACAGATTTTCCGACTGTGTGGACGGCGTGATCGCCTCCTACGGTCTGCCGGGCAAGGGCGAGATCGATCCGACGGTTTTCGTCTCGATCTTCTATGTGGTCATGTTTGGCATGATGCTCTCCGATGCGGGATACGGTCTTCTGATCGTGATCGGGTGCGGATTCGTCCTGGCCCGATTTAAACGGATGGGGACAGGACTGCGCAAGAGCTTTAAGATGTTTTTCTTCTGTGGGATCTCTACCGTTATCTGGGGTATCCTATTCGGAGGATTTTTCGGAGACTTGATAGCAGTAATCTCGCGGGAGTTCTTCGGACATGAGGTGGTCATGAAGCCGCTCTGGTTCGCGCCGATCGAAGACCCGATGAAGCTGCTGATCTTTGCGCTGTTTATCGGACTCATTCATCTTTTCATCGGTCTGGGAATCAGCGGATATATGTTGATCAAGCAGAAAAAGTACGTAGCATTCTTCTGTGATGTCGTCGCATGGTATATGTTCCTGATCGGACTGATCATGCTGCTTCTGCCATCCAGCATCTATGAATCCATGGCAAGGCAGACCGTCACGTTCGGACCGTTTTTGACTTACCTGTCATGGGTACTGACCATCGTCGGCGCAGTGATCCTGCTTTTCATGGCAGGGCGCAGGAAGAAGAAACAGATCGGCATGCGGCTCGCGCTCGGCGTGTACGAGATCTACGGCATTACGAGCTGGCTGTCTGACTGGCTGTCCTACTCACGTCTGCTGGCCTTAGGCCTTGCAACGGGCGCTATCGCGGAGGTGGTCAACATGATCGGGACGATGTTTGGCAGCGGCATTTTGAAGCTCATCATCTTCGTTGTGGTCTTCATCATCGGCCACGCCCTTAATATGGCGATCAACGTGCTGGGTGCCTACGTGCACTCGAACCGTCTTGAGTACGTCGAGTTCTTCCAGAAGTTCTACGAAGGAAAGGGACGCCCGTTCGTACCGTTTGTGGCCGACACGAAGTATGTGGAATTTGCAAAAACCAAATAAATAATAAATACATTAAATTAATTATAGGAGGAATATATCATGAATTTAGGTGCAGCATTGGTTATTTTAGGAGCGGCGCTGGCAGTCGCACTTGCCTGCGGCGGTTCGGCAAAAGGTGTCGGTATTGCCGGACAGGCAGCGGCAGGCGTAACGGCGGAGGATCCGAGTAAATTTACACGAGTGCTGATCATGCAGCTGCTGCCCGGTACGCAGGGCATCTACGGCCTGTTGGTCGCATTCCTGGTTCTCTCCAGATTCAACATCCTTTCCGGTGACCTTGCCGGCATCACGATCGAGGCCGGAGCCGAGGCGCTCGGTGCTTGTTTGCCGATCGCTATCGCAGGTCTGATCTCCGGCATGTATCAGGGGAAAGCTTCGGCGGCGTCGATCGGCCTGATCGCAAAGAGACCGGAGCAGTTTGCAAGGGCTATGCTCTTCCCTGCAATGGTTGAGACCTACGCGATCCTTTCTCTGTTGGTATCTATTCTGGTTGTGATCCAGCTCTAACCTTATTTCGGGAAGCAGGGAAAATCGACAGAAGGGAGACCAGAAGATGACAGGACTGGAAAAAATTGTTGACCAGATCCTCGCCGAGGCAAATCAAGAGGCTGACCGGCTGATCGAAGAGGCCAATGGTCAGGCGAAGCAGATCGCCGAAGAAGCCGATGCACAAACCGAAAAGTCGGTGCAGGAGATCAAAAAAAAGTCGGAAGCTCAGGCGAAGACTCTGGAAGAGCGTATGCATTCCTCCAATGACCTGTATCTGCGCACTCAGACCCTTGCGGTCAAGCAGGACGTGATCGCGGATGTGATCGAGACCGCTTATCAAAAAGTGTGCGGCATGGATAAGGAGTCATACTTTGGAATGCTTGAAAAATTAATAGAAAAATATGCGCTGCCACAGTCCGGGGAAATTTATTTTTCCGATTCCGATCTGGGGGCTATGCCCGCCGGATTTTACAATCGGATCCAGGCTGCAGCCGAAAAGGCCGGCGGCACATTAACACTTTCCCAGGAAGGGAAAAATATCGAGAACGGTTTCGTCCTCGTCTACGGAGGGGTCGAGCAGAACTGCACGCTCCGTGCGATCTTTGATGCCAACCGTGACGAGATGCAGGATACCGTACATGCCATTCTTTACGGAAAGGAGGCATGACGATGTCTGATACGGATTATACCTTTGCGGTTGCACATATCCGGGCACTGGAGGGACGCCTGTTTTCGCAGAGCACCATCGATCAGCTGATGGCGTGCAGGACATATGAGGACGCGCTCAATTTTATCGAGGATAAAGGCTGGGGCGGTCTCGATGTCGAGCGGGACGCCGACGCGATCCTGGCGGCAGAGCGAAACAAGACCTGGGAGACGATCCGAGGTCTTTCGGTCCCGATGGAAACCTTTGATGTGCTGTCCTATCCGAATGTATACCACAACTTAAAGACCGCCATTAAAGAAGCTTATCTGGGTGAGCGGCACGACGATTTCTTTTACGAGGGAACTGTGCCGTCCAGAGAGGAACTGCGGGATGTTGTGGGAAAGAAGGAGTTCGCGAAGCTTCCTTCCGGCATGGACACAGCGGCACAGGATGCCTTTGAGACGCTGCTCCACACGAGAGATGGGCAGCTGTGTGATGTCATTATCGACAAGGCATGCCTGGCGGCCATCGACAAGGCAGGGACGGATTCCGAGGAGGACGTCATCAAGCGATACGCGGAGACCGTCATCACCGTGACGGATATCAAGATCGCGGTCCGCTGCCAAAAGACCGGAAAATCAATAGAATTCATGCGGCGGGCCCTTCAGCCAACGAGCGGCATCGACACCGAACGCCTTGCCAAGGCGGCTGCTTCCGGCTTCGATGCGATCCTGGACCTTTTGTCCGGGACGAGCTATGTCGAGGCGGCGGATGCGCTTCGGGAGTCCCCGTCCTCGTTTGAACGCTGGTGTGACGATTGTCTGATGGAGATGCTTCGGGAAGAAAAGTACGAAGTGTTCACCGTGGGACCGCTTGTAGCCTATATACTGGCAAGGGAAAATGAGATAAAAACAGTTGGGATCATCCTGTCCGGGAAGTTGAACGGATTATCCGATGATTCCATCCGGGAAAGGATCAGGGTGATGTATGTATAAGACAGCAGTGATGGGACCTTACGACAGCATTTATGGATTTGCTGCCCTCGGGCTGGAGACATTCCCTATATCCGATCCCGAGGAGGCCAAGAGAAAGCTCAGAGACCTGGCTGCAGAGGACTTTGCGGTCATCTATATGACCGAAGGCCTGGCGGCACAGATTGAGAAGGAAATCAATAAGTATAAGGAACAGCAGCTGCCGGCTATCATATTGATCCCGGGTATTTCCGGGAACACCGGTGAGGGCGTGCAAAATGTCAAGCTTTCCGTGGAACAGGCTGTCGGTTCCGACATCATCTTTGGAGAATAAAGGGGTGAAAAATATTTCATGAGCAAAGGAACGATTAAGAAAGTAGCAGGACCGCTGGTCATTGCCAGCGGGATGCGGGATGCCAACATGTACGACGTGGTACGTGTCAGCGACCAGCGTCTGATCGGCGAGATCATCGAGATGCATGGCGATGAGGCTTCCGTACAGGTATATGAGGAGACTTCCGGCCTGGCTCCTGGCGGACCGGTGGAGTCCATGGACGTGCCGCTCTCCGTCGAGTTGGGACCGGGGCTGATCTCCAGCATATACGATGGTATCCAGAGACCGCTGGATGACATCATGAAGCTCACCGGGAACAACCTGCAGCGTGGTGTTGAGGTTCCATCCTTAAAGAGAGACCGGGCATGGACCTTCGTCCCGACTGCGAGTGTGGGAGACGAAGTAGAGTCCGGTGACATCATCGGTACCGTGCAGGAGACAGAGCTGGTGGAGCAGCGGATCATGGTCCCGAACGGGATCAAGGGAACCATCAAGGAGATCAAATCGGGAGACTTCACCGTCACGGAGACGGTGGCCGTGATCTCGACTGAGGACGGAGACGAGGAGGTCGCGCTGATGCAGCGCTGGCCGGTGCGTCAGGGCCGCCCCTACGCGCAGAAGATGGCACCGAGTAAACCGCTTGTGACAGGCCAGCGTGTTGTTGATACGTTTTTCCCCATCGCGCGAGGCGGTGTGGCTGCCGTCCCGGGTCCTTTCGGAAGCGGCAAGACCGTGATCCAGCATCAGCTTGCAAAGTGGGCGGAGGCTGACATCATCGTCTACATCGGCTGCGGTGAGCGTGGAAATGAGATGACGGACGTGCTGAACGAATTCCCGGAACTGGTAGATCCGAAGACCGGGAAATCCCTGATGGAACGTACCGTCTTGATCGCGAACACATCGGATATGCCGGTGGCGGCCCGTGAGGCTTCCATCTACACCGGGATCACCATTGCGGAGTATTTCCGTGACATGGGCTACTCAGTCGCCCTGATGGCAGACTCCACATCCCGTTGGGCTGAGGCTCTCCGTGAGATGTCCGGACGTCTGGAAGAGATGCCCGGTGAGGAAGGTTACCCGGCATACTTGGGAAGCCGTCTGGCCCAGTTCTATGAGCGCGCCGGACAGGTGATCTCCCTTGGAAAAGAGGGAAGAGAGGGAGCACTCTCCGTGATCGGAGCCGTATCGCCGCCGGGCGGTGATATTTCCGAGCCGGTTTCCCAGGCGACCCTGCGTATCGTCAAGGTATATTGGGGGCTGGATTCAGATCTGGCCTACAGGCGTCACTTCCCCGCGATCAACTGGCTGACCAGTTATTCACTGTATCTGGACGATATCGGCCCCTGGTTTAACGAGAATGTGTCACCGGATTGGATGGACAACCGACAGGCTATGATGAGTCTGCTGACCGAGGAGGCGGAGCTCGACGAAATTGTTCAGATGGTCGGTATGGATGCCCTTTCCCCGGGCGATCGTCTGAAAATGGAAGCGGCACGGTCTATCCGTGAGGACTTCCTCCATCAGAACTCTTTCGACGATATCGACACTTACACTTCGCTGCGGAAACAGCTGCTGATGATGCGGCTGGTCCTTGCCTACTACCGGGAGTCCGAGGCGGCATTGGAGTCCGGCATTCCGATCAAGGGACTGCTGAACATGGAAGTCCGTGAGCGGATCGGCCGATTCAAATACACACATGAAGAGGACATTGAAGAGGAATACGAGAAGGTCGGCAAGGAGCTGATCGAGGAGATCGCATCCCTGCGCGGAAAGGAGGAGGACCAGTAATGCCGAAAGAATATCGTACCATACAGGAAGTGGCAGGACCTCTGATGCTGGTTCGGGGCGTAGAGGATGTCGCATACGATGAATTAGGAGAGATCGAGCTTGCAAACGGCGAAGTGCGCCGGTGCAAAGTCTTGGAGATCGATGGAGGCAATGCCATGGTGCAGCTCTTCGAGAGCTCTACAGGCATCAACCTTTCCAACAGTAAAGTCCGTTTTCTTGGCCGAAGCATGGAGCTCGGCGTGTCGGGAGACATGCTCGGACGTGTCTTCGACGGGCTGGGACGCCCGATCGACGGAGGCCCCGAGATCCTGCCGGAGAAGCGGATGGATATCAACGGCCTGCCGATGAACCCGGCAGCCCGAAGCTACCCACAGGAGTTTATTCAGACCGGCGTGTCCGCCATCGACGGACTGAACACGTTGGTTCGTGGTCAGAAGCTGCCCATCTTCTCCTGCTCCGGTCTGCCCCACGCACAGCTGGCAGCGCAGATCGCGCGACAGGCAAGAGTCCGCGGCAAGGACGAACAGTTCGCCGTGGTATTCGCCGCAATGGGTATCACATTCGAGGAATCAAACTTCTTCGTTGAGAGTTTCACGGAGACCGGTGCCATTGACCGTACCGTCCTGTTTATAAACCTGGCGAACGATCCGGCCGTAGAGCGTATCTCAACTCCGCGTATGGCCCTGACCGCAGCGGAGTACCTTGCCTTTGAGAAAGATATGCACGTACTGGTCATCCTGACGGATATCACAAACTACGCGGACGCACTGCGTGAGGTGTCTGCGGCCAGAAAAGAGGTTCCGGGACGCCGGGGCTATCCCGGATATATGTACACCGACCTTGCGCAGATGTATGAGCGCGCCGGACGTCAGTACGGAAAGGCCGGAAGCATCACGATGATCCCGATCCTGACCATGCCGGAGGATGACAAGACCCACCCGATCCCTGACTTGACCGGATACATCACAGAGGGTCAGATCATCTTAAGCCGTGAGCTCTACCGAAAAGGTATCCAGCCTCCGATCGATGTGCTGCCGTCTCTGTCCCGTTTGAAGGATAAGGGAATCGGCGAGGGGAAGACCCGTGCGGATCACTCCAACACATTGAACCAGCTGTTCGCGGCCTATGCCCGTGGCAAAGAGGCAAAAGAGCTGATGGTCATTTTAGGTGAGGCAGCCCTCTCCGACATGGACTTAATCTATGCTAAGTTTGCCGATGCCTTTGAGGAGCAGTATGTCTCTCAGGGCTACACTACAAACCGCTCCATCGAGGAAACCCTCGACATTGGCTGGGAGCTTTTGCGCATTCTGCCGAGGAGTGAGTTAAAACGTATCGATGAAGAATTCTTAGACGAGTATTATGATAAGAAAGACTAGATGAAAGAGGTAATGTTGTGGCTACAACCCAGGTAACCCCCACCCGGATGGAATTGACCCGCTTAAAAAAGAAGCTGACCACCGCGGTGAGAGGACATAAATTGTTAAAGGATAAGAGAGACGAGCTGATGCGTCAGTTCCTTGATCTTGTCCGGGAAAATATGGATCTTCGACTGAAAGTGGAAGAGGGCATCCGGGCAGCCAACAAGAATTTTGTCATCGCCAAATCCGGCATGTCCGAGCAGATCTTAAATACCGCCTTGATGGCACCGAAACAGGCTGTCTTTCTCGAGGTGGAGAGCAAGAATGTCATGAGCGTGGATATTCCGAAGCTGGAGTATAAGACGAGGACTGCCGACGAGAATGATGCCTATTCCTACGGATTTGCCTATACGTCCAGCGACTTGGACAGTGCGGTGAAGTCGCTTGCCGATATCCTGCCGGATATGCTGAAACTGGCGGAGACGGAGAAGGCCTGTCAGCTGATGTCAGCCGAGATCGAAAAGACGAGGCGGCGGGTCAACGCGCTGGAACACGTTACGATCCCGGAGACACAGGAGAGCATCAAGTATATTACCATGAAGCTGGATGAGAACGAGAGAAGTACTCAGATCCGTCTGATGAAAGTAAAAGACATGGTATTGGAAGATGCTCATGGTTACAAAGAAAAAGAGGACTTACGATACTATGAAGAAGTATGATGTGGTAGCACTTGGTGAGCTTCTGATCGACTTTACGGAGAATGGAGTAAGCAATCAGGGAAACCCCATCCTTGAGGTGAATCCGGGTGGGGCTCCCTGCAACGTTCTTGCCATGCTGGCTAAGCTTGGAAGACGGACTGCCTTTATCGGAAAGGTCGGAAACGATTCCTTCGGCCGGTTGCTGAGGGACGCAGTAAAAAGCTGTGGGATCGATGTATCGGCCCTGACAGAGGATGAGGAAGTACATACAACGCTTGCTTTTGTTCACACTTTACCGGATGGAGACCGGGAGTTTTCTTTTTACCGGAATCCCGGCGCGGACATGATGCTTCGCAGAGAGGAAGTCGATGCGGAGATGATCCGCGACGCGCGGATCTTCCATTTCGGAACGCTCTCCTCCACCCATGAACCGGTGCGGGGAGCTACCCGCTATGCCCTGGATATTGCAAAAGAAAATGGTGTGCCCATCTCGTTTGATCCCAATCTGCGCGAGGACCTTTGGCCGGATCTTGAGGATGCGAGACGGGAGATCGAGTACGGACTTGCGCGGTGTGACATCTTAAAGATCTCGGACAATGAGATGGAATTTATGACCGGGACGACAGATTATGATGAGGGGATAAGGATGCTGCGGGAAACATACCCGCTTCCGCTTGTTTTTGTCACGCTGGGGCATGATGGGAGCAAAGCCTATTATAAGGACAGAGTTGTGTTTGCAGAACCTTTCCTTCAGGACGCCACGATCGAGACGACCGGTGCGGGAGACACTTTTACTGGTTGTGCGCTCAATTATATCTTAGATCATGGGATGGAAGACCTGACAGACGAACAATTAAAAGAGCTCCTCACATTTGCAAATGCGGGAGCTTCTCTTATCACCACCCGGAAGGGTGCGCTTAAAGTTATGCCGGACAGACAGGAGATAGAAGCGCTTCTGTCATGAGGCGTTGGCGTTGATATCGATAGGCTTTTCTTCTTCCGCTTCCGGATCCGTGTCTGAAACCGGCTCCTCGTCGCCCATTCCGGCGAAGAGATTGTTGTCCAGCCAAGAGCGGATCTTCTCCCAATCGCGGCGGTAGAAGAACTGTTGAATGTTTTCTACAAACGTAAGACGTCGGATCCTGTGGTAGAGATTGGGATACTTTTCAAGCATTTCCTCAAATGCCTTCACGCGCTCGGCGTAACGGCGACGGTTTCCAACACGGTCATACACATAGTACAGCCTGAGCATAAAATCGTAGATAATTCCGAGATGGTCCCGGCTGGTCCCGGGATAATGACTTCCTCCGCTTTCCAGGGTGGGGGAACTTTTTATGCATTCGATCAGGTCGGACTCGGACTTGATCGGACGGTCAAACTCCGTGTAAGCCAGGCCGACACAGTCAAGCTTGTGAGAGTCGCTGCCCCCGGTTCCCGGGAGATGATACTTCTCGGCGAGCTCAGCCGCTTTTTCATTGGCTTCCTCCGTGATACAGGAATTGTATGTCTCGATAAAATCAAACTTCTTTAAAACGTCCGGGTTCTTGTGATAATATTTGCTGTTGAGAATACTCAGATATTTTTCTCCGGCAGGATGTGCAGGTCCGAGGATCCCATGAAAGGCATGCACGGTCTCGATCAGGAGGCTGACAGGCATTCCGCGCATCTCCAGAAGAGGGGAGTTGACATCCGAGGGCATGATAACAAGAATATGTCCACCGTCGCTGGTGTCATACTCTACCCCCTTTAAAATAGTGAAATTTTGAAATGCCTCATCCTCCGTGTTGCGGATATATTGACGGTAAGCCTTGTAAGAATTGTGATCCGTGATCAACATACCGTCATAACCCAGTATCTTCAAACGGAGAACGTAGTCTCTCAGCGGAATCTTTCCGTCTAAAGAGCCCTCTTTTGTATGGCAGTGCATATCAAAACGCATGGTGTGATTTTCCCTCGAAGCTGACCATCTATTTCGTTGCTTTTATCATATCACAAAAATAAAAAATGTCCAGCAATCTGAAAAAAATATGACAATTTTTTTTGGGAAGAAAAGACGAGTTGAAATTAGGGACACATAGTTGCTTTATTTGTGCTATACTTAATAAGATAGTAATGAGGCCGGAGGTAGTTTATCATGGTAAAAATTCTCATCGTTGAGGACGAAAAGGCGATCTCAGATCTGTTAAAGATCAGTCTGTCCGGCGCTGGGTACCAATGTGTGTGCGTATACGACGGGGATGCGGCTGCGGACATCCTGGAACAGGGAGACCGGTCGTTTGATCTGATCCTACTGGACGTGATGCTGCCGGGCGTGGATGGATTTGAGCTGATGGAGTATATCCGTCCGCTGGAGATACCCGTGATCTTTATCACAGCGAAAAACTCTACCCTTGACAAAGTAAAAGGCCTCCGTATGGGAGCAGACGACTATATTGTTAAACCTTTTGAGATCATAGAACTTCTGGCCAGAGTGGAGGCTGTGCTCCGCCGGAACCACAAGATCGATGAAGTGTTGACGACAGGGGATCTGACCATTGACCTTCGCTCCCGTGTCGTAAAGAAAGGCGACGAAGCGATCACACTGACGAAAAAGGAGTTTGACATCCTTGTCCTGCTGGTCCAGAATCCGGGTGTAGCGCTTTACCGCGAGACGATCTACGAGAGAGTTTGGGGCGGAGAGTATCTGGGAAACAGTCGGACTGTAGATCTGCATGTGCAGCGCATCCGAAAAAAATGCGGATTGGAGAACCGGATCAAATCCGTACACAAGGTGGGATACCGTCTGGAAGAGTAGCCGGGAGCGCAAGGAGCGAAGGGACCAAACGCTATGAAATACCGAATGAAAATAGCTGTTGCCGTGATCATATTTCTGTCCGTCGCATTCGGAATCGGCGGGACACTTCTGATCGCGGTTTCTTTTTCCAACAATTTAAGACAGGAAGAGCGCACGGCTGTGGACTCCTACCAGACCGTCCTTAATATGTTAAGCGTGGTCAACAGTGTCAGCCCACAGGCCTACTACGGAAACATCGTGGACGTGCTGGAGCAGCTCGAGGATAACGGGGGCGGCAACTGGGACGGCCTTGCCCTCACCGCTGACGAAAGTGTGGTGTATGCCAGCAGCGACGTGACGCAGTACATCCGTGATATTCATTCCTCAGAGCAGGCGGATCAGTTTCTGCTCATGATATTCTCCGAAGAAAACAACAACTTCCTCCAGGTGTCCGGATCGCTGGAGGCCGGCGAGATGACGCTCTACCTGGACAGTATATATGACATTACTTCTATTTACGATTCCCGGGATGCCCAGCAGACGATCTATCGGTATATCTTTGTCGTGATCGTTGCCGTGGGGGCAGTCCTGTCTATTGTGCTGGCAACGTTTTTAACCAGACCGATGGATGAGTTGTCCCGGACTGCAAAGCAGATCTCCGGCGGGGATCTCTCAGAACGGGCGCAGGTTTCCGGCGAGGATGAGATCGGCATGCTGGCTGACAATTTTAATCAAATGGCAGACGAGCTGGAGCAATACATTGATCAGCTGAAAGATGCCATGGACCGCCAGGAAGAGTTTATGGGAGATTTTGCCCATGAACTGAAAACGCCTATGACCTCTATCATCGGATATGCGGATCTGCTTCGGAGTCAGACCCTGCCCGAAGAGGAGAGGCAGGAGGCGGCAAATTATATTTTTACAGAGGGGAAGAGGCTCGAGAATCTCTCCCTGAAGCTGTTGGACCTTCTTGTGACACGAAATGAACATCCGGAGTTTACTTTAAGCTCCCCGAAGAAACTGGTTTCCGATACAGCGGAGCTTATGCGGCCGGCTCTCGAGGAGCGCGGAATCACGCTGCGGCAGGACTGTGAAGAAGGGACCTGTATGCTGGAGCCTACGCTTGTCACGTCTCTGTTGGTCAACCTCATCGACAATGCCAGAAAAGCCATGGATCACGGGGGAGAGATCACGGTTTCCGCGCGTCTGACCGATGAGGGCTGCCTTCTGACGGTACAGGATCAGGGGATCGGAATCCCGAAGGAGGAGATGGACAAGATCACGGAGGCTTTCTATCGGGTGGATAAGTCCCGCTCGCGCTCCATGGGCGGGGTCGGACTCGGGCTGTCGCTTTGCCGAGAGATCGCGGAAGTTCATGGCGGGAGCATCACGTTTGAACAGGTGGAACCTGAGGGGACACGCGTGTGCGTGGAGCTGAAAGGGGGTGCCGGCCAGTGAAAAAGTGGAGGAGAAACGGAGCGATCGTTCTGCTTGTTGCGGCTCTTGTCGTAGGATTTATGCTTCCAACAATGGTTTCCCGTTTCCAGGATGTCCAGACGGACCAAACGGAGGAGGTAGTCAGTGCAAACAGCGTGCAGCTGAATATGGGTTCGGCCCTCACTTTGCTGCAGAAGCTTCGAATCGCCGCGGAGAGAAGCTCCAGCGTGGAGCTTGAATCGGCACAGACTATGGATGACGAGCAGGCTTTAAATGCACTCTTTGATGGCCTGGAAACGCTGTTTTCTGCGGACTTGGAGGGCTTCCCTTTCAAAGTGAATGATTTTTCCGAGGTAAATCATCAGATCCTCTTAAAAATTTCGGGAGAGGATTCCCTGATCTACTGGGAATATTGGCTGGCTGACGATAACGGGAACCAGATCAGCGCTGCGGTAGATGACGACACCGGTCTGATCCTGTCTCTCAGCTATACGCTCAGTTTAACATCTGAAGAGGAGGAGCCGGAGCAGCAGTTTGAACTTCCGGATCTGCCTTTGTTCCTCATTCCCGAGATCACGGAGGACACGGCAAGCATCTTTGCCACCAACGGCATCTTTGGTGGCCTGGAAGAGACGGGATCATCGGCTGAGATATTCGCGGAAGTAATACAGGAACAGTACTGCGGCGCTTATCTGAGAGAGAAGGGGTACTATCTAAGCTGGGAGCCGGACACCTCAGAGCCTGTGGACAACAGTTTTCTGTACTCCGTCATGGTTGTGGACAATGACGGAGGATACTATGTGCTGCCCGTCACCGTTTCCAATAATGAGATTACCATCAATTAGGAATTGAACCGTTACGCTTCATCTGCTATGATGAGCATAGGTTTTTGTGACTATATTTATGGAGGAAAACAACATGATCAGGAGGCGGATCGCCCTGTTTTTTCTTCTGACTGTGTTTGCGCTCGTGCCGGTTCTGTCCGGCTGTACGAGCAGGTCGGAAGCAGCCATGGCAGAATATAAGGCGCTCGGGATCTCCCAGATGGAAGAGGGCGACTTTGCAGGCGCAGCTGACAGCTTTCAAACCGCACTGGATCAGTCGGTTGGGACTTTAGGCGCGCAGGAGATCGACATCTCCTACTACAAAGCACTTGCGCTTTTCCTAAGCGGGGATACCGACGGCGCCATAGAGGTTTATACGGCGCTCATTGACTACGATGAGGACAACTGGGAAGCCTATTACCTTAGAGGAAATATATATTTAAAAGAGGGGCAGGATGACCAGGCACTGGCAGACTATGCCGAGGCGGCCTCTTTAAACGGGAACGACCCGGAGTTGTGTGTCCATATCTATGAGAATCTGGCCAATTCCGGGCTGCAGGAGGATGCGCAGAGCTATCTTGACACCGCGCTTTCCATGGAGCCGTCTGACAGTGCGGACTATTATTACCTTGGCGATATCTATTATCTGACCGGAGACTATGACAACGCGAAGACATATCTTCTTACGGCAAGGGAACAGGGGTACGACGAGGCAACCCTGCTTTTGGCGACGGTCTATGCTGACACGGGGGATGACGCCAGTGCCCGGGAGATGTATGAGGCCTATATGGAAGAGCATCCGGACGACGCTGCGGCTCTCGGCAGGCTCGGAGAGATCGCGCTTTCCTCCGGGGATTATGAACAGGCGATCTCCTACTTGACGCAGGCAAAGGAGACCGCGGACGAGGCCTCTTTGGGGACAATCGTGAACAATCTGGTCGCTGCCTACGAATATTCCGGTGATTTTCAAAGCGCCTACAATGTGGCGGGAGAATACCTTGCGAATCATTCCGATGAAGCGCTTCAAAGAGAGTATGAATTCCTGGGAACGCGTGTGGGGGCTTATCCCGAGGCGATCGAAGACGACTTAGAACCGTTAGATCTGTCTGATCAGGATGAGGAAAGCTCCAATGAAGACGAATCCATAGATGAAAGTGAGTCCCTTGATGAGGACGAGTATGATCCGTATGACGACTCCTATGACGAGGAAGACGACCGCTGAGACGACGGGGAATGACGAGAGAAGGTGTGCGTCATGTATGAGAACAAAGATGTTGAGGAGCGGGTCATCCTGTTCGCTGTCCGGCAGCACAATGAAGATGACACAGAAAGTTCCTTGGTCGAGCTCGCCGAGCTTGCCCGGACCGCGGGAGCTTATGTCGTCGGCAACCTGATCCAGAACCTTTCCCGGCCGAATCCGGCCACCTATATCGGATCCGGCAAAGTGGAGGAGCTGCGGGATATGATCTGGGAGGAGGAGGCCACCGGCGTGATCTGTGACGATGAGTTAAAGCCTTCGCAGATGAAGAATCTGACTGACGAGCTGGACACAAAAGTCATGGACCGCACCCTTTTGATCCTGGATATCTTTGCGGGCCGGGCTGCCACCAGTGAGGGTAAACTGCAGGTGGAGCTGGCCCAGCTGCAATACAGCCTGACCCGGCTGACCGGGTTCGGGCAGTCCATGTCGCGTCTGGCCGGCGGAATCGGTACCCGGGGGCCCGGGGAGAGAAAACTGGAGATCGACCGGCGTGTGATCCGGGATCGGGTGGCGCAGCTTGACAAGGAGCTGCAGGAGGTAGCCCGGCACCGGGATGTCACACGCGCACAGCGCATGAAAAATCATACTCCGGTCGCAGCGATCGTCGGATACACAAATGCCGGAAAATCCACCCTCTTAAATACACTGACGGATGCGGGAGTGTTGGAAGAAGATGAGCTTTTTGCGACGTTAGATCCCACAACCCGCATGCTGGAGCTGTCGAATGACCAGCAGGTGCTCTTAACCGACACGGTCGGTTTTATCCGTAAATTGCCTCATCACCTCGTAGACGCGTTTAAGAGTACCCTCGAGGAGGCAAAGTACGCGGATCTGATCATTCACGTTGTGGACGTGTCAAATTCGCAGTGGCAGGCCCAGATGGAGGTTGTTTACCGGACGCTGCATGAGCTTGGTGTGGAAAACAAAAAAGTGATCACACTGTTTAACAAGTGTGATCTTCTGACAGAGGATGATGTGTTTTACGATCCCCATGCGGACCGGACGCTTCGGATCTCAGCTAAAACGGGAGAGGGCCTGAATGAATTTTTGGCCGTCTTAGAGGTGATGCTCCGGGAGGATAAGGTACTCTTAAAGCAGACGTTTTCCTATGACAGGGCCGGGGAGATCCAGAGGATCCGAAAGTACGGAGAACTCATAAAGGAAGAGTATCGGGATGACGGTATCTACGTTGAGGCGTATGTCCCGGAGAACCTGCTGTGAAATCCCCTTAAACCTATTGACAGAAAAACCCGAATTTGGTATGATAATCCAGTCGCCGTAAGGCGTGGAAGGCGGAAGTGTCGGAACTGGCAGACGAGCAAGACTAAGGATCTTGTGGGAGCAATCCCGTGTGGGTTCAAGTCCCATCTTCCGCATGAAAAAGTATCGTGCGAAGCACCTGCATTAAGGCAGGTGCTTCGCACGTTTTGTCTGCAGATATTAACACTCAGGCCATAGCCTTGGTACATACCTTTGCCACACGCTTTGCAAGGGCGAGAGTCGTATAGATCGGGGGATTTCCCAATGACTCCGGCAGCAGCGTGGCGTCAGCGATATACAGATTTTCAGGCAGATTGGGATTGTGAAAGCTTTCTGCTTCATTTGCGGTAAGCGGCAGCATTCCGCCGGGGTGCCCTGCATTGATCGTTCCGAGGAACATGTCTTTATTCGCAACACCCATCTTCCCGAGGATCGCTCTGCACTCGGATACGGCTGTCTTTAAGCGCTCTCTGTCTCTTCTGGTTAAGTCCTTTATCAAAGTTTGGCTGCGGCTGGCACCGGCTTCGGAGTCCGAAAGCTTGATCATCATGCTTAAGATATCAGAGGATGGCAGACGCCAGGATTTATTGAAGAAATAGCTGAGATAGTCTATGTAGGGGGAGAGCATATACCCGTCTCTCTCCATGAGGAAAGCCATGGGGATCTGATGATCCTGCCCCGCATTCTTATATTCTGCCGCCACACAGAGTACGGGATCGACAAAAAGAGTGGGTTCGCAGGAGATCCCGGACTGTTCCAGAATGATCGGAGTGCTTAAGCCTCCGGCAGCCAGAACGATCAGATCGGCGAAGTATATTTTTGACCTCCCGTTTTCTCTTGTATAGACAAAATGCACGGTATGATCCTTTGGATCGATCCTCAGTTTTTCCACTGCGCAGTTTGTCTTAAGATCGGCTCCCTTTTCGATGGCTTCTTTCAACAGCTCGCGGCTGTCCCACTTGGCACCCGTGCGGCAGCCCAAAACACAGCGGCTGCATTGGGCGCATGGCTTGCCGGTTACCATCTTTGTCGTGGGCATCGGTTCATATCCCAATTCCTCACATACCCGATAGAGGGATTTCGTTATGGGTGACCAGCATTTCTGGTGATCTGTGGACAGCGGGACCTCTTCGGCGAGTTCCTCAAATTCCGGGTCCAGATCGATGCCAAGCCTGATCAGGCCCTGGTCACATCGCATACCGTTGCCGCAGGAAAGTGTCGTGGTGCCCCCCGTACATTTGCCGTACACCAGCACCATGCCTGAGGTGGCTTTTCGGATCCGCATAGACGGAAATAGTCCGGTGATCATGCGCTCATCCAAATACACCCCTGTCTTTCGAAATCTGGCGAGACTTTCCACATCGAACTGAAAGGGTTTAAATTCGCCCCCTGCCTCCAGTACCGTTACCTGAAAATGGCCCTGCAGTTCTTTGGCCGCCATGGCACCGCCAGCACCTGAACCGATTACGATTGCTTTCTTCATAATACCAAGTACTCCTTTCTGATCATTTCTATGATCCGGGTTCTTTATCTGAAGTTAGCCCAACATACATCCTTTCCCTCTGTGATACGCTGTCGGAACGTCAGCCTGCCGCCTGCATAGATGCCCGCAAAAATACCCTTATCTATGGCAGATATGACACAGCAGATTTCCGGCGTATAAAAAGAACTGAAATAGCATTTATAAACGCAGAATTCCCCCGGTTTTTCTTCACGGATCTCAATGCCCAGATTGCGATAGAGCATAGTGAGGATCGCAAGGCAATCCTGCTCATTTTTGGGGCGCAGCCATCGCCGCGCGCCGCTCCCCAGACGACAGGCCATGCGGTACAGTCTCTTTTGCAGACTTTTTAAGTCCTGCCCGCTTTTTATCGCACACATGGCTGCATCCGCCGTAAGCTTGGCATAGATCTTTAACAGCTCCGGAGCGGAAAGCCCGGCAGTCTTCGGTACAGCTACGTGGAAGACTTTGGCAGTTTGGCGCATCAGGGTTCGTATCTCAAAGCGTGCGCCATATTTTCCGGAAAACAGACGATAGTTAACTTTATTCATTATAACACTCCTATGAAACGTACGTCCCCGGCCGGGATGGCTGTGGAGGCATACAGACCGTCGATCATGTCCTGATGAAGCTCGGCAATATTATCCCGCCTGAGCTTCAGATTAGGGGTTAGCTCCCCGGTGGATATTTTTAAGGGCTCAGCCATAAGCGCATAACGTCTGATCTGTTCCGGGTGGGAGAGCTGCTCGTTGACAAAGCGGACCGCATCGGTAAGGGTCTCCTCATCCGGAGCGGGCTCATCATCCTCCGGCCAGAGCAGGGCAACGCAGTAGGGCCTTTTTTCGCCGATCAGGATCGCTTCGCTGATGCCGGGGATATCCTTAAGCAGGGTTTCCGCTTTTTGCAGGTTGATGTTTTTGCCGTAGGAATTGATCAGGATCTCCTTTTTCCTTCCGACAATCTGAAGATGGCCGTTTGCGGTAATCGTCCCTAAGTCTCCGGTATGCAGAACCGGCGAAGTGCGGCCGTCATATTCTGCAGCGACCTGAGGGCCTTTTACCAGAACTTCCCCATCCTCCGAAAGCGTCACAGTCGTTTCCGGCAGGGGAGTTCCGACCGTGGCAAGATCATTGTCGCCCAGGCGGTTTAACGTAATGAGGGGCGCTTCCGTCAGCCCGTAGGCATTGTGGATCTCGATGCCGAGATTCCGGAAATCCGTAAGGAGCTTTACGCTTACCGGGGCAGAGCCCACGATGAGCTGATCGCACTGATCCAACCCGGCTCTTTTTAGCAAGGTATTTTTAAGGGTTCTTTTTGGCAGAGCACTTTTGCCCGCAATATATCGGCTTCCCGCCCGGGTCCGTGCCAATTGATCCCAGACTTTTTCATAAAATCTGGGCACGGAAAAGAAGATCGTCGGTCTCACTTCGGGAAGAGTCTGCGCCACTTTGTCAAAGTCATTTAGAAAATAGAGGGAGCGCGATATGCCCAGATAGTAGGGAGTATACGCCCCCAGGATCCCTTCCACCACATGACTGAGAGGCAAAAAGGACAGATACGTCGCATGTCTGGCCATGCGGCTTTTGAAGCTTAAAAGGGAGCCCATTGTCTCCGCCATCCAGCGCAGCTGACCATGCGTAAAAGCCACGCTCTTTGAATTGCCGGTCGTGCCGGAGGTATAGCGGATCGTGGCGATATCCTGATAGGAGACCTGTACGGGTGTCACGTCGCGATCCTCTCCCAGAGAGAGAAAACTATTCCATGACATCAGGCGGGAGTCCTCCGGAAGAGGAGCGCCCTCCGTAAAAGAGATCATCTGTCCGTCGTAAGTGAGCTGACTTACCTTTGATACAATGCGGGTATCTCCGATGAAGAACCAGCCGGCGCCGCTTTTTTGCAGCAGTTCATCCAGCTCGTCGGCGGGAGTCGTATAGTACAGCGGTACGCTGGCAGCTCCCGATAAGCCGATCGCGACATCAAGAATAAAGTACGAGACACTGTTGATTCCGCTGACGGCGACTCTGCTGCCCGGACCGATGCCAAGTGCCTGAAGTGCCTTAAGCGTATGCTCGATACGCTCATCTGCCGACCGTGCACTGCATTCCCGCATGCCCTCGGAAGTCACATCATAATAGGTGGCAGAGGCATGCTGCCTCTTTAGGCAAAAGCGCACCTGTTCAAATACAGTCCGGCTGTTGTGATCCAAAAAATTTTTACTGACCGCATAGTCGAGAAGATGCGGCAGATACATATGCCAGTCCAGATCGTATGCCCCCATAAAATGCTCGGTATTTGTCGTGTCAAATATTTTATCTTCCGTAAAATAGGGGGCCAGAGCGAGCATATTTGACCGCACACTCTTATCTGACCGGTTGTCCTCTGACAGGTTATGGGAAGCCCCGATCCTGCTCAAGAACGGAAGAGGGACAAACAGAGGTCTGCGCAGATGAACAGAATATGTTTTTTCCGCCCAGTCCGATACAGCGCCTACCAGTTCTGCCACAGTGGGCTGCATACCGGCATGGGCGGTTAAGTGAAATGTCTTCCCGGAAGCGTCGTCCTCATAGGTAAGGTGAACAATGGACTTCGCAACATAGTCCACCGGGACCATATTGACGCGCAGTGACTTTCGGATCGGAAAGATACGCGCCTGCTGCTTTAAGCACAGCTTAAGCGGATAGTAAAGCGTATTAAAGTTTTTTACCCGTCCGGTCTTCGAATCTCCGACGATCTGACCGGGACGAAATACGGAGACAGGCATTTGATCCCTCGCCTGCGCGACAAGAGACTCTCCCTCGAACTTACTCTGCTCGTACAGGCTGGAAAAGCCGGCATCCACCAGCGAATCCTCCATGATGCGGCCGCTTCTGGATCCGGCCACATATGCGGTAGAAATATGGGAAAAGCGTCTGAGCGGGTGGTCGGACTGGATCTGCCCGGCAAACGCAAGGACATGGCCTGTCCCGGTCACATTTACATCCCAGAACTGTTCCCGGGAGTGCTTTATGCCTATCAAGGCTGCAGTGTGAATGATGTAGTCAGTGTTGTGGATCAGCATGTCCCGGTCTGCATCTGAAAGGCCGAGATCCGCCTCTGTGATATCCCCCAAAACAGGCAGGATACGGGTGCCGATGTTATCGAAAAGCTCCGGCCGCTCATACCAGAGCGCTGTAAGGGTGGCATTGGCCTCTTTTACAGAGCCGGCTCTTATAAGACCGCAGACCGTATCCTCTGTTGTCTGCATGATCTCAGATACAATTTCAGTTCCCAGGAATCCGGTTATGCCGGTGATCAGGATCTTGTACATCAGGATACCCTCCGTCTACCAACATCATACCGCATCTCTGTCTGAAAGCAACCACTGAATCAAAAAATCGCCCATTTCTTCAAACGTGTTTTGGCAGCGCTCAAGCTGGTTCCCTATGTTTTCCTTGATCTGCTCCGGATGAGACTGGATATACTCCAGAGAATCCGCAAGCTTCGCAGGCAGATCTGCGTCATCTGCATGCAGCAGCTGAAACCGGCCCATATCCATCTCCTGCATGATGTTGTCCAGTCGCTCATCCATAGAAATCGCCACACTGGGCACGTTACCTGCAGTAGAAAGCACTTCTGCGTGATATCTCGAGGTGATCAGCCAGGACAGCTGCCTTAACAGAGCTGCCATCTGGTAGCCGTCATAGTCTGACGACAGAAAGGAAGACACCGGTACATTAAGCTTTGATGTAAGCCTGCTTACGGCATCGGTATCCAACTGCTCCATACCAAGTATGACTACATGGCAGGGATGCTTTGCGGTAAATTCATTCACCGACAGGGCAAGAGCCTCCAGATAATCGTCAAACTGCTGTTTGCGCTGCGTGGACCAGCTGAAAAAGTACCAGAGTTGAAACTGAAGGGAGTGGTCTCCGCTGAAATTGGCTCTGAGCCACTTGACAAGAGAGGGCTTTACCGGCCACCAAAAGGGATTGATCGGTGCAATGCCCAAAAGCGGCGATACACCGTCCCAACCGGACTGTTTTAACTGCGTGACAGCCCATTTTTCATAAGAGGTGCTGTCAAATTTCCAGGCCGTGTCCGTGCCCAAATGTCCGGCAAGACCCATTCTTTGAATGTAGTCCAGAGATTTCTGGGTACGGGCTATAAAATAAGTATCACTGCACAGCCGCATGAAGCTCCCATCCAGAAACGCATCCATCTAGCCGGCGTCTGAGCCGTAAGCGATACAGGGCTTGTGCTGGTTTTTCATGATACCGGCCGCCTCGCAGGAATATAGCGTGAGGGCATTGGCAAATTTGCTCTTGAGCGTAGATCCTTCACACAGGATGGCGGCCTGATTCGCGCTGCAGGCTTTTAATACACCCAAAAAAAATATGGATCTGACCTGAATGAGATGGACGTCAGGATCAAAGTAGCATCGCATAGACTCCGCATCCAGCGTCATGGCAGAGAGTTCCACCTTATCTTTGCCCAGGCCTTCCTGCAATTGCCTTGCGATCTCAGCCACGCGCACATCCGCACCGGTATTTTTTGCTCCATTGTAGCCTACCAGCAGGATGTGGAGCGTTGGATCATTCTTCAGGTCTTTAAGGCTTCTGTAGTCTATAAAACCCATTTTAGACAAACCCGGCGCAAACCGTGAGAAAAAGACAACGAGTTTGACGATTATATTCATGAAACGATCCATAGGACTACCCCCTGGCACTCCTAAAAAATGCGTTGCTCTTAATTGCTTACCTACTATAACGTAAATATAGCAGTAAGGCTTACTTAAGTCAACCACGCAGTTTTTGCAGAGCAGGTAAGGGAAAACTTATTTACAAAGCAGCTGAAATATGGAGAAAAAAATAGAAAATAACGGCTTGTTTTTTCCTGTTGTTTTGATATAATTATATTCGTTCAGACGTCAGTACTGTGCAGGAATGGCGGAATTGGCAGACGCGCACGGTTCAGGTCCGTGTGAGCATTGCGCTCATGAGGGTTCAAGTCCCTTTTCCTGCA
>JAJBTQ010000031.1 GCA_020860755.1 Lachnospiraceae bacterium
GACAAACGAACGCCCCGCGGGAGAGCGTCCGTCAAGGCCTGCGGGAGAGCGTCCGGCAAGGCCTGCGGGAGAGCGTCCGGCGAGATCTGCGGGTGAAAGACCGCAACGCAGCCAGAGTGAGGCGGGAGACCGCCCGAAAAGAAGACCGGTAAGACAAGAGGGGGAAAGATATGTCCAAGGCGAAAAAGGCAGTCAAGAGAATCGAAAGAGTGACGGCCGTCCTCACAGTTCTGCCAACCGTGATTCAGTTGATCGTGGTAGTCGTGCAGATAGTTCAGGTCGTTACAAAGAACAGAGAGACAGAGTAGCGCGCGACTCTTCGCGTCAGGGCCCGGATTCAGGCAGAGCTGCCGGCGGTGAAGCTCAGAAAAAATCAGGCCAGGGCGGAGGCAAAAATGCCGCCAAGCGCAAAAAGCAGGATTACGATAAGAGAAGCAAAAAGCAGCAAAATTACGTCAACCTGGAAAAAAAGACGGGTCATAAAAAACGGAATGCAGTTCCGCAGGCACCGGGATCCAAGGATACAGATGAGATTCGGACCATCGTTCTTCCGGAATATCTGACCGTTCGCGAACTCGCGGATATCATGAAAGTCCCGGCTTCGGATGTTGTAAAAAAACTGTTCATGCAGGGCGTTATGGCCACCGTAAATCAGGAGATCGATTATGACAAGGCCGAAGAGATCGCTCTGGAGTATAACTGCATCGCAGAGCCGGAAGAAAAAGTGGATGTTATCGCGGAACTCTTAAAAGAAGACGAAGAAGAGGACGAAAATCTTGTCACGAGGCCGCCGGTCGTCTGTGTCATGGGACATGTCGACCACGGAAAAACATCCCTTCTCGATGCGATCCGGAATACCCGTGTTACTGACAAAGAGGCAGGCGGCATTACGCAGGCGATCGGAGCATCTGTGGTTTCGATCAACGGGCAGAAGATTACGTTTCTCGACACCCCGGGACACGAAGCGTTTACCGCGATGCGTATGCGCGGAGCCAACTCCACCGATATCGCCATTTTGGTCGTTGCTGCGGACGACGGCATCATGCCGCAGACCATAGAGGCGATCAACCATTCGAAAGCGGCAGGCGTGGAACTGATCGTTGCCATCAATAAAATAGATAAAGCGGGCGCGAACATCGATAAGGTAAAACAGGAGCTGACAGAGTATGAACTGGTTCCTGAGGATTGGGGTGGAACCACGATCTGTGTGCCGGTTTCCGCAAAAACGGGAGAGGGGATCACAGATCTTTTGGAGATGATCCTCTTAAGTGCCGAAGTGCTGGAGCTTAAAGCAAATCCGAATCGAAACGCCAGAGGGCTTGTCATTGAGGCTCAGTTGGATAAAGGCCGCGGACCGGTTGCAACTGTCCTCGTGCAGAAGGGGACTTTAAAAGTAGGTCAGTACATGGCTGCAGGTAGCTGCTACGGCAGAGTCCGCGCCATGATCGACGATGAGGGCCGGCGTGTCAAGGAGGCCGGACCATCCATGCCGGTAGAGGTACTGGGTCTTTCGAGTGTGCCCAATGCCGGAGAAGTGTTTATGGTCTGCAACTCGGAGCGGGAGGCGAGAGAATTCGCCGAGACGTTCGTCGCACAGGACAGAGAACGGCTTCTGGAGGAAACCAGGGCCAGGATGTCTCTGGACGATATCTTCTCCCAGATTCAGGCCGGTAATCTCAAAGAACTGGATCTGATCGTAAAAGCGGATGTTCAGGGTTCTGTAGAGGCAGTGAAACAGAGCCTCACCAAACTTTCCAATGATGAAGTGGTCGTGAAGGTGATCCACGGCGGCGTTGGCAACATCAATGAATCCGATGTATCCCTGGCCGCTGCATCCAATGCTGTAATCATAGGATTTAATGTAAAACCGGATCCGATCGCTAAGTCCACTGCAGAGCAGGAAAATGTGGATATCCGTCTCTACAACGTCATATACAAGGCAATCGAGGACGTCGAAGCCGCGATGAAGGGTATGCTGGATCCGATTTATGAGGAGCGGGTCATCGGCCATGCCGAAGTCCGTCAGATCTTTAAGGCATCCGGTGTCGGCAATATCGCAGGCTCCTATGTGACTGACGGCGTGATCGAGCGCGGATGCGGGATTCGGATCTTCCGGGACGAGGAACAGATCTATGAGGGCTCCCTCGCCTCCTTAAAACGCTTTAAGGATGACGCGAAAGAGGTAAAGTCCGGTTATGAGTGCGGCCTTGTCTTTGAAGACTTCAATGATATCGCGGAAGGGGATGTTGTGGAGGCCTTTAAGATGTTTGAGATTCCGAGGTGACAGGGTACCTGCTACCGGAGGTAATATGAAAAAGAACAGCAGAAAAAATTATAGAATCAATGAGGATGTGATGCGTGAAATGACCTATATCATCCGTGAGGAGATTACAGATCCGCGCATCCATCCGATGACATCCGTCTCCGGAGTGGAAGTGGCGCCCGACTTAAAGACCTGCAAGGTCTATATCAGTGTCCTGGGCGATGAGAAAGCACGCGAGGAGACAATGGAAGGCTTAAAGAGTGCCGCCGGATATGCGAGAAAATGCCTTGCGCAGTCTCTCAATCTGCGCCTTACGCCGGAGATCCGATTTATCGAGGATCAGTCCATCGCGCAGGGAGTTGAGATGATCCATAAGATTGACGAGGTAAACGCAAAAGACGCGGAGAAAAAGTAGGAGGAGAGTATGATCACTCTGGATTCCTGTCTGAACCGGATCACTTCTGCAGCGATCGCCGGACATGTCAGGCCTGATGGAGACAGTGTCGGTGCCTGCCTGGCTGTTTACAATTATATCTGTGACAATTATCCGGATATCCGGGCTGATGTTTATCTCGAGCCGATCCCCGCAAAATTTTCATTTTTAAAGAACGCGGATCGGATCCGGGATCCAAAGAAGGCGGACGGATCCGCATCCTATGATGTGTTCTTCTCGCTGGACTGCGGAGATGAGGAGAGACTGGGTGGTGCCGCAGCTTTTTTTCGTTCGGCAAAGTACACGGTCTGTGTGGATCATCATCTTACAAACAGCAGCTTTGCCCGGGTTAATGAGGTCGATCCGAATGCAAGTTCCACGTCCGAGCTTATCTTTCGAATGATGGATCCGGACAAGGTCACGGAAGAGATCGCGGAATGCCTGTATCTCGGCATTGTTCATGACACAGGTGTGTTTCAGTATTCCTGCACTTCACCGGAGACGATGCGGATCGCGGGAGAGTTGATGGCAAAGGGGATCCCCTATTCACGGATCGTGGATGAGACTTACTACATCCGCTCATATCCCCAGCAGAAAATATGGGGAAAAGCGCTCCTTACTTCCCGTCTCTTTTTCAACGGAGCATGTATCGTTTCCACCGTTACCCAAAAAGATATGGAACAGTATCAGGTGACACCGGAGGACTTGGACGGGATCGTCAGTGAGCTGCGCTCGACATCCGGAGTCGAGGTGGCGGTTTTTCTCTATGAGACAACAGAGGGTTATAAGATCAGTCTGCGCTCTGCCTCCTATGTGGATGTGGCAAAGATCGCGCTGACATTTGGCGGCGGCGGCCATGCAAGGGCGGCCGGAGCATCTGCTGATGGAGATCCGGAGGAAATCCTTCATAAGCTGCTGCCCATGATCGGGGAGCAGCTCTAGCCTCAGACGGCTGTGCTCGGAGGTTTTATGTATCACGGGATCATTAACGTATACAAAGAGAAAGGATGGACTTCCTTCGATGTAGTGGCGAAGCTCCGCGGGATCTGCGGGCAGAAAAAGATCGGACACACCGGGACTCTGGATCCGGATGCGGAGGGAGTACTGCCGGTCTGTCTCGGAAATGCAACCAAGATCAGCGGGATGCTGACGGACCGGGACAAGACATACCGGGCCGTTTTGCTGCTCGGTATCGATACGGATACGCAGGATATCACCGGACAAGTGCTAAAAGAGCACGACACGGACGACATAACGGAAGAGATGGTGAGAGATACCATTGCCGGTTTTGTCGGGGAACAGGAGCAGATTCCTCCCATGTATTCTGCTCTTAAAGTAGACGGAAAAAAGCTGTATGAACTGGCCAGAAAAGGACAGACTGTTTCCCGGGATCCAAGGGAAATAACCATATATGAGATAGAGATAAACTCAATCAAGCTGCCCCGCATAACGATGACAGTGCGCTGTTCCAAGGGAACCTATATCCGCACGCTCTGCCATGATATCGGTGAGAGACTTGGCTGTTTCGGCACAATGGAACAGCTCACCCGATTGTCAAGCGCGGGATTTGAGATCGAAGATGCACTGCGCCTTGACGACATTGTAAGACTGCAGGAGGAGGGCCGGCTCGCCGCGTGCATCCATCCGGTTGAGGAAATGTTTTCAGACAGCCCGGCTGTCCGCACAAAAAGGAGCGCTGACCGGCTGCTCTATAACGGGAACCGAATCCCGGCCGGACAGATTGAGGGTAGTCTTCCGGAAGATTCACAGATCCGGATGCGGGATTCCGCCGGAGTGTTCTGCGGGATATACCGCTGCGACGACCCGGATCAGGGATGTTATCCGGTCAGGATGTTTCTCCCGGATGAAAGAGATACGGACGGAAAGAGAGCATGAAGTATTTCAGAGACACAATGGATTTCAATATTCGTGAACCGTCCTCGATCGCCCTTGGAAAGTTTGACGGACTGCATCAGGGGCACAGGAAGCTTCTTGAAGAGATCAAAAATAAAGCGGAGAGCGGATGCAAAAGCGTGGTATTTACATTTGACATTCCGCCGGGTTCGCTCTCTGACAAAAATTATAAGGTCCTTTTGACTAATCAGGAAAAAGAAGGACTCTTTTCTGAGGCCGGGATTGACTATGTCATTGAATGTCCCTTCACGGACGAGTTTAAGAAGATGGAGCCCGATGAGTTTCTCCGTTTTCTGACCAGCCGGATCGACGTAAAACAGATCGCAGTGGGAACCGATTTTCGTTTCGGACGTGACCGAAAGGGAAGCTGCAGGGATCTGATCGAACGGGAACGGGAATTCGGATATCAGACCGTGGTCGTGGATAAAGTTATGGATCAGGGAAAAGATATCAGCAGTACACGCATTCGGGAGCATATTCAAAACGGCGAAATGGAAGAGGCAAACCGACTGCTTGGCTATTCCTATTTTTTGACGGCAGGCGTACAGCACGGGAGCGGGGTCGGCAGGAGGATCGGAGCTCCGACGGTGAACCAGCTTCCGCCGGAAAACAAACTTCTCCCAAAAAACGGCGTATATGTGTCTGTGGCTGTCTTGGACGACAGATGCTGGTACGGGGTCAGCGACATCGGATATAAGCCGACGATCGAAGGAGAACATCCGCTCGGAGTAGAGACTCACTTGTTTGATTTTGATGAGGAGGTCTATGACAGGGAAATCCGGGTTGCTTTTCTCTCATACCTCCGTCCGGAGCAGCGGTTTGACTCCGTTTCTGACCTGAGCAGGCAAGTGGCAAAAGACTGTGAAAATGCACAGAATATTTGCGAAAACATAACTTTACAAAGATTTTGATTTATGCTATAGTATCTAGGCGTGAGCATAAACAGCCCATACTCAGTGCGTGGAATCTCCGACCCGCACCTGGTAGCTCACGGTTTGGGGCGATTTTATTTAAAGTGAAGGAGGAAATCGGTATGATTTCAAAAGAGAAAAAGACAGCCATTATAGAAGAATATGGCAGAAGACCCGGCGATACCGGCTCACCGGAAGTACAGATCGCTATCCTTACAGCGCGGATCAAGGAGCTCACAGAGCATCTGAAAGAGCACCCGAATGACAAGCATTCCCGCCGCGGCATGTACAAGATGGTAGGACAGCGGCGCGGGCTGCTTGAATATTTAAAGAGAACCGATCTTGAGGGATACCGGGAACTGATTGCAAAATTAGGTATTAGAAGATAAGTTTAAGATAAAGTAGGCGAGAGATACTTTTAAAAGTATTTCTCGCTCTTTGTGTGGAAGGAGACGAACAGATGAAGACATTTTCTATGGAACTGGCCGGAAGAACGCTGAGTATTGATGTCGGCCGGGTCGCCGCTCAGGCAAATGGAGCGGCACTGATGCACTATGGTGATACGGTTGTGTTATCGACGGCAACCGCATCGGACAAGCCCAGGGAAGGAATTGATTTTTTTCCGCTGAGCGTGGAGTTTGAGGAAAAGATGTATTCCGTCGGGAAGATCCCTGGCGGCTTCAACAAGAGAGAGGGCAGGGCTTCGGAGAATTCCGTGCTGACCGCGCGCGTCATTGACCGTCCGATGCGGCCCCTGTTCCCCAAAGATTACCGAAACGACGTGCTGCTGGACAATCTTGTCCTTTCCGTCGATCCGGAAAACAGGCCGGAACTGCTCGCCATGATCGGCTCCGCCGTCGCCACCTGTATTTCCGATATCCCGTTTGCGGGACCCTGTGCGATGACACAGATCGGTATGAAGGACGGCGAGTTTGTCGTAAATCCCTCCCAGGTTGTCTGGGATGAGGGCGATCTTCAGCTTACTGTGGCATCCACCATGGAAAAGGTCATTATGATCGAGGCGGGAGCCAATGAGATAAAGGAAGATAAGATGATCGAGGCCATCTACATGGCACATGAGATCAATCAGCAGATCAACGCGTTTATCAATGAGATCGTCGCCGAGGTCGGCCGGGAAAAGCATATATATGAGAGTTATTCCGTTCCGGAAGAACTGTTTGCCGCGATCCGTGAAGTCATTCCCCCGGAAAAAATGGAGGAAGCGGTCTTTACGGACAGAAAACAGGATGAGCAGGAGAATATCCGGGCGATCACCGCAGTACTGGAGGAAAAGTTCGCGGGTAACGAGGAGTGGCTTGCGGTCCTCGACGAGGCGATCTATCAGTATCAGAAGAAGACGGTTCGCAAGATGATCTTAGAGGATCACAAGCGTCCAGACGGACGAGCGATCACGGACATCCGTCATCTGGCGGCAGAGGTCGATCTCATCCCCCGCGTACACGGCTCCGCCATGTTTACCCGCGGTCAGACTCAGATCTGCACGATCATCACGCTGGCTCCCATGTCCGATCATCAGAGAATAGACGGACTTGACGAGAACATCACAAGCAAGCGCTATATGCATCAGTATGATTTTCCCTCCTACTCAGTAGGTGAGACAAAACCGCCCAGAGGTCCGGGTCGGCGGGAGATCGGACACGGGGCTCTGGCAGAGAAGGCTCTGATTCCGGTGCTTCCCAGTGAGGAGGAGTTCCCCTATGCGATCCGTGCGGTATCCGAGACATTTGAATCCAACGGCTCCACATCCCAAGCAAGTATCTGCGCATCCAGCATGTCCCTGATGGCAGCGGGCGTTCCGATCAAAAAGCCGGTTGCCGGCATTTCCTGCGGGCTTGTGACCGGTGAGACGGACGATGACTACATCGTGCTCACCGATATTCAGGGTATCGAGGATTTCTTCGGCGATATGGACTTTAAAGTCGCCGGCACCCGCGACGGGATCACGGCGATCCAGATGGATATCAAGATCCACGGACTGACAAGACCGATTGTCGAGGAAGCGATCCACCGGACTAAAGAGGCGAGAATGTTCATCCTTGACGAGGTAATGGATCGGGCGATCCATGAGCCGCGTCCGACGGTCGGGCCCTACGCACCGAAGATCATCTCCATGCAGATCGATCCTCAGAAGATCGGCGATGTGGTCGGACAGAGAGGAAAGACCATCAATACGATCATCGAGGAGACCGGCACGAAGATCGATATCAACGACGACGGTGTGGTCTCCATCTGCGGTACGGATCAGGAGATGATGGAGAAGGCGAAAAACTATGTCGATATCATTGTGACTGACTTCGAGAAGGGACAGGTCCTTACCGGAACAGTGGTCAGCATCAAGGAGTTTGGCGCGTTCATCGAGTTTGCTCCCGGCAAGGAGGGCATGGTTCACATTTCCAACATGTCGAATCACCGGATCAACCGGGTCGAGGATGTCCTGACACTCGGAGATAAGGTGACGGTTGTCTGCCTCGGAAAAGACCGGCAGGGACGGATCAGTTTCCGGCTGGAAAATGTAAAAGAGAAAAAGAAAAAATAAGGCAGGAAATGCCGCTTCCATATTGAGAAGCCGCTGTGGATTTACAGCGGCTTCCTATATGTTAAATGCATTATATTATATACAACATCACGGGTTGTAGAGATTGACTAACAGTGGAATATAACTGAGAGTAGCACTAGAAAAATTTTAACCCAAAGGGAGGGATGAAACTATGATCATGTGGACTCTTATCATTCCCATCGTAGGAGTCGTTGCACTGCTGGTCGCACTTGGACTGGCAAGGAGCGTCAGAAAGCAACCGGAAGGCACCGACAGGATGAAGGAGATTTCTTCAGCGATCCAGGAAGGGGCCCGAGCGTTTCTGTTTTCGGAATATCGGATTCTGATCATCTTTATTGCAGTCGTCTTTGTGGTCCTTGGCATTTTCATCGGATGGAACACAGCGCTTTGCTTCTTAGTCGGCGCAGCATTCTCCATTCTTGCAGGCTACTGCGGCATGAGTGTTGCGACCCGGGCCAATGTCCGTACCGCGAATGCGGCTCGTGAAAAAGGCATGTCTGCGGCACTGCCGATCGCATACCACGGCGGAGCGGTCATGGGACTGTGCGTCGTAGGCTTAGGCATCATCGGAGTGAGCCTTATCTTTTTGCTTACCGGAAACGATTCCATTTTATTCGGATTCAGCCTTGGGGCATCCTCTGTTGCGCTGTTTGCCCGTGTGGGCGGCGGCATCTATACGAAGGCTGCTGATGTCGGAGCTGATCTGGTCGGAAAGGTCGAGGCGGGCATTCCTGAGGATGATCCGCGTAACCCCGCTGTTATCGCCGATAACGTCGGAGATAACGTCGGCGACGTGGCCGGCATGGGAGCCGATCTTTTTGAGTCCTATGTGGGATCACTCATCTCTGCGATCACACTTGGCCTTCTTGCGACAACCATTACAGGAAACATCGGACAGATCGGCGGAGCAATCTATCCGCTTATCCTTGCTGCTGTAGGCATTGTGGCCTCCATTATCGGCATCTGTTTTGTGAGAGGCAAGGAAGGCGTGGATCCTCAGAGAGCTCTCAATACAGGAAGTTATGTTGCAGATATCATTACGGTTGTTGTAGCCATCATTCTTGCAAAGCCGCTGCTTGGCTCATATATGCCCTGCGGAGCGATCATTGCCGGACTGCTGGTCGGCATCTTCATCGGGCAGGTAACGGAGCGCTACACTTCCGATAAGTACAGATACGTAAAGAGGATCGCGGATCAGTCCGAGACAGGAGCTGCGACAAATATTATCACCGGTATTGCCGTCGGCATGAACTCCTGCACGATCCCGATCATCCTGATCGCTGTCGGCATCTTTGTCGCCTACCGCTTTGCGGGTGTTTACGGCATTGCGCTTGCTGCTGTCGGCATGCTTGCCACGACAGGCAGTACCGTAGCGGTAGATGCATACGGACCCATTGCGGATAACGCGGGCGGCATTGCTGAGATGTCAGAGCTTGATGAGAGCGTTCGGGACATCACGGACCATCTGGACTCTGTAGGAAATACAACTGCTGCGATCGGGAAAGGATTCGCGATCGGTTCTGCTGCACTGACAGCGCTTTCCCTGTTTGTCTCCTATGCCGAGGCAGTTGATCTTACTGTGATCGATCTGCTGGTTCCGACCGTTATCGTCGGACTTCTGATCGGCGGTATGCTTCCGTTTTTGTTCTCTTCCATCACAATGCAGGCTGTCTCCAAGGCTGCCAATAAGATGATCGAGGAGGTGCGCCGGCAGTTTAGGTCAGATCCCGGTATCCTCGAGGGAACGAGTAAGCCGGACTACACGTCCTGTATCGGCATTTCTACCCGAGCATCCCTGCGTGAGATGATCGTTCCCGGTGTCGTTGCCATTGCGGTTCCGATCGTTGTCGGCATCGTGCTTGGACCTGCGGCGCTTGGAGGACTCTTGGCAGGCGCTCTCGTAACAGGCGTTATGCTTGCGATCTTTATGGCGAACTCCGGCGGTGCCTGGGATAACGCAAAGAAGTACATCGAGGGCGGTGAGCACGGCGGTAAGGGCAGCGAGCCTCACAAAGCCGCAGTCGTCGGTGATACGGTCGGTGATCCGTTCAAGGATACATCCGGTCCTTCCATCAACATCCTGATCAAGCTGATGACGATCGTGGCACTGGTGTTTGCACCGATCTTCATCTCCATCGGAGGACTTCTGTAGCATTTGGCTGTAGGAGATCACATAAGATTACATAGAACTGAGGACCGCCGCACTTTTTAGGTGCGGCGGTTTTTTGATGTAAGTATTTTAGATGTAAGTATTTTTGACATAAGTGTTTGATTGTCTGTATTGATTCGAAGACGTTTCAGATCCGGCTGCTCCTGCGCCAGATGCCCATCTTTTGTGCCTCCCGTGTCAGCTCCTCCCTAAAGTCCGGGTGGGCGATGGAGATAAGAGCCTCCGCGCGCTGCCAGGTGGAGAGGCCTTTTAAGTTGACCATGCCGTACTCCGTGACCACATACTGCACGTTAGCCCTGGTATCGGTGACAATGGAGCCAACATCAAGTGTCGGCATGATTCGTGACTTAAGTGTGCCGTCCTTCGAGCGGAACGTGGAGGAGAAGCAGATAAAGCTCTTGCCCCCTTTTGAGAGATAGGCGCCAAGAACGAAGTCGAGCTGACCGCCCGCGCCGCTGATCTGCTTAAGACCGGAGCTCTCCGCATTGACCTGACCGAACAGATCAATGTTCACGGCGTTGTTGATGGAAATAAAATTATCTAACATCGAGATGCGGTGAACATCATTGGTGTAATCTACTGTGGCAGCCATGCACTCCGGATTGTCGTCCAGATAGTCATATGTTTTTTTTGTGCCGGCGCCGAACGCATAGGCCTGCCGGCCCTTGTCAAAGTTCTTTTTGGATCCGTTTATCTTCCCGGCCTTCGCAATGTCTACAAAGGCATCCACAAACATTTCCGTGTGTACGCCAAGGTCTTTTAAGTCTGACTGGGCGATCAGAGAGCCGACAGCATTGGGCATGCCGCCGATCCCGAGCTGCAGACAGGCGCCGTTGGGGATCTCATTTACGATCAGCTTTGCGACAGCCTCGTCGACTTCCGTCGGTGCCGCTGCGCCGAGCTCAGCGATCGGAGGATTGTCCCCCTCTACGATATAAGTGACCTGAGAGACATGGATGCCGACCTCGGATCCGCCGAGACAGCGGGGCATATTTTCATTGACTTCGACGGCAATGATCTCAGCCCGCTTGCACATCTCTATTATGTGGGACGCGTTGGGCCCGAAATTGAAATACCCGGCTTTGTCCATCGGAGTCACCTGAAACATGGCTACGTGGATCGGCTCCACATTCTCTGCATAATATTTCGGAAGTTCGGAATATTTTACAGGGATGTAATAGCCGAACCCCTCGCTTAAGGACTTTCGGTCCGCTCCGGTTATGTGCCAGGAGTTCCAGGAAAAATGATCCGCGGGATCGTCAATGTCAAAGATGGCCGGCCTCCAAAGGGCGACGCCGCCGCGGATCTTTACATCCTCCAGATCGGGAAGCCTCTTTGCAAGAGCACGGTCCAGCTCCACGGGATGCCCACAACACCAGCCGTAATCCACCCAGTCTCCGCTCTTAATCTGTTTTACAACCTCGTCGGCGGTTGCCACTCTTTTTTGATATTCTTTTTTGCAATCCATAATGTCAGCTACCTCCTGATATATTTAGTATAAGTTTGGGAGAAATGTGTGTCAATGGATAATTCATCAGGCGGAGCAGACAAACAGGCATCTATAGAACGGAGGGGCGATCCTGGACCTAAACGGGATCGTCGAAAGACGAAAAAAGAAATACCTTGGCATTTTCCCGCAAATCCAGTAAAATAGGAAAGGGAGTGAAGAACATATATGGAGCTGAATGTCAAACTGGAAGCATTTGAAGGCCCGCTGGACCTTCTCCTTCATTTATTGGATAAAAACAAGGTCAGCATCTACGATATCCCGATCGTTGAGATTACGGATCAGTATCTTGCATACATTGAGGAGATGCAGAGGCAGGACTTGAATGTCATGAGTGAATTTCTGGTCATGGCTGCGACACTCCTTGACATCAAAGCCCGCTGGCTTTTGCCGAAGGAAGAAAAGGACGAGGAGGATCCCCGCGCCGAGCTCGTCGAGCAGCTCTTAGAGTACAAGATGTATAAATATATGTCTCTGGAACTCAAAGACCGGCAGATCGATGCCGGGCGGCAGATGTACCGGGAGCAGGGACTTCCCGAGGAGATCCGGGAATATGAGCCTCCCATCGATTTAGACGAGATGACGGAGGGCATTTCCTTAAGCGCCCTGCATGAAGTGTTCCGATCCGTCTTAAGCCGGCAGGAGAGGAAAGTGGACACGATCCACTCCGGGTTCGGCAAGATCGAACAGGAAGAAGTCTCTGTCGAGGACAAGATGGACTATATCGAGGAATATCTAAAAATCCACGACTCCTTTTCCTTCCGGGAACTTTTAGAGAGACAAAACAGCCGTCTCGAACTGATCGTCACCTTTCTCGCCGTCTTAGAACTCATGAAGATGGGCAAGATCAAAGCCAGACAGCGCAAGACCTTCGGAGAGATCCACATTGCTGCAAGAGCAAATTAACTTATAACTTTATGATACAGTAGTAGTGCGCGAGGAAGAAATCATCCGATGCGAAGCGATTATTAGCAAGCACGGATGCATTTTTCCGAGCGCACTTCAAAAGAGGTGATAGGAAGAATGATCCGATGCGAAGCGATTATTAGCGAGCACGGATACAATTTTCCGAGCACACCTCACCACACATATATGAGGTACCTGGTATGAACGCAGAAGAGTATGAGGCGGCCGTAGAGGCCATTCTGTTTACCATGGGAGAATCCGTGGAATTGGCCAAGCTTGCAGAGGCGCTTGAGATCTCAGAGGAGGAGACCCGGGATGTGATCGAGCGGCTTTGCACGCGCTATGAGTCGGATGCGTGCGGGATTCAGATCATCGAACTGGATGGGGCCTTTCAGATGTGTACGAAGGTCAGCCAGTATGAGCATCTGATCCGCATCGCGAAGCAGCCGAAGAAGTATCAGCTGACGGATGTCCTTTTGGAGACCCTTTCTATTGTGGCATATAAGCAGCCGGTCACGCGTGTGGAGATCGAGAAGATCCGGGGAGTGTCCTGCGAACATGCGGTAAACCGTTTGGTCGAGTGCAATCTTATCCAGGAGGTTGGACGGCTGGACGCGCCGGGCAGACCGATCCTGTTTGGAACCACAGAGGAGTTTTTGCGCTGCTTCGGCGTGCAGTCCATCGAAGACCTTCCGTCGCTGGATCCGGATCAGGTGGAAGAGTTTAAGACAGAAGCGCAGGAGGAAGTCGATCAAAAGCTGTTGCCATAACAGCCTTTGATCATTTAAGGAGAATACACTATGGGAATGTCAGATAAGCTTATGCGCCGTCCATTTCCTCTATGTTGTTTATATTCTTCCTCTGCTTTATATTCCCTCTGTTTTTAATATTTCCTCGATTCTTTATATTCCCTCTGTTCTTTATAGTTACACTATTGCTTATATCCTTACGATTCTCTAAATTTTCCATAAATTCTACATTTTCCAGACTCTCTTCATTTTCTTCCTCTCTGGCGCTTTCCTGCTCCCCATATTTTTTCTTAAGCCAGGGCTTTTTGGGGTTTGCCGGCGGCTCGTAAGGCCACCGCTTGGAGCAGAACATTAACGCCGCTACGCACACGACTGCCAGAATGAGGCCCCACACAGCCGTGACGGCAAGTCCGAACACATTCGACCCTCCCTCGGCGAATGTTGAGCAGACACCGGCAAAGACAAAGGCAATGTGCTGAAGAGGGCTTTCCTCAAAGATCTTCATATGGATGTACATGGAAAATAATGTGCCCATGACCAGTGCAATAAAGCTGGACATGCCAATTGTCATTCCGGCATTGTGAAAGATGTTGATAAACAGGTAGTCGAACTAGCCCCAGGCCAGGCCGCAGAAATAGCAGATTATGGCAGCTCCCAGCTGTCTCGGCTGCATCTTGATCGCAAAAAAGATCGTCATGCAGACAAACATGACCCACGGCACCTGAAATTGCCCGAGGAAGATCTCATAGATGAAATAAAAGATAGCACACCAGACAGCGGTCCATACACAAAAGATAACGGCAGTTTTTTGGCTCATAATGTATTTGATCGAACAAACGAATCAACAGTGCTGGTTCAATCTTCTCCTTTCAATTTTCTTCTTTGAGAATAATTGGTCTGGAGATTTTTGTCAAGGAAACGCATAGAATAGACACGAGTTTTCCTCTGCCCGGAAAGGTTGTTTTTTCCTCTGCAACAGGCTATACTTATTACGCAGGAAGAAGACGGGAGGATCCGGATGAGTACAGTGGCCGTGATCGGAGGCGGAGCTTCGGGAATGATGGCGGCTTATGCCGCCGGTGCGGCGGGGCATCAGGTCACGCTGTTTGAACACGGAGACAAGCTTGGAAAAAAGTTGTATATTACGGGAAAGGGCCGTTGCAATCTGACTAACTCATGTCAGACGGAGGAGCTCTTTCTTCATTTTTCGCATAACAGCAAGTTTTTATACAGCGCAATCCATCGCTTTGACAACCAGGCTGTGATGGACTTTTTTGAAGATCAGGGTCTTTTCATGAAGGTGGAGCACGGCGGCTGTGTGTTTCCGTGGACTGATCATGCCGCGGATGTGGTTGAGGCTTTGAAGCGCGCCCTGCAGAGTGTAAACGTACATGTCTGTTTAAATACGCAGGCGTCTGACCTTGCACTGCGGGACAGTCAGGTCATCGGAGTCGTCTGTTCCCCGGTTGGATCTCCGGAAGATCGGGAGGTCTTTTCCTGTGACGCAGTGATCTTTGCGACCGGTGGAAGATCCTATCCCCAAACCGGATCTGACGGGAGCGGATGGGAGATCTTAACCGCACACGGTCATACCCTGACGGAGATCCGTCCCGCTTTGGTCGGAATGAGGACAGGGGAGAGCTATATAACGGCTATGCAGGGTCTCTCCCTTCAAAACGTTTCTCTTTGCCTGAGAGATAAACGAAAAACGCAGTTTGAGGATGTAGGAGAGCTGTTGTTTACGCATCAGGGGATCAGCGGTCCGCTGGTCTTAAAGGCGAGCAGCCTTATCCCGGACGCGTGTTATGGGGCGCCGCTTTCGTTTGAGATCGACGTAAAACCCTCCCTTGACGAGGAAGAGCTTGATCGGTTGATCTTAAAGCATTTTGAGGAAAACGCAAACCGGCAGCTTAAAAATTCACTCGCGCATTTGCTGCCCGCAAAGATGATCCCTGTCGTGATATCCCTGTCTGGTACAGGACCAGACAGAAAGGTCAACGGAATCACTCGACAGGAGCGGAGCTGCCTTCGCGCCGCAATCAAGCATTTCCCGGGAACGATCACAGGACTTTGCGGGTGGGAGGACGCGATGGTCACTCGCGGAGGAGTGCCGGTAAGCGAGGTGAATCCCCGGACTATGGAATCCCGCCTTATAAAAGGCCTCTATCTCTGTGGCGAGATGATAGATGTCGATGCCTTAACCGGCGGATTCAATTTACAGATTGCCTGGTCTACGGGTCATCTGGCAGGTTCAAGCGTATTATAAGGAGAACAGGATATGAGTTTTAAGATAGCGATCGACGGTCCCGCAGGTGCGGGAAAGAGTACCATAGCAAAAGCGCTTGCGCAAAAGATCTCGTTTCTGTACGTGGATACCGGGGCGATGTACCGGGCAATGGCATACTATATCCTTACACATGGAATACGAGCGGAAGACGGGGCTGCCGTGCAGTCCGTCTGCGGGAAGATCGATGTCTCTCTCGGATACGATAACGGGCTTCAAAACGTGTATGTAAATGGAGAGAACGTCTCAGGAGAGATCCGGCGTGAGGAGGTCGGAAATGCCGCATCCGTTGTGAGCACGTATCCGGCTGTCCGCGAAGCGCTTCTTACGCTGCAGCGTGGGATCGCAGCCAAACACGATGTGATTATGGACGGCAGAGACATAGGTACCTGTATTCTGCCGGATGCTCAGCTCAAGATCTATCTCACTGCGAGCGCGCACACGAGGGCGCTCAGGCGATATAAGGAGTTGGAAGAAAAGGGAGAAGAGGCCGATTTAGACCAGATTGAACGGGATATTGAGGAACGGGATGACCGGGATATGCACCGCGCGATCGCGCCGCTGCGAGCGGCAGAGGACGCGGTCACGGTCGATTCCTCCGACATGACGATAGAAGAGGTGGTCAACGCGATCTACCATCTCTATGAGAATAGGAGATAGAACATGCAGGTCATACTTGCCGACAAAGCCGGATTCTGTTTCGGCGTCAACCGCGCGGTGGACACTGTCTACCGGGAGATTGAGAGCGGAGTCTCTCCTGTCTATACGTTTGGTCCCATTATTCACAATGAAGAGGTGATCGAGGATCTGGAGAGAAGAGGCGTTCGCGTGATCCACACACAGGATGAGATAAAAGAACTTTCCGGGGGAACCGTGATCCTCCGCTCCCACGGAGTGTCACGCGCTGTACAGGAGGCAATCGAAAACGCCGGGCTCAAGCTGGTGGATGCCACCTGTCCCATCGTGCAGAAGATCCACACGATCGTGGAGAGCAGTTCCGACCAGGGATACTTTGTCCTGATCATCGGAAGCCCGGATCATCCGGAAGTGGAGGGGATCGTCGGATGGGCGCATCCCGGGCAGAGCCAGGTCGTCTCCTCCGTGGAAGAAGCAGCCGCTTTGGACCTCACTGGTCACGACCGAATCTGCGTCGTCGCACAGACGACTTTCCACCATAAGAAATTTCAAGATATAGTTGAAATTATAAGGAAAAAAGTGTATGATTTAAAAGGTACGATGGCAGAAAATGCAGATTTTGTCGTACACAATACAATTTGTTCCGCCACGCGGGAACGACAGGATGCCGCAAGGGAGTTATCGAGACAGGCAGACGCCATGATCGTGGTCGGCGGAGCGAGCAGTTCCAATACCAGAAAACTGTATGAGATCTGTTCGGAAAATTGTAGCAATACTTACTTTATACAGACGAAAGAGGATCTTGTCGGATCCGACTTTTCAGCGTTCGACTGCGTAGGTATTACTGCGGGTGCATCCACCCCAAACAATATTATTGAGGAGGTTCAGAAGTATGTCAGAGATGAACTTTGATGAAATGTTGGATGAGTTTTCAAAAACAATCAGAAATGGGGAGGTAGTCGAAGGCACTGTTATAGATGTGAAACCGGATGAGATCATCTTAAATATAGGCTATAAAGCAGATGGAATTATCACAAAAGACGAGTACACCAATGACGCAAGTGTGGATTTGACTGAAGTAGTCTCCCCGGGAGACACGATGGAGGCCAAGGTCTTAAAAGTAAATGACGGCGAGGGCCAGGTGCTTCTCACTTACAAGCGGCTTGCCGCGGAAAAGGTTAGTGAGCGTTTAAAGGAGGCCTATGAGAACGGTGAAGTCTTAAAGGCTCCGGTTAAACAGGTTCTCGACGGAGGTCTCAGCGTGATCGTCGACGACACGCGGATCTTTATCCCGGCCAGCCTTGTTTCGGATGTCTATGAGAGGGATCTCACCAAGTATCAGGATCAGGAAATTGAGTTTGTACTCACTGAGTTCAATCCCCGCAGAAGAAGGATCATCGGAAACCGCAAGCAGCTTTTGCTTGAGGAGAAAGCGAAGAGGCAGGAAGAGCTCCTCGCAAGGATTCAGGTGGGGGATGTGATCGAGGGAAAAGTCAAAAATATCACGGATTTTGGCGCATTTATCGATCTTGGAGGAGCGGATGGACTGCTTCACATCTCGGAGATGTCCTGGGGACGTGTTGACAACCCGAGAAAGATCTATAAAGTCGGACAGGAAGTGCGGGTCTTTATCAAAGATATCCATGATAACAAGATCGCGCTCAGCGTCAAATTCCCGGAGGATAATCCGTGGAACAATGCTGCGGAGAAGTTTGCCCCCGGTACGATCATAAAGGGAAAAGTTGCCCGGATGACAGATTTTGGCGCTTTTGTCGAGCTGGCGCCTGGTGTGGACGCACTGCTTCACGTATCTCAGATCTCGAGAGAGCATGTTGATAAGCCTTCGGATGTTTTAGAGATTGGACAGGAGATCGAGGCGAAGATCGTCGACTTTAACGCGGATGAGCATAAGATCAGCCTGAGTATGAAGGCATTGGCTCCTCCGACTCCGAAGAAAGTACAAAAAGAGGCAGAGCAGGCCGCTGAGGACGTAGCCAAGACAGAGGCTGCCATGACAGCTGAGGCTGCAGTGGATGCAGCGGATGAGATCGCGGCGGAAGCGGATGCTGCGGCAGCTGCCGTAGAAGAGGCGGAAGCGATCCTGGAAGAAGAGGCTGCCGAGGAAGCGGCCGAGGAGATCCTCGATGAAGCGGATGCTGCGGCGGAGGCCGTGGAGGAAGCGGAAGAGGCCTTAGAGGAGGCTGTCGCACAAGAGGTGGCCGAAGAAGAGATCGAGCTGGAAGAGGCAGTGGCTGAAGCGGTGGCTGAGGAAGAAGCCCAGATCGAGGCTGAGGCGATCGAAGAGCTTGAACGGGCCGAGGCTGAGCTTGAGACGAGCGGAGCAGATCCGGGAGAGATCGCGGAAACGGAGGTTGCCATGGAGGTGGCAACTGCGCAAGAGGTTGCGGCAGAAGAGGCGGCCCTCGAGGAAGCAGCGGCAGAGGCACTTGATGAGGCGGAAACCGAGATCGAACTCGATGCCATTGAGCAGGTCGAGGAGATTGAGGAAGAGTTGGAGGATGAGGTGGCTGAGGCTGTGGCCGAGGACGCTGAAGATATTGCGGAAGAGACGGCTGCAGAGGTGGCAGAAGCCGAGGCAGCTTTGGAAGAGGCGGTTTCCGATGCTGTTGCGGCAGATGCGGCCGAGATCGCGGAAGAGACGGCAGATGAGCTCGAAGCCGAGGAGGAAGTCTTAGAGGACGCTGTGGCGGAAGACATTGTAGAGGACGCCGAAAAAGACTGAGCTGATAATAGACGGGCTTTCATCAAATGATATGACATCACAGAAATAGAAATGCCCCCGGGTTTTAAGACCCGGGGGCATATTTTTTGATCGGAGAAGATAATAAGGGACGTTAAGACTGCCGGAACGTGGAAAAATACAGCGCAACAAAAGCGCGAAGTTCTGCCGGATCGGCGGGGAGTTTCAGATAGGTGTTTTTCTCCTGGAATTCTCTCTGCAGATATTGATCCTTCTGTCTGACCGGGATCGTCAGATAATCGCATTCTGTTTTGATGTAGCAGTTCTTTTTTGTCGCTTTCCGCCGGTGGGAGGGATCAACAAATTCTCCGATACTCCGATGCACTGCCGTGTCCTCCTCCGGAAGATAGTAATAGTCTTTTGGGTCTTTCAAGAAATGTTTTAACTCTCCGTGGAAAACAGGAAAACGGATCAAAGCCGCCTCCCGGTCCAGTATAAGAGCTGCCTCTCGTGTCAATCTGTGTATGCTCTGCGGCAGCGGAAACTCCGGCTTTATCTTTACATTGAGGAAGGAATGATCCCCTTCAGACTCCTCCGTGATTTCGGTGATCAAAAACCGGCCCTCCGTAAATTGTGTGTAGGACAAGATCCCGAGAAGGTCGAACATGCCGAGCACATCCTCGCGGTTGTGCAAAAGGAGCAGCCGTAACAGTTCCGGATCCGGATGGGATATATAGTCGCGATAGATATCAATAAGCTCTTTGCCGCTTAGCTCATCTTCGCGATCGCAGCCTAAAAACTGTTCAACGTATTTTTGTTTGTAGGAGGGTAGTTCAAGTAGAGGATTCAGCTTTCGCGTCTCCCGATAAAGGTCAATGTGTGTATTCTTTGCTGCAAAATCCAGAGCATCGGCTGAGATCTCATAGAGCTCGGCTCGTTTTTTATGAAAGGAATATCGAAAGTTGTCCCGTTAAATGTCACGAGTACCGGATGGATATCCGCAAGACGGGAAAATGCATTCAGCAGTTCTTTTTCATCCTCAGGACTTTCGGCAAAGAATAATTCCACACAGACCTCCGTTCCGTCAAGATATCCACAGCCAATGCAGTAGATTTGATCCCGCGCGGAAGAAAGTCCGGTGGTCTCTATATCAAACAGAAGCATCTCTTTCGTCAGAAGATCCCGTACAAAGGCGGGAAGAATTTTAATTGGAAATGTGTTTTTTTCACAGAACATTATGTACCTAGTTTATTCCTCATTAGTTATCTACATTATAAGTATAGGGCTATTTATGGCATTTTAGAAAAAATTTATGTTTTTTGTACAGTACAATTTCGTTTGCATGTCTTATTTCATTATGATACAATATTTTTATTATTGAGACTAGGGATTCTGTCTAACTCTCTAAAAAATACTTACGAATGAAAGAAGGACACGAGTTATGGGTTTGCGTACGTTCAAGGGCGGTGTCCATCCTCATGAAGGCAAGGAATTGTCGAAGGATAAGCCGATCCAGGAATATTTACCCAAAGGCGATCTTGTGTATCCGGTATCCCAGCATATCGGTGCGCCTGCAAGACCCATCGTGGCTGTCGGGGATACAGTCAAGATGGGTCAGATGATCGCGGAAGCCGGTGGGTTTGTATCTGCGCCGATCTATGCCACGGTATCCGGAACGGTGAAGGCAATTGAGCCGCGCCGGGTCGTGGTCGGCGATATGGTCAATTCGATCGTGATCGAAAACGATGGCGAGTATAATTCCGTTGACTTTGAAGAAGTGGATGATATTTCCACGCTGTCCAAGGATGAGATCCTTGAAAAGATTCAAAAGGCGGGTATCGTCGGAATGGGCGGTGCTGGTTTTCCCACGCACGTGAAGTTATCCCCGAAGGAGCCGGATAAGATCGATTATGTGATCGCGAACTGCGCCGAGTGTGAGCCGTATCTGACCTCGGATTACCGCAGGATGCTCGAGGAGCCGGAGAAGCTCATTGAGGGCATGCGCATTATCCTTTCCCTTTTTGACAACGCAAAGGGTGTCTTTGGGATCGAGGATAATAAGAAAGACTGCATTAAGCTGATCTCTGAGATGGTAAAGGATGAGCCGCGGATGAGTGTTCAGCCTTTAAGGACCAAATATCCGCAGGGCTCCGAGCGTCAGCTGATCTATGCGATCACAAGGCGTGCCATCAATTCTACCATGCTTCCGGCGGATGCCGGAGCGATCGTCGACAATGTGGATACGATCGTGGCGATCTACAAAGCCGTGAAGCTTGGAATGCCTCTGATGCACCGCATTGTAACGATCACGGGTGACGCGATCACCAATCCGGCAAACTATTCTATCAACATCGGGACAAACTATGCGGAGCTGGTCGACGCGGCCGGCGGATTTAAGACGCATCCGATGAAGATCATTTCAGGCGGACCGATGATGGGATTTGCCATGTTCAGCCTGGATATTCCGACAACAAAGACAACATCCGCTCTTCTGTGCATGACGGAAGACGAAGTACAGACAGCGGAGACACAGGCCACCAACTGCATCAACTGCGGACGCTGCGTGGAGGGATGTCCGTCCCGGATCATTCCTTCCAGGCTTGCCGACTATGCCGAAAACCATCAGGAAGAGCTGTTCGAAAAGTGGAACGGCCTTGAGTGTGTAGAGTGCGGCAGCTGCAGCTATATCTGCCCGGCTAAGAGAAACTTAGTCCAGGCGATCCGCGTGATGAAGAAGACGGTCCTGGATAATAAGCGTAAGCAGGCTTAGGAGGTGAGTGATAATGAATGAATTATATGATGTTACTTCATCTCCGCATGTAAGGTCAAGAATGAGTACGGACAAGGTCATGCTCTGTGTTATCATTGCCTTGCTTCCGACTACGGTATTCGGGATCTTTAATTTCGGACCGAGAGCGCTTGCGGTGATCGTGGTCACGATCGCTACCTGCCTTGTCTCCGAGTATTTATTTAATCTGATCGCACATAAGAAACAGTCGGTAGGAGATTTAAGCTGTATTGTGACGGGCCTTCTGCTGGCTTTAAACCTGACCAGCACTATTCCGTTCTGGATCTGCATCGTCGGCGGTGTGTTTGCGATCGTCGTTGTGAAGATGCTCTTCGGAGGACTCGGACAGAACTTCATGAACCCGGCGCTCGGCGCCAGGTGCTTCCTGGTTCTTTGCTTTGCCGGTCCGATGACGCGTTTTGCAACGATTCCGCTCGATACGACGACCAGCGCAACACCGCTGTCTTATCTCTCGGGCGGTGGTCTCTACAGCAATACAATGGCCATGTTTACCGGCCGTGTCGGCGGTACGATCGGTGAGACATCCGTGATCTGCATCCTGATCGGTGCAGTCATCCTTCTTGCCGCGGGTATTATTGATCTGCGGATCCCGGCATCCTACCTTATCACGTTTGTAATCTTTATCATCCTGTTTGGAGGACACTTGACAAGCGGAGATATGGTGACATATGTCGTTCAGGAACTCTGCGGCGGCGGCCTGATGCTCGGCGCGTTCTTCATGGCGACTGACTACGTGACTTCGCCGATCACTCCAAGGGGCAAGATCCTATTCGGGATCACCTGCGGAGCTCTGCTCGGGATATTCCGGCTTTTCGGCGCATCTGCGGAGGGATGTTCCTACTCGATCATCTTTGCGAATATGCTGGTACCGCTCTATGAGAGAATTACGGTTCCGAAGCCGTTCGGGAAAGGAGGAGAGTGAATATGAAGAAAAATACGATTGCTCATGACGCGCTCATCCTCTTTCTCATAACGATCATTGCCGGCTTTGCGCTCGGCTTGGTTCACGAGATCACACTTGAGCCTATCGAGGCTGCGGAGGAAGCAGCGCTGCAGGAGGCATACCAGGATGTCTTCCCGGATGCCACAGAGTTTACGGAGCTCCCGGGATTTTCTGTTGAGGCCGCTGACTCTGTCATGTTGGAGAGTGGTTATCAGGATGAGGTTATTGAAGATTGTGTTCAGGCGATTGGCTCCGACGGGAGCCTGCTCGGCTATGTGATCAACGCGACCGACCCCAGCAGCTATGGCGGCAACCTTACGCTTTCCCTGGGTGTCCAGGTCGACGGTACCGTGAACGGATATTCTATCACGGATATCAGTGATACTCCCGGGCTCGGCATGAAAGCCACGGAGGATGATTTCTCCTCCCAGTTTGTAAATAAAAAAATTGCATTCTTTACCGTGACAAAGACCGGATCTACCTCTGAGGATGAGATCGATGCCATAAGCGGCGCGACCATCACCTCGAACGCGGTGACCCGGGCGGTCAATGCCGGCCTTTGCTACTTCAGATATGTGGTTTCTTTGACGGGAGGTGAGGTGCTTGAATAATAAGTATGTAGAACGAGTATACAACGGCCTCTTAAAAGAGAACCCCACATTTATCCTGCTGCTCGGCATGTGCCCGACCCTGGCGGTCACTACATCGGCGATCAACGGGCTCGGCATGGGACTTTCCACCACACTGGTGCTGGTCTTTTCAAACCTGATCATCTCGTTGCTTCGAAAGATCATACCGAACAAGGTCAGGGTGCCTGCCTATATTGTAGTCGTCGCCTCCCTGGTCACGATCGTACAGTTTTTGCTGGAGGGTTTTATCCCCAGCCTGTATTCCGCGCTGGGACTTTATATCCCTCTTATCGTTGTAAACTGCATTATCCTCGGCCGTGCGGAGAGCTTTGCATCCAAGAATAAACCGGGTGTGTCGTTCTTTGACGGCGTAGGCATGGGCTTAGGCTTTACGTTCGCACTCACCTGCATCGGCCTCGTCAGAGAGATTATGGGTTCCGGACAGGCGTTTGGCATCCAGATCCTTCCTTTGGCGGATTCCTCTGCCGGGATACGCGGATTTACTCCGTTTACCATCTTCGTGCTTGCGCCCGGAGCGTTCTTTGTATTGGCATTTTTGATCGCGATCCAGAACGCGTTCCGCGAACATCGGCGCAAGATGGGTATGAAAGTGAAGGAGCCGCAGGGCTGCCTCGCCGGAGACTGCGCCTCCTGTCAGGAAGGCGTCTGCCTGGATCCGGATAAAAAGCAGGTCTTCTTAGCCGGAGAAGCAGAGGCAAAAGCCGTGGAGGTAAAAGAGCCTGCGAAAGTAGAAGAAAAAGCCTCTGAGGCAAAAGAGCCTGCGAAAGCAGAAGAAAAAGCCTCTGAGGCAAAAGAGCCTGCGAAAGCAGAAGAAAAAGCCCCTGAGGCGAAAGAACCTGCGAAAGCAGAAGACTCAGTGACGAAAGCAACCGAAAAAACCGACGTGGACAATAAAGAACCTGCACAGGAACCGGAAACGCAGGAAGACTCTGAGACCGCGCCGGATGCATCAGACAAGACAGAAGAATAGGAGGTAGGTTCAGATGAGAGAAGTCATTTTAATTGCGATCGGTTCTGCCGTTGTAAATAACGTTGTCCTGAGCCAGTTCCTCGGCTTGTGTCCGTTCTTTGGCGTGTCGAAAAAAGTCAATACGGCAGCCGGAATGGGTATGGCAGTCATCTTTGTCATCACGATCGCATCCCTGGTTACCAGCATTCTGGACAAGTTTGTTTTACAGAATTTTAATCTAGTATATCTGAGGACCATTGTATTTATCCTGGTTATCGCGGCGCTGGTTCAGTTTGTCGAGATGTTCCTGAAGAAATCCATGCCGCCCCTGTATAACTCGCTGGGCGTATTCCTTCCGCTGATCACCACAAACTGCGCGGTGCTCGGGGTTGCGCTTAACAATGTCCAGTACGAGTACGGGATTGGCGTGAGTGTGGTCAATGGTCTTGCAACAGCAGTCGGATTTACGCTTGCCATCGTGATCATGGCAGGCATTCGTGAACGGATCGAGTACAACGGGATCCCGCAGCCCTTTAAAGGCTCTGCGATCTCTCTTGTAACTGCCGGCCTTATGGCTATCGCGTTCATGGGATTTTCCGGCGTGATTTAGGAGGTGTTTGCGGATGAGTTTTCAAGCTATTATCATTGCGGCAGTTGTTGTCGGTATAGTGGGCATCGTCATCGGCATTATCCTCGGTATCGCCGGCGAGAGATTTAAAGTGGAAGTGGATCCCAACGAAGAGGCCATTTTAGAAGTCCTGCCCGGAAACAACTGCGGCGGATGCGGGTATCCCGGCTGTTCCGGTCTGGCCGCTGCAATCGCGAAGGGGGAGGCTGAGGTAGGTGCCTGCCCCGTGGGAGGAGCGCCTGTCGCGGAGAAGGTCGCCGCGATCATGGGGGTAGAAGTGGGAGAGTCTGTTCGGATGACCGCTTTTGTGAGATGCTCCGGGACAGATGAAAACGCGAATAAGGACTACAACTATCTCGGTGAGCTTTCCTGTGAGATGGTGAAAAACATCTCAAACGGCGGACCGAAGGCCTGTAATCACGGCTGCCTCGGTTTTGGGGATTGTATGCATGTCTGTCAGTTTGACGCAATTAGTATAGTAGACGGCATTTCTGTCGTAAATAAAGAGTTTTGCAAGGCCTGCGGCAAATGCGTCAATGCCTGCCCGCAGCAGTTGATCGAACTGATCCCGTATGACGCAAAGCATATGGTCCGCTGTCATTCTATGGACATGGGAAAGATCGTGGTAAAGGTCTGTAAGGCTGGCTGCATCGGATGTAAGATGTGTCAGAAAGTCTGTGAAGCGGATGCGATCACGGTGGAAAACAATATCGCGCATATCGATCAGTCCAAGTGTACAGGCTGCGGGGTCTGCGCGGAAAAGTGCCCGAGAAAAATTATTTGTTGAGGTGTAATTATGGATGATGGAGTGCTTGATCGAATCAATTGGCTTTACAACAAGGAAAAAACAGAGGGACTGACAGAAGAGGAGAAGGTAGAACAGTCTGAGCTACGGGAGATTTATCTTGCTACATTTCGCCGCAACTTAAAAAATCAGCTCGATAATATCGATATCGAAAATCCGGACGGAACCGTCGAAAATCTCGGTGAAAAGCATGCGATCGAGGTGAAAGAGGCGTTTGATCCCGAAAACAATGATGAGACATTCAGCGACGACGATACCTGATAGTGTCATGATATGCATAGCGCATGTAGTTATGAGAGATAAAAAGCTGACCGATCTTTTAGATGTAAAGATTGGTCAGCTTTCTTGCGTCTTTTTAAGATAGTTTATGATCCCGTCGGGGGAGGAGTCCTCCGGCTCCAGGAAATAGATCGGTTCGCTTAACCCGTTTAAGGTATGGGAATCAGAGCTGCTAAGCAGGGTGCAGTTTCGAAGATATGGAAACTTTTCACACAGCCCCGGCCATTCTGAGGGATCGGCTACCTCTACACAGGAAAATCTGCTGTTCGGAGGAATAAAACCGAGATTTTTTAACAGACTGGTGGAGGATTTGCTGATATGGGCCGGCACCATAACGCCGTGGTAAGGCGTTAGAAGATCGAAGACGTCGTCAAACGGAATATCCGTGGCGGATATCAGCAGCTTTGTTTCTGTTCCGCAGATATGGTCGTCGGGATCGTAGATCAGTTGGTTCCCAAAATAGGCGGGCTGATTCTGGATGTCGGGAAGATGTTTATACACCATGGCGTCAAAGTCCATCGCGTCCTCCAGTGAGGAAAAGTAGCAGAGCACGTGCACTTCCTCCGCCGTAGTAAGCTCCATGCCAAACAGGGCATTTACGTCGTAGTCTGCAGCGGCAGCAGCGAAAGCCGGACAGTTTTTGCATGAGTTGTGGTCAGTGAGTGCGATCAGATCCAGGCCGATGACCTTGGCCATTCCCACGATGTTCGCCGGTGTCATATCGTCATCCCCGCAGGGCGATAGGCAGGAATGGATGTGAAGATCATACGTCAGCCGATTCATGGATCAGATGATATACTTCCAATGCGGTATCAAAGATGGGTTGGTCTGTGCGGAGCAGACAGATGTTCTGAGATACCGCTTTTAATTTCATGTTGTCATCCACCCCGGCATCACAGCACAGGATGATGCAGGCACAGTCTGCCAGAGAGGCAACCGCAAGGGTATTCATATTAGACATTACCGTACACCAGGCGCAGCCTGTCGGTGCACTGCCCATTGCGATACTCAAAAGATCACAGCAGAAGGGTTCGGTAACGACCGTATCTGTGTCCCCCGGATGGATCACCTCCAGATTGCAGCGGTCGATCAGTTCTTTTACAGTCATTTTATTCTCCTTTCGTATCAAACTCTTTATCCAGAAAGATGCAGTCTTCGATGCAGGCGTCCTCAGCACCCATCACGATATCGTTGGCTAAAGCTTTGCAGGTGGGGGCGCCGCAGCATCCGCAGTCCAGACCGGGAAGTGCCTCCACGATGGACTCGATCTTTTCCATATTTTCCATGCTCTCAAAAATAGTGTCTCCCAAGCTGTAGACCGGCTCATAGACTACCGGTTCCGTCCAGGCAAATTCGCTCGGGGGAGGATACTGACCGATGTACTCGGGGTGTACGAACTTTTCATTAAGATTCATGCGTGTGATCTTGGTCTTTGCCATGTAGGCATTCTCCACCGTGAGCACTCCGCCGACACAGCCGGCACTGCAGGAGTTCAGTTCTACAAACTGAAGGCCCGGCTCGAACTTTTCGTCCTCTAAGTCCTCCAGTACGTGGATCACATTTTCAATCCCGTCCGCAGCGAGATATTCTTCTGACAAAAGTCCCATCGATTCTCCGCCGCTTACAGACCAACCTCTGCCCAGACTGCCGGAGCGGCTTAAGAGCTTCGTGTCCTGATCCGCTTCATTCATGTGAGAGAGCAGAATGGGATAGTAATCTTTGATTGCGATGACCCGGTCCACTTCACTCTTCGGAAGCCCGAGGGGGGCATAAGTAAATGCTACCTTGGACGGGCAGGGTGAGATAAAGACGATGCCGATCTCCTCACTGGGAAGACCTGTCTTTTCAATTGCCTGTCTGCGCGCGATGCTGGCCGCAACTTCCATGGGCGGAAGGATCGGGAGCAGATGTGGAATCAGATTGGGGAATCGTACTCGGATCAGACGCTCGATCGTCGGACAAGCGGTACTGATGTAAGGCCAGTTTTCCGGGTGATCCGCAATGTATGCCCGTGTCGCCTCAGAGACAATCTCCGCGCCGACGCTCACTTCAAACACATCATCAAAGCCGGAGAGAAGGATGGCACTTAAAATGATGTTGACATCCTCCATATGGTTGAACTGACTGTAGAGCGCTGGTGCGGGGAGTGCGACAAGATACGTAAACTCCTGGCGTACATCGTCAAACTGATGCCGTCTGCTCCTCTTTGCATGGTGAGGACAGTGACGGCAGCACTCTCCGCAGTCAATACAAAACTCCGGAATAATGGAAGCTTTTTGATTTTTGATCCGGATTGCCTGAGTAGGACAGCGCTTTAAGCAGGTGAAACACCCGCCGCAGCGATCTTCCTGAAGGTAAACGGAGTGGTAAAATTTATTCATGTTCAGAAACCTCAATCAAAAATTGATCGTCATGGTGACGGTGGTACCGACACCGAGCTCAGTTTCAATCTCAATATCATCACAGGATTTTTTCATGTTCGGCAGTCCCATCCCTGCACCAAAACCCAGCATGTGGATCTCGTCGTCGGCTGTGGAAAACCCCTCCTGCATCGCCTGATCGATATCCGGGATACCCGGACCGACATCCTTTAACACCATATGGATCTGATTCGGGTATATATCTACATCGATGACGCCGCCGTCAGCGTGAATAACCATATTGATCTCTCCCTCGTAGATCGCGATGGAACATCTGCGAATCACATCCGGAGGCAGGTTCATCTGTTTTAATTTCTGTTTCAGCTTACTGCTGGCCTCGCCGGCCCTCGCAAAATCCGTGCCGTCGACCTGATACTGATAATGAATGCTGTTCATCCTTAGTAGCCCCGCTTTTGATAGAGCCTGCCGCAGGCTTCATACATTCTGTAATCTGATCTAAGTACATAGACACCGCATTCTTCCGCCATCTGTATCATATCCTCTGTCGGAGACTTGCCCCTGACAAAGACGAGACAGACGATATCAAGCATCTCGGCAGTGCGGATCACCTGAGGGTTGGTCAGGCCAGTGAGCAAAAGCGCATCTTTTTTTATGTAAGCCAGCACATCACTCATCATATCGGATCCGCAGATCGTCTCGATCGTCTGGTCCGGATCTATGCTGGGTGTCAGTACATCTGCGTCTAATAATTCAATCACTTCTCCAATTGTCATAACGAAATCCTCCAAACTCGCCGGGGCTCTAAACAGAACCCGAAAAATTCATGTAAAGTATATCACAGGCCGCAGGGTCGTTCAACAAAAATGAGGGAAAACCGAGTACTGTAACGACAATACCGGAAAAGATAAGATTTATTTTCTTGAAAATTCCGTGTTAGGATGATAACATAAAACAGATGTAGTGTTTTTTTAATTTTTACAATTTATCAGTTTTAGTCTTTATTTTTATATACGATCAAATATTTTGGAGGTGAGGGCTTGGCACTTGCAAATCAGGTTCCGTTTGATGGGACAAAAGAACAAAAAGCACAGCTGTATGTCATGATCGATGAGCTTCGGGATACGAAGGGCTGCCTGATGCCGATCATGCAGAGGGCACAGGATATATATGGGTATCTGCCATACGAAGTGCAAAAGATGATTTCGGATGAGTTGGAAGTTCCGATGGAAAAGATCTATGGGGTGGCAACGTTCTATTCCATGTTCAATCTGTATCCGAAGGGGAAATATCAGATCTCGGTTTGCCTGGGTACCGCGTGTTATGTCAAGGGCTCCCAGGCGATCTTCGACGAGGTCAAAGAGAAGCTCGGGATCGACAGCGGGGAGTGCACTGCTGACCGCAAATTTTCTCTGGATGCCTGTCGATGCATCGGGGCATGTGGTCTGGCTCCGGTCATGAAGATCAACGATGAAGTTTATGGAAGGCTGACGACGGGCGAGGTCGAAGGCATTCTGGCAAAGTATAACTGATGCTTCCGGAGATCTCACTTAATATTTTGGACATCGCGCAGAATTCCATCTCTGCCCGGGCCACTTTGATTCAGATCACGCTGGAGACTCAAACGGAATCTTCCCGGCTTAAGGTGGTCATCCGGGATGATGGATCCGGCATGTCAAAAGAGACACTGGATCGCGTGCTGGATCCGTTTTATACGACACGGACGACGAGAAAGGTCGGCTTGGGAATCCCATTTTTTAAACAGGAGGCAGAGTGCACAGGGGGCTCTTTTTCCATCGAGTCCGAACCCGGATGCGGAACGGTCGTGACTGCGGAATTCTGTACCGACAATATTGACTGTATGCCGCTCGGAGATATCAATGCGACGATCCGTTCGCTTGTAACGATGAATCCACAGATCGATTTTTGTTATATCAGGAGTGTGGATGACCAGTCCTTTGTGCTGGATACAAGGGAGGTAAAAGAGATTCTCGGGGATGTGCCGTTTGACACACCGGAGGTGTCTCAGTTTCTGGATCAGTTTCTGGAAGAGAATGAGGCAGAGCTATCAGAAAATAAATAGGGCGATAAGACCGCCCGCAATGGAGGAATTATGAAATCACTGGATGAACTCAGAGCGATTCGGGAAAAAATGCAGGATGAGATCGGGCAGAGGTCTGACGATGCCGAAAAAACACGTGTTGTGGTCGGCATGGCGACATGCGGGATCGCCAGCGGGGCAAGACCGGTCTTAAACCTGCTGTCTGAAGAAGTGCAAAAAAGGCACCTTGAGAATATCGTCGTGACACAGACAGGATGCATCGGCTTGTGCCAGTTCGAGCCGATCGTGGAAGTGTTTGAGCCCGGAAAAGAAAAGGTAACCTATGTAAAGGTTAACGAGGAAAAGGCGCTGGAGATCTTAGAACAACATCTGATCAATGGTAAAGTGGTAGAGAAATATCTGCTCCATGCAGATGAGATCGAAGCAGTAAAGGAGGCGGATAACTGATGTATCGTGCACATGTACTGGTCTGCGGCGGCACCGGATGCACTGCCTCGGGAAGCGGTGCAGTCATGGAGGCCTTGGATGAACAGTTAAAAGAGAACCATCTCGACAGCGAGATCTGTATGGTCCCGACCGGATGCCACGGACTCTGTGCCGAGGGGCCGATCATGATCGTCTATCCCGATGGGGTCTTTTATACCAAAGTCCAGGCGGAGGACGTCCCGGAGATCGTCTCCGAGCATCTCTTAAAGGGACGGGTTGTGGAGCGTCTCGTCTATGAGGAGGCAAAGGATCAAAAACGCATTGAATCCCTCGAGGATACGGTATTTTACAAGAAGCAGCATCGGATCGCCCTGCGCAACTGCGGCCTGATCAATCCCGAGAAGATAGAGGAGTACATTGGTACGGGAGGATATGAGGCTCTCGGAAAAGTTTTAACGGAGATGACTCCGGATGAAGTGATCCAGGTGATCTCGGACAGCGGACTCCGCGGCAGAGGAGGCGCAGGATTTCCGACCGGAAAGAAATGGCTGTACGCATCCGGTAATCGCGGGAACGTAAAGAAATATGTCTGCTGCAATGCGGATGAGGGTGACCCGGGCGCATTCATGGACCGCTCCGTGTTGGAGGGTGATCCCCATGTGGTTTTGGAAGCCATGGCGATTGCGGGATACGCCATCGGATCGGACCAGGGATATATCTATGTCCGTGCGGAGTATCCGATCGCGGTGCAGCGCCTGCAGGTCGCGATCAAACAGGCGAGAGAATACGGCCTGCTCGGGGAAGATATCTTCTCCTCCGGTTTTAATTTTGACATCGACTTAAGACTCGGTGCGGGTGCTTTTGTCTGCGGCGAGGAGACGGCACTTATGACATCGATTGAAGGGAACCGGGGTGAACCGCGGCCCAGACCGCCCTTCCCTGCAAATAAAGGCCTTTTTGGCCAGCCGACGATCTTGAATAATGTGGAGACATGGGCGAACGTTCCGCAGATCATCTTAAACGGAGCGGAATGGTTTTCTGCCATGGGTACGGAAAAGTCCAAGGGTACGAAAGTCTTTGCCTTGGGCGGCAAGATCAACAACACCGGTCTGGTGGAGGTCCCGATGGGTACGACGCTTCGCACGATCGTGGAGGACATTGGCGGAGGCATCCCGGAAGGCAGGAAGTTTAAGGCTGCGCAGACCGGAGGACCCTCCGGAGGATGTATCCCTGCTGAGCATTTTGATATTCCCATCGATTATGACAACCTGATCAGTATCGGATCCATGATGGGGTCCGGCGGACTGATCGTCATGGACGAGACCACCTGCATGGTGGATATTGCAAAGTTTTTCCTGCAGTTTACGGTGGATGAGTCTTGCGGCAAATGCACCCCCTGCAGGGTCGGGACAAAACGACTTTTGGAGAAGCTCGAGAAGATCACGGAAGGACGTGGAACCGTCGCGGATGTCGATGAGCTTGAGGATCTTTGCAATTATATAAAGGAGAATGCCCAGTGCGGGCTCGGACAGACAGCGCCGAACCCGGTACTTTCCACGCTGCGTTATTTCCGCGACGAATATATGGAACACGTAGTCAACAAGCGCTGCCCGGCTGGTGTCTGCAAGAATCTGATCGTCTACAAGATCGATCCGCTCAAGTGCAAGGGCTGCACGCTCTGTAAGCGCAACTGTCCGGTGGATGCCATAAGCGGAACGATCAAGCAGCCGCATTCGATCGATATGACAAAGTGTATCCGGTGCGGAACCTGCATGGAGAATTGCCGCTTTGGCGCGATCTACATAGAGTGACGGAGGTGACTGAGATGGAATATGTAAATATGAAGATCAATGGGATGGACATCTCCGCACCGGAGGGGAGCACGATACTGGAAGCGGCAAGATTGGCCAATATAGAGATCCCGACCATCTGTTTCTTAAAGGATATCAATGAGATCGGTGCCTGCAGGATGTGCATCGTTGAGGTGACAGGTGCCAAGTCCATGGTTACGGCCTGCGTCTATCCGGTAAATGAGGGAATGGAGGTGTGGACGAATACACCGAAAGTCCTCGCTTCCCGGAAAAAGACACTGGAGCTCTTGCTGTCTGACCACGACCGAAAATGTCTCTCCTGCGTGCGCAGCGGAAAGTGTGAGCTTCAGCATCTGTGTCATGCGTATAAGGTGGACGATGTATCCATCTATGAAGGAGAAAAAAATACATTTAAACCGGATACATCTGCCGATCACATGGTGCGTGACAACAACAAGTGCATCCTTTGCCGCAGATGCGTTGCGTCCTGTGCCAACACTCAGGGGATCGGCGTGATCGGCGCGAATCAGCGGGGATTTCACACGAGCATCGGATCCGCCTTTGACATGGGACTCGGAGAGACGAGCTGTGTCTGCTGCGGTCAGTGCATCAAAGCCTGTCCGACAGGGGCCATCTATGAAAAGGATTCTACGGCAGAAGTGCTGGCAGCCCTGGCGAATCCCGAGAAGACGGTATTCGTTCAGACGGCACCGTCTGTGCGCGCGGCGCTCGGCGAGATGTTTGAATATCCCATCGGGACCAATGTAGAGGGGAAGCTGGCGGCAGCTCTTCGAAGACTCGGATTTGACAAAGTGTTTGACACGGATTTCGGTGCGGACCTGACGATCATGGAAGAGGCCCACGAGTTTTTGGACCGGCTGCAAAACGGAGGCAAGCTGCCTATGATCACCTCCTGCTCGCCGGGATGGGTCAAGTACTGTGAGCACTATTTCCCTGAGATGACAGACAATCTCTCTACCTGCAAGTCGCCGCAGCAGATGTTCGGAGCAATCGTAAAGTCCTACTATGCCGAGCAGATTGGAGTTGACAAAGAAAATATCGTCGTTGTGAGTGCCATGCCCTGTACCGCGAAAAAGTTTGAGATCAACCGTGATTTCGAGGCGGGAAACGGGGTTCCGGATGTCGATATCGTGATCACTACCCGGGAACTCGGACGCATGATAGAGCAGGCCGGGATCATATTCTGCTCCCTTCCCGATGAGCCGTTTGATGCTCCTTTAGGGATCAGCTCCGGCGCCGGTGTGATCTTCGGTGCGACCGGCGGTGTCATGGAGGCAGCGCTTCGCACGGCGGCGGATACACTGACCGGGAAAGAACTGCCGAATGTAGAGTACAGGGAGGTCAGGGGAACGTCGCGCTTAAAAGAGGCTTCCTACAATCTGGCCGGCAATGAGATAAAGGTGGCGGTCGCCTCCGGCTTAAAACATGCGCGGATGCTGCTTAAGATGGTTGAAGCCGGTGAGGCGGACTATCAATTCATAGAGATCATGGGATGCCCGGGCGGCTGTGTCAACGGCGGCGGTCAGCCCCAGCAGCCGGGATATGTCCGCAACACGGTCAACATCCGGGAAAAGAGGGCAGAAGTGCTCTATCAACTGGATGAGCAAAACGAGATCCGGAAGGCTCATGAGAATCCGGCGATCATCGATCTGTACGACAATTATCTCGGAGAGCCGGGCAGTGAGAGAGCTCATGAGCTGCTTCATACGAAATATATCAAACGGGTCGTCAATAAGGAGCTTTAGTTTGTTTCTTTCAATTGATTTACGCAGGATCTTTCAGGCGGTTTCCGCTTAGAAAGGAGAGTTTCTCATGTTGGAAACCTTAAAAAAACAGGTATGTGAGGCGAATCTGCTGCTCCCTGCCTATCATCTTGTCACCTTTACCTGGGGCAACGTCTCGGGAATTGACCGGGAACAGGGTCTGATGGTCATAAAGCCTTCCGGCATCAGATATGAGGAGATGACACCCGAGGATATGGTAATCGTGGATCTCGCGACCGGAAAACGGGTAGAAGGGAAATGGCATCCATCGAGTGATACGGATACGCATCTGGTGCTGTATCGCGCATTTCCCGATATCGGGGGCATCGTTCACACGCACAGCAGATGGGCGACGACATTTGCGCAGGCCGGCAGGAGCATCCCGGCCCTGGGAACCACGCAGGCCGACTATTTTTATGGAGATATTCCTTGTACGCGACGTATGACCCCGGAGGAGATTGCCGGAGACTATGAGATGGAAACCGGCAACCTCATTGTTGATGCCTTCCGGGAGACCGATCCAATGGATATTCCCGGTGTGGTGGTGCACAGTCACGGTCCCTTTACCTGGGGAACAGATCCGGAACATGCTGTTCACAACGCGGTGGTCTTGGAAGAAGTCGCCTTTATGGACTGGCATGCGCTTATGCTTGAGCCGGAACATGACCGGATGCAGCAGGAACTGCTTAATAAGCACTATCAGCGAAAGCATGGGGATAACGCCTACTACGGACAGGACACCGAAGATGGGATATGAAGATGCTGTCTGGGGAGACAGCTATAACGGGGCTTTTTTAAGCCCCGTTTTTTTCTTTTAAAAATCTATATTTTTAGATTGAATAACCTGTTGGAAACAGCTATAATATAATTTGAGTTTTTTTGTGCAGGGGTTTATGCACGGGGTTGTCTTTTTCAAAGAGGTATTTTATGGCTCTCTTTTCGGAAAAAACGAAATTTGATCAGTTAAAATACAATAAAAATATTGAAGCTATACGCGCACAAAGAAGGAAACGGATTCTTATTGCCATTTTGATCGTTGCTGCGATCATTGCGGCTTATCTGCTCCTTTCTTTTTACTTTCGATCTCATTTTTATCCGAGAACCGTGATCAACGAGATCAACTGTTCCTGGAAAAACGTATCGAATTCCGGCGAGACCCTGCGGCATGGAGCGGATGGCTATGTTCTGACACTGTACGAGCGCGAGGATCAAACGGATGAGATCACGGGAGATGAGATCGCACTGGAAATCACGCCGGAGGCACAGCTGCAGGAACTCTTGGATCAGCAAAACGGGTTTGACTGGATCGTACATTTCTTTTCTCCCACGGAGGCTAACTTTGAGAGCACGATTGTCTATGATGAAGGGCTTCTTAAAGACGCGATGGACGGGCTGAACTGCCTGGACGAGAAGAATATCATCCAACCGGAAGCGCCAAAGCTCTCCGACTATATCGAAGGAGAGGGTTATCAGATCATCGATCCCGTGATCGGCACGGTGATCAAGAAAGATGTCCTGCTTGCCAATCTGCAGCAGGCTGCCGGCACCATGACGACTTCACTGGATCTCGAAGAGACGGGATGCTATGATGATCCCGATTATACGGAAGACTTTGAGGAGCTTGAGAATCTGCAGGATAAGCTCAATGCCGTTGTCAATGTTACGATCACTTACGAGTTCGGCGAAAATCAAGAGGTGCTTAATGGGACCCAGCTCTCCCAGTGGCTTGTGATCGAGGACGAACCGCCGGAAGTCGAAGACGAAGAGGTTGACAGTGACGAGGATGCAGAGGAAGAGGAGAACGCTGAGGACGCCGGAAGCGCGCAGGACGAAGAGGGTCCGTATGTGAGCGTGGACCGGGAGAAGCTTCAGGAGTATGTCGATGATCTGGCGGAAAAGTACACGACAAAGTGGAAGGAGCATACACTTGTCAATCATTCCGGAGAGACTGTTACGGTACAGGGTGGAAATTATGGCTGGAATGTCGATGCAGATTCAACACTTGAAGAGCTGATCGGATATCTGGATGCCGGAGAGGACTATACCGGCGAAGTGGAGTTTTTCCAGCGGGCGGCTCAGTTTGACGAGCCGGATTACGGTTCCACCTATCTGGAAGTTGATATCGCCGAACAGCACTTCTGGTATTACCGGGACGGGCAGCTTACTTTGGATTCTGATCTCGTATCCGGCAATCCGAATCGGGGTCGCAGCACGCCAAGGGGGACATACCAGATCGCCTATAAGGCAAGAAACCAGGTGCTTTCAGGTGAGGGATATTCTACACCGGTCAGCTACTGGATGCCGTTTGTAAGCGGATGCGGTTTCCACGATGCGTCCTGGCGGAGCTCGTTCGGCGGCAGTATCTATCTGTATGACGGATCGCACGGATGCCTTAATCTCCCGTACTCTGTCGCGGAAGAGCTGTACGGATACATTGAGGGCGGCGAGGCCGTATTGATCTACTAGGTGGGAAATATATGAATGTTGAATATGATCTCATAGATATTGCTCAGACTCCCCCGGAGGACGAGACGGCCCGCCAGTACTACTTTATTGCAAAAGCGCGGCAGTATCTGGGCCGTATGGCAGCGGAGGCCGGGCGCAGGATGACGTTTTGCGTCACCACCTTTGGCTGTCAGATGAATGCCAGAGATTCGGAAAAGCTCAGCGGCATTTTACAGGCCGTTGGATATGAAAAAAGCAGTGAAGAGGACGCGGATCTCGTCCTCTTCAATACATGTACCGTCCGTGAAAACGCAAATAATCGCGTTTACGGGCGGCTTGGTTATTTAAACGGATATAAGAAGAAAAATCCTCACATGATCATTGGCTTATGCGGCTGCATGATGCAGGAAGAGCATGTTGTGGAGAAGATCCGGCAAAGCTACGGTTTTGTGGATCTCATTTTCGGTACACACAATATTTTTAAACTCCCGGAACTTCTTGTGCAGGTTTATGAACAAAATGAGATGGTCGTGGATGTATGGCCGGGCACGGATCAGGTGGTGGAGTGCCTTCCGAATAAGAGGAAATACTTTTTTAAGAGCGGGGTCAACATTATGTACGGCTGCGATAATTTTTGCAGTTATTGCATTGTCCCTTATGTCCGCGGTCGGGAGAGAAGCCGAAGACCGGAGGAAATCTTAAGTGAGATCCGGGATTTTGTGGCTGACGGAGTGGTTGAGGTCATGCTGCTCGGTCAGAATGTGAACTCCTACGGGAAAACCCTTGACGAGCCTGTTACATTTGCGCAGCTGCTTGCTCAGGTGGAGGAGATAGCGGGGCTTCGGCGCATCCGTTTTATGACGTCCCATCCGAAGGACCTCTCCGATGAACTCATTGAGATCATGGGGAGGTCGCAAAAGATCTGTCCGCACCTGCATCTGCCGCTTCAGTCCGGGAGCACACGGCTTCTTCGGATTATGAACCGGAACTATACAAAAGAACAGTATCTCGCACTTGTCGAAAAAGTCCGACAGGCAGTGCCTGAGATCGCGATCACGACGGATATCATGGTCGGATTTCCCGGAGAGACAGAGAAGGATTTTGAGGAGACCATGGATGTGGTCCGAAGGACCCGCTTCGACAGCGCTTTTACGTTTCTCTACTCCCCGAGGCGGGGAACGCCGGCGTATTCCATGGAAGATCAGGTTCCGGCCGAGGCAGCTCAGCAGCGCTTTGACCGGCTTTTAGACGAAGTTTCGTCCATTGCGGCCGCAAAGGCGGAAAAATTGACCGGACGGGTCTTAGACGTACTTGTGGAAGATGTAAACCGGCAGGATTCCAGCCTTGTTACCGGCAGGCTCGGCAACAACAGTATTGTTCATCTGCCCGGAGATGAGAGACTGATCGGACAGATCGTACCTGTTCATCTCGATGAGTGCAGGGGTTTTTATTATCTTGGAAGTGTGGTACTATAATGGAGAAAAAGATCGGAAAAAAAGAGATCATCCTGCTCATCATTCTCTTTGCCGCTCTATTTGTGATCTGGTTTTGTTATCACCAAATACACAGGGAATCGGGAAACCGGATCCGGGTCACGGTGGCCGGAGAGACACTCGGTGAGTATGATCTTTCAACCGACCGTGAGATCCCGATCGAGAGTGGGGGAAGTGTGACAAACACTTTGATCATCTCGGAGGGGAAGGCGGATATGATCTCGGCAGACTGTCCGGATCAGATCTGTGTCAACGCACAGCCTGTCTCAAAGAAAAATGAGAGCATTGTTTGTCTTCCGAACCAGATCGTGGTGGAAGTGATCTCCTCCGATGAGGAGCCAGAGTTTGATGTCATTGTACAGTAAGAGGAGCTTATGTATTCTTATATCAGCGGAACATTAGAAGAAGTCAGAGAAGATCTTATCGTAGTGGACAATCATGGGATCGGATATCAGATCCAGGTTCCCTTAAGGATCCACGATGAACTGCCCGCTGTCGGTTCACAGGTGAAGATCTACACCTACCTCCACGTACGCGAAGACGCGTTTATGCTCTTTGGTTTTTCTTCGCAGGATGAGATCGCGATGTTTAAGCTTTTGCTCAACATCTCGGGAATCGGGCCGAAGGGCGCACTTGCTCTGCTCTCGACTTATTCGGCCAATGAGATTCGGTTTGCCGTGGTGAGTGAGGATGACAAGCTGATCGCCAAGGCTCCCGGAATCGGGAACAAGACGGCACAGAGATTGATCATTGAGTTAAAAGATAAAATAAGCTTAGAGGATGCCGTGGATATCCTCGGAGGTTCCGAACCGATCGTAGGTGACGGAGGTTCCCTAGTAAAGAGGGAGACGATGGAGGCTTTAGTGGCGCTTGGCTATACGTCTTCCGATGCATCGAGGGTACTCTCCGGCATAGAGATCTCCGAAGATGATGATGTGGAGACCGTTTTAAAGCAGGCGCTTAAAAATATGGCGATGATCTAAAAGGTACGGATCGGAATACTCCCGGCACAGAGGTTTAATCGATGGAAAAGAGAGTAATTTCAACACAGATCCGGGAGGAGGATGCGCATACGGAACCCACCCTGCGCCCCATGACACTCTCGGAATATATCGGACAGGACAAGTTAAAGGACACGCTCAAAGTCTATATCGAAGCTGCGAAACAGAGAGGCGAGGCGCTGGACCATGTGTTGTTTTACGGCCCACCCGGGCTTGGTAAGACTACCTTAGCCGGCATCATAGCCAATGAGATGGGTGTGCATATGAAAGTGACAAGCGGTCCCGCGATCGCGAAGCCCGGGGAGATGGCATCGATCTTAAGCAATCTGCAGGAAAATGATATCCTGTTTGTGGATGAGATCCACCGCTTAAACCGTCAGGTAGAGGAAGTACTCTATCCGGCCATGGAGGACTATGCCATAGATATCATGATCGGGAAGGGACAGAGCGCCCGCTCGATCCGATTGGAACTTCCCCGTTTTACGCTTGTTGGAGCGACTACCCGTGCAGGGCTTTTAACAGCGCCCTTACGGGACCGGTTCGGTGTGATCGAGAGGCTCGAATTTTATTCCGTGGATGAACTTCAGACGATCGTTCTTCAATCTGCTGAAAAGCTGAATATCGAGATCGATGCGGAAGGGGCTCGTGAGATCGCCAGCCGATCGCGTGGAACACCGAGACTGGCAAACCGACTTCTTCGAAGAGTGAGAGATTTTGCGCAGGTACGCTACGAGGGTGTGATCACAAAAGAGATCGCTTCCTTTGCACTGGATCTTCTTGAGGTAGACAGCCAGGGACTGGATCAAAACGACCGGCTGCTTTTGCTTACGATCATTCAAAAGTTTTCCGGCGGGCCGGTGGGCTTGGACACACTTGCCGCTGCGATCGGAGAAGATGCCGGTACTATCGAGGATGTGTACGAGCCCTACCTTGTGAAGAACGGATACATCAATCGTACGCCGAAGGGGCGTATGGCGACGGATCTCACCTATGAACTCTTTCATCAGACAAGAGAGGTCTGATCGACCGGTATGCAGTGCTAATTCAATACATCAAGGAGAATAGTATGGAACAAAACAGCGAAGTACAGGTGGTGATCGGCGGAAAAGTATTAACCATGAGCGGCAGCGAGGATGAGATGCAAATTCAGAGGGTCGCCGCCTGCGTCAACCGAATGATCAAAAAACTGGAGGGTACTGAGATATATCACAGCCTTCCGGCGGACATAAAACCACTTTTGATCGAGCTTAACATCGCGGAAGAGCTGATCCGGGTCCAGGAGAGGGAAAAAGAGCTTGAGGATGATCTGCAGATGAAAGATAATGAGATTGCAGTATTAAAACAGACTCTTGCGGACACGCAGCTTGCGCTGGAACGTTTGGAGGGAAAGTCAAAGAGATGAGACCGGAACTGCTGGCTCCCGCAGGGCCTCCGGAGATCCCGGAGGCTGTGATCGCCGCCGGAGCGGACGCCTTTACAGCTATATCAAGCCATTTAATAAACATGGATTGGACGCCATTATCGTACAGGATTATGGCGTATTTCAATTTGTAAAGAGATTTTTTCAATCTTCCGGTTTACATAAGCACGCAGATTTCCGTTGCCAACACGCACGGCGCTTTGCCAATTGGAGCAGAGTATGTTACACTCCTCACATAGAGGGGAGCCCCCTGCGTTTACGCTTCTCAACAGACTTAAGGAGACAACATGATTCATCTGATCACCGAAGTTTCAAAATATTTGATGATCTTCCTGTTTATGTTCTACACATATTACAGTTTTGCCGTTTTAGTCAGACAGGGAGATGACTTCAGAGAGAGGCGTATGCTCCGTGCTCAGTCTGCCTGCATGTTTCTGCTCCATCTGGATGCGTTCATCGTGCTTTTTGGAATCGAGCAGGAGATCCGTTATCTGGTCTTTTATGTGGCGCAGGTCCTCTTTGTGATCTTTTTGTTTGTCATCTTTAAGTTCGCATATAAGAGAGCGTCACGTCTGATCGTCAATCACATGTGCATGTTGATGATGATTGGTTTTATCATTCTGGCCAGGCTGGACTTTGACAGTGCGGTCCGGCAGTTTGAGATCGCCGCGATCACATCGGTGGTCACCATATTTATTCCGCTTCTGGTACGAAAGTTAAAATTCTTACGAAAATTTACATGGGTTTATGCAGTGGTCGGCATCCTGGCTCTCGGGCTTGTGCTGGGTCTCGGCAGGATGACAGGCGGCGCTTATATCTCTTTCACGGTAGGAGGGATTACGCTTCAGCCTTCTGAGTTTGTCAAGATCATCTTCGTGTTCTTTGTAGCGTGTATGCTATATAAGTCAACCGACTTCAGACAGGTGTGCATTACGACGATCGTGGCTGCCATACATGTGTTGATTCTTGTACTCTCCACGGATTTGGGAGCAGCGCTGATCTTTTTTATCACATATGTTATCATGCTTTATGTGGCGACGAGACGCCCGGCCTATGTGGCTGCAGGGGCCGGCGTCGGGGTGGTGGCGGCACTGGCCGCGAACAGGCTTTTTTCCCATGTGCATACCCGTGTTGCCGCGTGGCGGGACCCCTTTGCCAATATTGACGGCGGAGGCTGGCAGGTTGCGCAGTCTCTGTTCGCCATCGGGACCGGCGGCTGGTTCGGCCTTGGACTATGCCAGGGACTTCCGAATACGATCCCGGTCGCAAGCTCTGACTTTGTCTTTGCCGCTATTGTTGAGGAAATGGGAATTCTTTTCGGAATCTGCCTGATACTGGTATGTTTCAGCTGCTTTATGATGTTTTTAAACATCGCCATGCAGATCCGGGATCAATTTTATAAACTGATTGCCCTTGGACTCGGCTGTGTCTATGGGATTCAGGTATTTTTAAATATCGGCGGGGTGATCAAACTCATTCCGTCGACCGGATTGACGCTTCCACTTGTCAGTTATGGAGGAAGCTCGATCTTTTGCACGATGATCATGTTTGCGATTATTCAAGGTCTCTATATCATGAGACAGGATGAAGGAGAATCGGATGAGCCAGAACAGCCGGTACAACAGGAACAAAAAAAGAAGGAGCAGCAGACCGCTCCAAGACGATCTCGAGATCATGGATCTGGCCGGGAAAACGACGGAGGAGTCTGGGAGCCGGACGAAAACGTCAGGAAACCAGACGAAAACGACTGGGAACCGGACGAGTACGACTGGGTCTCGGACGAGTACGACTGGAAACCGGACCAGAGCGTCTTCGGGGAACCGGACGGGAACGTCCGGAAGCCGGACAAACCAAAGTCGGGGAAACAGTCCCGACCAGAGGGATCAGAATCAGACACAGAAGAAGACTTCGACGAGGTCTGGTAGGAATCGGGACTTTTTGGTCATATTCTATGTCTTTTTGGCCTTATTCTGTCTGATGATCGGATACCTGATCTGGTTTCAGGTCTTTCAGAGCGACAGTGTGATCAGCAGTTCCTACAACTCCAGGCAGGATCTGTACTCGGAGTATGTGATCCGGGGAGATATCCTCTCCAGTGACGGGGTCGTATTGGCGTACTCGGAGGAGGACTGGGATGGTTCCGAGACCCGGGTCTATCCCTACGGGCGGATGTTTGCCCATGTGGTTGGCTATGTCAACAACGGAAAGTCCGGAGTGGAAGCCTCGAGCAATTACGCCCTGCTTAAGTCCCATTCTTTCTTCCTGCTACAGATCTATCATGACATAATAGGCGAGAAGAATATGGGGGACAGTGTTGTCACAACACTGGACTACGATGTACAGGAGGCCGCTTATTATGCACTCGGAGACAACAACGGCGCTGTGGTCGTTTTAGAGGCTGAGACCGGGAAGGTTTTGGGCATGGTATCCAAGCCGGATTTTGATCCGAACACGTTGGCCGAAAACTGGGATTCGATCGTAAACGACAGTGAGAGCTCGGTGCTGCTTAACCGTGTGACATCCGGGACCTACCCGCCGGGCTCGGTCTTTAAGATCTTTACGACATTGGAGTATGTTCACGAGAACAGCAGAACTTACGACAACTACAGTTATGACTGCCAGGGTGTATTAGACGAGTACGGCACGGAGATCCACTGCTATCATAATGCAGTTCACGGAGAGGAAGATCTGATCCAGTCGTTTGCCAATTCCTGCAATACGTCCTATGCGAATATCGGTACGACATTAAATATCAACAGATTCAGCTCTCTGCTCGATGATATGCTCTTTAACCAGACTCTGCCAGGTTCTCTGGCAGGTGCCAAGAGCAGCTTTACCCTGACCTCATCCGATGGTGAGGCAAAAGCGATGCAGACGGCGATCGGCCAGGGCGATACCACGGTTACACCGCTTCACATGGCTATGGTGGCTGCGGCGATCGATCAGGACGGAATGGTCTATACGCCTTACATTGTTGATCATACGGAGTCTGACGGGGGGACGACAGTCCGCAGATATCGTCCTAAGTCCTATGGATCCATTATTTCCGAGTCTGATGCCCAGCTCCTGCAGCAATACATGTCGGCTGTGGTTCAGTACGGCACAGGCACCGCACTTTCCGGGCAGAGTTACCAGGCCTCCGGAAAGACCGGATCGGCGGAGTACGACAGCGAGGGCAACTCTCACGGCTGGTTTGTCGGATATGGATCCAAGGAAGGATATAACGATATCGCCATTGCTGTTATTGTGGAGAATGGCGGATCCGGAAGCGAAAGCGCTGTCCCCGTAGCTAAACAGGTCTTTGATGTATACTTTAATCAGTAGAGCCGGTACCTGCCTTTTTGCAGCCGCGTTCCCGCTTGCATGTTTTTGTCAAAAAGCGTATACTATGAGTAGTTTTTGAAACCACATCATGGAGGGAATGCAATGATTGAGGCAACCAGCTGTGGTGGTGTGGTTATATTCCGTGGCAAGATTTTGCTGTTATATAAAAATTACCGCAATAGGTACGAGGGCTGGGTCCTTCCGAAGGGAACGGTGGAGCCCGGTGAGGAGTATAAGGATACTGCTGCAAGGGAAGTAAAAGAGGAGACCAGCGCGGACGCGGTTATCATTAAGTATGTCGGACAGAGCAGCTACACCTTCAATGTGCCGGAAGACGTCGTGGAAAAGACTGTGCACTGGTATTTGATGATGTCCGACAGCTAATACAGCAAACCGCAGCGTGAGGAGTTTTTTGTGGATTCAGGTTACTATAAGTACCATGAAGCGTTTCATCTGCTTAAATTCCCGAATGAGAGGCAGATCCTGGAGCAGGCGTACGACGAGTATCTTGATCTGAAGCGCAGCAATCTGTGGGGAAGTAAAAAATATTTCTGAGCTGTCCTGACGGGCCGGATGTAAAGCGGGCCAAAACGCAGGAACGGAGCGATTGAGGGTGCGCAATGATTTGGTATGATCACATGTTCCTGGGAACAGGATGTAAGTCAAAACTTAAGATGCTCAAACACCGGATCTCCAGGCAGGCCCCGCATGCCGGTGTCTATCTGATCACTCTTCCGACGCAGGAGGACACAGTTTTGGAGATCATTCCGAGCGCAGTGCTTTTGCAGGAGCATTATCCTACTGATGACCTTCAGATCGTAGGAATGGCGTTTACCCGAACAGAAGCGATTAGTCTGACCAAGAAGATTCTCTCCGAGTCCTTCCGGACACGCGGAGACGTCGATATAAAAGCATTTATGAAGGACTACAACAAGAACCAAAGGAAAGATACAGCATGATCTATGTGTTAGCCGTAGCGAGAGTGATCGGTATTGTTCTTCTTGTGATCCTGGCGGTGGTGATCCTTCTTCTCGTGATTCCGGTTACCTACAAACTGGATGTGGATTTTGATAATCAGCGCGGTGGTCTTAAGGTCTACTGGCTGTTTCGACTGTTCCGGTTCCGCTTGAATTTTGAGGATGAAATGGAACTGGTGCTGGCCATCCTATTTTTTTCGATCGACTTTCTGGATGAAGAGTGGAGAGAAAAGCGAAGGGTCAGAAAGAAGAAAAGGGACGAGAAAAAGAAAATAGAGACCGAGATCGAGGAAGTGGAGGAGAAGATCATGAGCCGCATCCTTCGCACGACAAGGTCTGCGACTCGTGTCGTTAACCTGGTGCGGGAATATGAAATTTGGAACGAAGCGGTGGAACTGTTCCAGATTTTTCTGTTTCGCATCCGGCCCAGAGAGTTTCACGGATGCGTGAGTTTTGGCATGCGCGATCCGTCCCGGACCGGAATGATCATTGGAGCGATCTCCGCATTTCCGGTCATTTATCGGACCGAGCTTACGATCGTGCCTGATTTTGAGGCCGAGCAGACATATATAAATGGTGATATCCATGCGAAAGGGCATATGATGTTACTGCATTTGCTCTTTTTGCTGGTCGGATTGATACGAAAAAAGAATATCAGATTGTTTATAGGGGAATTAAGACATCATAATTAGCAGGAGGTTATACACATGGCAGAGACAAACGGAAACGGCAATGGAAACGGCACATTTCAGAAAACAGTGGATTCCCTGGTAGAGGGAATGGACGGCTTTATTTCTTCCAAGACGGTGGTGGGCGAGCCGATCTATATGGAGAATACGATTCTTCTTCCCCTGGTAGACGTGACGTTTGGCATGGGGGCCGGCGCCTTCATCGGGGATAAGAAAAAGAACAGTGGAGGCGGTGTGGGGGCCAAGATGTCTCCCAGCGCAGTACTTGTGATCCAGGACGGTGTGACCCGCATGGTCAGTGTAAAGAATCAGGACGGGATCACAAAGCTTCTCGATATGCTGCCGGACTTCGTCAATCAATTTATGAAGCGTATGGATAAGAGGAAAGATCCGGAGGGCTTTGAGGCCAAGGAAGAGGCCAGAGAGGAAGCGGCCAAGGATCTGAAAGAAAAGCTGAACATTGAGGATGAATAAGTGTAAGACATGTTTTTTGAAAACTAAAATACCCCTTCCTCTTAAAGAGGAAGGGGCTTTTTTGTAACATAACTAAACGCGCTCGACCTTATTGCCCTTCAGGCAGTTGGTACAAACGTAAATTCTCTTGTGAGTACCGTCAATATTGACTCTCACCTTCTTGAGGTTCGGCTTCCACATTTTATTGGATCTTCTGTGGGAATGGCTGATCTGTTTGCCAAACTGAACACTTTTTCCGCAAATAGCACATTTTGCCATGATTCCACCTCCTCGGTAAATACTGAACTGCTGCGACATTTCCTGACTCGCAACAAATGTATTTTATCAGAAGACATGGGAGAATGCAACTACAAATTCAAATAAATCCATGAATTTTTGTTTTTATCAAATTGGCTATTTTCATTTGTAATAAAAATGGTATAATGAAAAAGAGTTTTTTCGGAAATGTATTACCCAGAATAATCGTATGGAGGGACATTATATGAAGGGGCAATTGGACAGTGAGATGGGAACCGTCAGCATCGATTCCGAAGTGGTCGCCACCTATGCCGGGTCTGTGGCTGTGGAGTGTTTTGGGATCGTTGGGATGGCTGCTGTAAACGTCAAGGACGGCCTTGTGAAGTTGTTAAAAAAAGACTATCTGCATCATGGAATTTCCGTTCAGATTGAGGACCATGACAAGATTACCCTTGATTTTCATGTCATTGTTTCCTACGGCGTGAGTATTTCCACCGTCTCGGATAACCTCATGTCTACGGTAAAGTATAAAGTAGAAGAGTTTACGGGGCTTACAGTGGAAAAGATCAACATCTTCGTTGAGGGTGTAAGAGTTATTGATTAAGGAGGACATACCGTTGGAGACCAGGACTATAGATACCGAACTCCTTGTCAGGATGATTGTGGCGGGAGCCAAGAATCTGGATGCCAAAAAAGAGTGGATCAATGAACTGAATGTTTTCCCGGTGCCGGACGGCGACACGGGGACCAACATGTGTATGACGATATTTTCTGCGATCCGTGAGATGGAAAAGATACAGGATCCGACGATGCGGGATCTGTCAAAAGCGATCTCTTCCGGATCTCTGCGCGGTGCGCGCGGCAATTCCGGCGTGATCCTTTCTCAGCTGCTCCGCGGCTTTGCGAAGGTTATTGCTGATTGCGATGTGTTGGACAAGAGCGTGATCTCTGAGGCGCTTTTAAGGGCAAGCGAGACAGCTTACAACGCTGTCATGAAGCCGAAAGAGGGCACGATCTTAACGGTTGCAAAAGCGGCGGCAGATAAGGCGCAGGAGCTGGCTGATGATGCCTCCTGTACCATGGAAGAGTTTTTTGATGGGATCATCTCGGAGGCGGAGCGTATACTCGCCCTGACACCTGATATGCTTCCCGTGCTCAAACAGGCCGGCGTGGTGGATGCCGGCGGGCAGGGACTGCTGGAGATCTTTCATGGCGTGCAGGATGCCTATCTGGGGATCGAGGGTGACTATATGCTTTCCGAGAGCTTTGGCCAGGAGGAGGTCGTTCTGCCGGAGTCCGGCATTGAGACAGATAATATCGTCTTCGGTTACTGCACCGAATTTATCATCAATCTGGACAAAGCACTCTCACAAGAGGAGAAGAGCAGCTACCGTTCCTTTTTAAACTCTCTGGGCGACTCCATTGTGATGGTTGCCGAGAATGATCTGATCAAGACACATGTACACACCAACGACCCCGGACTTGTGCTGCAGGAAGCCTTGACCTTAGGCTCCTTAAGCAGTATCAAGATCGATAATATGCGGGAAGAGCATCAGGAGAAGCTGATCAAGAACGCGGAGCGTCTTGCCAGAGAACAGGCGGAGTCTGTCCCGGAGCCGAAAGAGCCGGAAAAGGAGATCGGTTTTATCGCTGTATCGATCGGGGAAGGGATGAACGAGGTGTTTATGGGGCTCGGAGCTGACTATCTGATCGAAGGCGGTCAGACCATGAATCCCAGCACGGAGGATATGTTAGAGGCGATCAGTCAGGTGAATGCCGCAACGATCTTTATCTTCCCCAACAATAAAAATATCATACTGGCAGCCAATCAGGCGGCTGCGCTCGCAAAGGGAAAAAAGGTTGTTGTTATTCCGACTACGACAGTTCCGCAGGGGATCACTGCGCTGATCAATTTTGTTCCCGAAGCCGGAGCGGATGCCAACGAAGAGCTGATGAACGAAGTGATCGGTATGGTTAAGACCGGTCAGGTCACCTATGCGATCCGCGATACCGAGATCGATGACTGGGATATCAAAGAAGGAGATTTTATGGGGATCGGGGACTCCTCCATTCTCTCCACAGGGACTGAGATCGAGGAAGTGGTGCGTGATATGATCCAGTCTCTTGTCGAAGAAGACTCCTCCTTTATCTGTATCTATTATGGCGAGGAGATCGATAAGGATCAAGCCGAGACACTTGGCAAATTTGTGGCAAAAGAGTATCCGGAATGCGAGGTTGAGATCCAATACGGCGGGCAGCCGATCTATTACTATATCGTTTCTGTAGAGTGAGGAGATCACCATGAAACTGGATTCTCCGATAAATGAGATCAAAGGCATCGGACCGAAAACAGAACAGCTATTCCAATCAATAGGAGTATACACGGTGGGTGATATACTCCTATATTTTCCGCGCGATTATGAGCGGTGTCCACAGATCTTATCCATTGACGAGATGATCCCGGACCGCAAAAACGCTATCTATATTCGTGCGCCGAGATCTCCTGTCGTAAACAACCGTTCCAGGTTAAAGACAGCAGTGCTTGATGTGGCAGGAGAAGAACGTTTGCTGCGTGTCATGTGGTTTCGCTCGCCCTATATCCGCTCTCTTATCCGGGCAGGGGGCTGGTATGTCTTATATGGCCGCGTTACGGTAAAGAACGATCAGTTTTATATGGAACAGCCTGAGATCTTTTCTCAGGAGGAGTATGAAAGAATAAGGCAGACACTGCGCCCCATATACAGCCTGACAAAGGGGCTTACCAACCGACAGGTACAAAAAACAGTCCGGCTGGCCCTTTCGGATATTCCGCTTGAGATGGAGTATCTGCCGGAAGATATCCGCACGAGGAACCAACTGAGCGAATACAATTTCGCGCTCCGCAATATGCATCTGCCCGTTGATGAGGAGAGCTGTATCCTGGCCAGGACAAGATTCGTGTTTGATGAATTTTTCTTTTTTCTGCTCTGCATGCAGCTGACAAAAGACTCCTCATCTGCCTGGGAGAATTCTTTTTCTTTCCGGGATCCCGGATATGTCGAGGAGCTTGCAAAACGTCTGCCCTATTCCCTGACCGGGGCACAGAGACGAACGATGGAGCAGATCTGGGATGATATGCGCTCGGAAAAAGTTATGCAGCGGCTGGTACAGGGGGATGTGGGCTCCGGAAAGACGATCATCGCTTTTTTGGCCATGCTGGACTGTGCGCACAATGATCTTCAGTCTGCGATCATGGCTCCGACCGATGTCTTAGCCCAGCAGCATTACGGCAAACTGAGGCAGCTGTGTGAGAGCCTTGATCTGAACTATCCGATCGTACTCCTGACCGGCTCTTTGGGAGCTGAAAAGCGGCGGGAAGCCTATGAGATCATTGAACGGGAGCCGAACGCTCTGATCGTCGGCACCCATGCCCTGATACAGGAAAAAGTAAATTTTTGTAATTTGGCGCTCGTCGTCACCGACGAGCAGCACCGCTTTGGTGTCAAACAGCGGGAGGCATTTTCGTTTAAAGGGTCGCACCCGCATATACTTGTCATGAGCGCCACGCCCATTCCACGCACCCTTGCGATCATCCTTTACGGAGATCTCGATATTTCAGTTATCGATGAAGTGCCTGCAAGGCGTCTGCCGATCAAAAATTGTGTCGTGGATCCGTCGTACCGGGATACAGCCTACCGATTTATGGAAAAACAGATCCGCATGGGTCATCAGATCTATGTGATCTGCCCTCTGGTAGAGGCTTCCGAACAGATGGAGGGAGAGAATGTCACAGACTACACAAAGCATCTGAGGGACATCTTTCCGGAAGATATTGCAATCGGCTCTCTACACGGGAGAATGAAGGCAGAGGAGAAGAATCGCGTCATGGAAGATTTTCTCCGCAACAAGATCCAGATTCTTGTATCTACAACAGTCGTCGAGGTGGGGGTGGATGTGCCCAACGCGACGGTTATGATGGTGGAAAATGCAGAGCGGTTCGGGCTTGCCCAGCTTCACCAGCTGCGCGGACGGGTCGGCCGCGGGGATGCACAGTCCTATTGTATCCTGATGCAGGGGAGTGAATCAGGAAGATCCAACGAGCGGCTTGAGATCTTAAACCATTCCAACGATGGTTTTTACATTGCGGGGGAGGATTTAAAGCTGCGCGGACCTGGCGATTTCTTTGGAATCAGGCAGAGCGGAGATTTCAGCTTTAAGCTGGCAGATATCTACCAGGATGCGGATGTGATGGGAAAAGCAGCCTATGAAGTGGCGCTTATTTGGAAAGATGATCCGAAATTACAGGACCCGTCTCACAGGATCTTAAAAGAGCGGTTAAAACAGTATGCGGGAGAGGATTTTGCGCTGCTGAACCTTTAGCAGGCGGGAAAGTTCATCTGTTTTTCCTAGTCTGAGATCAGGCGAATGCCGGAGATGTCCGGCGATGCTACCATCGAATAATTTGTATAGTACACTACAAAGCCGGGCTTACTTCCGCTTGGTTTTTTTACATGTTTTTTTTGGATGTAGTCCACTTCTACCTTGTCGGAATCGCGCCCGCGCGAGTAGTAAGCCGCCAGGGCTGCTGCTTCTTCAAATGTCTTATCCGGCATTTCCCCGTCCTTTGTCTTCGCGAGGACATGAGAACCCGGCATCTGCTTCGCATGAAACCACCAGTCATTTCCCTCACCGAGCTTAAATGTCAGTTCATCATTTTGGACGTTGTTCTTTCCGACATAGATATCATATCCGTCTGAACTGCGGTAGTGGTAAGGATTGCTCTTGGCTGGCCGTTTTTTTGACTTTCCCTGGCGATCACGGATGTATCCGTTTTCCGTAAGCTCTTCCCGGATCTGGGCGAGATCGGACTCGGAGCGGGCGATATCAAGCGCAGTTGCGACTGTCTCAAGATAGGCGATCTCCGCGCGTGTCTCATCGATGAGACTGTTTAACGCCTCAAAGGTACGTTTTAATTTCCTGTAGCGGTCAAAATATTTCTTTGCGTTTTCCATCGGAGAAAGCGTTGAATCAAGCGGAACCGTCACGGCTTCTCCCGTCTCATAATCCGGCGCTTCAAAGCTTTTGGCTCCCTCTGGGATGTCATAGCCGTAGGTGTGGATCAGTTCGCCGTAAAGCCTGTACTTATCTCTCTTTTCAGTGTCGTACAGCTGTTTCTTCTGCAGGTCATATTTTCTGCGGCTGCGTTCAAGATGAGTGTTTACGATATGACGAAGGTCGACAGATTTCTGGCGGAGACGACTGTAAACACTCTTTTCCGCGTAAAAATTCTCGAGCATGGCAGAGACAGTCTCCATGGGCTCATCGTCACAGTTTTCATAGGATAGAAGAGGAACGCTGGAAAACTCTACCGGATCGCCGCCGGCTCGATAGATGTGAGGTTCAAAGTCGTGATCACGGATTCGATCCATGAAAGAGAGGAAGCATCTTGACAACAACTGCCAGTTTTCCTCTGTGACAGAGGCACAGGGTGCGTCGCCGTCTATTCCGGCACGATAACACAGCTCGTTTGCGATAAGAGGACTAATGCCTGTGTATGAGCCATAGACGGCCTTCGCGGCTGATCTGGGCTGGGATCGGACGGTCATTAAGAAGCCCTCCTTTGTTTCCGTCAGTGGGTTTGTCTTGCCCTCCTGTGTAGGGATAAAATACTCTCTGCCCGGGAGAACTTCGCGCACAGAACTGACCTGGGCGGAGATATGTTTGATGCTGTCTAAGATCATCCCGTTTTCATCGGTAAAGATCAGGTTGCTGTGCTTTCCCATCAATTCAAGGATCAGCCTTTTTGTGCTCCGATCGCCCATTTCATCCAGGTGCTCGATTGAAAAGATGAGCACGCGTTCGAGTCCGGGCTGGGATACAGAAAGGAACCTTCCTCCTCCGATGTGCTTTCGCAGCAGCATACAAAACTTCGGCGCCGTCATCGGCGCCGGTTTGTTCTTATCTGTCAGATAGGCGAGGGGAAGAGAGGCGTTTGATGAGAGCAGAAGGCGCAGTTGGCCTTCAGAGCCCTTTGCGGTCAATATAAGCTCATCCGTCTCGGGCTGAGTGATCTTGCTGATGCGGGAGCCGGAAAGCTTCCTGTTTAATTCATATGCAAGGTTTGCGACAACCGTTCCGTCAAGCGCCATGTATGCCTCCCCGCTTAAAGTTGATCGTTCAGATCAGTCGGGATCAGAAATTTCATCCACCAAAGATGCCGTATAGGTGCCCTCGTCATTGGGTGTGGAGTCTGCCGTGACCTTTACGGTGATTCCCTCAAAGATACCATTGTCGTCTACATCTACCTCTGCACTCAAGATAGTATATGTATATTCCTGTCCATCGCTGTCTGTGACTGTCATAATGCTGCCATCCGTGTAAGTCACTTCGCCCTCTACGGTAAAGTCGCCCGATGATCCGCTGCCTGAAGACGGTGAGTCTTCCTCTTCCACTGAGTCGGACAGCTCTTTTACAGCCGTTGCCTTATAGTTGCCGTCATCGTTCTGATCGGAAGTAGACGTGACGCCGACACTGATCCCCTCTGCAAGACCGTTGTCATCAAGATCCATTTCAGCAGTCGCGATCTCATAGGTGTATTCTTTCCCGTCCTTGTCCTGGACCGTCATGATGCTGCCGTCAGTATAGGTGACAGTGCCTTCCACATACATATCATCCGTATTGATCTTGGTGTCGGTCGATGGGGTGGAAGTAGTCGAAGACGCATTGTCCTCCGGCTGGGCAGTCGCTGTATCGGCGGCGGGTGTCGTCTCCTCAACAGGCACCTCCTCAACGATGACCTCTGTCGTATTGGATTTGCCACATCCGGCAATCGTGCATGCGGCCAGAGCAGCTGCTACTACAAGTATAAGTTTCTTTTTCATGTCATTCTCCTTTTTGATCAAAAAATTGTTGCTTTTAACCAGGTAATTATAGGGTTAAATCACTCTATCTGTCAATGGATTAGGGTTTAAAATTTCGTATTTTGGGGCACGTGCGGCTACGGAAAATATTTGACTTCACACAAAAAAACTAATATAATAAATTGAATTTTACTGTAATGAAATCAGAATGGAGGAAGATCATGGCAAAAAGCATGACCGGTTTCGGTCGAGGCGAATGTTCCGACGACTTTCGAAAGATTACGGTGGAGCTAAGATCAGTTAATCATAGATACTTAGACGTCAATGTAAAGATGCCGAGAAACCTGAATTTTTTGGAGACCTTTGTCCGCTCAGCACTTAAAAACAGCGTCAGCCGCGGTAAAGTCGATGTGTTCTTAAGCTATGAAGATCTCTCCAATCATGATGTAAATGTAAAATACAACCGTGAGCTCGCAACTGAGTACCTTTCCCTTTTGCGTGAGATGGCAGAGGATTTCTCTCTGGAAGACGATATCCGCACAAGTACTTTGTCCCGGTACCCGGAGGTGCTGACAATGGAAGATGTGTCGCTGGATGAGAAGGAGATCAAAGCCCTGATCGAAAAGGCACTTCAGCAGGCTTTAGAGCAGTTTGTGGAAGCCAGAACGGTTGAAGGAGAGAAATTGAGAGGTGATTTGGAGGAGAAGCTCCAAAATATGCTCAAAAATGTTGATCTTGTGGAGGAGCGAGGCCCACAGATCGTAGCCGAGTATCGCGAAAAGCTGGAACAGAAAGTGCGGGAACTGCTCGACAATGTTCAGATCGATGAGGGAAGGCTCACATCCGAGATCGTCCTCTTTGCGGACAAGATCTGTACGGATGAGGAGACGGTACGTCTGCGGACCCACATTTACTCCATGATCGATACGTTAAAAGAGGAAAATGAGGTCGGGAGAAAGCTCGATTTCATTGCCCAGGAAATGAACCGGGAGGCGAATACGATCCTCTCGAAGGCGAACGATATGGAGACGTCCAATATTGCGATCGAGCTCAAGACAGAGATTGAAAAGGTTCGCGAGCAGATCCAGAACCTGGAGTAAAGCGAGGAAATAATGAAAAATTCCGGATTATTGATCGTACTTTCCGGGTTTGCCGGATCCGGAAAAGGGACGATCATGAAAAAACTTACAGCTGCCTATCCGGACCGATATGCGCTTTCCGTCTCCGCAACGACGAGAAGCATACGCCCCGGTGAAGAGGAAGGCAGGGATTATTTTTTTAAGACAAAAGAAGAGTTCGAAACGATGATCAGGCGCAAAGAACTCTTGGAATATGCCACTTATGTAGGGAACTACTACGGTACTCCCAAAAAATATGTAGAAGAGCAGCTTTCCACCGGGAAACATGTTCTTTTGGAGATCGAGATCCAGGGCGCGATTCAGATCAAAGCAAAATTTCCGGACACGCTGTTGTTGTTTGTCACCCCGCCGAGTGCGAAGACACTTCTTAACAGGATGCATGGAAGAGGGACGGAATCGGAAGACGAGATCCGCGCCCGTATGAAACGGGCGATCGAGGAGGCGCAGGGCAGTGATGTCTATGACTACCTGATCATAAACGATGATCTGGATCAATGTGTGGAACAGACAAACCGGATCATCGAAAACGAGCGCTGCCGCATGAAATATTGTCTTGAAGACATCTATATCATAGAAGAAGATTTAAAAAGGTATTTGAAGGGAGAAGAAATATGATCCATCCATCCTACGTAGAATTAATGAAAGTCGTCAACAAAGATACGGACGATATCGGGGAGATGCCGGTGATCAACAGCCGGTATTCCATCGTGATCGCTTCTGCAAAACGTGCCCGTCAGATCATCGATGGGGCTGCGCCCAAAATTGAGGATGCGGAGAATAAAAAGCCGCTCTCTGTTGCCGTGGAGGAGCTCTATGACCAGAAGGTGCGGATCCTCGGCGAAGATGAGGATGCGGATGAGGAGTGATCGTAGGGAGCCATGAAGGTTTTATTTATTTCTCTCGGCTGTGATAAAAACCTGGTGGACTCCGAGTATATGCTCGGAAATTTGGCAAAACATCAGTTTGAGGTCACCGATGATGAGTCGGAAGCCGATGTTATCGTCATCAACACCTGCTGCTTTATCCATGACGCGGAGGAAGAAAGCATCCAGACGATCCTGGAGATGTCTGCCTGGCGCGCCAAAGGCCCCTGCAGGGCATTGATCGTCTGTGGATGTCTGGCACAGCGCGATCGGGAAGAGATAATGGAGGAATTCCCGGAAGTTGACGCCGTGCTGGGGACCAAGTCTACGGAGGACATCATAGATGCCGTAGGCCGTACACTTGACGGACAAAAGTACGAGTCCTATCAGTCACTTGATAAGACAGAAAAACATGCCGCCGTAAGAAGCATCTCCACCGGCGGTCATTATGCATATTTAAAGATCGCGGAGGGATGTGACAGACGCTGTACATACTGCGTCATACCGTCGATCCGCGGACCGTACCGCAGTGTCCCGGTGGAGGACTTGCTCTCGGAGGCGGAAGAGCTTGTCTTACAGGGGGTAAAAGAACTCATCTTAGTTGCGCAGGAGACGACCTGGTACGGGATGGATCTGTACGGGGAAAGATCACTGGCCCGGCTTCTTCGGCAACTGAACGAGATCGATGGGATCTGCTGGATTCGTTTGCTGTATTGTTATCCGGAAGAGATCGGGGATGATCTGATCGATGCCATCCGCGACTGTGAGCATGTCTGTCATTATATTGATCTGCCGATCCAGCACTGCAATACGCAGATCTTAAAGAGAATGGGGCGCCGCACGGACAAAGAAAGCATTCTTGCGTGCATTGCTTCCCTCAGGGAAAAAATTCCGGATATCGCGCTGCGCACGACCGTGATCTGCGGGTTTCCGGGGGAGACCGATGAGCAGCACAAAGAATTGCTTGCATTTATCGATGAGACAGAATTTGACCGTCTCGGCGCGTTTTGTTATTCCAGGGAAGAAAACACGATAGCTGCACAATTCCCGGATCAGATCGACGAAGACACAAAGCTTTTATGGCAGGAAGATGTCATGGAGCTGCAAAGCGAAGTGTCTCTCGATAAAAATGAAGAGATGATCGGACAGAGGATCACAGTCATGATCGAGGGTAAAGTGGCGGACGAAAATGCCTATATCGGAAGAAGTTACCGGGATGCCCCGGATGTGGACGGGTATGTGTTTGTCGAGACGGACAAACTGCTGATGAGTGGAGATTTTGTGGAAGTACAGATCACAGGTGCCTACGAGTATGACCTCATCGGAAAGCCGGCCGGGGGCTGACAGGAGGCAGCGGCATGAATCTACCTAATAAATTAACACTGTTCCGTATTATTCTGATCCCGTTTTTTGTGTTCTTCATGTTGGCGGATGTCGGGATGGGGTGGTGGGCCTATCTGATCGCCCTGATCATTTTTGTCGTCGCCAGCCTCACGGATATGCTGGACGGCAGGATTGCCAGAAAGCGCAACCTTGTCACCAATTTCGGGAAATTTATGGATCCTCTTGCCGATAAGCTGCTTGTCTGCTCTGCGCTGATCTGCCTCATGGCGTTGGGATTTATACCGGCGTGGATCGTGATCATCATCATCGCGAGAGAGTTTGTGATCAGCGGTTTTCGCCTTATCGCGGCGGAACATCAGGTCGTGATCGCAGCGGGGATCTGGGGAAAATTAAAGACGGTGTTTCAGATGGCAGCGATCATCCTCTTTCTTCTCGGCTGCGCGTGGAATCTGCGTCTGGCGGGGATATATCCCATCTTCCTGCTGGCGTATATCGCACTTTACGTTGCACTGGTGCTGACCGTGATCTCCCTGATCGTTTACCTTGTAAAAAACAGGGATGTACTGCGGGAACAGGATTAAAAGGGAGGAGACGAAGCGAGCATGAGGATCATTGCCGGAACCGCGCGAAGCCTTCCTTTAAAAACAGTGGATGGGCCGGATACACGCCCTACCACAGACCGGATCAAGGAGACCCTGTTTAATATTCTGGGACCTGATGTCCCGGGATCGGTCTTTCTCGACTTGTTCGCAGGCAGCGGAAGCGTGGGACTTGAAGCGGTAAGCCGCGGCGCTTCTCGGGCTGTATTTGTAGATCACAGCAGGAGGGCGGTCTCCTGCATCCGTGAAAATATTCAATTTACAAAGTTTGATCTTACGTGTGATGTGTTCTGCATGGATTTTATGGCAGCCTTAAAAATGATAGAGGGACAGTATGTGTTTGACATCCTGTTTTTGGATCCACCCTATGGAAAAGGACTTTCAAAGCAAGCTCTTACGTATCTCGACACTTCCTCTCTTTGCGGAGAAAACAGCATTGTCATTGTGGAAGAGTCAATAGACTGCGTTCCGGAAGATCTTGCAATTGAAGGATTTTTCGTTTACCGGGTTAAAACATATAAGACGAATCAGCATATTTTTTTAAAAAAAGGGAGGGCCTGACGGCCTCGTCAGGAAGAAGTCATGAAAAAAGCTATTTATCCCGGAAGTTTTGATCCGCCGACATTTGGGCATCTGGATATGATAAAACGTTCCGCTCAGATGGTGGATGAATTAAATGTTGCCGTTCTGAAAAACAATGCAAAAAATCCGTTGTTTTCTGTAGAAGAACGTGTTACTATGTTAAGAGAGTTGACGCGTCAGTTTTCGAATGTGACAGTGGGTATATTTGAAGGACTGACGGCTGAGTATGCCAGGCAGGTTGGAGCCACTGTCATTGTAAGAGGGCTTCGAGCAGTCACGGATTTTGAGTACGAACTACAGATCGCACAGACGAACCATGTGCTCAATGAATCTATTGATACGATGTTTCTGGTCTCAAATCTGCGCTACTCTTATTTGAGTTCCACCATTGTAAAGGAAGTAGCTTCCTATGGTGGTGATATCTCAAATTTTGTTCCGGAATCGATCATCGATAAAATATATAAGAAATATAATTTGGAAAAATAGAAAGGGGTTCTTATGACTAGTCGATTAGAACAGATCATTGCAGAAATCGAGGAATATATCGAAAACTGCAAGGAGCAGCCCTTGGCGAAGGGAAAGATCATTGTGGATAGGGATGAGATCTCAGAGCTCTTGGAGGAGCTTAAGATGAAGACACCTGAAGAGATCAAGCGCTATCAGAAGATCGTTGCCAACAAAGATGCGATCCTGGCGGATGCTCAGCAGAGAGCGGATGAGATCGTTGCAGAGGCGCAGGTACAGACAAATGAGCTGGTGAGTGAGCACCAGATCATGCAGCAGGCCTATGCTCAGGCCAACGAAGTCGTTTCCATCGCGACGAATCAGGCGCAGGAGATCCTGGACAAGGCTACCGAAGATGCCAATTCGATCCGCAGTGCTTCCATCGAGTATACAGATAATCTCTTAAGCAACCTGGAGAACATCATGTCAAACGCGATCTCCACCACGAAGGAGCGCTATGATGGCGTCTTAAGTTCTCTTCAGGACTGCTATGATATCGTAAAGGCAAACCGCGGCGAGCTCGCACCGCCTCCGGTTGCTCAGGATATGAGCGCAGCTGCCATGTCCGCACAGAACGATAATCTGGATGAGCTCAACCTCATCTGATCTTTGATCCTGTAAGGAAAGCGGGTGTATCACCAACGGATAGGCCCGCTTAAGATACCGGCATCCATGGCTTTCATATTTTTTGAGATCCGGATGCCGTTTTTTTGTGCAACTTTTGACTTGATGCGGGTGGGAGTTTCCCCTCATGATTTGAGGTGTCGTATGCAGAAGAACGATACGGAACAAATGCTCTGTCAAATAGATGCCGTGATATTTGACTTAGACGGCACACTTGCGGATTCCATGGGAATCTGGCTGGAGCTTGACCGGGACTTTTTTGATGACCGTAATATGGAATTCCCGAAGGACTTAAACGAGAAGATCGAGGGAATGGGGTTCACGGAGACAGCCGTTTATTTTAAGGAGAGATTCCACATGGAGGAATCTGTTGAAGAAATCAAACAGAGCTGGAATGATACAGCATTTGAAAAATACCGGACGAATGCTGTGCTAAAGCCCGCAGCACGTGCGTTTATCGCACTTCTCAAAGAGAAGGGGATCCGGATCGGGATCGCGACCAGCAACTCAAATCTGCTCGTGGAGGAATTCCTGCGGGTTCAGGGACTGACCGACTCCATTGATGCCGTGACTACAGTCTGTGATGTCAGCAGTGGGAAGCCGGATCCGGAGGTTTACCTTGTCACGGCGAAAAAACTCGGTATAGAGCCGGAACGCTGTCTGGTGTTTGAGGATGTCCCCATGGGGATCCTGGCCGGAAAGAATGCAGGAATGCGTGTCTGCGGCGTAGAGGATACCTATGCTGAGCATCTTCGTGAGAAAAAAATGGAACTTGCAGATTACTATATAGATGACTTCACAGATTTGTTCGCGTGACGGATTATGAGAAACTTTTCTATTTCGGATCGGGAAGCCGGACAGAGGATGGATAAATATCTCTTTCGGATGTTGGATGCAGCTCCCCAGAGCTTTATCTATAAGATGCTCCGGAAAAAAAATATCGTGTTAAATGGGAAGAGAGCTTCCGGATCCGAGATCTTACAACCTGGGGATGAGGTTCGCTTTTACCTCTCTGATGAGACATTTTCCAAGTTTTCACATGCCCCTTTTTTTGAAACGGAAAGCGTAAACCCGGACATTGAGATCGTGTATGAGGATGAGGATATTCTGATCTTAAACAAGCCGGCCGGGCTTCTTGCGCAAAAGGCAAAGCCGGATGATGACTCCGCAAATGACCGGGTGACGGCCTATCTTCTCCACAGTGGTCAGATCACACCGGAAGAGCTTCGGACCTTTCACCCGTCCATCTGCAACCGTCTGGACCGCAACACTTCCGGACTCCTTATTGCAGGAAAGACCATGCACGGCCTTCAGGAGATGGCTGAACTCTTAAAGGGACGGGAACTGGGGAAATATTACCGCGCACTTGTAAAGGGAAAGCTTGAGAAACCCGAACACTTAACCGGATTTCTTAGAAAGGATGAGAGCACGAATCAGGTCAAGATCACGCAGACGGGACAGGGAGATCCCATTGAGACCGCATACCGCCCTCTTGCCTTTTTTGGAGATGTGACACTGCTGGAAGTTCACCTCATCACGGGTCGTCCCCATCAGATCCGGGCGCACCTCGCCTCGATCGGTCATCCCATCCTGGGAGATCCGAAATACGGTGACCCGGCATTAAATAAAAAACTGAAAGAAAAGACCGGAATACAGGGCCAGCTGCTCCAGGCATACCGATGGGAGTTCCCGGCCGGGCTTAGCGTTGAGATCCCTGAGACGGAAGCCTTTTTGAGAGCGGAGGAGCGGATGGAAGCTTGATATGAACATATATATTATGAGACACGGAGAAACCAAATGGAACCGTGAGGGAAGGATCCAGGGTTCCTCGGACATCGCACTGACAGCATATGGGGTGGAGCTTGCCGAGATAACCGGTGACGGATTTTGCCGCGATGGGATAAGCTTTGATCGCATCTACTCCAGTCCCATGATCCGGGCGGCAACAACAGCGCGTATTATTGCCGATAAGACATCCTATACCGCTTCCGGAAAAGAGCTTTATTTTGACGACCGCCTTCGGGAGATGTGTTTTGGAAAATACGAGGGATTAAAACTAAAAGAGATCAGGCAGTACGATGAAAATATCGTAAACTGCTTTTCCAAACCTTCTCTTTATGTGCCGGATCCCACCGGTGAGACCTATGAAGAAGTGATCGGACGGATCGATGATTTTATGGATCGGGAACTTGTGCCGCTCGAATTTGAGCCGGATTTATCCAATGTGCTCGTCATCTGTCACGGCACCGTGATCCGGGCGTTTTTGCGCCGTATTAAGGGGATCTCGCTCGATGATTTTTGGAATTTGCGGCAGCCGAACTGCTGCGTCAATCTCGCTGAATTGAAAAATGGAGACTTTACCCTTTTAAAGGAAAACATTTTGTACTATGACTCGGAAGAGATGCTAAATCGTCCGATAATGTGAGCGGATCCCGTGACATTTATTTGTTCCGGGACCAAGGAGGAGTGATCAATGCCTACCTGGAATTCAAGAGGACTTCGGGGTTCTGCCCTGGAAGAGTACATCAACCTCACCAACGAAAAATACAAAGAAAATAAGCTCGCGTTGATTCAGAAGATCCCCACTCCCATAACGCCGATCAAGATGGACAAGGATAACCGGCAGATCACGCTGGCTTACTTTGAGCAGAAGAGTACGGTGGACTATATCGGGGCCGTGCAGGGGATCCCGGTGTGTTTTGATGCGAAAGAATGTCAGACGGATACCTTTCCGCTCCAGAACGTGCACGAGCATCAGGTGCAGTTTATGAAGGAGTTTGATGAACAGGGCGGTGTGGCCTTTCTTCTCATATTTTATTCCCATCGCGACGAGTTTTATTATATGCGCCTGGAGGAACTGCTGGAGTTCTGGGAGAGAAGTCTTTCCGGCGGGAGAAAGAGTATTCGCTATGAAGAGCTTGACGAGCGCTTTTTCTTTCATATGCACGGCGGGCTTATAGTGCCGTACCTCGATCCGATGCAGCTGGATCTGGAGCTGCGTCCGACTTTGTAGAGACCGGCGCTGTCGTGAAACCGGCTGCTGTCCCTGGAAAAGACTTGACTTTTTATAGACTATGAAATATAATAGGCAGTGTTTTGCATGTTAGCATGGTAGCACACTAAAGTGAAAGAAGGTCTAACGGAGGAGTCATGACAATTCAAATGCTTCACACACCGGATGGCGTGCGGGATATTTACCGGGATGAATATGACAGAAAACATGTACTGGAAGAGCGGATCGATCAGACGATGAAGTCCTTCGGGTATCACCCGATCCAAACTCCCACGTTTGAATATTTCGATATCTTCGGCAGCGAGATCGGAACAACGCCCTCTCAGGATCTGTATAAGTTTTTGGACCGTGACGGGAATACGCTTGCCCTTCGCCCTGATTTCACCCCTTCCATCGCACGATGCGCCGCAAAATATTATATGGATGATAATATCCCTGTCCGTTTCTGTTATAACGGAAGCACGTTTACCAACAGCAGCAGTTATCAGGGATATTTAAGGGAGACGACCCAGTCCGGCGCTGAGATGATAGGAGACGGGTCTGTATCAGCGGATGCGGAGATGATCGCTTTGATCGTTGAGATCCTGCGGTCAGCCGGATTACATGAGTTTCAGGTGAGTGTCGGACATGTGGATTTCTTAAAAGGTCTGTTTGAGGTATCACATCTCGGCGAAGAGGTGGAGGAGAAGATTCGGACACTGCTCTTAAACCGCAATTTTTACGGTGTGGAGGATCTGATCGCCTCTTCCGGATTAAACGATGATCTCATCTGGCTGTTCGGTCTCTTAAAGGATGTGATGCTTACAAAAGATAAGCTTCAGGAGGCCGGGAAGCGTGCGGAAGCGTATCCGATGATCTCTGCAGCACTGCGCCGCCTGGAACAGTTGGAAGATCTCCTTCGCGTTTATGGGGTGGAGCAGTATGTGTTCTATGAGATGGCTATGGTTCCCAAGCTCCACTATTATACCGGGATCATCTTTTCCGCTTATACATTTGGAAGCGGGGAGGCAGTCGTAAAGGGAGGCCGTTATGACAACCTTCTCTCCGCGTTTGGAAAGTCTGCTCCCGCCATTGGCTTTGCTGTTGTGATCGAGAATCTGCTGAATGCGCTGCAGAGGCAGAATATCCGGATCCCATGTGAGGACGATACGATATGGATCGTTTACTGCCCGGAGAGGCAGGCGGATGCGATCGCGGAGGCCAAAAAGATGCGGGAGAACGGAGAGAGTGTGGAGCTTATGCTTCTTGATGAAACAAACACAAAGGATATTTATCAGCGTTATGCCGAACAGTATCGCGTAAGCGAAATCAGATTTTATACCGGGGAGGAAGCATGAGATATTTAACATTCGCACTGGGAAAAGGTCGTCTCGCCAACTCCGCGCTGGATCTGTTTTCAAAAGTTGGGATCACCTGTGATGAGATGAGAGAGGGAAATTCCAGAAAACTGATCTTTGAAAACGAAGATCAAAAGCTCAGGTTTTTCCTTGCCAAGAGCCCGGATGTACCGACCTATGTGGAGTACGGAGCAGCCGATATTGGCATTGTGGGTCGGGATACCATTCTGGAAGAAGGACGAAACATTTATGAAGTATTGGATCTCGGGTTTGGCAGCTGTCGTATGTGTGTCTGCGGACCTGCATCGGCAGCCGACCTCTTAACACACCACGAACAGATCCGCGTGGCGACCAAGTACCCCAGGATCGCGAAGGATTATTTTTACAATGAAAAGTACCAGACGGTGGAGATTATTAAGTTAAACGGTTCGGTTGAGCTTGGAACTATGGTAGGCTTGGCAGACTTGATCGTGGATATTGTCGAGACAGGATCCACACTTGCGCAAAACGGGCTGACCGTTTTAGAGGAGATCCTTCCGCTTTCCGCCCGTATGGTAGTCAATCCGGTCAGTATGAAGCTGGAACAGGATCGCATCAGCAAACTGACCGCAGATTTAAGGCGTGTGATCTCACCGAAAGAGGAGTAAACAATGCGTATTTTATCCTGGAATGACAATACGAAAGAGAAGATCTTATCCGAGCTGCAAAAACGCAGTCCCACCCATTATAAAGAATATGAAGACGCAGTAAATGCCATCATAGAAGACGTGAGGATGCGCGGAGACGAAGCGGTATTCTCCTACACAAAACAGTTTGACGGTGTGATGCTCACACCGGACAATGTTGAGGTGACGGAGGAAGAGGTGCGCAAAGCGCGCGCATCGCTGCCGCAGGAGTTTTTGGATATCCTCTTAAAAGCGGGCGAAAATATCCGTGTCTTTCACGAAAAGCAGATGCAGTACAGCTGGTTTGACAGTACGGAAGACGGGACGATACTCGGACAGAAGGTGTCACCGATTTGTCGCGCCGGAGTCTATGTACCCGGAGGAAAGGCCGCTTATCCTTCTTCGGTTTTGATGAACATCATCCCCGCTAAGGTTGCAGGCGTACATGAGATCGTTATGACGACTCCCTGTAACGCAAGCGGGCAAGTGGACCCGGCTACGCTTACTGCGGCGAGCATGGCCGGCGCTGACCGGATCTTTAAGGTGGGTGGAGCTCAGGCTGTGGCTGCCATGGCCTTTGGAACACAGAGCATTCCGAGAGTGGATAAGATCGTCGGTCCCGGCAATATCTATGTCGCACTTGCCAAAAAGGCGGTTTTTGGTTATGTCAGTATCGATGCGGTTGCCGGCCCCAGCGAGATCCTGGTACTTGCGGATGAGACGGCAGATCCCCGTTTTGCAGCGGCAGATCTTCTCTCACAGGCAGAGCACGATGAGCTTGCAAGCGCGATCCTGATCACGACCAGCGAAGCGCTTGCACAGCAAGTATCTGCGGAGGCTGACTGTTTTATCGAGACCCTTGAACGCCGGGAGATCATAAAAAAATCTCTTGACAATTACGGATATATCTTAGTTGTCCCGGATATGGATACCGCCATCCGGGCTGCAAACGAGATCGCGTCCGAGCATCTCGAGATCCTGACAGAGGATCCGTTTGCGATCCTTCCAAAGATCCGTAACGCCGGAGCCATCTTCCTGGGTTCCTACAGCTGCGAGCCGCTTGGTGATTACTTTGCAGGTCCGAACCACGTGCTCCCGACAAACGGAACGGCAAGGTTTTTCTCGCCGCTTTCTGTGGATGACTTTATTAAGAAATCGAGTGTGATCTCCTACTCGCGGGACGCACTCTCCCAAGTATATCAGGATATCGCCGGTTTTGCGGAACAGGAGCAGTTGACGGCACACGCCAACTCGATCCGGGTCCGCTTTGAGGAGGAGGAAAAATGAACGTAGAACGAATCGCCAACATAAAAAGGACAACAAACGAGACAGACATTGATCTGACGTTGGACCTTGACGGAGAGGGAAAAAGCAGCGTGAACTCCGGCGTGGGGTTTTTAGACCATATGCTGGAAGGCTTTGCAAAACACGGGCTTTTTGACCTCAGCCTTTCCGCGTCGGGAGATCTGGACGTAGACGGTCATCACACAGTCGAGGATATCGGGATCGTGCTGGGCACTGCGATAAAGGAGGCTGTTGGCGACAAAGCCGGGATCCGGCGTTTTGGGCACATGATCCTGCCAATGGACGATGCGCTCGTACTTGCAGCGATCGATCTGTCCGGAAGACCGTATTTCGTACTGAACGCAGAGTTTTCCGCCGATAAAGTGGGGGATTTAGACACCGCCCTTGTACGGGAGTTCTTCTATGCGGTCTCTTATGCCGCAGGAATGAATCTCCATATCTGGGCTCTCTCCGGACAAAACGACCACCACATCACAGAGGCGATGTTTAAGTCGTTCGCGAAAGCGCTGGATGAGGCAACTTCCTTTGATCCCAGGATCAAAGATATATTATCGACGAAAGGAAGTCTGTGAGATGAAGATTGAACAGAAAGATATCATAGTCACATTATTTTTAAAAGATGGTATTTTAGTTAAAGGCTTTCAGGACCATACGCCGGCCGGCAAGATTGATGATCTGATCCGATCCTACAACGATAACGGGGTGGACAAGATTATCCTGTACGACTTGTCTGACGACGATGCGGAACATGAAAAGAACATTCAGGCGATCAAGTCGATCACGCTGATCTCTGAGCTTCCTGTTTATGCGGGAGGCAATATCAACTCGCTTGATGATATCCGTAAGATCCTGTATTCCGGCTGCATTAAAGTGGTGTTAAACTCTTTAAAATCGCAGACGGCAATGTTCGCCAGAGAAGGCGCGCAGCGTTTTGGAAAAGAGCGCATGGCCCTGTCTGTTTTCAGCGTCGATGTCTTTTTCAAACAGAAAGATTCCATCGAGGAGTATATCAGTGAGCTCATCGTACTCGATGAGCATCTCGCGTCAACCATGAGCGATGTGACAGATATGCCGTACTCCATTTTAATGGAATCGATCACACAGGATACGATCTGTGATGTTCTGACCGCGGGTGAGAACATCAAGGGGATTTCCTGCCCGGCGTTCTGTGACCATTCGGAACTGATTCCTGAACTCAAACAGTATTTGAAAGAAAAGGGGGTCAGCACCAATCATCTTACCGCGACGATGGAATGGAGTGACTTCAAGATCAACGAGGAGGGCCTGATCCCGGTCGTGACGCAGGACTATCAGACGAATGAGGTCCTTATGCTGGCCTATATGGACCAGGATGCCTATCAAAATACGCTGGAGACCGGGAAGATGACCTACTACAGCAGAAGCCGAAAGGAACTGTGGATGAAAGGAGAGACTTCCGGGCATTACCAGTATGTCAAATCTCTCATGGTAGACTGCGACAGGGATTCGATCCTGGCAAAAGTTTCCCAGATCGGTGCGGCGTGCCACACCGGGAACCACAGCTGTTTCTATACAGATCTCGCAACGGATGAGTATCTGCAGAGGAACCTGTTTGAGGTGCTGGACAACACGTACAATACGATCCTTGAGAGGAAGGACAATCCAAAAAACGGATCCTATACCAGCTATATGTTTGGAAAAGGGCTGGAAGAGATCGGAAAGAAGCTCGGAGAGGAGACGCTGGATCTGATCTTTGCCTCTATTAGTCCGGATCGCGAGAACATCAAGTTCCAGGCGGCGGACTTAGTCTATCACCTGATGGTGCTTATGGCTGAGGTCGATATTGACTGGGAAGATGTGCTGGAGGAACTGCTCGTGCGTTAAAAGTCCTGACAAGAGTTGCTTTTATTGACTTTTATCAGGGAAAGTGGTAGTATAATACCCGTTATAAGACAACGTCTTTGAGCAAAAGAAGTACCTTTAAGGGCTGCGCTACAGAGAGCCGGCGGTGCTGAGAGTCCGGTGCGTGAGTGTAGAGGGAATGGGTTTGTTAGATGCTTCCGCGAAACGACTGTAAGTAGCGGTTGCCGTGTCCTCACGTTACAGGGGAATGATATCGAAGCGATTCTGTATCAAATGAGGCTGTCGGCCCACGAGGGCCATGCAGCGAACAAGGGTGGCACCACGATGATTCGTCCCTGACTGTGAACATTCACAGTCAGGGGCTTTTTTGTAGAAGGAACCGGTTCATGAAACGAAAATTAAAAGTGTACAAAAAGACAACCAGCATAATTGACGAGAAGGCGACAGACATCTATGAGAATCTTGCCGGAGATAACAAGGGCTTTCTTTTAGAGAGCTATGACAAGAACTATGATATGTTCACCCTGCTCGGCGCGCAGCCCGAGGAGATCATCACATCAAAAGGGAATTCACTTGTCATTCAAAGAGCTGACGGAAGTACGGAGGTGCGGGAAGGAAATCCGCACGAGAGACTTAAAGAGTACTTTGATGAGTTCGAGATCATAAAAGACAATCAGGAACTTTCCTTTTCCGGCGGACTGGTGGGAAATCTCGGTTATGATTACATCCGCTACACCGAGACACTGCCGGATGACAACCCGGATGACATCGGGATCGAGACGATTCAGCTGCTGCTTATGACCCGCTTTTTAGTCATGGATCACATTGCCGAAACGCTGACAGCTGTTGTTTTGGACGAGGATTCCGAGGAGGGAAGAGCCCGCGCTTTGTCCATTGCGCATGATCTGCTTCTGGCAGCAAAGACAAAACGCCCAAAGACAGGAGATGAAGGTCGCTTTGCTGCAGACGGAAAGATCGTCCACAAGACAGACACGATGGAGGAATATTCCGAAAAGGTGGAAAAGATCAAATATTACATCCGGGAGGGGCATATCTTTCAGACCGTCTTATCCCAGAGGTGGACGATCGAGACCGGTCAGGACGGGTTCTCGCTCTACCGGCATCTGCGTGAGTTAAATCCGTCACCCTATCTCTATTACTTTAACTACGGCGATTTTGAAGTGATCGGAAGTTCCCCCGAGATGATCGTCAAACAACAGGGATCAAGAGTATTTACCTGCCCCATTGCCGGTACCAGGCCGAGAGGAAAGACAAAAGAAGAAGATCTGGCCCTGACAGAGGAGCTGCTCGCAGATGAGAAGGAACTGGCAGAGCATGTGATGCTCGTCGATCTGGCCAGAAACGACATGGGACGAATCTCCGAGGCCGGGACCGTAAAGTTGACGGAGTTTATGAGAGTGCAGTATTATTCTCATGTCATGCACATCGTTTCCCTTGTGGAGGGAAGGAAGAAAGGGGTCTATCATCCCCTGGACTTAGTGGCGTCATTTTTGCCGGCAGGAACTTTAAGCGGCGCGCCGAAGATCCGGGCTATGGAGATCATCGATGAGTTGGAGAGCGTGAGAAGAGGCCTGTACGGAGGAGCGACCGGTTACGTCGATTTTTCAGGTGATATGAACTTTTGTATCACGATCCGGACGATGGTCAAGCAGGGGGATCGGGTTTATCTGCAGGCCGGCGCCGGGATCGTGGCGGATTCCGTTCCGGAAAATGAATACCAGGAGTGCTGCAACAAGGTGATGGCGCTCGCCAGAACGCTTGTGACGGAGGAAAACTTATGATCCTGCTGATAGACAATTATGATTCGTTCACCTACAATCTTTATCAGTATATTGGCATATTTTCGGATGATATCCTGGTTGTCAGAAAAGACAAGATCACGGTGCCTGAGATCAGGGAATCTCACCCGGAGCGGATCGTGCTTTCGCCCGGCCCGAAAACGCCTGCCGAGGCCGGCATCTGTGTGGATGTGGTGCAGGCTTTTTACCGGGAACTGCCGATTTTGGGCATCTGTCTTGGCCATCAGAGCATCGGGGCTGCGTTTGGCGGAACGATCTCGTATGCGAAAGAGCTGTTCAACGGCAAGCGCTCTTTGATCCGTCACGCCGGAACCGGGATCTTTGAAGGGGTTC
>JAJBTQ010000011.1:0-42001 GCA_020860755.1 Lachnospiraceae bacterium
ATGGAATGCGTTATAGAAAAGGTACATAACCCCGGTTCCCACGGCGGTGGTGGATAAACCCACGATGACATACTTGAGAAACGTGGCGTCAAAAAAGCTGCGGGCCAGGTTTCCAAACGCTTTAAAAAATTTTTTAATCCACTGCATGAACCGTTTCAAAGCTGCCTCCCAATTTCCATAAGTTTCTCATAGGAATGCGCAAAGAACATCCGATATCCCTCACAAAAACTGTTTTTATATGCCTGTGCGCCTGCGTCCCACACGCGGCTTCGCTGGCAGCCGCCTCGACAGAGACGGTAATACGGGCATTCACGGCAGGCCGGCGTAATCTTCTGTGAGCGCTCGACAAATCCTATTCCGCCGCGGGCGGCGTCAATCGCATCCAGAAGATCCTCGTTGAAATTTCCCAACCGATATTCGTCCAAAACAAAGAAATCACACGGATATACGCTTCCATCCGCCTCTACCACATACTGAATTCCACATGTACCCCGCTGATCGCAGGATTCCGGCATCCGACCCGCAGCCAGCGCGACGTAATTTTCAAACTGCCGGATATAGGGCTGGGACTCCTGCAAAAGATCCGCATACCAAAGGTCAAACAGCTCGATCAGAAATTTTCCGTACTCACTCGGGGAAGGTACATATCCGAACATATCGGCCTCCCCCAGCGGAGCAAGACAAAGGATATATTGCTGATAATCCCAGCCGCAATCCCGGTAAAAGGAATAGATCTCCCGGATATTCCCGGCAATCCGGGATGTGACGACCGTCAGAATGTTGTAGTCCACGCCAAAAGCGTCCATCATCTCTGCCGCCCGGCACACTCGTGCGAAGGTGGATTCGTCCGATCCGGTCCGGCGCAGTTCATCATGAATCTCCTTTGTTCCGTCCACCGAAAGTCCGACCAGAAAATGCTGCTTGGCCAAAAAACGGCACCATTCCTCATCAATCAACAGACCGTTTGTCTGCAGGGAATTTTCCACACGAAGGAAGTTCTTATTGTACTGCTGCTCTAAGTCCACTGCCCGACGAAAAAAGTCCAGTCCGGCAAGCGTCGGCTCTCCGCCTTGAAAGGCGTAAGCTGCTACCCCTTCAGCTCTTAGCAGGGTCCGGCGAATCACATTTTTTAATGTCTGCTCGCTCATGAAACCGTAGGAGCGCTGCACTCGTTTTTTGGCCTCGTCACAGTAAAAACAATACGCACAGGACATATTGCACTGGGAGGAGGAAGGTTTTAAGAGTACACTGATTGGCGGCATGGGCAGCTCCCTTCCAAGCATTTACGTTTTATTTGTTTCGAAGAAGAACCAGATAGTTAAAGATCGTTTCAACCCGTGCCTTCCTTCCGTGGATCCACCAACTGATCTCATTCCAGCAGTTCTTCCCACCATAATTTTCCTGTTTTGCCCCCGGTGTGGACCGCCCGTCCTCGATATAACGGATCATCTTTTCGCGAAGGCGGTCGGCAATCTCAGGATGTTCCCCGTAGAGATTTTTGGTCTCCCCTATGTCATCCTCGAGATTATAAAGCTGGAAGCGGGGCAGCGCACGCAGCTGCCGTCTGTTTAAGGTTCTTGCGCTTCCGGAATCGGGACACAATGCCAGCTTCCAGGGCCCTTCCCGCAGGGAGAGGGAGCCGTCGTAGGATGACATCACGATATCTTCCCTTACTTGTTTGTCTTCTCCTTTCCAAAGCGAGTAGTGAGAGATGGAATCTTCCCCCGCATCATCCGGCAGATCTACATGAAAGCATTCGGCAAACGTAGCCAGCACATCGACCAGGGAAACCATCTGATCGGATGTGATCCCCTCCGGGATCACGCCGGGATATTTGACGATATAAGGGATCCTGGTTCCTCCTTCCCAGATATCCCCCTTGCAGCCGCGATAGATGTAGCTCGGATGATGACCCATCTCAGCAAGTTTCGGAAAATCGACGTCCTTCGCGCATCCATGATCGCAGGAAAAAAGAAACACCGTATTGTCCGCAATACCCTTTTCTTCCAGCTTGTCCATGATCTCACCCACCATGGCATCCAGCTGCAGCACAAAATCTCCGTAAGGACCGATGCCGGATTTTCCCTCAAACTCGGCGGTGGGAAGCAGCGGCACATGTACTGCCGGTGTCGGATAATAGAGGAAGAACGGCTCTTCCTTTTCCGTAAATCGGTCAATCTGTTCCAGTACCTTTTTCTGACACGTGGGTATGACCTCACGTATGTCAAAGCCGCTGACCATCGGCCCCGGTCGCCAGGTCTGATTGTCGGAAGTGCTGAAAATATGTTCCGGCGTCACACCGCTGCGCATATCCGGGACCGCTGTTGCATGATCATTTTCCAAAAAAACATACGGCGCCTGACTTAAGGAAGCCTGAAGACCGAAAAAATAGTCAAATCCAAACTCATTGGGGCCCATTTTGTAGGGCTTTGAATAATCCACAGAATAAAACCCCAGTCTCAGTCCCTTATGCACCCATTGCATACCAAGATGCCACTTTCCGATGCAGGCTGTCTGGTATCCCTGATCCTTGAGCATGGAGGCCAGCGTCATACGTCCCTCTTCGATCAGGTTGTCCTCTGATTTAAAAAAAACCAGCCTCTTTAAACGGGAACGCCAGTTGTAGCGCCCGGTCAAAAGGCTGTAGCGGGACGGCGTACACAGCGCACTTGTCGCGTGCGCATCGTTAAAGCGGATCCCCTGTGATGCAAGCCGGTCAAGACAGGCGGTATGGATCCGGGAATCTTTATTGTAACAGGAAAGATCCCCAACCCCCAGATCATCGATAAACATCAGGATAATATTTGGTTTCTGCGACATCAGATCACCCCTTTACTATAATTATAGATGATTCTGAAAATTTTTCAATTTTTAAATTTGGTGGAATGCTAGCATGAATTTTGTGGAATTTTAGCAATGAATTAGATGGATTAAAAACAGCCGCGAAGCATATGAAGCCTTAAGCATCCCGAATCAAGGGTTTGCATTAATGTCTATGTTTGTCTGTGTACGTGGATGCATCTGAATCGCCGCAAAACCGTGCTTTTATAGATGGGATGATGTCTATTCTGATGACGAAGCAAAGGAAAATTCGCAGCAAGGGAATAAAGAAGACTGATATTCAGCTAATGTTCCAGAGCGTCGGGATCAAGCAGAAAATCAAAGATATTAATCGTCAGGATTCCGTAGTTATCATACTGGGAAGGGACCACGTCCTCTGTAATCACTATTTTTTTAAAAGAATCATCTATCTTGCGAAAAGGCCGTATCTCCTGTACACGTTTTTCTTCATCCGGTATGGAATATGCTGATTGAATATAATAACGGCGATTGCCGAGATTACAGACAAAATCCACTTCCAGTTGTTTGCGAAAGACTTTTCCGTCCCTCCCCTTCTCAGCAACCGGTACGACACCGATATCGACACAATAACCCCTCATCCGGAGTTCATTGTAGATCACATTCTCCATTATATGGTTCTGCTCAAACTGGCGGAAATTGATTCTTGCATTGCGAAGCCCCAGATCGGTAAAGTAGTATTTCTTTGGTGTTTCAATATATGCTTTTCCTTTTATATCATATCGCTGAGCAGATTCTACGAGAAAAGCATCCTCAAAATAATCCAGATACTTTCGAATGGTCGTCGAAGTGATCTTTGATCTTTTTACAGAATGGAAAGTGTTTTTTAGTTTTTCCGGGTTTGTCAGCGAGCCTACAGCAGAAGAAAGAACATTGAGAAGATCTTCCAATTCTCCCCGGTTACGCACCTTGTTCCGTTTCACAATATCGCGGATATAGATCTCTTCAAACAGGTTTGTCAAGAGGCTTGCCTTCTCGTTCTCCCCTTTCCTGAGTACCACCGGAGGAACTCCCCCATACAACATATATTGCGAAAGCCCTTCATATCTATCCCCTGAAAAAACTGACATAAACTCTGAGAAGCTCAAGGGATATAATCGGATCTCATCCCCTCTTCCGGCAAATTCGGTGATGATATCACTTGACAGAAACCGGGCGTTGCTCCCGGTAACGTATACATCCAGATTCTCTTTTCGCAAATACCCGTTTAAAACTGTCTCAAAACATTCCATCTCCTGAATCTCGTCAAGCAGGAGATACCACCTGTCCTGATCTATAATTTGTAACCGGATATAAGCAGCAAATTTTTCGGGATCCACTTTTCTGTTCTCCTTCTCCAGATTGATCGGATTCTCACCGATCAGAAGCAGATCATCCGCAGAATCAAACGCAAAACGGATAATGTGATCCTCTGGGACACCGATGCTTACAAGATGGCGATAAAAAATCGTATTCATAAGATATGATTTTCCACATCTGCGTATGCCAGTAATCACTTTAATAAGTCCATTGCCCTTGCGTTCAATCAGTTTTTTAAGATAGTAGTCTCGATTTATTTCCATAACGCTCTCTCACGCATCCTCTAAAAGAGATTTTTGCAACTTTTTACACTTTTCGCTTATATCTTAGCTGCAATATCGCTATATGTCAATAATCTAAAAGAGATTATTGCAACTTTATGCAATAATCCCCTCTATTGTATGGGCATCTGAATCGCCGCAAAACCGTGCTTTTTCAAGGGTGCTAATTAAGAAACCGTCATTTTACGGCAGCCGTTCGGAAGAGCATTTGGTGGAATTTTTGGTGGAATTTTTAAAAATCGACTTGTTTTGGCAGCACGGCGCAATCCGGCGCATAAAACGAAAAACGCCGGAAACCCGCTTACTTACTAGGTTTCCGGTGCCCCTGCCAAGGAGTCGATGCGACAGGATTTGAACCTGCGGCCTCTGCGTCCCGAACGCAGCGCTCTACCAAACTGAGCCACGCATCGATATGAGCGGCCTGAACTCACTCAAACCGCTCATTTATCATACTGTTTTTCAATTTAAATGTCAATATAAAAATCCCTTATAAACCGCAATATCAAGCGGTATCACATCTCTGCGCAGGCATCCTGCTCAGTGATGTTTAGCTCGTTGGCGACCTGCTCATCGATGAGCTGCTGCAACGTGACACTGTCTACATAATCCGTGATCACCTTGTACATCCCCTCCCAGAACCCGACGGTGGGGCAGTAGGGATAGCGCTCGCACTCGTTGACCTCAGTCTCCAAACAGGCAATCGGAGCAAAGCTGCCCTCGATGGCGCGGAGGATCTCGCCGGCTGTATAACGCTCCGGATCCCGACTCAGGCGATATCCGCCCTGTGCACCGCGGACGCTGCGCACCAGTCCGGCGCGGTGGAGCGGCGTCACGATCTGCTCCAGATACTTGATCGAAATATTTTGCCTGGCGGCGATATCTTTCAATGAGACATATTTCCCTCCGTCGCTGTGGGTCCCCAGATCGACCATCAGGCGAAGTGCATATCTTCCTTTGGTAGAAACTTTCATTGACAGCCTCCTTACAAATTCCCTTAATTCCTACCTGATAATAGTATAATAAAATGCCGGTATTTGCAAGTGCAATCTCAGAAACCCTTTCCTCACCCGGTCTAGGCGTCATAATTCTGCCGGATCGCATCCAGATAATCTAAAAACTCCTTTTGCACATGAGCCGGCTTTGTGACCCGGACATCTCTGCCCAGCCCGGCCAGCCATCCGAAAAACTGCTGACTCACCGCGACGACGACATTGACGTGAAAGCGGTCCTCTCCCTCGGGAACCATCATCACTTCCCGGCCGAACCGGTCGATGATCACCCCGGCAAGTCCGTTGTCGCAGGAGAGCGTGACCGTCTCTTCCCGTCCACCGAACATACCGAAGATCCTCTTTCCGAATGCCACAATGTCAAAGTCATCAAAGAGCTCTCTGCCCTGACGCTTTTGTGAGAGCAGCTCCATGTGCTGCATCTTATCCACACGGAAATGGCGAAGCTCTGCGGCATCCTCCTCACAGGCGATCATGTAATAATTCTCGTCGTCCCAGGTCAGAGCCCAAGGGCTCGCCACATAGTACGCCCCGTCTCTCCGAACACGGATCTCCTTTTCCCTCGTCCACTCCGTATACTGAAACCGGATCTGCACATTCGTGTAGATCGCGGTATGGATATCGTTCACATTATAATAGATCTGTTCGTTCTCCGTCTTCGGACGGTTGTAGAGAAAGACCTGCTGCTGCAGCTGCCGGGCATCCTCGCGGCTGGCTAAGCTTTCCAGCTTGCGGATCAGCTCATCCGTTTTTTTCTCCGTGATGGAGCGGGACGCCTGCATGGCGTCCACCAAAAGCTTAAGCTCCGCCAGCTCAAACCGGCGGGACGCGACATAGTATCCCGGTGATCTGCCCTTCTGCTGTTCGATGTCCAGCCCATACTCCTGAAGCGCAGCAATATCATTGTAGATGCTCTTGCGCTCCGCAGGCACATCGTACTCGGCCTGCAGGATCTCACAAAGCTCCGTGGCCGTCAGCATATGGTGCTCATCCGTCCGCTCCAAAAGGATCTGCATCAGATATAAGAGCTTCATTTTCTGTGTCTGTGCAACCATACTGTCTCCTCCTTATGGGTATCGGAAAACTCCGCAAACACCCAGATTGCAAATAATAATACAACTCCTGCTACCAAGGCTGCCATTTCATCCACCTCCTGTCAACGAATCTAACTTTCTTGTCGTCTGCAGTGTAATAAATTGGCAGTCCTTTTTTAGGGATATCCAAACATATGTTCTGATAAAATCTCACCGCCTCCGGACATATTCCAAAGGCGGTGAAGAGTTCTGTTTGTTTTATTTTATCACCTGTTTGATCGCGGCCAAAAACTCGTCGTACTCTTCAAACGCAGGATACTCCGGATAGTCTTTCTTGATCTGCGGCGTTGTCCGGAACAAAAATCCGGCCTTGCTGATCTGTATCATGCCGAGATCATTAAAACTGTCCCCGGCGGCAATGGTCTCAAACCCGATGGATTGAAGTGCCTTTACCGTGGTGTACTTTGACTTCTCACAGCGCATCTGATAGCCGGAGATAGAGCCGTCCGCAGCCACTTTAAGCGAATTGCAAAAGAGAGTCGGCCATCCGAGCTTTTTCATCAGCGGCGATGCGAACTGCTCGAACGTATCGCTGATGATGATCACCTGTGTGAGGGAGCGCAGCTCGTCTAAGAACTCTTTTGCTCCCGGCATAGGGTCTATCGTCGCGATGACCTTCTGGATCTCGTTAAGGCCCAGGCCGTGCTCATGTAAGATGTCAAGCCGGTACTGCATCAGCTTATCATAGTCCGGCTCATCCCGGGTGGTCTTTTTCAGCTCCGGGATGCCGCTGGCCTCCGCGAAGGCGATCCAGATCTCCGGTACCAATACTCCCTCTAAATCCAAACAAACTACATACATGATCTTATCCTCCCTTATGTGTAGCATGATATCACGCCGCGCTCTATGGCGCCACCTACAGCAAACATCCGACCTCCAAACACACTTTACTCCCCGTACAAAAACCCCGCTTCGCGCAGAGCCGTGCAGGTCCTCTCAAAGGCTTCTTTAGTCGGACAGCTTAAAGTGTGCAGATGCACGCCGTCGGTCAACTCTGAAAGGGCATGCGCTCCCTCCTTTTTGGCCTTCTTTATAAATTGAGATACATCATAGCGCGAATGCACCTGAAGCTCCCCCGTCAGCTGTCCGTAGACCGGGTGTTCCACGATGACATCCAGCACACTGCATCCGTAATCCACACAGATGTTGAGCTCCGACTCCATGTCGTCAGAGGTGTGGATACAAGCGACCCGCCGGATCTCGCCGTCCGGCCTGGCAGTCTGCAGCAGATATCCCCGCGGGGTCGCCGTGATCTCATTCCCGGCTGCCCGCAGGATAGCCACATCCCCTACAATGATCTGTCTGCTGACAGAAAACTCCTGCGCCAGCGCTGATGCGCTTAAAGGCTCCCGCCGGTTTTTTAACATATCCAAAATTTTTTCTCTCCGTGTTTCCGCTTTCATCCCAACTTCCCCTTATTACAGGCTCCCTTAGTCAAAGGACGGGAGCTGCTCCAGACAGATCGCAGCCTCGTATGCACTTGTCAGAGCCATACAGTATCCCTCACGAAACAGGACCTCCTGCTGAAAGGCCGGCACGCCGTCGACCACGGAAAAATAATCCAGCCCTTCCGTGAGCCCCTTCCCGGTATATTTTATATAGCTCTCTTTCATCGCCCAGATCCGGAAAAATTCCTCTGCGTCTTTGTCTTTTAGCCAGGCAATTTCAGACGGGTGGAAAAACCGCTTCGCAATCTTATCCGTCTCGCGATCCCTCACTTCCTGGAGATCTAAACCAACCTCACAGTCCCCCACGGCGCAGGCCCAGTATCCGCCGCTGTGCGTGATGGAAAAATATACGTCCGGCAGTTCTTGTACATAGGGCTTCCCGTGTTCTTCGTCGGTGCAGACCGTAAACGATTCCTGATCCTCACTTAAGTACGCCTCTACCGCATGCTTTAGGAGATCATGACTTGCAAGATCGCTGTCATTGTCCCACCGGCAGTAGTAGATCATGATCTCGCGTTCACTTCTGTCGTATAAAAAATCCGGGCCTTCCACTATAAATCCTTCGCTTTCTAACAGACTGCTGTTGTATTTTTACACTTGTCATGTCATCTTTTCTATTTATAGTATACCAAAGTTTTCCAACTTGTCACACCCAAAAACTCTGCGAAAACCCAAAAGGACAAAAAGGTTGTAATTTTAAAAAAACTTATTAGAATAAAAACATCAGGATAGACTTAGCGGAGATGATCATTATGACTGCGGGTGTAAAAGTAGAAGGTCGTAATCGAACTTTAATATTAACCAATACTCTTATCGCAACGTTTGCGGCGACCCTTTTAATGTCAGCATTAAACACGGCTCTGGCAGACGTGTGCAATGATATCGGGATCAGCGTCACAACGGGACAGTGGCTGATCAGCGGGGAAATACTGGCGATGGGCATCGTCATGCCGCTGACCGCATTTATGATGCGGCGGTTTTGCACCAGAAATCTCTATATCACCGCAATCATCATATTTATGGCCGGTCTCGTCATGGCCATGCTCTCACAAAATTTTCCGGTGATGGTTGCGGGAAGGGTCATGCAGGGATGCGGCAACGGAATGCTCATGACAATGGGGCAGGTGATCGTCCTGTCCATTTATCCCCCGGAGGAAAGAGGAGGCGCCATGGGCATGTACGGTCTGGCGATCGCTGTGGCTCCGTTGGTAGCGCCTACTTTGGGCGGCATCCTGGCGGACACGGCCGGATGGAGGTCCATCTTTTTTATGGATCTGGTCGTCATGGGCTTTTCTTTTGTCATGGCCTTATGTGTATTTAAAAATGTGCTGGATACGGAAAAGATTAAGGTGGACTTAAGCTCCTGCATCTTGAGCATTCTGGCCTTCGGAGGGATTACTCTGGGTGCCGGTTTTCTCTCAAATAACGGGGTCAGCCCCATCGTATGGATCGCATTTGTTATAGGTGCAGTCGGCATGGTAATCTTTGTGCGCCGGCAGGTCAGGCTTCCGAAGCCCTTTTTGGATATGCAGATCTTAAAACGCAGAAACTTTACGCTTGCCGTGATCGCGAGTATGCTGATCTATTGTGTCCTGCTGGGCTCAGGTGTTGTCATGCCTCTGTATGTGCAGAATGTTCTGGGCTACTCCGCGACGATCGCGGGCCTGGTGTTTCTGCCCGGTTCGCTTCTCATGGTTATCATGAGCCCATTCGCAGGAAGGTTTTATGACAAGCATGGGATCAGGGGAATGTTTGTGGTGGGCTCTGTCGGACTGGTCGTAAGTTTTATTCTACTGGCTACCATGACAGAGCATTCTTCGCTCCTGCTTCCGATCCTCTATAACGTGATTCGTTTCGGCGCTGCCGGTCTGATACAGATGCAGGTAATCACGTGGAGTACGACACAGGTAGAGCCATCCCAGATAACGGATGCCTCCGCTCTTTTGCAGGCGCTCCGGACCATTGCAGGTTCTGTCGGATCAGCGGTGTTTGTCGGAATCATGAGCACGGTTTCCGCTAACTCCGCAGCCACCTATGGGGACCGGGCCGCAGCGCATGGTGTCTCCGCAGCGTTTATCGGAACAGCGATCTGTTCCGCCGCCATATTGATCATCGCGATCATTGTGGCAATAGAGAAACCCGTATCAAATGAGCCTGCCTGATATATAGATAAGATATTTTTCGACAGCAAAAAACCGGCTCCGCCCGATCGGGCAGTGCCGGTTCCATTTTTCTTTCTGTTTTCGGATCAGGTAAAGATCCGGCGCACGGCAAGGATGCTCTTGTAGTATGCGGAAGAGTACTTGATGCCTCCCGCAGGGTACGGTGCGGAATTGGACGCATTCACAATCGTGCCGTCACCGACATAGATACCTACATGTCCGCTGTAGCAAACGATATCGCCGGGCATCATGCTCGAAACGGAAACGCCCGTCCCGACATAGCGCAGGCTTTCGGAGCTGTGCGGAAGGGATACGCCAAAGTGCGCATACACCTGCATCACAAATCCCGAACAGTCACAGCCGTTTGTCAGACTCTCGCCGCCCCATACATACGGATTGCCGATAAACTGACATGCATAGTCCACGACCGAACCACCGGTGGAACTGTAGGAGACATTGCTGCTTCCCGCATCCACATAGGCCACGCTGCTCGAACCGGAGCTGCCGCCCGATTCACCGGATTCCGACTCCTCTGCGGCTGCCGCCGCTGCTGCCGCCTGAGCCGCCTGCATTTCGGCGATCGCGTCGTTCATCTCGGAGATCGTCTCCCGATACTCAGCTGCCATGGACTCCGCCTCGGCCAGCTTTGCATCGAAGTCTTCCATCTCGCTGCTCTTTTGCTCCTTCTCTTCCTCCAGCCGTTCTTGCTGACGTTCCAGAGTAATCTCGAGCTCTTCTAAATCCGCCTCTTCCACAGCGACTTCATCCGCGAGGTCGTTGACTTGCTGACTCGTCTCCTGATACTCGGTTAAGAGTGTCCGGTCAAAGTTATATACATTTGAAAATGTCTCAAGCTTATTCAAAACCTGAGCAAAACTGTCTGCCTCTAACAGTGCGGTAAGGAAAGAACTGTCACCATTCTCATACATGTAACGGATCCTTTCCTTCATGGAGTTGAGCTGCTCCTCCTCCGTCGCCTGAGCCTCTGCCAGATCCGTCTGTACCTGTGCCAGCTCAACCGTCTTCCTTTCGATATCATCCTTCGTCGTATCGATGTCAACAAGGACTTCTACCAGCTCCGCATCCAGCTCATCGATCTGAGACTGCAGCTCCGCCTGCTCAGCCTCGATGCTTGTAATCTGAGCATTCACAGACTCCAGACTGCTCTCAGCCTCCTGCTTTTTGCTCTCGGCGTCGGAGATAGTAGTGGCACCTGCCACCTGTGTGCTTCCGACAGCCATCGCCGCGATAAGACCGAATGCGACTATTTTTTTCTTCATAATTTCCTACTCTCCTGTTGCGAAGTTTAGCAAAAAACGAATTATTTTAAAAACAAGGCGAACAACACATTGTGTCCTCCGCTCTGGAGACAGTATACCACAACCCGATCCTGATTTCAATATTGGGGGGTGTTTTTCGGGAACATTAAATAATTATATGTAACAGATTTGTATCATTGTGTACAAAATGCACGGACTAAATTTGTTTACTTTTTTCGAATTAAGCAATCTGCCGTTTTTCCTGTAAAACCCCTTGAAAAATTCAGGATTCTCTCGTATGATAGGAAAAAATATCTTAGTTAAGTACCCGAACTATTGTGGAAAAGCGAGCTGCCCGGCAGTTTCGCGCAGGGAGGAAGTATCCATGCGGATCATTGGCGGGTTTTTTCAAACCATCGTCGGTTTTTCCTATGCCGTTTTATATCTGGTCTTCAGCTTTCCGGTTCTGGCCGTCATGTATTTCCGTATGAAAAACAGGGACCGCTACCGGGAGGACATCCGCAATCTGCGCATGGTACAGTGGGGATTCCGCTGTGTCAACGCGATCTGCGGTTTAAAGATCACGGTCATCGGCTTTGACAATATACCCAAAGACCGTCCCGTGCTGTATGTGGCAAACCACAACAGCTACTTTGACATCATCATCTCGTACTCCCTCTGTGAAGACCGGACCGGCTACATTGCCAAGGCAGGAATTGAGAAGGTCCCGAGCTTAAATATCTGGATGCGGAGGCTCTACTGTCTGTTTATCCAGCGCGACGATATGAGGCAGAGCATGCGGGTCATCCAGCAGGCGATCGACTATATTAATCAGGGGATCTCTATCGCCATCTTCCCGGAAGGAACGAGGGGAAAGTCAGAGGAGATGCTCCCGTTTAAGCCGGCCAGCTTCCGGATCGCGGAAAAGACCAACTGTCCGGTCATTCCGCTCGCCATCTCCAACACGCGCCACATTCTGGGCGACCACTGGCCGTGTGTGACGCGCACACACGTCATCCTAGAGTACGGCGAGCCGATCTACCCGGACCAGCTTCCCAAGGAAGAAAGAAAGCACCTCAGCCGGATCGCGCAGGACAGGATCCGGGAGATGCTTGATAAGAACAAAGATCAGCCGATCTATGTCAGACAGATGAAATCGGAAGGGCTCTTATGAGAGCTTTTTGAGTTCATCCACAATATCAGAAAATTCCATAGAGTGGGATGCCTTCACCAGAACGGTATCCCCTTTTTTTATGTCTGAGAGCAGCTCAGATATGAGCGCCTCTTTCGTTTCGCAATACCGGGTGTCACAGCCGGCAGCCGCCGCTTCGTCCGCGAGCTCTTTTGCAAGCTCTCCGCTGCAGTACAGCCGGTCAATGCCGCTTTCGGCGGCGTAGGCTCCCACCTCCCGGTGAAGCGCACGCTCGTTATCACCGAGTTCTAACATATCACCGAGAACGGCGATCCGCCTGCCGTTTGCTTTTGAGAGGACATCTAAAGAAGCGCGCATGGCGTTCGGGCTGGCATTGTAACAGTCATCGATGATCACGATGCCGCCCGCCTCGATCACGTTCGCCCTTCCGGAGAGTGTCTTCGCAGCGGCGATACCCGCGCAGATCTCGGCGTAGGTCAGGCCTAGCACATCGCCCACACAGGCCGCGGCGCACGCATTGTAGATGTTGTGGACACCGGGGATCGGTTCTTTGATCGCGCAGTCTTCGTCCGGAAAGTGCAGCACAGCCTCCATCCCCGCAAGGCCGAGGTTTTCAATGGAATCGGCCGTGACAAAATAAGCGTCTCTTTCAGAAACAGAAGAGTCCGGCTTTGCCGTCCCGTCAAATACAAAATACCGGATCGGGCGGATACCGTTTACCTCATCTATGGCGGCAAGCTTCTCATCATTCCCGTTTAAGATGATGACCCCGTCCTCTCCCAGATAGTCAAATATCTCCGACTTGGCGCGCAGCACGCCGTCTAAGTCGATCAGATTCTCCAAATGACACGGACCGATGTTTGTCATCACACAGATGTCGGGACGTGCCATTTTCGCCAATCGGTGCATCTCTCCGAAATCCGAGATCCCCATCTCCACGACAGCCGCCTCGTGCTCCGGACGGATACGAAGAAGCGTCAGCGGGAGACCGATCTCATTATTAAAATTCCCCTCGGTCTTTAACACACAGTACTTCTGCTCTAAAACTGCCGCGATCATTTCTTTCGTGCTCGTCTTTCCGACGCTGCCGGCAATGCCGATAACCGGCAGGTCCAGAGTTAAGCGGTAATACTCCGCGATGTCTTTTAACGCCTGCAGGCAGGATCCCACCAAAATATAGGGGCCTGCCGGATCCTTCAAAACCTCCTCCGAAAGCGCGGCCGCCGCGCCTTGTTCAAACACATCCGGGATAAACGTATGCCCGTCGACACGCTCCCCGCGAATCGCGATATAGAGATTGCCGGCCTCCACTTTGCGGCTGTCCGTCACGACTCCCGTGACCTCCATTTTCCGGAGACGGTCCTCCCCGTAGTATGTGCCGCCGCACGCTGCGGCGATCTGTTCAAGAGACATCTTTTTCATGGCTTCTTTTTAATCCTCATATTTCTCCAGCGAGATCCGCACCAGTTCCTCACAGAGCGTCTCGAAATCCATCCCGTCCACGGCCGCCTCCTGCGGGAGCAGACTGGTCGGTGTCATGCCGGGCAGCGTGTTGGCCTCCAGACAGAAGATCCGTCCATTCTCATCGAGCAGAAAGTCCATCCGGGAATAAGTCGTAAGGCACAGCACCTCACAGACTGAGAGGGAGATCTGCTGCATCTTAAGCGTCGTCTCCTCCGGAAGGTCAGCGGGGCAGGTCTCCACGGTGCTTCCCGCCTTGTATTTGTTCTGATAATCGTAAAAGCCCTCCACCGGCGCGATCTCGATGACCGGAAGCGCCTTGTGGCCGATCACGCCGACTGAAAATTCCCGTCCTTCGATAAAGTCCTCAACGATGACCTCATCCTCATACCGAAACGCCTCCGCCAGCGCGGCCTCATACTCCTCATCGGTGAGCACGATCGACACGCCGATGCTTGAGCCGCCGCAGCAGGGCTTTACCACACTCGGGAGCGAAAGTCCCGTCTCGGCCAGAGTCTTTTGCTCCTCCCGTTTCATACAGATGCCATGCGGGGTCGGGATGCCGGCGGCCTCAAAGAGCGTCTTGGAGATCCCCTTGTCCATGGCGAGCGCGCTGCTCAAGTATCCGGTGCCCGTATAGCGGATGCCGTACAGGTCAAATGCGGCCTGAACCTTTCCGTTCTCGCCGTTTTCCCCGTGCAGACCGAGAAACACGATGTCCGCCGCCTGACAGATCCGAATCACGTTCGGCCCGAAAAAACAGTCAGGGGAATCTCCCCGCATCGCTTTCACTTTCGCAAGATCCGGCGCCTCGCCCGGAATGTCGGTATCCGTTCCGATCAGATCAAAAACGCCGCTGTCCGGATTCGCACACTCTCCCGAAAAAAGGGCTGCGGGATCTAAGCCGGCCGCTGCACCCGCGCCGTCTTGTTCGTTTTTCTCATATCCGAGAAATGCATCCAGAAGGACCACACTGTGTCCGCGCCTGGCAAGCGCCCGGCTCACCATCCTTCCCGATGTCAGCGAGACATCCCGTTCTGTGCTGAGTCCTCCGGCTAAAACTACGATATTCATAACACTGCTTCTCCTGCATATTAGTATTTTTAGTGTAACTCATTTTTCTGATTTTGTGTAGGCACAAAGAAAACGCCTTTCAATATACACACACATCGATCCAGCCTTGCGATCCGGAATACTTCTCCAGCTCCTCTAAGTTAAGACCGATCGCGCTGTTGTCGCTCCCTGCCGCCGGATAGACAAGATCAAAGCGCTTAAGCGAGTCATCTAAGTACACCTCCACCCCGTCGTTTACGGCAAACGGGCACACCCCTCCGGGCGCGTGTCCAATCCACCCTTCGACCTCGTCAAACGGGATCATCTTCGCTTTTTTCTGAAACTGCGCCTTGTATTTTTTGTTGTCCACTCTGGCGTCTCCGGCCGTCACGATGAGAACCGGTTTTTCGCCCTGCAAAAAGGACATAGTCTTTGCGATCCTGCACGGCTCACAGCCCACAGCCTGCGCTGCCAGCTCTACTGTGGCGCTGGATTGCGGCATCTCCATGATGCGGTCTTCCATGCCGAATTCGGAAAAATACGCTTTTACTTTATCAATTGCCATACCTCCGTCCCTCCGGATACTTCCTCTTTTTTTATCCTGTTACTTTTCATCCCCGCCGGAGTGCGCGCGGAAGGCTTCCACGGCCTCCATCACTTCCTCCTGCTCCGGGTTTAAGATCGGCAGATCCAGACCGCACGCAAGGGCCTGCGCCAAAAATTCGGCCGTGACCTGTCCCCGCTTCGGCAGTCCGAACGAGATATTGCTGACGCCCAGCACACAGTGCAGCCCCAACTGTTCGTGCACCATCCGCACGGCGCGCAGCGTCTCATCAGCCTGCTCCGGCTGTGCAAAGGCTGTCAGGGTCAGACAGTCGATTAAAATGTCTTCCCGCGGAATGCCTGCCGCCTCAGCCGCCGTCACGATCTTCTCCGCCAGGGCAAAACGCTGCTCGGCAGTCTCGGGGATCCCGTTTTCATCCATCGTAAGTCCCACCACCGCCGCGCCGTACTTTTTAGCAATAGGAAGAATCTCATTTAATCGATCCTCCTCCGCGTTCACCGAGTTTAGGATCGCACGGCCGTTGCATGCCCTTAGCCCCGCCTCGAGCGCAGCCGGATCGGCCGAATCGACAGCTATCGGCAGAGTTACGATCCCCTCTACCGCGCGGACAGCTTCGGTCATGATTGCCGGCTCATCGATATCGGGCAGTCCCACATTAATATCCAAAATCTCCGCATCCGCGTCGGCCTGATCAAGCGCCAGATCTGTGACCTCGTCCATATCCCCCTCGCGGAGAGCCTCTGCGAGGTCCTCTTTTCCGGTCGGGTTGATGCGCTCGCCTATGACGTGCACTCTGCCGTCAAACGCCACCACCTCCCGTGCGGAACAGACGCCGCGGCGAAGAGGGCGGTTTTCCTCTGCAGCCCCATCCCCGTGATCCGGAGCGGCCGCAGCCCGGTCCTTAAGCGCCGAGATAAACTCCGGAGTCGTGCCGCAGCAGCCTCCGGCCATCGATATGCCGAGCTCAAAAAACGGCTCCATCTGCCGCGCGAACTTTGCTGCGTCTAAGTCATACGTTCCGGTTTTGGCGTCCGGCAGACCTGCGTTCGGCTTTACAATAATCGGCTTATTCGTCCACTGTTTGATCTCTTTGATCAAAGGAAAGATCGCTTCGGGTCCCAAAGAACAATTGATCCCCATGGCATCCACGCCGAGCCCGTCAAGCGTCACCGCCATCGCAGCGACATATGTCCCCATGAACGTGTATCCGTTCTCCTCAAAGCTCATTGTCACCCAGATCGGGAGATCTGTATTCTCCTTCGCGGCCAGAACCGCCGCCTTCACCTCATAGAGGTCCGTCATCGTCTCAAACACGATAAGATCCGCGCCGGCATCCGCACCGGCGACCGCCATTTCTTTATAGGTCTCATAGGCGTCTTCGAACGAAAACACGCCAATCGGTTCCATCATCTCACCGGTCGGCCCGACGTCAAGCGCGACACGCACGCAATCTCCTTCGTGCGCGGTGCTCCACTCCTTCGCAGCGCGCTGCGCCGTGGCCACGGCCGCAGATACGACCTCCTGCGTCGTATGCCCGCTTCCGTGCAGTTTGCGGGCATTGGATCCGAACGTATTCGTATAGATCACGCGGCTTCCCGCTTCGATATATTGTCTGTGGATCTCTTCCAAGAGCTCCGGGTGTTCCAGACCGAACACATCCGGGCGCGTGCCCGGCGGCATTCCGGCAGCCTGCAGCATCGTACCCATCGCTCCGTCCAATATTGTAAGATTGTTCAAGACCGTTATTCTCTCTTTCCGGATTCATTGAAGCATCCGTTGTTGGTTTTCTATGCTCATTTTACACAATTCACCCTGTTTTTCAATGCCCCCGCCCACATTTCTGTGAATTTCGGACAGGAGTCAGGCCGGCAGTGTCAAAACAGGACTTGAAAGAGAAAAAAATCATAAGTATAATCAAAGAAATGAGAGCTTATCTCAAAAAGCAGGAGAGGCACCCCCCATGTTTGACGACTATTTTAACGAGCTTGATCCGGTCAAAAGAAAGACAATTTTAGATGCCCTGCAGCCGGAAGCGGGAGAGGAGGAGGCGCTCACGCAGCTTCGCGCCCTGTTTTCACTCCGCTATGAGCCAGACAGAAGGATCGGCTACATCGACCACTTTATCGGGGCTATTTCCACACTGCGCGACATCGCCTATAATCCCGGCGGCCGCTTAAGCGAGCGGAAAAACACCGGGCTGGTACAGAATGCCGTTCACGCCCTCTGTCTGGACCGGGGCGGCGAATTTTCCCGGGAGATCCTTTACCGGGAGCTGTGTCAGCTGATCACCTGTTACATTAAGATGTGCCGGGACGACACGCACTACCAGTCGGTCGTTTTGGGACTGGGAAGGATGAGTTCCGATAGCCTGACGGGCAAGATCGCATTGGACATGCAGTATCTCTGGGAAACGATTGTAAAATATCTCGGAGAGAACGAGGAATATCAGGTCTTTCGGGCCGCCATAGCAGACACCGCTAAAAATAAATTGAACGATTGATCCGGATGAAACGATTGTTCCGGGCGGATAAAAAAACCCCGGCCTCACGGCCGGGACCTTTTCTTTTGGTATAATACAAACAGAATTTTATATTAATTTAACTTGCGGTATATTTGGGAACGCGATATGATTATATAGATGCCCGGTTCCTGCACGGGCGGGCAAAATTCGACGGAAATTGTCGAATATCACCACGGAACACATTGGAAAGGGCTTTTATTAATGGCTTATATCAAAACCGTCACAGACTATTTGGCCGAACAGGCCAAAGAGTCACCAGATCACGTCCTTTTGACTTTCATCGACTACGATGAGAGAGCACAAAAATGGGTGCTTCATGACCATACGGTTGAGGAGACATACCACAGATCCTTAGAGATCGCTTACATGCTGAGACGAAGGGGCTTACGTCCCGGCGACCGCGCGATCATCTTCAGCATGCAGGATTACGGGACCATGTACGCCGTCTACGGCTGTATGATGGCCGGCGTCGTGTTTACCGTCATTCCCCCGCCGATCGACGAAGATAAGGCGGACCGTTTTCTCTCCGTCCTTACGTCCTGTCATCCCCGGGCGCTGATTTCAAACTACGCCCTGGAACAGGAGTCCGACGTCAGTCTGACCGGCCGTCTCTTACGGGAAGCCACCGCGGACACCCTCCGCTTAAAACGAATCTATACGGATAAGCTGTATCCCTACCGCCGCGAGGATGTCATCGTTCCCGCCCGGCCTGACGGGCTCGCCTATCTGCAGTATACATCCGGCTCCACCAGCGCGCCGAAGGGCGCCCGCGTGCTCTGGAAAAATGTGATGAAAAATCTGGAACAGTGTTGGGACTGCGTGGATTTCAACGGCGTTACACTTGCCACCTGGGTCCCGTTTTTCCACAATCTGGGTCTGGTCATCACCATCTGTACACCGCCGCTCTCCCGTGGCTCGAGGGGCTTCTATTTTCCGACGCCCCATTTCCTGGAAAATCCAAAGCTCTGGCTTAAGCTGGTCTCCGACTATCAGATCGCTCTGACCGTCGGTCCCGGCTCGGCATACGATGCCTGCACCCGAATCTTTTCCAAGGAGGAGGCAAAGGAGCTTCGGCTGTCCCAGGTGACCCACTTTATGAACGGTTCCGAATATATCAGTCCCGCCAACGTCGCACGCTTCTATGAGATGTTTGACATCGGCCCGAATGCTATGGCCCCGGGCTATGGTGTGGCGGAAAACTGCTGTCTGGCCACGGTCGCGAATCAGGACTACCGCACGCTGCATCTGGACTATGAGGCCTACCGGGAGAACCGGATTGTCCTCGCAGAGGAGACCGATAACGACGATCGTCAGGTAAAGGAGATCGTGAGTGTGGGCCGTCCCGTCAAGGATCTGACGGTAGTCATTGCAAATCCAAAGACCAGGAAGACATATCCGGATCTGCGCATCGGCGAGATCTTCCTCGCCGGCGACAGCGTAGTGGACGGTTATTGGGGTGATCACCCCGAGAATAAAAATTTCCATCAGAAGCTTTCCGGGTACGACCTTGACTTCTATCGGACCGGAGACCTGGGCTTTATGTATGAGGGCAACCTTTACATCACGGGCCGGGCCAAAGAGATGATCATTTTCAACGGACATAACTTCTATCCCTCCGATCTGCAGACCGCAGTCATGCGAGGCGTCCCGGCTCTGGCCGGCTCCGCTTTCGGATCTTTCTCCTGCCATATCGGGGAAAAAGAGCAGGTCGTGGCCGTTGTGGAGGCCCGTCCGACGGAAAACTTCCGACAGCGGATCCGCGAGATCAATACAGTGGTCTCCGATCGCTTCGGCTTTTCGTTTTACGACATTGTCTTTGTCCCGGTGGATACCATTCCCAGGACGGATAATCGGAAGCTCCAGGTACTGAAAGCGCGCCGGCTCTATCTCGACGGAAAGCTTCACGTACTCTACAGCAGCCGGGATTATTATACGAAAAAAGAAAGTGAGCCCACTGCGGATCCCTCCGTTGATGCGGCGGATGACCAGACGGATCTGTCCGGTCAACAGACCGATAATCTGTCGGAAAAATTGACAGAACGGACAGATGAGATCTTCAATCAGGTCCGTTCCTCCTTCCAAAAATTATTAAAGATCGATCAGTTTAACCCGAACGAGTCCTTCCTCTCTCTGGGCGGAGACTCTCTGATGGGATTTGAACTTGTAAACAACATTGAAGAGCGCTTCCATATCGAGCTGGATCTGCGGGAGCTCCTCCGGGATTCTTCCGTCATCGGCATCACGAAGTACGTTCACTCGGTGTTAGGCGACGCGAGAGTTGCCAGTAAGACAAAGCCCGTGAACCTCGCGAACGAATGCCGGCTGGATGAAGACATCCGGTTTGCCGCAAAGTATGACAAGCCGGCGTCCGAATGCAATACGATCCTGCTGACCGGTGCCACCGGATTCTTGGGTGCCTACCTGATCCGGGCGATCTTCCACTATTACCCGCACAGCGGGCTGCGGATCTACTGCCTGGTCCGCGCCGGATCCGGGGAAGCCGCGATGAAGCGGATCAAGGACAACTTAAAGCACTACCATATCTGGCATGATTCCATGGAATCTTACCTGCATCCGGTCTGCGGTGATATCTCCGAGCCCCATCTGGGAGTCTCGGACGAAGAATGGGAGGAGCTGTCAACACAGGTGGAAGTCATCTACCACAACGCGGCCCTGTTAAATTTCATATACCCTTACGAATACTTAAAAGTCATCAACGTTGACGGCACGGCCGAGACCCTGCGTCTCGCCTCAGAGGGACGGGCCAAATACTATCACTACGTCTCCTCCTACAGCGTGTATGACACACCGGGCAACGAGGGAGAGCGCCTGATGGAGGATGCCCGCTTAGACCGCTGGCTCGGATTTTCTCTCGCTTACTCCGAGACCAAATGGGTCTCGGAAAAGCTGGTAAAGGCTGCAGGGCACCGCGGTTTGAAGGCCGCCATCTACCGCCCCGGTGACATCACCGGCGCAGCCAACGGCATCTGGGATATGAATGACATGATCAGCAGGATGATCGTCAGCACCATCCAGATGCAGGCGATCCCGCTCGCGGCCTACCGCTTCCACATGACTCCCGTGGATTATGTGGCCAACGCCATGATATACATCTCCCGAAAGGAGGAGTGCTTCGGCCATGCCTTCAATCTGATCAATCCGAGAGACCAGGGCTTCGCGACCGTCATAGGCTACATCCGCAGCTGCGGCTATCGGGTCCGCTACGTCCCGTTCCGGATCTGGAAGAACCAGCTTAAAAAAGCGAATGCCTCCGAGAATGCCATGGTACTCTTAGAGAGTCTGTTTGAGACCGGGGATGAGCGCTATCCCAGCATCGTTCGTCATTTTATCGGAATCGATCCCGTATATGACATGAGCAATGCCCGCCTGCTTTTAAGCCAATCCGGCATCCGGTGCAGACCGGTCGACGAAAAGATGATCCGGGCATATCTGAAATACTTTAGATCTCAGGGACTCATCCCGTAATATATAAAGGGCAAAAATATGACTATAGGCATACCCCGCGCGCTGCTCTACTACCGCTACGCCGTACTCTGGGAGACTTTTTTTGACGAGCTCGGCGTCGAGACGGTACTAAGCCCGCGCTCCAACAAAGAAATACAGGATACCGGAGACCGGTACGCCATCGATGAAAGCTGTCTCTCCAGCAAGCTGTTTTTAGGCCACGTTGCCTCTCTGGAGGGTCAGTGCGACGCGGTCTTTGTTCCGCGCATTGCGGATTTTGGGGAGAGCGGCATCATGTGCCCCCGCTTTGAGGCCCTCTACGACCTCTGCGTCAACACATTCCGCCAAACAAGCCTCTCCTTTATCACCTGCGATGTGGATCTCCACGAGAAAAAGCCGGAGTCCGAAGCCTACACCCTGCTCGGCATGGATCTGGGACATTCGCGGGAGGAGTCCGCGGCCGCCTACCAAAAGGCGCATGAGGCCTGGAAGGCGCAGTGGCAGGAAAAAATTGAAAAACAGGAGGCTGCACTGACCGCCACCGACAAGATCAGCGTTCTCGTCGTGGGCCACGAGTACAACCTCTATGACGAATACATCGGAATGCCGATCTTAAAGGGCATCCACCGGCTGGACGCGCTGGCTGTCTGCGCGGACACCGTTGATATCAAAAAGGCGCAGACCGACTATCAAAAGATCTGCGAACGGGTTCCCTGGATGATAAGCCGGGAGCTTGTGGGTTCGATCGTAAAGTACCGTGAGCAGGTGGACGGCATTATCCTTTTGACGGCGTTTCCCTGCGGTCCGGATTCCATGATCAATGAAATGATCATCCGGCGCGTTACGGACAAGCCGATCTTAAATCTGCTCTTAGACAGCCAGGATGCCAGCGCCGGTGTCGAGACAAGGCTTGAGAGCTTTATCGACATCATCCGCTTCCGAAAGGAGGGGAATCTCCATGTCTGAGACCGTCCATAAGCTGTGTTACCCCACGCTGGGGAATTATGAGATCGCGATAAAATTTTACGTGGAGAAGGGAGCGGGAAGCATCTACATCCCGCCTCCGACCATGACAAAGAAAACCGTGGATCTCGGTGCGAAGTACAGTCCCGATTTTTCCTGTGCGCCGTTTAAATACCACATGGGCAACTATATTGAAGCGCTTGAGAAAGGGGCCAACGTACTCATTCAGACCGGCGGGACCTGCCGGCTCGGCTACTACGCGGAGCTCCACGAGCAGATCTTAAAGGATCTGGGATATGAGTTTCGGATCTTAAACTTAAACCCTTATCTCTACCATAAGCTCTTCCCCATGATCCGGGATATGCGAACGGTGTGTGACAACGGCAACCTCTTTACCCTGGCCAGGGCCCTTCCCGGAGCTCTTCGGATGGTCGTCCTGATCGACCGGATCGAGGACTACTACCGGCAGAACATGGGCTTTGAGATCACAAACGGAGACTTTGACAGTGTCTACAAGCGCTTTTTGCACGAACTGCGCCGCGCGAACAACATAGGCGCCATCCAGCACTCTTACAAAAAAGCCAAAGCATCCATGGAGGCCATTCCCATCCATAAGCCAAAACACCCCCTTAGGGTCGGCATCGTCGGAGAATACTTTACGATCATGGATCCGTTCTCCAACCACGAGATCGAGCGGAAGCTCGCGAAGATGGGAGCCGAAGTGCACCGCTGGATGAATCTGTCCAATTCCGTTTTGATCTGCCCGGACAAGCGGACGCTTCAAAGGCTGGGGCGCTACCTTCACTATGATATCAACAAGTTCCCGGGAGGCATCTGGGCAAAGTATCACAGGGAGCTGGCTTCAAAATATCTCAAATTTGATACCGGCTCGTCCTCAGTCGCGACGATTGCGCTCGCGGAGCACTATGCGAAGCAGGGCTTTGACGGAGTCATCCACATCAAATCCTTCGGGTGCACGCCGGAGATAGACTGTATCCCCGTGCTCCACCACATAAGCGAGGATTACAAGATGCCGATCCTGTTCCTGAGCTATGACACCCAGACGAGCGACACCGGGATTGAAACGAGGCTTGAGGCGTTCTATGATATGATGGCACAAAAGGCTCAGAAGTCCTGAACCGAATGCGGGCATTCTAAGCGTTGTAAAGAGCACGGAGCAATCCGTATGTGCCATCACTACAAAAAGGAGAAAAGAAGTATGGAAAAAGCTTATCTGGGGATCGACATCGGCTCGATCTCCACGAAAGGCGTTATCATTGATAAAGACAAAAACATTCTCTGCAGCGAGTACCTCTGGACAGAGGGCAACCCGATCGAGGCGTCCAAAAAAGTGATCTCCTCCCTCGATAAGCAGCTCGACCAGGACAGATATGAGGTCGTGGCCTCCGGGACAACGGGGAGCGCGAGAAAGCTGGTCGGCGCGATGTGCAACGCAAGTATCGTAAAAAACGAGATCACGGCACATGCCGTCGGGACGACAACGCTCCATCCGGATGTCCGCACGATCTTAGAGATCGGCGGGCAGGACTCGAAGATCATCTGTGTGGAAAACGGAGTCGCCGTGGACTATGCGATGAATACACTCTGCGCGGCCGGGACGGGGTCCTTTTTGACAAGCCAGGCCAGGCGCCTGGGCGTCGAGGTTGAAGAGTTCGGCAAGATCGCTCTCGGCAGCAAGAATCCGACACCGATCGCAGCGCGGTGTACCGTATTCGCGGAGTCTGATCTGGTCCACAAGATCCAGATGGGCCATCAGCGGGACGACATCATCGCCGGCCTTTGCAATGCCGTGGCGAACAACTACTTAAACAACATCGGGAAAGGCAAAAAGATCGCCGCCCCGATCGTATTTCAGGGAGGCGTGAGTAAAAATGAGGGGGTCGTAAAGGCTTTCGCAGATTCTCTCGGCGAGGAGATCATCGTCGACGAAAACGGACATCTGATGGGCTGTTACGGCGCAGCCATCCTCGCGCAGGGCTGCGGCGTGGAACGGCATTTCTCCTTCGACATCGCGGATATCAACTTCCTCACGCGGGAGGTAACCTGTCCGAACTGCGCCAACCACTGCGAGATCATCTGCATCTACCGCGAGGGAGAGCTGATCGACTCGTGGGGCAACCGCTGTGAGCGCGGCGAGATCCGGCAGGGTGAAAATTGACATACATAAGAAAAAGGCGGGCATCACTGCCCGCCTTTTTTTGCGTGTTCCCTAAAAATCTACGCGTCCGGTGTACTGCTCATTGATCACGTAGTAAGCCGCCATCTCCTCCGGCTTGATGTAAAGAGAGATCTTCTTGACGGGGATCGCTCCCTCGACCGCCGCGAACTGCGCGATCGCGCGCTCCACCAGCTCGTCCTCACTCACCTCTCTGCCGAGGTGCTGGATCCAGACCTTCCGCTTCGGCTTTTTGTTGTATGTCTTGGTGCTCGATGCGGATTCCTTTATCTTCCCCGCAGTCTCCTTCGTCGCGGTGCCGGCCTTCTTTGCCGCCTTCTTTGCGGTCTCTTTTGTCGCTTCCGCTCCCTTTTTTGTCGCTTCCGCGCTTTTCTTCGCGGCTTCCTTCGCCGCTTTTTGCGTTTTCTTCGCGGTATCCTTCGCGACGGCTGCCGTCGCCTCGGCGTTTGCCTTCGCGGCTTTCTTCGCGGCCGTTGCCGCTTTTTTATTCGCAGCCTTTGCCGCCTCCACCTTTTCTTCTGTCGTCACGGTTTTTTCTTCTTTTATCGTCGAATCTACGGTATGTTTTGTCTTTTTTTCAGACACGATAAATGCCCTCCTTAACTTTATGATCAGGTCGGTCCCCACCGCCTGTACGCGGGAAATGGGGTGATTCCAACTTGTTTGAAATTCTACAACAACCTCCCGTTATTGTCAAATTTCCGCACTTTTCCTGCGCCCTGTCCCCCGGATCGGAACGAAACAAATTAAATTTTCTCAAAATATTAGGTAGATTTTATATTTTATAATGCTATAATAGACATATGCTTGGGAATTTGCAGATAATTTCCCGACACCATATTATTATTTTATTTTAGGAGGGAGAGAAATGGCTAAAACAAAAGTTATTTCCGCAAAAGAAGCAGGCGCTCTTGTGAAAGACGGCGATACTGTTCTGATCGGCGGCTTCATGACAAACGGAACGGCAAAGACGATCGTGAACGAAGTGACCGCGAAAGATCTGACGGTTGTCTGCAACGATGCGGGCTTCCAGAATGAGGGAACCGGCAGGCTGCTTGCGAATCATCAGATCAAGAGACTGATCGCGACACACGTTGGTCTGAACAAAGAGTGCGGAGAGCAGTACAACAACGGCGAGCTTGATTTAAAGCTTCAGCCGCAGGGAACACTCGCAGAGCAGATTCGCGCAGGCGGCGCAGGTCTCGGCGGATTCCTGACACCTACAGGCATCGGCACGATCATTGCCGACAGCTCCGCGCCGACCACACTCGAGGGCAAGCAGGTCATCGAGCTGGACGGGGAAGAGTACATCTTGGAGAAGGCGATCCGCGGCAACGTGGCGATCATCCAGGGCTATATTGCCGACGAGTCCGGCAACGTCCGTTACAAAGGTTCCATCCGGAATTTCAATATGCCGATGGCATCCGCCGCTGATACGGTCATCGTAGAAGTGGAAAAGATCGTTCCGGCCGGCGATATCGGTCCGAACTACGTAGAGACTCCGCACATCTATGTGGATTACTTAGTATTAAAGGAGGAGGCATAAGATGGATAGAAGTGAAATTAAACCCTATATCGCAAAACGTGTTGCGAAAGAACTCCATGACGGAGATGTGGTCAATTTAGGGATCGGTCTTCCCACTATGATCCCCGACTTTTTGGATCCTAGCGTCAAGCTTACGCTGCAGTCCGAGAACGGATTTATCGGTCTCGCTTCCGCTGATCCGGATTCCGACGATGCACCCTACACCGTGAATGCGGGCGGACAGCCGGCAGGCATCGAAAAGGACGGCATGTTCTTTGATTCCTGCACTTCGTTCTCCATTATCCGCGGCGGACATGTGGATGCAACCGTCTTAGGCTCTCTTCAGGTAGATGAAAAGGGCAGCATCGCGAACTGGATCATCCCCGGCAAGATGGTTCCGGGCATGGGCGGCGCGATGGACTTAGTCGTTGGCGCCAAGAACGTGATCGTGGCAATGGAGCACACCCAGAAGGGAGCTCCGAAGATCTTAAAAGAGTGTACCCTTCCGCTTACTGCGAAAGAGCAGGTCAATCTGATCGTGACCGAGATGGCCGTGATCGAAGTGACACCGGACGGACTGGTCTTAACCGAGTACAACCCCGAGTTCACCGTGGAAGAGATTCAGGCTGCCACCGAGGCAGAGCTGATCATCTCCCCCGATCTGAAGCCGATCGAGGCGTAAGACGAACCGCATCGGGCAATTAAAGTCCGTACAATTTGACACATACAAAACCCGCGTTCAGCTGAGCGCGGGTTTTTTCATCCGGCAGAAACCTGCCTGTTTGTTCTGTTTTCTTTTACAAAATTTCCCTTGCAGCCTTGCGGTCACAAGTTGATGTCCGGATCCGCCCAGGCACTGCAGATCAGTTCTAAGCCGTAGAGCAGCAGCAGGAATCCGAGCACCAGTCCCAGCGCCTCGGAGAAGATCGCCAGATGCAGCAGGCCATAGATACCCGCTATCACTACGATCACGCCGAACACGATCCAAAAAACCCAGCCGGAATCGGATTGTTTCCGAATGGACACTCCCGTAAAGATGGAAATAAATCCATTGACGACCATCCAGACAGAGAACACGATCAGGATCACCAGATCCATTGCCTCCTCCATACTCGGAATCACGAGGGAGAGGATCGCAACAACGATCAGCAGAACACCAAAGATCAGTCCGGCTACGCCGACTGCCGGTTTGTTCGGGACAATAAAGTTGCTCTGTGCGTTTTGTCTGCTCTGGAAGAACATAATGATAAAAAATACGCCGACCAACAACAAAAAGATGGCCACGAGCCAGCCGATCGTTATAAACGATTCGAACGGATTGGTCAGGCACAAGATGCCGCAGACAAACGATAAGATTCCTAATACAACATAAATCGGTCTCATAACTCCTCCTGACTGTCCCGGTCCTCAAGCGGCCGGGAACTTTAATTTTCCCTATCAGCAATCATAACAAAAAACTATTATGCCGTCAAATATAGTCACTTCTGTTTTCTCAGGTACACTGCCCAGCATACACAGCCTACGCAGAGGGCACCACCCACGATATTTCCGAGCGTCACCGGGATCAGATTGCCCGTCCAAAACGTTCCCCAATTAAGCCCGCTAAGGTCCAGCCCGGCAGCGGCAGCCGCGTCGGCATAAGCCGGAACCATCTTCGCGAACAGACCCGCGCCGATGAAATACATATTGGCGACGCTGTGCTCAAATCCGCAGAGCACAAAGAGCATGATCGGGAAGAACAGGCCGAGAATCTTGCCGGCCGTATCTTTTGCCGAAAGCGCGATCCAGACCGCGATGCAAACAAGGAAATTGCAGAGGATCCCTCTGATGAACGCGTCCCCGAACGACAGAGACGTCTTCGTGACTGCCGTGGAGAGCATGGAGACCGCCTCGGCATTGTCAAAAAGGTCCGGCTCATGGCTGTAGACCACAGCCGCCGCGACCAAAAGGCCGCCGATCATATTACCGATGTAGACGAGCAGCCAGTTCCGAAGCATCCCGCCGAACTTGATCTCGCGCTGCAAAAGCGGGATCGTAAGCAGGCAGTTTCCGGTAAACAGTTCGCTCCCTGCTAAAGTCACCATGATCAGCCCGGCAGGGAACACGCAGGCTCCCAAAAATTTCCCGAGGGAAGCCGCCTCAACGGAGACCGCGACCGTTGTTGAGCCGACACCGGCCAGAGCGATGAACACGCCGGCCAAAACAGCCAGCATGATCATCTTTCCGGCTGGCAGTTTCACCTTATCTTTGCCGATCGCAACGTAGTTTTCCGCCACCTCGGCGGGGCTGAAAAAATTCATACTTTACACGCACCTCAACACTCATTCTATTGTTTGGCCAGAAGAAGGACCGTTGCAAGGATCAGGGCAAATCCCACGATATCCATCGGGGTAAACACAGTGTGCAAAAACAATGCCGTGCTTACTGTCGCCACCAGCGGCTCCACACAGCCTATCATATTCCCGCGCGCAGGTCCGATGACGCTCGTCCCCATAAAGAACAGCGTAAACGAGAGTACTGTTCCCAGGATGACGACGACGAGCAGTCCCAAAATGATCTCCCGGTTGATCACAAGCGGCCGTCTCCACACCCGCATCAGGAAGAAAAAGGCAACTCCCCCGATGATCATTCCCCAGCCGATGGGAAGAATGGCTCCCCACTCCTTGATCAGCTTCTGCGGGATCATGATGTAGCAGGTGGCGGCCACCGCCGCGATCATGCCCCAGAGAAAACCATCCCGGGAAATATAGAGAGAAGAAAGGCTTCCGTGCGTCGCCACGAGAAAGATTCCTGCCAGGCAGGAAACGATCGCGATATATTCCCGCGGGACCGGAGCCTTTTTTGCAAGAATACAGCTGATGATCAGCACAAGGACAACAGAAAAATACTGCAGCATCGTAGCCGTGCCGGAATTTGTCTTTGAGATGGCGACGATATACGCATACTGCGTAAACATAAGTCCACAGATCCCGAAGACAATACAGTGCAGCATAGAACGCCGCGAGTGCAGAAACTCAGAAGTTTTTTTTCGATCCCGTATGAGACCAAACACGACAAGGATCAGGCCTCCGAAGATCAGGCGGATCTGTGTCAACCACTCCGAATCCATTCCCTGAACGGAAGTGAGATACTGCGTGGCAGTGCCCGCAACGCCCCAACAGACCGCGCCGATTACCGCAGCCCAGATTCCCCTTGAATATTTTGACATCATTCCATCTTCTTGTCTGTGATCGAAAGCCCCAGCTCCGAAAGCTGTGCCTCATCGACCGGCCCGGGCGCCTCAGTCATCAGACAGGAGGCATCCTTCATCTTCGGGAACGCGATCACGTCCCGGATGGAATCCGCCTGCACCATGAGCATGACCATTCGGTCCAGCCCGTAGGCGAGTCCGGCATGGGGCGGCACCCCGTATTTGAAGGCCTCCAAAAGAAAGCCGAACCGCTCCCAGGCCTGTTCCTGCGTAAAGCCCAGCACCTCAAACATCTTTTCCTGAATGTCATTTTGATGGATACGGATCGATCCCCCTCCGAGTTCCGTGCCGTTTAACACGATATCGTAAGCCTCGGCCCGGACTGCACCGGGATCGGAGTCGATCTTGTCCCAGTCCTCCTCCATCGGCATCGTAAACGGATGATGCATCGCCTTAAAGCGGCCCTCTTCCTCGGACCACTCGAGCAGAGGAAACTCCGTCACCCAGAGGAAATTGAACTGTCCGGGATCGATGAGCCCGAGCTCTCTGCCGAAGTGCAGGCGCAGCGCGCCCAGCACATCCCAGACTACTTTATTTTGATCCGCCGCGAACAAGAGCAGGTCGCCCGGCTTGCCGCCCATGGCGTCGATCAGTGCCTGCATTCCGTCCTCGGTGAAAAACTTCGCGAACGAAGACTTTACGGTATCATCCGTCTTTAACTGAATATAGGCCAGCCCCTTTGCGCCGTAGGTCTTTGCCAGTTCGACCAGCTTGTCGACCTGTTTGCGTCCCAAGTCGCCCTGGCCGGGCACGCAGATGCCGCGGACACTTCCGCCGGCTTCAAGCGCTCCGGAAAACACGCCGAACTCACAGCCCTTTACGACGTCGGAGACATCGATAAGCTCCATGCCGAAACGGGTGTCCGGCTTGTCGGAGCCGTAGCGGTCCATCGCCTCCTGCCATGTCATGCGCGGGATCGGCAGCGGGACATCCACCCCGATCGCCTCACGGAACACATATTGAAGCAGGCGCTCATTGACGTCGATGACATCGTCCACGTCCACAAAGGACATCTCCATATCCGCCTGTGTAAACTCCGGCTGACGATCGGCCCGCAGGTCCTCATCCCGGAAACACCTGGCGATCTGAAAGTAGCGGTCATAACCGGAACACATGAGCAGCTGCTTAAACAGCTGCGGAGACTGGGGCAGGGCATAAAAATTGCCCGGATGCACGCGGCTCGGCACGAGGTAATCCCGGGCCCCCTCCGGGGTTGATTTTGTCAGCATCGGAGTCTCGATCTCCAAAAATCCCTCGTTTGCCATAAACTCGCGCAGCAGATAGCACACGCGGCTCCGAAGCATCAGATTCCTCTGGATATCCGGACGGCGAAGGTCCAGATAGCGGTATTTAAAGCGCACTTCATCGCGCGTCTGGGAGTCCTCCTCAATCTGAAACGGCGGCGTCTCGGACTCGGAGAGGATGTGCAGCGTCCGCGCGATCACCTCGATGTCTCCGGTCTTTAAGTTTTCATTGACGGCGGCGGAACGCTTCTGAACCGTGCCCTCCACCGCGATGACAAACTCATTGCGCAGCGTGTAGGCCTTCTCAAAGCCCTCCTGTCCGATCTCCTCCTCATCGAACACGATCTGCAGCAGGCCGGAGCGGTCCCGCAGGTCAACAAAGATCAGGCTTCCGAGATTCCGCCTGCGCTGCACCCAGCCCATTACGGTCACCTGCTCGCCGATGTCGACGGCAGACACTTCGGTGCACCGATGAGATCTCACGAGGCCTTTCATCGATTCTGCCATGGCAAATCTCCCTTCACCTGTCTCTGATCCAGTGTATTGTAAAACTCCACAATTTCGTAGCCGGCCTTTTCCAGCTGTTCCTTCTGGAACTTCTTGTTCTTGTTCATATACGTGAGGTATACTTCATCTCCGTTTTCTCTGGCCTTCTGGGCCGACTCGATCACCTCAGTCAAAAGCGTGACGGACAGATCCCGTTCCATCAGATAGGCCAGCTTCACATGCTCTGTCGGGATATGGAATCCGCTCTCCATAAGGAGCATGATGATCCGCTCAAACCCGATCGAAAAACCGCAGGCCGGGACATCATGACCGGTAAACTGACCGACCATCTTGTCATAGCGTCCGCCGCCTCCGCAGCTGATGCCCAGATCCGGCATGGCGATCTCAAAGATCGTCCCCGTGTAGTAAGACATGCCGCGGACAAGGGTCGGGTCAAAGACTAACTCGAAGTTGGTTTTTTTCGTCTCGCCAACCGCCTCAAAGATCTCCGCCATGCGATCAATCACATCTGCCGGGAGCAGGTCGCCCAGCTGTTCCATCAGCCATGCAAAGCCGTCCTCGGCAAGTCCGATGCCGTCCAACAGGGTGATATAACTGTCGATGGACTCCTTCGCAAACCCTTCCTTTTGAAGCTCGGCCGCGACGCCGTCCATCCCGATCTTGTCCATCTTGTCCAGGGTGATGCACAGACTGTCGAATCCCTCATCCGGGAATCCGCAGTAGTCCGCCATGGCCTTTAAGATGCGCCGTTCGTTGATGCGGATCTCAAAATCCGCAAATCCGATCCTGCCCAGGACTTCCGTCGTCGCCAGGATCAGGTCAATCTCCGCCAACGCGGTGCCGTCCCCGATGATGTCGATGTCACACTGCTTGAACTGGCGGTAGCGTCCCCGCTGCGGCCGGTCGGCTCTCCACACGTTGCCGATCTGCAGCGCCTTAAACGGTGTCGGCAAATCTGCCGAATGGTTGGCATAGTAGCGGCAGAGCGGGACCGTCAGGTCGTAACGCATGCCGTAATCCACCAGGTCATTCTCCGTCTCAGCCTGATCCAGCTTCAGCTTTTCTCCTCTTTTTAAGACCTTAAAGATCAGTTTTTCATTCTCTCCGCCCTGCTTGCTCATCAGGTTGCGGATGTCTTCCATGCAGGGAGTCTCGATCGGGATAAAGCCGTAGGATGTGTAGGTATCGATGATCACGCTTTCCACATACATACGGACGTCCATCTCTTCCGGCTCAATGTCTTTCATCCCGTTTACCGGTGTCTTCTTCAAAGCCATGCGTGTCCCCTCCTTATCTAAAGACCATTGTAGTCTATTGCTCATATTTTTCCAAGAATTTTTTCTTTCTTTCGATCATCTCGTCCACCCGGTCGATATAGATCCCCACATCTTTTACGTTCCCGACCCGCTCGATGCGGTTCCCTTGGTCGAAGACTGCTTTTGTCGTGGCCCCGGCGCCCAGCGCCAGGATCGTCTGCTTCTCCTCCATGATCAGGATGTTGTAGATTCCCTCTTTGCCCGGTACGGCATAGCCGACGTTCTCAAAGTTGCCCGCCGTGTTTTTCTGCCGGTAGAGGTAGTAGGGAAAAAGGCCCATCTCCCGGCACCTTTTCGCCGTCAGGCGGATGATATCCCAAGTGTTCTCCATATGCAGATGTTCATAGTTCTCGTGCTCCATTCGAAGCTTCGCCGCGCGCTTTACCGCCAGGGAGTGCACCGTCACACTGTCCGGCCCGAGCCCGGCGATCTCTTCCATCGTATAGCGCACGTCGTCGATCGTCTCCTCCGGGAGACCCACAATGAGATCCATATTGATGTTGTCAAACCCCATCTCACGCGCCAGGAAAAAGGCCTGCCTCGTCTGTTCCACAGTGTGGTTGCGTCCGATGAGCTTTAGAGTCTTCTCACACATGGTCTGCGGGTTGATCGAGATCCGGGAGACGTTGTGATTCAGCAGGATCTTAAGTTTCTCCCGCGTTATGCTGTCCGGACGTCCCGCCTCCACGGTGAATTCGAGAAGTCCGTTTTTTCCGTATGCGATCCGGCCTTCGGCGTCATTTAAGTGAAACTGCGCACCGATTTCGGCGAGCAGCCGATCCAGCTGCTTTGGTGAAAGCGAGGTCGGCGTCCCTCCCCCGATATAGACGGAGTTAACGCGCCTGTCACCCATCTGAAGCGCCATGGCTTCGATCTCCCGGCCAAGGGCATCTAAATACTCCTCCACCCGGTCACGCCACATCTCAATGGAAAAAGAAGGAAAGGAACAGTACAGACAGGTACTCGGACAAAACGGAATCCCAATGTAGAGACTGTATCCGTCTTCATAGTCGATGGCGGCAAGCAGCTTTTGCTCCCGCTTTGCGATCTCAATGCTTAAATCGATCTTCTCGTCCGTCGCAAGATAGGTCCCCCGCATATAGTCCCGGATCTCGTCGTTGGACTTTCCATCCTCCAGCATACTCATCGGGATCTTTACCGGCCGGATCCCGGTCAGCGTTCCCCAGGGAAGTGTCCGCCCGGAATAGTCCGAGAGCAGCCGGTACAGCGTCTGCTTTAAGCGGTTCTTTGTCTCCCTCCGGTCGGCAGGGTCTATGTCCACCTGCGCCTCTGCCGCCGCGTTGCCAGCCCCGGGGCCTTCGTACAGACTCATGCGGATGTCCCGCGCCCCGTAACGGATCACAAAAAGCAGCTCTGTCTCATCCGCCCGCTTAAGGAGCTCCTCCCGCGAAAAAACGCGCACCAAAACCTCCCGTCCCGGGAAAAACGCCTGGATCAGGGAGTGGATATCATATTCAAAGTTTGCCTCGTTGATCGATGCAAGAATCATATCTGTCTAAGCGGTCACAGAAACGGGTTGTAGTTGATCTCCTGCCCGATGGTCGTGTTCATCATGTGTCCCGGATAGACTTCGGTATCCCGGGGAAGGGTGAGCAGCTTCTCACGGATGGCCTGTACCAGCTGACTCATACTGCCCTGCGGAAAATCCGTCCTCCCGATGGAGCCGCAAAACAGCGCGTCTCCGGAAAAAAGTGCCTTGTTTTCCGGAAGATAGTAGCACGCGCCTCCGGGGGTATGACCCGGCGTGAAAAGCACCCGGATCGGGAACCCGGCCAGTTCAAGCTCCTGCCCGTCTTTTAAGAAAACATCCGCCTCGTAGGTCTCCGGGACTCCAAACATAAGAGATCCATTGATCTCGGGATCCGTTAACGTGGCACGCTCCGCTTCGTGGACGTAGACCGGGATATCATAGGCATCCCTTAACTCTTTCGCGTCGTGCGCGTGGTCGTAGTGAGCATGCGTCAATAAGATCGCCACCGGCTTTAAGCCGTTCTTTTCTATGTGCCTCTCAAGCAGAGGGGCATCCCCGCCCGGATCCACGATAAGCGTCTCCTTTGTATCCGTATTGACCAGAAGATAACAGTTTGTCTCGATCTCCCCCACGTTAAATTCAAAAATCTGTAAATCCGCCATATGTATTCCTTTCCCGGACAGCCTACGCCGTTGTCCGTTCGATATCAAAAATGCTCTCTACCTGCCGCAGCCGCTCCGTCACAGAGGCAAGCTCATTCGTCCCGCGCGTCCGAAACGAGACCGTGATCGTCGCGACGCCCCGCTTGTTCGTCCGGGAATTGATGGAGACGATATCGATATCGCGCTCCGAAAAGACTCTGGAGATATCCACCATCAGGCCGGTGCGGTTGTTCGCGTAGATCTTGATCTCCGCCAGATATTTTTCCGGCCTGTCGTTCACATCCGCTGTTTCCTCCTGCCACTCCGCGTCGATTAGGCGGTCCCTGTCGTAATCGGGCAGCTCCGTGATGTTCGGGCAGTCGGTCCGATGAATGGAGACCCCACGCCCTCTGGTCACAAAGCCGATGATGTCATCTCCCGGCACCGGTCCGCAGCACTTGGCAAACCGCACCGCCACATCAGACAGACCCTTTACGACGATCCCGCTCTGTCTGCGGCCGCGGCCCTCGCCTGCGCTCTTCCGGTCCTCTTTAAACGATTCCTCCAGCTGCTCATCGGTCAGATCGGTCTTCTCCTCCTGCTTAAGCTGCATGCGGTTTATGACCTGCGCTTCGGAGAGACCCCCGTAGCCGACAGCGGCCAGCACGGAATTCCAGTCCCGAAGCCCGTATCGCTTCTGTACCTGCTCCTGAAACTCCGGCTTATTGATCTCGGAAAAATCGATCCCTTTCCCCTTGCAGTAGTTTGCCAGAAGCTCTTTGCCGTGGAGGATGTTTTCCTCTTTATACTCCTGCCGGAACCACTGATTGATCTTGCTTCGGGCCTGCGGACTTTTCACGATCTTTAACCAGTCCCTGCTCGGCCCCTTGGAATTGACGGAGGTCACGATCTCGATCTGATCTCCGTTGTGAATGATGTAATCGATCGGAACCAGCTTCCCATTGACCCGGGCACCGACCATCCGGTTGCCGACCGCACTGTGGATGCTGTAGGCAAAATCGATCGGCGTGGAACCCGCCGGCAGATTCTTAACATCCCCGTTCGGGGTAAAACAAAACACAGAGTCCGCGAACAGGTCCAAGTCCGTCTTTAAGAGGTTTAAGAACTCTTCGTTGTCCGTTCCCTGCTGCCAGTCGAGGATCTGACGCAGCCATGACAGCTTCTCTTCCTCGCCGCTGATGGCATTTCCAACCGTGTCTTCCTTGTATTTCCAGTGCGCCGCGATACCGAACTCGGCAGTACGGTTCATCTCCTCTGTCCGGATCTGGATCTCAAACGGAGTGCCGCCCGGCCCGATCAGCGTCGAGTGGAGCGACTGATACATGTTCGGCTTCGGCATGGCGATATAGTCTTTAAAGCGCCCCGGGATCGGCGTATATTTCTCATGGATCACGCCGAGCGCGGCATAGCAGTCCTTCACGTCCGCGACAATGATGCGGATCGCGAACAGGTCGTAGATCGCATCCAGAGTCTTGCCCTGACGCTGCATCTTTTTATAAATGCTGAAAAAGTGCTTGGCCCGGCCGAGGACCGTCGCCTTTATGTTGGCGCGCCTGAGCAGAAGGCTGACATCCTCCGTTAAGAAGGCGACATGCTCTTCCCGCTCGATCTTTTTCTGGTCGATCTTGTCCACCAGTTCGTAGTAGGCATCCGGGTCCAGATATTTGAGGGACAGATCATCCAGCTCGACCTTGATCCGGGAGATCCCGAGCCTCTGCGCGATCGGGGAATAGATATCCAGCGTCTCACGGGCCTTTTCCTTCTGCTTTTCCGGGGTCATGTACTGGAGTGTCCGCATGTTGTGCAGGCGGTCCGCCAGCTTAATGATAATGACGCGGATGTCCTTTGCCATCGCGAGAAACATCTTTCTTAAGTTCTCGGCCTGCACCTCGACTTTATCCGCGTCATAAGACAGCTGGCCCAGCTTGGTCACGCCGTCCACCAACAGGGCGACCTCGGGCCCGAACTGCTCCGTGATCTCTTTTTCCGTAAGGCCCGTATCCTCCACCACATCGTGGAGCAGACCGGCCACGATCGTCTCCTTGTCCATCTCCAGCTCCGCCAGGATGATCGCCACATAAAGCGGATGGGTGATGTAGGGCTCTCCGGACTTTCTGCACTGACCGGCATGGGCTTTTTCCGCCACCTGATACGCCTTCTCCACCAGCGAGATATCCTCGGACGGATGATACTTGCGAATCGTGTCCAAAAGCTGCTCATAGAGCTTCTCCGGCGGCACAAAGTCATTGATCTCGACAAGGGGCGTTTCCTTCGGGACGAGATACGTATCGTCATCTATCATTTTTTCCTGTAAAACAGGGCCATTTTCCTTAACTTCACTCATAATCTCACCTATATTTCTTGATTATAATTACTTTGTGTGAAAAAATCAACAATATTAGTTCGGCGTCCACTTGCGCCCCCAAAGAAATTCAGGTATGATTACGAAAAAAGGAGGACATTACTATGGCACAGAATCCGATCGTCACCATCGAAATGGAAAACGGTGACATCATAAAAGCGGAGCTCTATCCCGAGATCGCTCCGAACACAGTAAACAACTTTATCTCTCTGGCAGGTCAGGGCTTTTACGACGGACTGATCTTTCACCGCGTTATCCCGGGATTTATGATCCAGGGCGGTGACCCGATGGGAACCGGCGCGGGAGGCCCCGGCTACTCCATCAGGGGAGAGTTTGCCAGCAACGGCTTTGAAAACGATCTGGCGCACGATCCGGGCGTTATGTCCATGGCGCGCACCATGGATCCCGACTCCGCGGGAAGCCAGTTTTTTATCATGCACGCGAAGGCACCGCACTTGGACGGCGAATATGCCGCCTTCGGCAAGGTGACCGAGGGAATGGACGCCGTCGATGCGATCGCGACGGTAAAGACCGACTGGAATGACAAGCCGAATAGAGATCAAAGGATCAAATCGATAACAGTCGAGACATTTGGGGTCGACTATCCCGAGCCGGAAAAATGCTGACAGCCGTGGGGCGGGATTTGTCTGACCGGTTCGAAATAAAAAGACTCACAGGATCTGCACGATCACGGCCGCTCCGATCACGGTGAGAACACCGGAGACGACGAGAGAGAGGCTGCTCATGGCGCCCTCCACTTCGCCCATCTCCATGGCTTTGGTCGTGCCGATCGCATGGGACGCGGATCCGATCCCGACCCCTTTCGCGATCGGATCTGTGATGTGAAAGAGCCGGCAGATCCAGCCGGCACAGATGTTGCCGAAGATGCCGGACAGGATGATGACGGCCGCCGTAATGGACGCATAGCCGCCAAGTTCCTCGGATATTCCCATCCCGATGGCCGTGGTGACAGACTTCGGAAGGAAGGTGATCCACTCGCTTCGGGAGAAGTGAAACAATGCTGCCAGCACCGTGATGCTTACAAGACTCACCACCACGCCGGATACGATCCCGGCCATAACAGCCGCCAGATTTTTCTTAAGCAGCGTAAACTGTCTGTGCAGCGGGATGGCAAGGCTTACCGTGGCGGGGGTTAAGAGGTAGCTGATGTACTGTGCGCCATGTTCATAAGTACCATAGTCGATATGGCAGACGACTAAGAACACGATCACGATCACGACAGCGATCAAAAGCGGATTTAAGATCGCCAGCTTCCACTTCCTTTGAATCAGGGTGCCTGCGCCGTAGGCCAGCAGGCTTAAGACAACGCCGAAAAATACGGACTCTTCAAAAAATACCATCAGTCCGCCTCCTTTCCGGCGTTCTTTTTGCGCCTGTTTATGACGAGCTGGGTCACGCCTCCCGATACCGCCATGACGACGAACGTGGAGATCACCAGCGTGATCAGATATGTCAGCCAGGAAGACTGTAAGATGTCCCAGGAATCCATGATGCCCACGACAGCGGGAATGAAAAGGATCGGCATGATCCGGACAAGAAACAGGCCGGTCTCAGCCACAGCTTTTTCCGGGAGGATGCCGAACTCCAAAAACAAAAACAGCAGCACGATCCCGTAAATGCTGGCCGGTACCGGCAGCGGGATAAAAAAATGCAGCACTTCCCCTGCGAAGGAAAAGGCAAGAATGATCAAAAATTGCCATACATATTTCATAAAAAAGGAATCTCTCTTTAAAAGGCGACTCGTCCCGGCGACGATTTCTAGAACTTAAACACCGCGATCCCATACGGATCCAGCGGATAGGCAAACGAGAAGTCCCGGTTGTCGCAGGGGCTCTTCTCCGCCTCATAGACGGTCTCATGCTCGCGCCCGGTCCCTCCGAACCTCGTCTCACTTCCGTCCAGAACAAGGGTATATTTCTTCTTCTTCGGCACGCCGACCCGGTAGTCCGACCGCTCCATCGGAGAGAAGTTGATGACGAAAAGCAGATTGTTGCGCCCGGTCTTGCCGTGACGCACAAAGCTGAAGATATTGCGGTAACCGTCGTCGGCGTTGATCCACTCAAATCCCTCCGGCCGGTCATCCAGCTGATACATGGCGGGATAGCGTTGGTAGAGGGCGTTAAGAGCCTTTACAAACTCCTGCAGCTGCGCATGATGCGGCTCCGCTAAGAGATACCAGTCCAGCTCGCGCTCCTCACTCCACTCGGAGAGCTGCCCGAACTCGCCGCCCATAAACAGCAGTTTTTTCCCGGGGTGCCCCGCCATAAACGTATAGCCGCACATCAGGTTGCGATACTTGTCGATGCCGAGCCCCGGCATCTTAGTCAGCATGGAACACTTTAGATGAACCACCTCGTCGTGCGAGAGCACGAGGATGTACTTCTCACTGTAGGCATAGGTCATCGCGAACGTCATCTTGTTGTGGTTGTCCTTGCGGAAGAAGGGATCCAGCTTCATGTAGTCCAAAAAGTCGTGCATCCACCCCATGTTCCACTTATAGGTAAAATGCAGTCCCCCGTCCTTCGCGTTGCCGGTCACCATCGGCCATGCCGTGGACTCCTCCGCGATCATGGCGACTCCGTTGTTGCGCCCACAGATCAAGGTATTCAAGTGCCGGAACAGTTCAATGGCATCCAGGTTCTGGTTGCCGCCGTACTCATTGGCCACCCACTGGCCGTCGCGTTTCCCGTAGTCCAGATAGAGCATGGACGCCACGGCATCCACCCGAAGGCCGTCCACATGATACTGCTCGACCCACATCAGGGCGCTGCCCAGAAGGAAATTTTTCACCTCGGTCTTGGAGTAGTCAAAGACCTTTGTTCCCCAGTCCGGCTGTTCGCCTTTTCTCGTATCCGCGTACTCATACAGGCAGGTGCCGTCAAACTCGGACAGCCCATGAGCATCCCGCGGAAAATGCGCCGGTACCCAGTCCAAGATCACGCCGATCTTCTTCTTGTGCAGATAGTTCACCAGATAGGCGAAATCCTCCGGCGGGCCGTAGCGGGACGTCGGTGCATAGTAACCTGTCACCTGATAGCCCCAGGACCCGTCGAACGGGTACTCGGAGATCCCCATGAGCTCCACATGGGTATATCCCATCTCCTTGACATAGTCCGCCAAAGTCACGGCCAGCTCGCGGTAGCTGTAAAAGCCTTCATCCTCCGTGTGGCCGGGGTGGCGCATCCAGGAACCCGGGTGCACCTCATAGATGTTCATCGGCTTCTCATAGATATTCTCGGTCTCGGCGCGGGCCTTCATCCAGGCGTCGTCCGACCACTTAAGCCGGCTGATATCCGCCACGCGGGACGCGGTGCCCGGACGCAGCTCCGCCCAGTTGGCATAGGGGTCGGCCTTGTACAGCTTGCGCCCGTCCTGTGCCAGGATCAGGTACTTGTAGTAATCCCCCACCTTCACACCCGGGATAAACAGCTCATAGATCCCGTTCGGTTCGAGCCGCTCCATCTCGTATTCGGTCTCGTTCCAGTCGTTAAACGACCCGATGACCCACACGCATCTGGCATTCGGTGCCCAAACGGCAAAGCGCACACCGTCTTCCCCACTCTCTGTCACAGGGTGGGCTCCCAACTTTTTATAGATGTCATAGTGCACTCCCGTGCCAAACAGGTACATATCATACTCTGTGATATTCGCCATGCCGCATCCTCCGATAAAATTGCGCGGCCCGCACGAATCCCGTGCCAAGCCGCGCTACAAACTCACTTTACTGTTTTAAAGACTCACGCAAAGTCCTCCTCGTGAAGGATCAGATAATCCTCCTCGTTGTACTTCTTCGCAAAAAGCTTTTTGATCCCGCCGCTCTCCGCACTGTCTATAGCCGCATCCACGATCTCCTTGACCTCGGTCAAGGTCGTCGGATGATCCAGCTTCTGGATGTTGTTGATCCGGTTGTACAGGGCCAGCACCGCCATCTCCTCTATCTCACACTCCTGCTCGAGTGCGTAGGCCTTGCCGAAATCAACCAGCTCGTCGATGGTAAAGATCGGGATCTTGATCTTCTCTGTAAACTTTGCCGCAAAGGCCGGATTTTGTCCCGTCACCCTGCGGATCCCGTCACTGTCGTCCTCGATGACCACTGTCATACCACCGGTCTCCTGATCCATCACCTGAGACATCGACGCGATCGTCTCAGGGCTTAACTGACCGGCATCCTCCACGATCAAAAAGCCGCCCGCGATCTTGGGAATGAGAGAGGCGAAATTCCTCTTGTTGAGAGCTTCCGCACTGATCTTACCGATTTTATCGTCCTCTGTTCCCATCGTCTTTTGCGTAGCCTTGATCAGGTCTGTGGCCAATATCGTCTTGCCGCTTCCCTCCTCGCCCTGTACGATCAGGTTGCCTGTGGAGGACGTGACGGCGCCGTTCCGGCTCTTGGTCAGGCTGTCAAGCACCTGCGAAATCTGATCCGTCATACCAGGGATCGGAATAAAGTAGGAGAACATCTCCTTGATATCATCCGGCAGTCCCGAGTCGTCCGCCCGCTCGGCGGCCTCCATTCTTTCTGCCCTGGTTGGTATGTCTGCCAGATCCTGGCCGAAATCATCGATCTGATCCGCCGGTGTCCCGGCTGCCTGATCAGCAACGGACTCTGCCGCCTGCTCCGGAGCCGTTTCGCTCTTCATCTCATCTACCGGGATCTCCTCTGTCCGGCCAAAGTCGGGGAAGTTGTCCTCTACTTCAGCTGCTCCCGCTGCCTGCTGCGCTTCCGCTTCCGGAGCCGCGCCTGCGGCCTGCGGGTTGATTCCTGCCACCGGTGTCTGCGCGAACCCGGTCACGGGCTGCTGAGGCGCACCGGCTGCGGCGGCTGTATCGGCTGC
>JAJBTQ010000011.1:42101-63798 GCA_020860755.1 Lachnospiraceae bacterium
CGGGCTGCTGAGGCGCACCGGCTGCGGCGGCTGTATCGGCTGCCTCTTCCTGATCAACGGCTGTATCCTGCGGATGTTTTTCATCCAGATCATAAAAGCCGTTGTCGTCATCGTCATAAAACTCTTCTTCGTCGAGGTCCTGTACCACGGTATCACCCGCAGCGGCCCCGGAGCCGCCGGCGATCCCATCCGCCTGAAGCTCCTTTGCAAGGGTCTGCTGAAGAAGCTGTTCTTCCTCCTCCTCGGACCAGTTTTCAAGGGATTCCACGCCCGCCATCTTATCCTGCGGGTTCCGCGCAGGTCTGTGGCCGGCCCGTGCAAAGTTGAGCCCTCCGCCTTCCTCTTCGTCTGTCTCTTCTTCCTCTGTCACAGGCGGAGCGGTGATGATCGGCTCTGCTGAGAGCAGCTCATCCGCCACGGTTCCCTCACTGCTGTCCGGAAGGTCCTCACCCGGCGTAGCCGAGAGGATCGGCATAAGCTCTTCCAGGCGTCGCATGATCTCGTTGGCTTCGGCCAGTGCCCGTTCTTTTTCCAGATCGAGCTTTTTCTGCTCTGCCGTGGCCATCGCCTCCTGAGCGGCAACTTTCGTCTTCTCCCAGTCAGCCAGAATCTCTTCTATGCTCATGTTGGAGGTGTCCTCCTGCTGGGTGCCGGCAAACGCGGTCGCTCCCGACAGCTCTTCGGCTGCGCTCTCCTCCGCCAGCTTCGCGCGGAAATCTGTCTTCAGCTCTTTGTTGACCTCCTCCTGTATCTTGGCCTGATTGGAGATCGATACCTCCTCCTCGCCTTCCAGATACGGGATATCCTGAACGATCTTCTTAATGCTGTTTAACCGGTCACGCACCGTATTTTCTTCGGTCGCTTCCTGGATCAGCTGCATGTTTGCGGTGATCTCTTTCTGGAGGTTCTGCGTATTGAACTTCGTGGCCGTAAATTTCATCTCCTGGGTCTTCGCCTCCGAAGCGGCCGTTTCACTGCCGGTCTCTTCCGCCTTCTGCGGAATGTTGATCTCCACCATGCCTCTCTCGGACCGAAGCTTTTGATACTTCTCCTCCTGTGCCGGAGTCAGCGGCTGGAAGCTCCTCTTTAAGTCAAGGGCGCGCTCCACATAATCTCCGTCGCCAAACCAGAGGATCAGCTCATCACAGGTCTCCACGCACTTCTCACGCATCCCTGCCTGTGCATAGAGCACGGCCAGTTCGTAGGCCCACATCTCGGAGTACTCCTTTTCTTTGAGCTCCTCTAAGATGGCAATGCGGTCGGTGACAGGCGCGTTCTTTAAACACGCGATCTTGTATGCAAACACATACTGCTGCGTGTCTCTGGGTGCCAGCTCCAGAAACTCGTTGTAGAATTCCTCCGCAGCCTCGACATCCTTCGACTTGATCGCAATGTCCGTCAAGCGGCTGACGATATTTCTCCCAACGGAAGAGTGATCGTAGGCCTGCATCAGCACCGCCTGGCAGGCGTCATACCGCTCCAGCGCCTCATACACATCCGCCACCATGCAGAGCGTCTTGGAATTGCGGACCTTTTCCCAGTTGATCTCATCCGCGATCTCCGCAGCGCCGGCATAGTTCTTTAGCTGAACCAGCTCTCTCATTTCGTCAAGCTTTAACTTGTACTCATATTTGTCCACTGTCTCACCTCATACAATTCAATGGTTACTTTTCTCTATTTCCGAATAAATTCTTAATTTCCCGTACACATAAAAGCTCACTATATAGTATACCACATGACCCTGTTTCTGACAAACTTATTTCGAAAAAAGACAGGATTCCCACTCGGCCTGTTATCTCCGGTTGTAGTTGATCAGACAGCCCTTTAAAATGATCTCCCGCTCGTCATCGGTTAAGTCTCCCATCTGAAGCGTAAACGGTACCATCTCCCCGTCTTTCACCACAAAGGCAGGGATCTCTTTTGCCCTCTCTTCGATGGCTGATTTGATGTTCGGGATAAACAGGTAATCTCCGTTTTTAAACGGCAGCTCTCCCTCCGGGATCAAAAACGGCAGCATGCCCCAATTGATCAGGTTGGAGCGGTAGCGCTTCGTCGCGTACTCGTGCGCGATGTTGGCCCATCCGCCGAGCACTTTCTGGCAGGACGCCGCCTGCTCTCTGGCGGAGCCGTCACCCGGCTTCACCGCGAAGATCGTGCTCCCGATGCCGAAGTTGTCCCGGGCAATATCCGGATACATCGTCTTGATGGTCTCAATGACCGGCACGATCTCCGGCAGCACCTCGGACGGCTTGTCCCCTTCTTCCCTGGCCTTTTCCGCCAGTTGGACCTCCTTGGCCCGGCCGACATACTCGGGATCCTTCCGGGAGAGTGTAAACTCCGCGAGCCCCAGCGGATTGGAGCGGTAGGAAGAGGTCTCGCCGGACGGGATCAGCTCGTCCGTCGTCGTGACCGGATCGTGGATCTCGGAGACGACTTTCAATACAAGATTGTCCGTCAACGCGACCATCGCAGGCCAATCCTTGATGTTCGGTCCGAGGTGGATCTCAGCCGTCGGATCAGCCATACCGCAGCTGTCATAGACGCGGTTTGCATAGATCTGTTTATCAAAGTAATACTTTTGTCCGCGGTACTCCACATCCAGCTCGTCGGCGCCGGTGAGCCAGCCCTTGTTCGCGGCGGTCGCCGCGATCGAGCGCGCGTCCATGAGCGCAACGGAAGCGATCTGACCGCTCTGGAGCTTGGAGCCCTCGCGGTTCGGGAAGTTCCGTGTGGAGTGGCGGATGGAAAAGCCGTTGTTGGCCGGCGTATCGCCCGCGCCGAAGCACGGCCCGCAAAATGCCGTCTTCATGATGGCGCCGGTCTCCATGATCCGGGCCGCGGCGCCGTTGCGTAAAAGCTCCATCCAGATCGGCATGGAGGCGGGGTAGACGGAGAGGGAAAACTCGTCCGGTCCGATGCTCTTGCCCTCCAGGATGTCCGCCGCGGCGCAGATGTTTTCAAATCCGCCCCCGGCACATCCCGCTATGATGCCCTGATCCACATACAGCTTTCCCTCAAAGACCTTGTCTTTTAAGGTATATTCAACCGCACCGTCTAAGCTTACGAGTGCCCGTTTTTCCACATCGTCAAGGATGTCCATTAAGTTGTCCTTTAACTCCGCGATGGTGTAGGTGTTGCTCGGATGGAACGGCATGGCGATCATCGGACGGATCTCGCCCAGATCGATCTCGATGCAGCCGTTATAGTAAGCCAGCGGTTCCGGATACATTTCTTTATAATCCTCCACTCTGCCGTGGATCTCATAGTATTCCCGGATCTTCTCATCCGTCGTCCAGATGGAGGAGAGGCAGGTGGTCTCTGTCGTCATCACATCGATGCCGATCCTGAAATCAGCGCTTAATTTTTCCACGCCCGGTCCGACAAACTCCATGACTTTATTGTTCACATAGCCGTTTGCGAACACGGCGCCGATGATGGCCAGCGCCACATCCTGCGGCCCGACGCCCTTGATCGGCTCCCCGGTCAGATAGACGGCAACGACTTCCGGCATTTTTATGTCATAGGTCTGGGAGAGAAGCTGCTTTACGAGCTCCGGTCCGCCCTCGCCCATCGCCATGGTGCCGAGCGCGCCGTATCGCGTGTGGGAGTCCGATCCGAGGATCATCTTCCCGCCGCCGGCGAGCATCTCACGGGCATACTGGTGAATGACCGCCTGATGGGGCGGCACGTAGATCCCGCCGTAGCGCTTTGCGCAGGAGAGGCCGAAGAGGTGGTCATCCTCATTGATGGTTCCGCCGACCGCGCACAGGCTGTTGTGACAGTTTGTCAGCACATAGGGGATCGGGAAACGCTCAAGGCCCGACGCCCGCGCCGTCTGAATGATCCCGACATACGTGATGTCATGGGAGGTCAGCTTGTCAAACTTGATCTGGAGCTCGGACATATCTCCGGACGTATTGTGGTCCGCTAAGATGCGGTACGCCATCGTCCCGGCAGCCGCCACGTTTTGATCCGCGGACATACCCTGTGCCTCAAGCTGCTGCTCGGCCTCCGGTCCGTCCTCGATGATCTCGGTTCCGTTTACAAGATAGATCCCGTTTTCATATAATTTCATCGCGCTTCTCCTTTTAAAAGCCCTGTGTTATCCCGCTTCATTCCCTCTTAAAATATCTCTGTTCCTAACTGTGTCTAATCCAGATCCCTTCCGAAGATCAAAGTCTTTAACACCTCACCGGCTCCCATCTGTCCGGTGTCGTTTTCCTCCGCTTCCCGCTGACGCTCATCCTCCAGAACCTGCCGGTAGATGTCGTCCTCGTGCGGGAACTTTTTGTCCTCGTCCTCTATCGGCTGCTGCACGGGGTTCACGCTGCGCGGCTCTTCCTGTCCGTTCTGCCCGGCGGCCTTTTTTGCGGCCGCAGCATTTTTGTCATTCGCACCGGCGGTATCCGCCCTGCCCATGCCGATGATCTGAAGGCCGTCCCCCTCTTCGGGCTGTGCGCCCGCTTCGGCAGCTTCCGTATCTTCGGACGGTTCCCCGTCCTGCCCCTCTTTCCACTTGAAGTAGGCGGCATTCTTGTTCACGGTGATCTCGGGCTTATCTCCGGATACGACCACTGGCTCTTTCGCTTCGTTCGCGGCCGGGCCGGGACCCGTCTTTTCCTCCACGGGAGAGACCGCGGTCCGAAACAGGTTGCGCGCGTACTGGTTGCCGATCTCACGCTCCGCCTCCAAGTCGCGGTTTTTGCGCTCCTGCTCCCGGTTGATGTCGCGCAAAACAGACAGATACTTCCTCGTATCGGACATATCCGCCAGCTGTGCCTGCAGCTCAGACTCATGCGCCCGAAGGATATCCTTCTGCTCCCGCAGCTCCCGTCTGAACTGAATGAACATATCATTCATGGAGTCGTTCGTCTGATCCATCAGCGCACGGATCTTGCCGATGGTATCCGCCGTGTAGAGCATAGACGCGGCGTAGACATCCTCGGCGCTGGCATTCGCCTGGTCGATGATCTCCTCGGCATTGCGCTGAAACGACCGCTCGGCAGCCATCCGTGACTGCCTGGTCTGTTCATATTCCTCCATCATCTCATAGATCCCGGTCGTCAGCTGATCCAGGAGATTCATATACTCTCCGCGGTCGACGACCATCTTATCCGGCATGCCTCCGACTTCAAGGCTTTTCGAAAACATGACGTGCATTTCTTTTAACACTCGTTCTACTTTATCTTGTGGGCTCACTTATACATCCCTCACCTTCTCATACTTAGTCAATATTATAGCACACCCTTGCATGGATTTCCATATTTCGGTATAATAAATCGACTGCAGGAAGGAGCAACAGATGGGTGTCGTCACGACTTACGGAAACATCATAAAGCGCGTTGCGCCGAACCATCCCCAGGCGGCCTGCCGTATGATCGTCGCCGGTCTGGGGATTGAAGAATTCCGTGTCCGCCGTCTCGGAGACAAAAAAGTTCCCGATGCCTATAAGTATCTAAACCTCTATGCGCTGGACCAGGTGAGGGAGGGACTCCGTCATCCGGAACAGACAGTCTGGGCGAATCTCTTTTCCCCGGTCGAGATTCTGCAGTGCTTCGATGTCTATACCCTCTCGATCGAGTGCTTAAGCTCGTTTTTATCCGGGTTTACGATTGAAAACTACTTTTTGGACTACGCAGAGGACGAGGGCATCGCCCCGACGCTTTGCTCCTATCACAAGAACTTTATCGGCGCCGTCGACAGCGGCGTCATCCCGCCGGCCGCCTTCGCCGTCTCGACCTCCACAATCTGTGACGGCAACACGAACACCTTCCGCTACCTGGCGGGGCGGCACGATATTCCCATGTTTTTAATAGACATTCCCGACCAATACTCTCCGGAGGCGGAGGCCTACGTCGTCGGCCAGCTTAAGGAGCTGATCGCGGCGCTTGAAGAGCGCTTCCACAGGGGCATGGATCTCTCCCGCTTAAGCGGGGTGTTAGAGCGGGAAAACGAGTCCAAGGCGAGCTATGAGCGGACCCTTCAGATGATGAAGACCAAGGCATATCCCAGCACACTGGGACTCCAGATGTTCATGCTCTTCGCGAACCACTTGGACATCGGTACGCCGGAGATCCTTAAGTTTTACCGGCAGATGGAAAAGGAGGTGGCCGCCGCGCCGGACTTTGACGGGATAAATCTCTTCTGGGTCCACCTGCTTCCCTACTATCAGGAGACATTAAAAGACTATCTGAACTTAAGCGACGAGTACCAGATCCAGGGCCTGGAGATGAGCCTGGACTACCGCGATCCGCTCGATCCCGCTCATCCGCTTGAATCGCTGGCAAAAAAAATGATCTGCAATCTCTACAACGGTTCCTATGAGCGAAAAGCAGATCTCGTGCAGGAGATCGCAAGGGAGATCGGGCCCGACGGCGTCATAAACTTCTGCCACTGGGGCTGCAAGCAGTCCTCCGGCGGAGTCATGATATTAAAAGACAAGATGCTAGAGATCGATACCCCGCTCCTTATCCTGGACGGGGACGCCTTAGACCGGAGGAACAGCCACGACGGCCAGATCCGGACCCGCTTTGAGGCCTTTTTAGAGATCATCCGCCAGCAGAAAGGGGGTGCCGTATGATCACCTACATGTGCAAATACGCGCCCATCGAGATCCTCGAGGCCTTCGGCACTCCGGTCGCCATCATGGAGCCGGACGTCGCGAACTTCACCCAGGCGGACACCCTCATGCACCCCAACATGTGCTCCTATGTAAAAGCAGTGCTGGAGGACTTTGAGACTAACGAGTATGAGGGCATGATCTTTACGACCTGCTGCGACAGCTCAAGGCGTCTTTTTGACACTCTGGCAAGGCTGCATCCCGATAAATTCTTCTTCTGTTTTGACCTCCCGCGGAAAGTGGGAGAGTCCACGGTGTCGCTCTACGCCGGGCAGATGGAGCGGCTGATCGAAAAATACAGGGCCTTTTCCGGAAGATCTTTTAACCTTGGGCAGTTTATCAGGATCTGCGAAGAAAAATCCAAAGAATCCCCGGATCAGCAGATCATTCAGCGGGAGACCGACTTAAATGTCTGCCTCGCCGGAGCCCGGCCGGGATCTGCGGTCAAGCAGCTCATTGAAGATCTCGGCGCGCACATCGCACTGGATCTGACCTGCACGGGCATCACACGGGACTATAAGATCGACTGCGGCAGCGGAGAGCGCCCCGAGGTCTTAAGGAGCTATGCGAAGGAACTGCTTTATCAGATCCCCTGCATGCGGATGGCGCAGGTGGACGGGCGGGCTGAGGCCCTGCTCGCGCAGTCTAAAGAGCTCGACGGCATCCTCTACCACACGGTCAAGTTCTGTGACATCTACTCCTACGAGTACACTCGTTTTAAGGAAACCTTAGACCTCCCTCTCGTAAAGCTGGAGACCGACGCCACGAACCAGTGCGCCGGCCAGGTCCTGACCCGGATCGAGGCATTCTTAGAGTCCCTCCGGGCGAGGAAAAAGCACGACTTTTGTTACGGCTGTCCGGACTACGAGATGGGAGACGCCAGACTGTCCATGTCGGACATTGAACAGGACCGGATGGGCGCACCTCCGGGTGCATCTCCCGATATAGCGCCCGATACCACGCCGGCAGCCGGACCGGCAGTGAAAATACACCAACAAGGAGGCACACCGATGTATATCATGGGAATCGACAGCGGATCTACATCCACGAACGCTGTCATCATCAATGAGAAAAAAGAGATCCTATCCTACGCCGTCATGCGGACCGGGGCGAAGAGCGCGGAAAGCGCCGGGCGGATTCTCACACAGGTGCTTACGGAAGCGGAGCTTTCGCGGGAAGACCTCTCTGCGATCATATCCACCGGCTACGGCCGCGTCGGCATCCCGTTCGCCGACAAGAGCGTGACCGAGATCAGCTGCCACGGCAAGGGTGCGCACTTTTTGGACCCGGCGGTCCGGACCATCTTAGACATCGGCGGGCAGGACAGCAAGGCGATACGCTTAAATGAAAACGGGGATGTGACAGACTTTGTCATGAACGACAAATGCGCCGCCGGGACGGGGCGCTTCCTCGAGATGATGGCGCGAACACTGGAAGTGGATATCCAAGAGCTTGGCCCGCTTTCTCTTAAATCCAGGGAAAACGTGGAAATCAGCAGCATGTGCTCCGTCTTCGCCGAGTCGGAAGTCATCTCTCTTATCGCGCAGAATAAAGAACCCGCGGACATCGCCCGCGGCATTCACCGGGCCATCGCCGGAAAGGCCATGTCTCTCTTAAAAAAAGTCGGACTCGAGCGGGAATTTATGATGACCGGAGGAGTAGCCAAAAACCCCGGCATGCGAAAAGTGCTGGAAGAGATGCTGGACGCGCCGCTTGTAATCTATGACGAGCCCGAGATCGTCGGTGCACTGGGCGCTGCGCTTTTCGGGCTTGAGGGCTGATAAGCAGCAAAACACCAGACTTAAAATTTAAGAAGCTCCCGGGCTGACTGCCTGGGAGCTTTTTATACTTCTATCATCTTATGTCCGGCGGCCTTTTCCAGCCGGTTCATGATCGCTGTTCCGATCGAAAGATCCGAAAAGCACTCGGAATAAATCTGATCCATGCCGCACTCGTCAAACTCCCTGAGCAGGGCGTACAGATGACGAGCGATGCCGATCTCGTCCTCCCGACTGCCGATCGACGCCACCATATCGGCGTTAAAGAGCGGCTTTGTCTCTTCGGTGCAGAGCACTCCGGTCTTAAGCCCCTTCTCGCGGTTTTCTTCTGCCAGGGCATTGATCTTTGAGGCGACATCCCTACTCTTCCCGCTTACCAATATCAGCTCCGCATTCGGCGCGTAGTGCCGGTACTTCATCCCCGGCGCCTTGGGATGCGCCGTGTCATCGACCACGCCGAGGGCCGGATCGTCCTCCACCGTGCCGATCACCGCAGCGATCTGATCCTGCGTGATATAGCCGGGACGAAGGATCTCGGGCACATCCCCGGTAAGATCTAAGATCGTCGACTCGATCCCGATCCCGACCTCACCGCCGTCTAAAATCAGCGGGATCCTCCCGTCTAAATCTGTCAAAACATGCTCCGCCGTTGTCGGACTCGGCCGGCCGGACACATTCGCGCTCGGCGCGGCGATATAGCCGCCGCTCTCCCGGATCAGGGCGAGCGCCACGGGGTGGCTTGGCATACGGACAGCCACCGTGTCCAGTCCTCCCGTCGTTTCAGACGGCACGGCAGCACTCTTTGGGAAGATCATCGTAAGAGGGCCCGGCCAGAACGCGTCTGCCAGCGCCTCTGCCTCCCGCGGAACTTCGCCTGCGATGCGGCCAAGCGCGGAGACATCCGCGATGTGGACGATCAGCGGATTATCCGAGGGACGTCCCTTGGCCTCATAGATCCGCTTTGCTCCCTCAGGCTTTAGAGCGTCTGCGCCCAGACCGTAGACGGTCTCAGTCGGAAACGCTACAACGCTGCCGTCTGAAAGAATCTGTGCGGCTTCGCTTATGATATTTGATTCCGGATGCTCCGGGTCTGTTTTTAAGACTCTAGTAACCATATGTGGGATTATAGCATATCCGCGCGGGAAAGAACACAAAAAAGCGAAAACATTTGCATTCCCGGCCGAATGGTATTATACTTACGCTTAGCAAAGCAAAGGAGGCACACGATATGGAAGAACAACAGATTACGAAAGAAACCGTAATCGGGGATCTGCTGCGCGATCAGGAGCATATCGACGACATCGCTGAGGTACTGTTCGGGATCGGCATGCACTGTCTGGGATGCCCGGCCTCTCAGATGGAGACGATCGAAGAAGCTGCCATGGTTCACGGACTGGAGCCCGATGAGCTGGTCGAGCGGCTGAACATGGTGATCGCATAAATAAGACACGCAAAAAGTCCTGAGAATTTTGAAAAGATTCTCAGGACTTTTTTATGTATATTTTTAGATATTTTAGATCTCCGCCAGAGTCTCGACCGCACCTCCGGCAAGAATCACCCTCGCGTGCTCCCGGCAGTAAGCCTCAGTGCCAGACGCACATTTACGTTTTTTTAAGTAGGCCGTCATCGTGTGGCAGACCCGTGAGAACTCCATCGGCGAGTGGCTGCCCTGGTGCAGGAACAAAAGATAAGCTCCGTCCTCGTCCCGGTAGAGGGCGCTCTGTCCGCGATACTTCTCCGCGACGGCCCGCGCCGCCGGGATCGCCGCATCGATATCCGCAAAAGTGAACAGGCACACCGCCTCCTCGCGCCTCGCCCGCTCTCTGGCGGCGGCCGGACATTCGCCCGCCTCGGTCAGCTCATTTTTGATCTGACTGAGCAGTTCGATCAAGTCCTCCGGAAGATCAAGAGCCGGCTCCGGCTCCTCTTCCTCTACTTCTTCCAAATAACCGTCTTCCGTTTCCCGATATTGAGAGAACTCCGAAAACCGCGTGTCCAGCTCGTCCGGGGACTCCACCTTGGTAATGATCAGCACAAGCTTCTCCGAAGACATCGGGATGGCCTCAACCATAAGCGGAATGTCATCCACCTCAAACCCGAAATCCGCGGATGCCTGATTCATCATGTCCTGAAAAAGCTGACGCGTCTTTTCAGAACCATAGGCCAGCTCGGAAAGCTTTATGTGGCGGATCGCCAGATCTTCTTTCGTGAGCGTGCAGCGTATCTGATGCTCATTTAGTTTTTCTATCTTCATGATCTTTGTTACCTCGCTTGGTTAAATCATATCAAATTATCGACGGAATAGCAAGTCGCAGCAGAAGAATTCATCTTTCGGACACAAATCACACGTCCGTCAAAAACGGCACAATTCGCGCTTGAATTCCTCCTCCCCGTATGCTATAAATAAATCACGGGTGCCATAAGTCTCCCGAAAACAGATCTTCCATTTCTCCCGCAGCCTTCGCGCAGCGTACACTTCGTACCTTTAGCTGCAGCTGCGGCGGGCCTTTTGTAAGGATTTCACATCTTCGAAAGGCGATCGATGAGATCCCATTGGATCATCTTTTATCATCCCTGGAACAAACAAGTTGCACAGTAAACCCGTTTCACGGCTGTCTTTTGGGGAACAGGCACTCTTATACCACCCTTTTGTCCGCGCGGATTGTTTTGCGCCGCGGCGTAAGGAAAAGAAAGGAGGGCAGTTCTAAAAAAGGCAGGCGTTTTTTCCTATTCATTAAAAAACAGAAAGGAAGGTAAGTAGGAACGTGTAAAAAGACAGATTCGGGGAGAGATCGTCTGCCATCCACTGCATGGCGGAATTTGTATATCACCACACTTCCGTTTGGTCTGAAGTTAGGAGAAGGCCAATGCAAGACAAAATCAACACGGGCTTTGCCCTGATGGCCGAGCTGCAAAACTACGAGCAGCATGGGATTACCATCTGGCTGGAGGGCAGCCCGAGCAGCCCGGGGCGCGTATATGACGCCATCCGGGTAAGAGAAGGCTTTTCCTTCATGCGGGACTATGTCTTCGAAGAGGAAGAGCTAAGAGAAGTCCGCTTTGACCGGGTCGAAGAGCTTTAAGGTTTTAGCGGACCCGGGCCGGCATCTCACATAGGTGCCGGCCCTTTTTGGAGGAAAAAATGAGATCTTCCCTCCACCAAAAGCATCAAAACGGCATAAAAAAGAGATTGGATACACCACAAATCCCTTTAAAATAAGAAAAAAAGTTTGCTTTGGCGCATAAATTCATGTATACTGTAAAATTGTACAGAAAAACATACGTTTGATTTTTGTATTTTTAACTAAGGAGGAAACATGGCAACGCACCAAAAAAGGCGCAGGAGAAGGCGCGGCAGACAGAGTCTCTTAGTCGCTGTCATCGTGATCGTTCTCATCGTCATCATCGTGGCAGCCACGTTCATCACAAGAGGACGCCGGGCAAGCGGAAGCTCCGCGGATTTCGCGGACTTTTACGGACTGACCTCGGAAGATGCCGTCATGATCAACTACGACAATGAAGTCTTGGATGATACGGCCTTGTACATAGACGGTGAAGTCTACATTCCATATACAGTGTTCCACAGCTACTTAAATCCCCGATTCTACTGGGACGGCACAGAGGATATTCTGCGCTACACGCTCCCCGAGGGGATCTTAAATACCACCGTGGATACCGCGGACTATACGATCGGCAAGGACTCGTATACCGCGGAATATCCCATTGTCCTGGTTCAGGGCGATGAGATGTATCTGTCCCTGTCATTTTTGGAACAGTACACCGACATCCGATCTGATTTCTACGAGGATCCGAACCGCGTGGTGATCTCGGACGAGTGGGGTGATGAGGACTACACCGATATGAAACGGAGCTCCTCGGTCCGCGAGCTCGGCGGCACCCAGAGCGACATCTTAACTTCCGTCGCCAAGGGCGAGCCCGTCACCGTGCTCGAAGAGATGGACACCTGGACAAAGATCTGCACCGAGGACGGCTTTGTGGGCTACGTAAAAAACAATACGCTCGGCGACCCCGAGACTCTGGTCTTCACCAGCGACTATGTGGAGCCGGTCTTTGACCATCACTTAAAGGACTACAAGATCTGTATGGTTTGGCATCAGGCGACAAATCAGGACGCCAACGACATGCTTTCCGACATGCTGGAGTCCGCCAAAGGCATCAACGTGATCTCTCCGACGTGGTTCTACTTAAACGACAATGAGGGCGGCATCGCTTCGCTGGCCAGCTCCGACTATGTGAGCTACTGCCACGAGAACGGCATGGAAGTCTGGGCGCTCATCAGCAACTTTGAGAACCCCGATGTCGACTCCACCGCCGTTTTAAACACTACCTCGACGCGGGATACGCTCATCAACAACCTGATGTCCGAGGCGCTTAAATATGATCTGGACGGCATAAACGTCGACTTCGAGTCTCTGGAGGGGGAGGCCGGCACCGGCTTTTTGCAATTTATCCGGGAGCTCTCCTTAAAGTGTGAGGCCAACGACATCGTCCTCTCCGTGGACAACTATCCACCCGAATCCTACAACTCGTTCTACAGCCGCCAGGAACAGGCGGTCTTCGCGGACTACATCGTCCTGATGGCCTACGATGAGCACTACAGCGGCTCAGACGAGGGATCCGTCGCATCCATCGGCTTTGTCCGGCAATCTGTGGCAGATACACTCGAGGAGGTACCCTCGGATCAGCTGATCTTAGGGATCCCGTTCTATACCAGGCTGTGGAGACTGACTCCCGACGCGGAAGGCTACACCGTCTCCAGCGAGGCCCTGGGCATGAGCGATGCGGAGTCCCGGGTCACGGAAAACGGTGCTTCCTTCGTCTGGTCGGATGATGTGGGACAGTACTACGGTGAGTACGAACTGGACGGCGACACTTATGAGGTGTGGCTTGAGGATCAGGCTTCCATCGAGATGAAGCTCGGAGTGATGGAAGAAAATAATCTGGCCGGGGTGGCGTTTTGGAAGCTCGGGTACGAGAAGAGTACGATCTGGGAGACGATCGTGAAATACGTATAAAGTATAACTATAAGGGGAGGTACAAGGAAACTAATTCATCGCGGGACGCTTTCGCTCTGGGTTTCGAGCGCAGCGGTACTAAAAAGCCGCTTCGCGCCTTTAAGTACCGGCGTCGAAAACAGCCCGCTTATGAATTGTTTCCTTGTACCTCCCCATTTACGTTGTAGAGTAGTCTAAGTTTAGTAGGTATTTCAGTTTTGGTGAAAGAGATATTTTAGTTTTCTGCAGGGCTATCTATGTCAAGGATGTATTTTTCGTAGGCATTGATGATCTTGGTGTCTTCGTAGTGGTGCTCACGCTGGAAGTTATAGGCATAGGATTTGTGCATGTGCCCGTGGATCATGTAGGGCGGGCGGTATTTTTCCAGAAATGGGAAAAATGACTCATAGCCCTGATGGGGCATGTCGTCGCTGTCCCCCAATCCCCGCGGCGCGGCGTGGGTGACCAGCACATCAAATCCCCCGTGTTTTTTGATCTGATGCGTGAGTTTCGTCATCCGGCGCTGCATCTCTGTTTCCGTGTACATGTACTTTCCGGGCTTATACGGGCGGCATCCGCCCAGGCCCAAAAAGCGCACCCCGTTGTGGACATAGATCTTGTCATCGATACAGATGCATCCATCCGGCGGGATCTTGTTGTAACGGTCATCATGGTTGCCGTGTACGTAGAGCAGCGGAAGATTGGAGCAGGTGACTAAAAACGAGAGGTATCTCGGATCCAGGTCGCCGCAGGATATAATGAGCTCCATGCCTTCCGGCCGGTTTTCGTCGAAATGGTCCCACAGAACAGGCGATTCCTGGTCAGACAGGCAAAGTATCTTCATTCGGTTTCCTCCTCATCTTTTCTGATTCCCTCCTGGATGACAAGAGGCTGCGATTCCGGCGCAATGTCAGGGACCGCCAGTATGTCGCCAATCACGTTGTCCGCAAGCCAGTCGATGGCGATGATCTCCGGGGTTGTAAGCCCCTGCGGACCCGCCTCGATCACACCGTTTTGGGTGTGGATCGTCCCCTTAAACGCATTGAAATCATAGCGCATGATGGCGCGTTTTAATGTCTCTAACAGGTTGCGCGCCTCAGAGGGGATCACATCAGCCCACATGACGTCTACTACGCCGGAAGACATCCCCCAAAAATAGCTCACTGCCTTGTCCCCTTCGATCCTGCTCTCCGTCTTCCATGTGCCGTGCAGCACATTTTGGATGATCCGCTCATAGTACTTGCCCCAGTCCAGCACGGGAAAGGCCAGGTTCACCGTGTGCTCTCCGTCAAAATGATACAGCCCGAACTGCCGACCCTCTTCGCGGGGCACGATCATGTCGAGGTGGGAAATGTAGCGTGCCCCCTCGCTAAAGAGTTTTTCGTTTAAATTTACCCCGATATTTTCCTTCGCCGACGTCCACTCCAGCAGGATCTTTGCCTTCGGGTTCACCATCTTTACCCCGAGGGCAAACGCGTCGATCGCGGCCGGGACCGTGGTAGTCGGGTAGTTTGAGATGTATCCGATCTTATCCGTGTCGGTTAAGATCCCCGCGAGCACGCCGTTTAACAGCTTTGCCTCAAAGATCCGGGCATCGTAGGTTCGGATGTACTTGTGCACCGGGTTTAACGAACAGTTAAGGATCTTCACCTCCGGGTGATCCGCCGCCGCCTTGATGCTGGCGGAAAGGAAGAGCGGGGAGGTGGTAAAAATGATCGTGTTCCCGTCCTCAATGGCCTGTTCCAACACAGCGCCAACCGTCTCCCCGGTCACATTGTCGTAGCAGGTCGTATGCACTCTGCCGCGGAAGACATCCTCCACGTACAGCCGCCCCAGCTCGTGGGAATATGTCATGCCGGAGATCTCCTTGTTCCGGTAATAGATAAAGGCGATCTTCGTTACCGTCTTGTCTGTCGAAGAACCGGGCAGGATCTGCGTGATCGGATTTTTCTTCGCGTCAGGCGTCGGATCCAGTTTCATGGCGAGCTTCTCTTCCGTCTCCATGTCCGGCTGGTTGATCTCAATCTCGGCCCAAATCTTTTTTAAGTTAACCTTAAAGTCGGTCACTGAATCCTGTCTGACGGTTTCGTAACCGTACACCTTCAGATAGATGAGAAAGGCATCTCCGGTCGTGCAGGAAAACGCCTCTCCACCCAGATCCTCAAACGCCTCGGAAAAGAAGTCGTAGCACGTGCGGAAATCTATCCGCTCCTCCGGCGTCCAGCGCTCTCTTTTGCGGTGGCCGGTCAGTCTGGAGATCTGCCGGTAGCTTCCCTCAGCGGAAAACTCCAGGTAGTTGATGTTCGTCTGGTTGTAAAAATCCAGAAACTCATAGTAGATCCGGATCTCCGGTTCATCCTTCCATGCCGGGATGATCCGGTTAACGTAGGCCGGGATGGTCGGCGCGTCGAAGTATTTTAAGACGCTGACGCGCTTGTTTCCCTCCAGCACATAATATTTATTCAGATATTCACAGCACGTGACCGGATTGCGGATCCCCTCCTCCAAGTGGGAATCGCAGAGGCTGATCCACTTCATGGCAAACTCGGACGTCTCTTCTAAGATCGGCATAAAATTCGGCGCGAACGAGGACGCACGCACCGCAGTCTTGGTTCCCACGATCTGATCCGACGGGACGTCGATCAGGCCAAGCGGGATCTCGCCGCGGATCTCCTTCCCTTCCAGCACGTCATCAAGGGCGGGAAGCGCCGTAGGCAGTCCCAGGGCTTTCCTGTTCTGTATTTCTTTCCTTCCTGCCTTTTGGGCATCGTCATAGTCGTATTTAGGCATAAATCTCCTTATCTCACATCAAATTTATATGTAGTTTTTGAAAAAAACGGGTCCTCCGGCGTCAGCACGATCGAGGGAAAATTCTCGTGTGCCATCGCGTTGGGAAAGTACTGGGTCTCCAAGCACACACTGTTGTAGGCCGGATAGCGCCGACCCTGCTTGGCGTGCTCCGCCCGGCAGATCGCCGGCACATAAAGCTGGATGCCGGGCTGATCCGAGCAGCAGGTCATGCAGATGCCCGAAACGGGAGAGTAAAGTACCGCCATCTCGCGGAATCCCTCTCCGTCTGGAATGAAATTCTGATCATAAGTCTTGCTGTATTTGAACTGGTAGTAATCCGAAAAAATGTCCTGCCCGATGGGCTTTGCCTCACGGAAGTCCATCGGAGTCCCCTCCACTTTCAGGATCTTCCCCGTGGCCAGGTCGTCTTGATCTGACTCAGTAAACTGATCCGCATGAATCGTAAGCTCGTGGTCCAGCGCGCTCTCGGCATCCTCACCGCTTAAGTTAAAGTAGGTGTGGTTCGTCGTATTAAAGATCGTGTCGCGGTCCGTCTCGGCGCGGTACGTAATGCCGAGCTCATTGTCCTCACTCCAGATATACTCCACGGTCATGGTCAGCGTGCCGGGATAACCCTCATCGCCGTCCGGGGATACATGGGTGAACCGGAGCACCTCTCCGTCGACCTCGGACTCCCAGTTGTAGTAGTGGAAGCCCCGCGTGCCGCCGTGCAGGTGGTTCGGTCCACAGTTGATGACCAGATGATAAGTCTCCCCGTTTAAGGTAAAAACGCCCTCTCCGATCCGGTTGGCCACACGGCCGATCACGGCGCCGTAGCCGGCCTCGTCGACCTCATACTCCGCCAGTGTGTCGTACCCGAGGCAGACGTCCCGAAGATTCCCGTCGCGGTCCGGCACACAGATAGTAACGATCCGGCAGCCAAAGCTCGTCACGGTGACGAACGCCCCGGATGAGTTTTCCAGACGATAAAGATACGCAGTCTCCCCGTCTGAGGTGGTTCCAAATAATGTCCTTGTAATGCTCATATCCAAACTCCTCTTTTTTCAAATGTCCCTCTATATCTTGTAGGGCTCAAAGATCGCATAGATCTGCGGCGCATGCCGCTTGATGTTCATGGGCCGCATCTTCGTGTCCAAAAAGCAGTGCTGCGAACTGCCCGTCGCGTGCAGCACGCTCCCGTCCGGGCTCGTAATGCGGTAATCGACGGAAAACTTAAGTCCGGTGAAATCGCGAAGCTCCGCGTGGATCAGTACTTTTTCCCCGTACCGCGTGGCGGCTTTGTACTCACAGGAGACCCCGATCACCGGGATGATCACTCCCATCGACTCAATCTGATCGTAAGCTAAGCCAAACTCTCTGAAAAAATCCAGCCGCGCCTCCTCCATCCAGCGGATGTAGTTCGAATGGTGCACGATCCGCATCGCGTCCGTCTCGTAGTACTGCACCGTGTGCTCATATTCGTGAGTTAACTTTTCTTCGCTCATGCGATCCCTTCTTTCCTGCACATGGCAAGGGCTGCGGCGATGACCGCGTCCATGTCATAGTATTTATACTCGCCCAGCCGTCCGCCGAAGATCACATTTTTTTCGCCCTCCGCCAGCGCCTTGTACTCCTCATAGAGCGCTCCGTTTTTCTCATCGTTGACCGGATAGTAGGGCTCATCCCCCGGCTTCCACTCCGAGGAGAACTCCCGACTGATCACGGTCTGCGGGATCGGATCGCCGTTCTCGTCCTTCCCGAACTCAAACCACTTATGCTCTATGATCCGCGTCCAGGGCGTCTCCCGGTCTGTGTAGTTGACCGCCGCGTTGCCCTGAAAGTTTTCCATGTCAAGAACCTCAGTTTCAAACCGGACCGAACGGTACTCCAAATATCCCAGCCGATAGTCAAAGTAGGCGTCGATCGGGCCGGTAAAGACCACGCGGTCCGCCATGGCGTCAAAGGCCTCCTTATCCGCCAGATAGTCGGTATCTAAGCGCACCCCGATGCCGTCTAAGATCCGCTCCACGAGCTTTGTGTATCCCCCGATGGGAATGCCCTGGAACTTCGCGTCAAAGTAGTTGTTGTCAAATGTAAACCGCACCGGCAGCCGCCGGATGATAAAGGACGGGAGCTCCCTGCAGTCACGGCCCCACTGCTTCTCCGTGTAGCCCTTGACCAGCTTCTCGTAGATGTCCGTCCCGACAAGGCTTATGGCCTGCTCTTCCAAGTTTTTAGGCTCGGTGATGCCCGCCACTCGCCGCTGCTCCTCGATCTTCGCCCTGGCCGCCTCCGGCGTCGTCACGCCCCACATGCTGTAGAACGTATACATGTTAAACGGGAGAGAGTAGAGCTCCCCGTGGTAGTTCGCCACCGGCGAATTGGTAAAGCGGTTAAACTCCGCAAATCCGGTCACATAGTCCCAGACCTCACGGTCGTTCGTGTGAAAAATGTGGGCTCCGTACTTGTGGACGTTGACGCCTGCCATCTTTTCCGTATAGATATTCCCCGCGATGTGCGGCCGTTTGTCGATGACTAAAACAGCTTTCCCTGCTTCGCGCGCTTTTTGCGCGAAGACCGCGCCGTATAGTCCTGCCCCCACGACAAGGTAATCATAATGCATTGTTATTCCTCCTTAAATCTGAGGCATATCCGCCGGCCTCGAGCTGTCCCAGACCGAATCTACATCAAACAGATCCGTAAGCAGGTCCGGGTTATAGTACATCCGATATCCGTCTATGTTTCTCCTGCCCATGCGCATGCTCTCACCGTTAAACTGTACATAGTACTGTGACGAGTCAACTATGCAGAAGATGTCAAAACCCTCCTCTTTTAAGAAGCGGAAAAATTCATTGCTTGTATCGTATTCCGTCCAACCGTCCTGAATGTCTGCACCGAACGCAAAGATGATGATGTCCGTAGGGCCGACGATCGGCTCCACATTTTCTACCCAGCGCTCCGTATCCTGCTCGAAGAGGGACATACCCTTAGCCTGCGGATCAATGTGCCCCCAGGTGTGGCTTGCAAATTCCCAGCCCTCTTCCTTCATGGCGTTGGCAACGGCGGTCGCGTCATCGACCTCCTGCTGCCATGCCGCCTCGTCAAAGTCCGGATTCGCATCAAAAAAATTCTGCTGCCAGTATGTCACCCGGCTTTCATCCTTCGTCCGATAAACCTCGTCGGTCCGATAGCCCAGCACGCCCTCGTAGCCGGTCAGCGCGATCGTGCCCTTGTGCCCGTGGTAGGAAAAGTCGGGATGTTCCTCCACAAAGTCATCAATCAGCGGGACCAGATCATAGTCCCCGACGGAGACCGTCCCATCGTCCTCGACATAAGTGTTCTTGATCTGTCCGTCCTCGTCTATGATCAGCTTTTGCGCAAAGCCATCCCCGTCCATGTAATGATAGTAGCTCACATCATCCTGGGAGAGCACGAACGGCTTCTTGCCCTCCGGCAGCAGAATCTCCTTCGGATCCACCGTGCCGTCGTCGTTGACCGTGCACATGTCGTGCATGCTGACCATCACAAAGCCCTCGTCGTACATGGTCTGTGTGATCTTGTTGAACTCGTCGATGGTACACATATACTGGTTATATCCGCTCTCCATCGCGTCCCCGTCAAATGCCTTTGATGGGTCCACGATCAGCGTATGGTAGAAGATATGCGTCACTTCCTCCGGCTGCCAGACGACGCAGGCGTCCCGCGCCTCCTCATAGCTTGTCACGGCGCTTTGCATCTCTGCGTCCGTCTCGTAGTAGCCGGACTCCTCCAGGCAGTCTATCGCGCCGTCGTAGTCGTACATATCCGCCATCAGCTGCGCCTGTTCCAGATACGTAGACGCCAGATCCGGTTCAGGTTCAGGTTCCGGTTCCGGTTCCGCCTCGATCTCCTCGGCCACCGCCGTCTCCTCTGGCACTTCCTCCACGAACTCCACCGTCTCCGTCTGAGATTCTCTTCCGCCCCACAAACGAGTGACGAGTATATACGCAAAAAAGGCGATACACAGACATCCCAAAATGATCACCAGGATGACAAACGCCCTCCAGCCTCCCGAAAGACGGTGGGAAGAATCCCCGCTGTTATTCTGTTTCGACTGTTTGGAATGTCTGGGATCCTGCCCTGCCATATCTTTCCTCTCTGTCAATCAATCTTGGAAGCATAATACGCTACCTTTTCCATAAAATCAACCCTCATCTTCTTTAAATACATACCGTTTACTAAAGAAATAATTGAGCCCGATCACCACCACCTGCGCTAATGTCTTTATAATCAAACTGTTTAAGCCCAAGAGGGTGATAAAGATGAAAATAATCACTTCCTCGATGAGCAGCGTCACAATTCGGCCCCCGAAAAAACTCCCAAACTGGATCCAGAACTCTTTTGCAGTGTTCGTTACGTCGTGAAATACCCACGCCCGGTTTGTAAAAAAAGCAAACAGCGTAGCCAGAACCCAAGAGATCACATTTGCGATCAGCTCATGCATGCCAAGCGGGCTGTTTAGGACCCAAAACGAAACAATGCTGATCACAAAGGAACAAAAGCCGAAGAACAGATAAAGTACAAACTCCTTATATTCCTCATATAAGGGATCCAGTTTCCTCAGCACAGGTAGCTTCATAATTTTATCAAAGACATCCTCCACGACATCCTGATTCTTATCTTCCTTCATGATTCGCCACTTTAACTATTACTTTTACCGCATAAAACTTCACACTCATGAAAATACGCTGTTGTACCGGGCATATCCGGGTCAGCAACGTATTCTCCAGCCGTATCCATGCATTTTATATGGCCGTTTTTCCTTAATTATAGTCTGTCTTTCTTTTCGGTCAATGGATATAGATCCTCGTGTCACTCTTCAGAGACTTTAAAACCTTGACCATGTTCGATTCACTGATTGCCACGCAGCCGCTGGTAGAACTCCCCGTAGAACAGTGCAGGAAAATGGCGCTTCCTTTATACGGAGTGCAGGCTGTGTTATAGTTGATCGCGATCGCATATTTGTAAGCAGTTGTATTGTCGATCAGATGTTCCGCAGAGTTCCAGGCATAACCGGTCTTTGAGACATCCACCAGCTGATTGTAATATTTACTGGTACTGTCGTCAACCCAGTAATAGTTGGAATTCAGTTTGAGATAACTCCGCGTACTTCCCGGATCAGAGGCCACGCCGAAGGCCTGGCCCAGTGTGTAGACACCGGAGGGCGTTTTGCCGTCTCCCTCCGTCTTGGAGGAGGTGACCCCGTTTCTCCCAACATAACAGCTCGCAGAGAGCGCCTTGTCAAAATGGCTGCTGTTCTTGTTATAAAGAGTCAGCGTCCCCGTGCTTCCCGAAGCCTGCACGTCAATGATCTGAGAGGTGTTCGCAGCAAAGGAATAGTCGCCTGCGGCAGAATCCAATCTTCCGTTTTTGATATGCCACCAGCCATTACTGTTCTCGGCAATTCCGGTATAGGAGAAATCCACCTTGCCGTTTTCGACATAGTACCAGCCGTT
>JAJBTQ010000001.1 GCA_020860755.1 Lachnospiraceae bacterium
AGAGCAGCTGATTTGTAATCAGCAGGTTATCGGTTCGAGTCCGATCATCGGCTTTGCATTAGCCAAGCGGCATAATGAAATAGATATGGGTGGATTCCCGAGTGGCCAAAGGGGGCAGACTGTAAATCTGTTGGCATCGCCTTCGAAGGTTCGAATCCTTCTCCGCCCATTTATGGGACAACAAATGTAGGAGTGATAAGATCGGTTTGCGATGACCAAAGCGGTTCGAATCCTTCTCCGCCCATTTCCCCTTTTTTAGGGAATTTTTAACTTAACAGCGCGGGGTGGAGCAGTCTGGAAGCTCGTCGGGCTCATAACCCGAAGGTCGTAGGTTCAAATCCTACTCCCGCAACTCGATGCCCAGTTAGCTCAGTTGGTAGAGCAGAGGACTGAAAATCCTCGTGTCTCTGGTTCGATTCCGGAACTGGGCACTTCTTATTTTTGGGATCGGACGGGCAAGGGTGTGTAGCTCAGTTGGCAGAGCACCTGACTTTTAATCAGGTTGTCCCGGGTTCGAACCCCGGCACGCTCATAATAAAGGGGCTGCCGCATGAGATAAAAATTTTTAGCTCGTGCGACAGCCCTTCTATACAGTAAAATATTTTTTATTTGTGGTAGTAAAAAAGATGTGTATATCCCTGATCTTGTAATACCTTCCATATGCAGCGATACTGCTTATAGTCGGAATCCGTTAAAATCAGAGTATCCTGGCTTTCTATTCCGGATTTTTCACATTCTTTGCGGATCATGTCAGCAAAGTCTTTTTCAGCGGCATGGGTTGAAAGCTCCATGCAATCCAGAGTTTTGGCGCCCTCATTTTTCGTGAGTTCGTCGTATTCTTCTTTGATCAGTTCAGGCAGAGCGTCAAATATTCCCGTTTCTATGCGAAAATCAGGAGCATGCAGAGGAGTATCCGATTCTCTTTCGTATACCTCCTGAATGATATCGGCGATCATATTAACCGTATCGATACAGCCGATTTTTGGTTTTACATAGGCATCCCGAAGCACTTCACAGTCCAAGGAGATTAAGCGCTGTTCGGCTTCCTGGATCAGTTCGGTTACTTTTTCGGTCATAAGAGGGCTTTGGTGCGCATTGCCTCGGAGATATTTGTAACTAAGTGCCGCAATGCCCCCTGAAATGGCACCACAGATCTTTCCGGTACACATACCTCCGCAAAACCCTCCGATCAGACGAAATGCATCTTCACTCATTTCCAGATTCCAGGCATCATTCGCAGCATGGAGTACGGACTCTGCACAGGTACATCCCATGTCTGAGTAATATTTTGGTATAAAATCTTTGATATTGCCCATTTGCAGTATCCCTCTTTTTTGTTTTGGAACTATTTCTTTTCTTCCCGCATCCTCAACATATCAAGCTCATAGTTTGGGATTTTATCGAGAACGACTCCGATGTGGAAGGCCATGATCAGCGGGAACCGGTCATACTGAGAGTCAAGCTGCAGTCCGAGCAGATCCCGGATTTTTCCCATACGGTAATTGATGGTATTGCGGTGCGTATACATTTCCTCCGCAACCTCCGCGAGGCTGCCGTCGTGGAGCAGATAGCGGAACAGTGTCTCCACATAGCTGCCGTCGTGGGCCTTGTCATACTCTAAAAGAGGAGCCAGACGCTGCTCATAGTATTCCTCCATAAGACCCTCGTCCGGAATACTGTAAAGCAGCTTATAAAATCCCATATCACTGAACCGATAGATCGTATGATTCTGCATCATTCCGCGCCGGATCGCTGCGATCGCGGAGTGATAGCTTTTAGCAAATTCGGAAAAACTGTTTATGGGTTCTCCGATTCCGATATGGATGGAACCCTGTTCCCAGTCGTGCTTTATATAAATCTCCAGGATATGGTTCGCAATCTCATCGGTCATGTCCCGGTCATTTTGATTGACGATCAGTACAAAAAGCTTATCCATCTGGAAGACCAAAAATTGAAAACTCCAATTATAGACAGCGGTGTGTATCCGAAGCATGGAGCGGATCAGAGCATCTCTCCGGTCCTCGATCGGCGCCTTGGAGGAGATCACCAAAATCTGAAAGCCGGCGGATTCATCAAAAAACTCGCTCAGTTTCGGGCGGTAACCGGATGGGTTGTAAGGAGATTGGATGGCAACCATAGCAGCCTGATTAACCTGTTCGATCTCTAATTGCCGCCTTTCGATCCGGACGCAGCAGCTTTTCGCGAAATCTGTCGCCGACATGCCCCAGGGCATGGTTAAAAGCGGAATCTTGTACCAGTTGCAGAGATCGATGGCACTCTGCGGAATCTCCAGAATATACTTTCCTATGTTGATCACCAGCCCGGCGAGGGGCTTTTGGTTGATCTCTCCGATAAAGCGGAGCAGGGATTCCTCGTCCCGTGCTGTGTAGCCGCTGGTGACTACCAGCTCATTTCCAACGAACAGCTCCGCCACACTGGCATCCTCCGTCAAGTGGACCCAAGTGACTACATTTTCGCCGTTTTCCTCTCCTGTGATATATTTTAATTGATACGTTTCCCGCATCTCTTCCATCAAAATGTTTACTGTGATCGCCAAGTCTGACACCTCCTCATTAAGACAAAATATACCACAATTTTTGCTGAAAGAAAATATAAAAATAAAAGAGTAAACTTGCATCCATGCTTTGTTCGCAGTACAATGGCCTTATTGAAAGAACTAAGATTTTCATATGGTTTTTATGTGCAGGACACAGATAGTAAAAACAGGAGGAAGATATGGGAATATTTTCGAAAAAAGAAATTTGTCCGATCTGCGGGCGTCCGATCAAGGGAGATGTGCGGATCAAGATTAAAGATAATGTGGAGTTGTGTCAAGTCTGCAGTTCTGAGATTGAGATGGATGCAGCTATGATCCCGAACATGACCGTAGAGGATATCAAGGAACATCTGGCTTACCGAAAGGAAAATCAGCAGGCCATGGAGCAGTTTAAGGCGACCCGGAGTGCAGATGCCGGTTCCTACAAACTTCGGGCGGATGACTGTATGCGGCTGTGGTACTGTACAAATGACCGAAGCGACCGTAATCCCCCGCTTTTTAAATATTCTGAACTTAAGTCGGCGGGATACCTGGAAGATGGTATGGAGGCGGAGGAGCTTAAATCCGGATTAAAAGCCCGGCTAAGCGCGGAAAAAACCGCACCGAAGCTGGTTCAGAGTATGAAGATCGTCATCGAGCTGGACAATCCAGAGATTCACAGGATCTCTGCAGAGCCGCTTAAGACCGGCGAGGGTATGACGACCGGGACTATGCAGTACAAGAGGAACCGCAAGGATATCCAGGATATGATGGAGTGTCTGGCCACTATCCAGCAGAATGCTGCCTACGATGAAATGCATCCGAATGAAGCATCGACGGAGGCGCAGGACGGGGAAACACCGGTTGAGGGCACCTCGCAGGCGCAGATACCAGGCGAGGAGCAGGCACAGATTCCGGATATGCAGCCGGAACAGGAGGAGCCAGTCGCTCCGGAAATGGACTGGGGAGAGTCCGATGCACCGGAACCAATACCGGAACCGGGGTCGGAGCCGCCTCAGGATATTGATTTTCAGACGAAAAAAGAGGAGTAAAAATGCAGCGCGATACGATCATTTTTGATCTGGACGGCACGTTGTTGGATACATTGGATGATCTGACGGCAAGCGTCAATTACTGTATGGATAAATATGGCGGTCCCCGCCATACCCGCGAAGAGGTGCGGGAAAAGGTGGGGAACGGCATCTATGTGTTGATTGAAAAGTCCCTGCCCGGCGGCAGGGACAATCCATCCTATAAAGAATGTGCGGGAGAGTTTGCGCCGTATTACAGGAAACATATGATGGATGCTACCCGGCCCTATGAAGGGATCGGGGATCTTCTTGCGGGACTTGCCGGATGCGGATACCGGACAGCGATCGTGTCCAACAAGTTTGACGCGGCTGTCAAGGAGTTAAAACAACACTTTTTTGCAGGTGACATCCAAGTCGCCGTCGGTGAAGCGGAGGCAGACGGAATCAGAAAGAAGCCGGAGCCGGATATGGTCTTTGCCGCTATGAAGGAGTTGGAAGTCGCACCAAAACAGTGCATTTATGTCGGAGATTCGGATGTAGACATCCGGACTGCAGCAAATGCGGGGATTCCCTGCATCTGTGTGACTTGGGGATTTAAGACCCGGGATTTTCTTAAAGAGCATGGAGCGGAGGAAATCGTCGATTCCCCGGAGGAACTTCTGGAGAAGATCCTTCACTTTGCGGATTAGGTCAGGAAAGGAAGAACCGGATGGTAAAGATTTGGAGATATATTTTGATCCCGGTAGTCGTGTTTGTTGCCGGTCTTATTATCTTTTCCAGAGTGCTCAATCAAGGGGTTGCCGACTTGACCACGGAGATGTCCGAAGCGACGCTTCCTATCGTCTATATGATGGAGGACGGGGAACGCATCAATGAGCTCCACGGATACACGACAGAGATGGACGCCACATCTATGCGAGACACGGTTACGCCGGTACAGGCCGGGGATACGCTGTCGATCAGCATTGATTCCTATGGAGCCGAGATCAGTTCGATTAGCTGTGAGGTAAGGAATCTGGATGGGAGCCAGCTTGTGCAGCAGTCCGAAGCAGAGCATCTTTCGGTCGAGGAGGATGTGGTGACGGCTGATCTGCTTATTTCTGACCAACTGGCGGAAAAGACAGAATATCTGATGGTACTGCAGGTGACGGGGGAGGGAGACCCCTGTTATTATTATACCCGCATCGTTGAGAATGAAAACGAGCATGTCAGCGACTGCATCGCGTTTGCCAAAGAGTTCCACGAGACCACTATGAGCAAGACGCGTCAGAAAGATTTGACGGCATATATGGAGACAGCATCAGGGGCGGACAACAATACGCTCCACTTTGTTACGCTGCAAAATACGCTTTCTCAGGTGTGCTGGGGAGATTTCCAGGGAACAGAGGTGGCTGATCCGGTCGTCTCTATCAAGGAAATCAACGACTCTTACAACGTGATCATTCTTGACTATGTCATTACTTATTCTGATGAACAGGACAATCTGGAATATTATAATGTAGAGGAGTACTATCGGATCCGATGGGGAGAGCAGCGCATGTTCATTTTGGATTTTGAGCGCACTGTGGATAAGATCTTCCGCGGCGAGAGCAGTGAGGAAGAGTCATCCCATGCCTTGAATCTGGGGATCCGTTCTTCCGATGTGGACTATATGTCCAATGAGACCGGAACGGTCGTGTGCTTTGTGCAGCAGGGAGAGCTGTGGAGTTATAATCCGGCTTCCGCACATCTGACTCAGATATACAGTTTTCGCTCCTTAAACGGGATTGATGCTCGTGAAAATTATGATGAGCACGACATTCGTATTATCCGCACCAACGAGACCGGAAGCGTAGATTTTGTCGTGTATGGATATATGAACCGCGGAGAACACGAGGGACAGGTAGGAGTCAGCATCTGTCACTATGACAGCGCGACGGCTACGGTGGAAGAACAGGTCTTTCTTCCATCGGATGATTCTTATCAGGTGCTGCAACCCCAGCTCGGGCAGGCAATGTACATTACAGATTCCGGGCTGTTTTATCTGGTCCTGGGAGATCAGGTCTATAGCGTGGATCTGGACACAAAGGAGTATTCTGTCCCGATCTTCGACATGACGGAGGGCAATTATGCCAGTTCCGAAGACGGCCGATATCTGGCCTGGACCGAGGGGGATGCAACGGAGACGACAACAATGCATCTGATGGATCTGGAGACCGGAAGGATCAGCGACATCGAGGCCCCGGAGGGCAGTCTGATCCGGCCGCTCGGATTTATGGATTCCGACTGTGTGTACGGGCTGGTTGCGCAGGAGAATGTCAATGCAGAGTCTTCCGTTTTCCCTATGAGCCGGGTTGTGGTGGTTGATTTCTCTGACCCGGAGCTTTCGGTTTTAAAGACATATGATGCCCAGGGGGCTTATGTGACGGGAGCCGAAGTGAGGGACGGCAATATCTATCTCGAGCGGATGATTGATGAAAACGGGAAACTCGTTGAAGCGGACGAGGATGTCATCTACAACCGGGATATGCAGGATTCCTCGGTGGTCTATGTCAGCGAGACATATGATGAGATCAAGGAGGCCGAGGTCACGCTGCAGCTGCCTGCGACAAGCTCATCGGAGCCGGAACTGCAGCGGACAAAGATGATCCGCACCGGAAATACGGAACTCAACCTGTTTGATGATTTGCAAAAGAAAAAGTACTATGTCTACGCAAAGGGAAAAGTGATTCTGGGCACCGACTACATCGGAGATGCTGTGATCAGCGCGGATGAAAACTCCGGAGTTGTGATTGGCGACGATCAGGAATGTCTCTGGAATACGGCGAGAAGTTCTTCCGGCGAACTCGGCTATGTGCCTTCCGGCAGTTATGATGACGGCGAGGGGACACTGAATCTGACAGGATGCACGTTGAATGAGGTGCTGTATTATGTGGGGATCGGCATACCGGTGTATGCAGTGCAAAACGGCCAGGAGGTCGTGATCACGGGTTATAACGATACCAGCGTTACGATCTATGAACCGGCAGGCGGCACAACGGTGACACAGAATATCGATGCCGCTTCGGAGGACTTTGCGTTTGACGGGAATATATTCTTCGTGACGCTTCCGGAGTGAAATTGCACAAAAATGATCGTCCGGTGAAAAGGTAAGCCGGGGAAAACGTCTTGCGGACCAAAGAGAGAGATCTCGGATCTGTGCGGGAATCAGGACGGCAAGCGTCTGGATTTCATCATGGTCCGTCTGCTGGTAAACGGCTATCTTTATAAAGAAAGGACGCAGAAAGCTGACACGGAAGGTGTGACGGTAAGTGAAAACGGCAATGTCTGGAAATACACGATGAGTGACATACCGGGGGATAAGAACGGCGAGGCCATCGAGTACACTATGCTCAAGGTCGATATGGACAATTATGGCACGCCCGTGATAGAGACAATCTGGGGTGATGAGATTACGGATAATGGCGTGGCTTATCGGTCGTATTCCTTTGTCGTGACGAACAGTCATACGCCGGAACAGATCGATGTCTTAAAGACCGTCAAGATGCTCCTACTGCACGATGTGGTGGAGATCTACGCGGGAGACACTTACGCCTATGATGAGGAGGCTTAGTCTGCACACGTGATGGACAATTTGCAGCTAATGATGTTAAACGAGGCGATCGGCGGGAAGGCCTGGGTCGCGCACGACGTGCATATAGACCAGACCCCGGCTCGCAACGAGGTTACCCATGTAGGCTTCGAAGAGATGTGGGAGTATGCAAAGGAGCATTGGCTGGATAAGAGAGTGGCCAACGGGACGATCCTCCCGCAAAAAAGCAGAAAGATTCAAAAATCTATAAAATTTGATTCGATTTTTCATGTATAATGAGACCCCGGATATGATATCATAATTAAAATCTGGGGTTTTTTGCGTCATGGATTAAAATCCGGGGTTCTTTGTGTCGAGGAAATTGGTGAGATTCATACCAGCAGACTTATGAAAAATATAAGCTGGCAGAAAATAAAATGAATTGCATCGGGAGGAAAAATGATGGCATCAATTAAAAAAATCATGGTGAATTATCTGGAACAGCCTACGGGAATCCGGGGCGAGATCCAACTGGGATGGGTACTGGAATCCGACAAACGCGGAGCGGTTCAGGAAAAATATCAGATTCGGATCGCGGAGGACGAAGATTTTGAGACGGTGGTATACGACAGCGGGGAAGTAGCCTCTTCGGAGTCCACCCATATTGTTGTGGAGGAAGACTGGAAGGATATCTGCAGATATTATGTCAAAGTGAAGGCCGTGGTGAGCGGTGAGGAGACCGAATGGACGGAGAGCGGTTTTATAACCGGCTACCAAAACATTGATGCCTGGCAAGGCGCGTTTATAACGGCGGAGACTCCAGAGGACGCCTCTAACAGCGCCGGTACTTATCTTAGAAAAACATTCAATGTTAATGGTGAAGTTAAACGCGCATGGGTGGTTTCCTCGGCGCACGGAATATACCGTGCCTATATCAACGGCACAAAGACCGGGCCGGACGAGTTTGCACCGGGATGGACTTCCTACAACAAGCGGCTGCTCTATCAGACATGGGAGATCACGGATCTTCTGTGCAAAGGGGAGAACGTGATAGGAGTGCATCTGGGGGCCGGATGGTACAAGGGAGAGATGAGCTTTAACCATATCAGGAACATTTACGGAGACCGCACCGCATTCGGCGGGCAGATTATTCTGGACTATGCGGACGGCCGCAGGGAAGTGATCGCGACTGATGAGAGCTGGCGGGGCAGCAAGAGCCCAGTCCTATTCTCCGAGATCTACGATGGCGAGATTTATGACGCTCGACTTGAGCAGGACGGCTGGAATCTGGCAGGATTTGACGATGGGGCCTGGACCCCGGTCTGCAGCGTCGAAAGAGATATCCACACACTTGTTCCTCAGAACGGATGTCCTGTTGAGGAGATCACTAGGCTGGACCCGATCGCTGTGATTGAGACGCCCGGGGGAGATACGGTCATAGATTTCGGCCAGAACCTGACCGGATGGTGCTATATCAATGTTGAGAATGTTCAGCCGGGAGATCGCGTAGAACTTAACTTTTTCGAGATCCTAGATGCCGCGGGAAATGTCTATACCGAAAATCTGCGATCCGCGAAAGAGACGATTGTTTACATATGCAGGGGAGGAGGAAAAGAGGTATATCATCCGCATTTTACCTTCCAAGGGTTCCGCTACGCGAAAGTTGCGTCTTATCCGGGTGAGGTCAGGAAGGAGAACTTTACTGCTTGGGCGCTGCACTCGGCAATGCGCCGGACTGGGGATTTCTCCTGTTCCAATTCGCTGATTGATCAGCTGCAGCACAACATTCTCTGGGGAATGAAGGGAAATTTCCTAGATATACCGACAGACTGCCCGCAACGGGATGAGCGGCTTGGATGGACCGGGGACGCGCAGATATTCTGCCGCACGGCATCTTTCCTAATGGACACCTATACTTTCTACAGCAAGTGGCTGCAGGACGTAGCGGCTGACCAGACCCCCGAGGGCTCAGTGCCGAACGTGGTGCCCGATGTGCTGAGCGGACACAGTGACGAGGACTGGCTCAGCAAACAGGGGACGGACGGATCCTCTGCTTGGGCCGATGTGGCTGTTATCAATCCCTGGGTTCTTTATCTTACTTACGGAGACACGGCGATTCTTGAGCGCCAGTATGATTCGATGTCACGTTGGATCGCATTTATGGAGGAGCACAGTGTGGAAGACTGCATCTACCAGTATTTGCTTCAGTACGGCGACTGGGTGGCGCTTGATGCGGAGGAGGGCAGCTATTTCGGGGCGACGCCGACCGAATACACGTGCTCGGCCTATTTCTGCTATTCCACGGGATTGATGGCGAAGATAGCGAAGATCCTCGGAAAGAATGAAGATGTCAAACGGTTTGACGCACTGTATGAAAGGCTTAAGGCATCATTTGCTGAGCATTTCTTCGATGAAAACGGAAAGCTGACGATTCAGACCCAGACGGCACATGTCGTGGCTCTGTACTTCCGGCTGGTACCTGAGGAATATATTGAAACTACCGTCAAAAATTTGCAGAAGCTCCTGGCGGCGGAAGATGGACATCTTGTGACAGGCTTCATAGGAACGTCTTATATAACACATGCTCTGAGCGAAAATAAATGCCTCGATGAGGCATACGACCTGTTGCTCAAGGAAGATTTTCCCAGCTGGCTCTATCAGGTCAAGATGGGCGCAACCACAATGTGGGAACACTGGGACGGCTTAAAACCTGACGGAACAATGTGGAGTCCGGACATGAATTCCTTCAACCACTATGCCTTCGGTTCGATCGGCGAATGGCTCTACCGCGTGGTCGGGGGTCTGGAGGCCGACGAGGAGGCTGGCGGATACAGACATTTCTATGTGCAGCCCCTCATAGGAGGAGGACTGGATTACGCCGATCTTTCTTACGAGAGCATTTACGGAGATATAAGGATCCACTGGGAGAGAAGCGGGGACGAGGTGAGCCTGGAGGCGGCTGTGCCTATCGGTACGAGTGCTGACTTTGTCTTGCGACAGGCTAGGGAAGTGACAGATTCGGACGGTCTGGACGTCGAAGAGGCGGTTTTCGGATACAGGATGAGTGCGGATGCAGGGATATACCGGATTCAATTTTCCATCTGAGTTGACTGGATAATTCATGTTTCAAAAATCTTACGATTGGTTAAATATTAGTATGAAATCAGTTTGACTAAAAAAGACAGGAGGTAATTGAAACACGAAAAAGAAAGTAATTTCTATCGCACTCGTGGATGTACTGGTCGTATCCATGGGAGCACTTGCCTTGCGGACGGTGAGCCGCGTGCATGCGAAGCTTTATCTTAAGGAAGAAAAGCTGTTTGTGGAGGATTATAATTCCACCAACGGAACCTATTTAAATCACCGGCTTCTTCCGATGAACACGCCGACAGAGCTGCAGGAAGGGGACCAGATCGTGTTTGCCACGGAGGAGTAAGCAGTATATTGCAGGAAAATGGTGAGGCCGCCCGGATTCTGACTGAGGATACCTGCAACCCCCACCTCCAAAAAATATGTCAGTATATTTATCAATAAATATATTGACATATTTATTAACTTCATGCATGATACACATAGGAGGAAACAGATATGGGAAATGTGTTGAGTGCAATTGAAAAAACAGTTCCGGTTTCGCTTTTTAACCGCGGTATGGCCGGAAAGATCTTTGAAGATGTGAAACGTACAGGAGCAAAAGTAGTCATGAAAAACAATGTCGCTGAGTGTGTACTTCTCTCGCCGGAGGAATATGTTCAGATGATCAACGAAATAAACGATGCCCGGCTTTTGGAAACTGCTCTGGAACGTATGGAAAACTTTGATCCAAAATCTCTGGTATCGCAGGAAGAGATAGACAGGGAATTTGGTTTTACACCGGAGATGTTAAAAGGCTGGGAAGAGGTGGAGATTGAATGACCTGGAAGATCGATTATCTCCCGGAGGCAAGGGAAGATTTAAGGCGGCTGGATGGAAGTCAGCAAATATTTGTGCAAAAAGCGATCAAAAAAGTCAGCCGGAATCCGCTTTCCATGGAAGAGGGAGGATATGGGAAACCGCTTGGACGCAAACGCAGTCATAATCTGACCGGACTTTTTAAAATAAAGCTGCGGGGTATAGGAATTCGGGTGGTTTATAAATTGATCCGGGAAAAGGATCAAATGATCATTGTTGTGATCGGTGTCAGGGAAGATGAAGAGGTATATGAGTTAGCGGCTAAGAGAAAAGAAAAGTATGGTCTATAGACAGCAGGCATATTTTAATAAGGAGGATAAAGGGATGAAAGACGACAACTGCATTTTCTGTAAATTGGCAAACGGAGAGATCCCGACGAACAAAATCTATGAGGATGAGACATTTACCGTGATCCTGGATGCAAGCCCGGCGACCAGAGGGCACGCTCTTATCCTGCCGAAGGAGCACTCGGCCAATATCTATGAGCTGCCGGACGAGACAGCATCCAAAGTATTTTTGCTGGCAAAGAAACTTGCCACAAAGATGACAGATATTCTCAGCTGTGATGGGTTCAATATCATTCAGAACAATGGCGAGGTGGCCGGACAGACCGTGTTCCATTTTCACATGCACCTGATCCCTCGCTACTTTGGGGACGGCAATGAGGAAAAACTCAGCTGGAACCATCTGGATCTGACGGAAGAAGAAATTGCTGAGATCCGGGAAGAACTGCTTATTTCCGGTCTGTAAAGACGAAACAGGAGGCCGTTATTCAATCGTCTCCAGCAAACGTTGCAGGTATTTGTGCTTGCTGTGGTTCCAGACAGCGATGACACCACTTGTTGTACCCTGAATTGGGTATGTACAAAGATTGGGATTTGTAGGCCTGACACATCCGTCATCCGTAATATAGATCTCATCATCGTTCTGGATACTTGCGATCATTGCTTCCGTGGAGGAAGCATAAAAGGCGATTCTAGGATTAAATTTACCCTCTTCACATACCGGATTTATCACATATTCCATATATTCCGGCATCAGTGTTTCCGACAACACAAAGAAATTTTGAAACTTCAGATCGGCGGGCATGATCACTGATTTTTGATTCAGGGGATTTTCTGAGGTCATGGTGACAGTCAGCGGCATATATTTGATCACTTTATGGTTTAGTCCCATCCGGTCTACCAGATTGTCCTGAAACAGTGGGGTAAAAGCGACATCTACTTCATCTGACAGCACAGCAAAAGGGAGCTCGTGGAACGTGTAGTATTCGATAAAATATTGAAAATCAGGATACTCCGAGCACATTTTATTGAGCGCAGGAAACAGATATTCCTGTTCTGTCACTGACATGGGAAGCGCAATGATCAATGGATTTTTCTGCACAGCCTGCTGATTATGTGCTTTTATGACAGCATTTTCCACCAGGACACTGACATTTGACAACTCCCTCTGCAATACTTTGCCGGCAGGGGACAGGCGCAGTCTGTTTTTTTCCCGGATAAAAAGGATCAGATCCAGTTCCTGCTCCAACTTTTGAATATTTTTGCTCAGCGTGGATTGAGAGACATTCAGATACTGTGAGGCGTTGGTTATATTTCCAAGCCGCGCCACTGCCAAAAACATTTGGATCTGGTTCATGCTAATGTTCATCACATCAATTCTACGCATATCTTTTCCCCTTTTAAAGTTATTTTATACACTAATCTGATTAAAAGCAAGAAGCAAAAAATCCCGGATCACTTAAGCGGCATAAATGCCGTCCGAAATGATCCGGGAAAATTTTAGATTACTGATTTTTAGATCCAGGGTTTGTCTTTCTCTTCCGCATATACAAGAGGAAGAACCTTATTAAGATGCGTATACTCTTTCAGATTGTGGGCTACCAGACCCTGGCACAGCTCTTCCGGCACCTGTACTTCGGGCGGAAGGAGATATTTGCCCTCGCCGTCAATAACCGCATAGCCGATCCAGAACCTCTCCTGTGTTGTCATAACACCGTCTATCTTCTTGGTGACCAGAACCACATGAACGGGAACATGCATGTCGCCTATTTCGGAATTGGCGGTCAGCAAAAATTCACAGCATCCCGGCTGACCGATCATAGACATATCATAACCAAGCGTGGACGGATCCATGAAATTAAGCGTGATCACGTCCGGAGGTCCTCCGATGGACTCCGTAACGGTATGGGATGCGCCCCATGCCTTCTCCTCAATGGGAATACTGGGATCTAAGGCGCGCTGCCGGCCCAGGTCGTTGAGCTTGGTATCATAGTGATCCTCCGGATCCCAGATTGCATAGCGAAGCGGATCAAGCCCGTGCCATGCAAACCACCAGTACATCATATCCCCCGTTATATCGGGAGTGGGGATGTTGCCCGCTACCAGCATACCGCCCTCTTCCAGCGGGAAATAGCCTGTCCTTGCCGGCAGGGTACCGGGACCTTCCACTTTTACCCTTTCTCCGATCGGGAGAGACTCTTCCATCGTGCCCTTGGCGTTTTCAATGATCGCCAGCTGCTCCGGGGTATAGGGAGCTATTTCAAATTCTTCATAATACTTGAAGTAGCTTTTTGTTTTGGCATCTTCTGCCACAGGTACTTTGTTTGCCATAGTAAATTCCTCCTTGATTTTAACATTACTTCTTTGTTAATTATATTTTACCACAAATATTAAGCCTGAGCTAACCCTTTTTCTTTCGCATAACGATAAAACTCATCATAGAACACTTTCTGCCTGTGGCTGGGCTCATAGACTGTCCAGTTTAAGGTGCCGTCCATGATCATAGGCATTGCGATGAAGCTGCCTTCCTCGCCATAATCATCGATCATCCGGCGGGCCTCTGCCTGAATCACATCGTCAGGAGCCTCGATATCGCCTGCCGGTCCCTGAGAGTCATAGCCGCCCCGGATGGTCAGACGATCACCATATTTTTTCTGGATGCCTTTGAGGTCGTTCACTACCTGTGCGGGGAAGAAACATTCAATTCCGTTTTCCATATAGTCGTCCATAATGTCGTCGCATTTTCCGCAGGTGTGCTGTTCCGCGATCATGCCGTTTTCTTTGATCGCGGCAATGATCCTTGCATGATCCTCCTTAAACACCTCTCTCCAGGTATCGGGGCTCATGAATAACCCTTTTGCGGTTGCCACATCATCCGTATACATAAACACATCCGGTTTGATATACTCGCCGACGCATTCGATCAGCTCAATTTTGTAATCGGCGATCTTGGAAGCAAGCCGCTTACACTCCTCCGGGTCCTCCAACAGCCAGCAAAGCGCATTTTCAAATCCGCCAAACGTCGTCATGCGGTCAAACATTCCCTGCTCGCAGAACCAGACCAGCACTCGGTTGGGATCATACTCGGCAAGCTCTGTCTCCCGGATCTTGTCCCAATCCCACTCCCGGGGATGAGGGAATTTGATCACATCTTCCCAGTCCTCGATCTCTTCCAGCATGACCGGACAATGGGGATCGGGGGTAGGATCTTTTTTGATGATCCACTGCACACCAAACACATCCTTTAAGTCCGGAGAACCAAGCCCACATTCGTTTCCACAGACAAATCCAACCTCTTGAACTGCGTCATACGTGAGCGGGATCCACTCCGGTTTTTGATGCCGGTATGCGATTAAAGCGTTTTCTCTCTCTGTCATCTTGTGCTGCCTCCTTAATTTTATTTCTATCATAAAAAACGTTTGCTTAGTATTAATG
>JAJBTQ010000032.1:0-17305 GCA_020860755.1 Lachnospiraceae bacterium
TTTTTACAGATGGAAGGATAAATGTCAGGAATGGAAAATGATATAAAATCATATCAAAAATATTCTTCAAACCGTGATGTAATTTCTTTATTTTCAGGCGCCATGGGCTTAGACATTGGCATGGAATACGCAGGCTTGCATGTAGTAATCGGCCAGGACTTTGACGACTCCTGTGTTGAAACTATGAAAGCCAATAAATATCGTGTTCTTGGTGGAGATATTCAAAATATCGACCCGCAAGACCTTCTAAATTTGACTGGCCTTCATATTGGAGAACCTTTTATGATCTGCGGCGGGCCACCGTGTCAACCATTTTCTACTGCAGGAAAACGTACTGGAATTAATGATCCCAGAGGGAGTTTGTTCATGGACTTCATTCGAATGATCAATTATATTCGCCCTCGGTTTTTTGTTATGGAAAATGTCAAAGGCATTATGTCGGCTCCTCTCAAACATCTGCCTATTTCAGAACAGGACAAAGACGACCCTGCGCAGAAATTAGGAACTGTACTGGAAGTTATTTTGTCAGAATTTGATAAGCTCGGATATAAAACAGTATACGGTTTGTTGGATGCAGTTAACTATGGTGTCCCCCAATTTAGAGAACGATTTATTTTAATTGGTAGCCGTGATAATGAAGATATTTTTTTACCGGTACCGACGCATTTCCAGCGTCATCAAGAGTATGATTACAGATGGCGAACTGTTCGCGAAGCAATTTCTGATCTTGAAAATGACGACAGCGAATGCGCCAAATTTAGCGACGAACGGAAATATTATCTTCAAATGGTTCCACAAGGCGGGAACTGGAGAAATCTTCCTCAAGAATTGATCCCTGTTGCTATGGGCGGAGCTTATAAATCCGGTGGTGGAAAGGTTGGTTTTTACCGAAGGCTGTCTTATGACCAACCATCTCCTACAATCACAACTTCACCAGCGCAAAAAGCGACAATGCTCTGTCATCCCATAAAAGATAGACCGTTAAGTGTCAAAGAATATGCTCGTATTCAACAATTCCCTGACTACTGGATATTCATTGGCACAACCGCATCAAAATACCGTCAAATTGGAAATGCTGTGCCTGTTGGCTTAGGAACCGCCATTGGAAAGGCAATCTTGTCCGTTGCAGATGACACTGCTTTGATTCAAACTAAGCGTTTCCGTGGCACAAGTGTCCATAACAAAATCAAAGGCGCAATAGAAATAGGGGGACACACAAATGGCAATTAATGATTCATACGATGAAGAAAAGGTCATCCAAGCAATAGCTGATGCACTCGAAATATTTTATAATTCCTTGATTTCCAAAATTGATGAATTAGATATTAAGAAAATCATGAAACGAAAAAACCCATACCTCTACCGAGCAAAAGCAATGGAGAGTGCTTCGGAAATAGTAGAATCCGTATTAAATGCTTTTATTACATCTAGCGAAGAAACTATCTTTGGCAATTGTTTTTTTGAACCTATTGCCATAGCAGCCAGTGGCGGAAACAAGGCCTTAGCTGAAGGCATAGATATTATGATCGAAAACTCAGACAAGAATACTATCTATGCAATAGCAGTTAAGAGTGGGCCATCTGTTTTTAATGCCGACAGCAAAAAGCGTCAGGAACAGAATTTTATGGCAGCTTCAAAGCTGGCGCAACAAGCAAAATCACGTTACGAAGCGTATATCGGTTATAGTTATGGAAAGAAAAAAGAGAGTGGACGCGGTAAACCTAAAATGTACCGGGAGTTGGCAGGAAAAAGATTTTGGGCAGAACTGACTGGAGATGATGATTTTTACTTAAAAATCATTGACTTCATGGGAACAATGCCTGAACAATATGTGGCAAAATACAAAGAAAGCTATAACAAAGCCTGTAATCGTCTTGTTCGTGAATTTTCAAATAGTTTCTGCCTTCAGGATGGAAGTATTGACTGGGAAAAATTGGTTGAATTTAATTCAGGAGACTAATTAAAATATATTATTTAAGCAAGTGGCGCGCTGATGAAAGAAAATATTAAATGGCCTCTGTATGTTTACAGAGGCCACATTTTTTATAATTTAAATACTTAATCAAAAGATCCTCAAAAAATCAATCTACTTTGGAAGAAAGGATATAGCTTCTAACTGCCTTACTCATCCCACTCACTATCACTGTCCCAGTCGTCGCTGCCTCCGTCATCCCAGCTATCGTCACTGTCATTAAACCAGCCATCTCCGTCATCGTCATCATTCATGCACTCATCGAAGATCATATACTCGGTTGCGATCTCGGCCGGATCCAGGTTTCCGTCTCCGTCGAAGTCAAAAGGTCCTATGAAAAAGTTTGTCATATTGTTTCTCCCCCCCCTTTATTGTTGTCCTTATTTTAGAACAGCTCCTTGTCCAAAACTGTGGACAGCTAATAGGAAAAGTCTTATCAAACGCCATTCTGTTTCAGGTAATTCCGGATTTTAGTAACCAAATCCATGTCGGCCGGCAACCACTCTACACTATTCAACATTTCCGCCGACAGCCACTTCGCATCCGTATGCTCTTTTAAAATCAGGTCACCTTCCATCACACGGCAAAGAAAACAATCCATCGACAGATGAAATGTAGGGTAATCGTATTCTATCGTATCAAACCACTCCTCCACTTTAATCTCTGTGTCAAGCTCTTCCCAAATTTCGCGAACTAATGCTTTGTCTGGCTTCTCTCCTTTCTTTACCTTACCTCCGGGGAATTCCCAGTATCCTTTAAACTCGCCGTAACCGCGCCGGGCGGCAAAGACCTTGCCACCATCAATAATAATCGCTGCTACTACTTTTATTATTTTCATAAATTTAGCGTTTCCTTTTTACTCAGAAAATTTTTCCACATTATGGACATTTGATAACCGCCCTATCTTTATTCTTCCTCCTTCTCAATAAACACTGCTGTCCCGTTAGCGCACGTGACAATCATATTGTTCGCTATTGTTAAAATATCAAAATCAATTGATAATAGTGCATTAGCCCCCAGATTCAATGCATTTTCAACTGCCCTAGTAAGTGCAGCTTGTTTTGCATCTCCAAACTTTTCCTCATAAGCATAGGAGCCAGACCCAAGGACATCGCTAACTCTCGCAGCAATCTCAGTCAAAAAGCCTGTTCCAAGAACTACTTCTCCGGAAACTATACTTATATACTCTTTCACTTTATATCCATCGATCTGATGGCCTGTGGTCATTTTAAAATTTTTTCTATTATCAGCCTTCTGGTAAAACGCTTCTTGTTTGCGTTCTTTCTCCTTTTCTAAAGCTTGTTTTCGTACCTCTACTCTTTTTTCAAGTTCAATAACCCTTTTATCTGCTTCAGAAATAAGTTGAGTAATGTAATCCTTAAGTTCCGGCCTTAAGTCCCCTTTTTTTAAAAAAGGATCAAAATATTGAATTGGGATGCGTGTCGGCGTTTTTGATTTCAAGGCGTGTAGTTTTTCACCACAGTTTTTACACAAGACAACATATGAATCTATCCCCGGAACCACAATATAAGTAGCTTGACCAGAAAAATTCATGGTTTCGCCACATATGTCACAAATAGGCATGATTATCCCTCCAATTTTCTATAATATATTTAAGAAAATATTACCACAGCATCACATGCTTTTCAATGAATGCAATGACATATAACCCTATTCCCACACCTGGATATGAGAATGGCAGAAACAAAAGAATTCTTTACCCAATTATAAGAAAAAGCCCTAGAACTCCATCCATTCCGGATGAAGCTTTAGGGCTCAATCTTATTTTTTCTATTCACATATGTTGTCCATGACCGAAAAGAACCGTGTCAGCAGCGAGGTAAGCTGCATCATATCCTCCTCACCGAAGTCTTCCACGATCCGGCCCCACATGTCTGCGTGCTGCTGCATGGACGACTCGGTGGCGGTCATGCCCTCCTGTGTGATGGTCACGGAGATCCTGCGCCGGTCATGCGAATCGATCTCCCGCACGATGTACGCCTTTTTTTCCAGGGTATTAAGCGTGTAGGAGATCGCCGGCTTTGAGATCTGCAGGCGCTCCTGGATCCTTTGCATATTTAAGTTGACCCCCTCCTGAAAACAACTGGGGCCGCAGCCTGAGATGATGTGCAAAAGCTCCATCTCCGTCAGCTGGAGGCCGCATTGGGATGACAACATCGTATTCATCTTTCCGCATCTCATCATCAGCGATAAAAACTGCTCTCTTAACTCTTCATCCATAGCGAACCTCCATCTGACTTTTCACTTTTTACTTCATTTACTTAGTTACTATCTTATACTATTTTCTCTACACGGACAAGGTACTTAAACGGCCTGCGGCAGTGGGTCCGGTTCGGCCACGCCGAGGCACTTAAGCCGTATCTCGTCCTCCTCGCCGATCGCGGTGACCGGCGGGATGTCGGGCGAGTCTCCTTCCAGGATAAGGTCGGAGAGCGGGTCCTCCAACAGGGTCTGTATCGTCCGCTGAAGCGGCCGGGCCCCGTATTTCGGATCGTACCCTTTCCTTGCCAGCACTTCGACCGCGCTGTCTTCGACAGTGAGGGAGATCCCCTGCTGTGCCAGACGCGCAACAAGCCGCGTCGTTAAGTTCTTCGCGATCTCCTGAACATGCTCTTCGTCGAGCGAATGGAACACGATCACGTCGTCCAACCGGTTTATGAATTCCGGTGCGAACGCGCGCTTTACCGCCTCCATCACGTTGGACTGGATATCCTCCTGGGTCGGCACTTCGGGCTTGCTCCCATCGGGTGCGAAGCCGAGCGGATTTTTCTCCTCCGCGATCCTTCTGGCCCCTAAGTTGGATGTCAGGATGATGATCGTATTCTTAAAGTTAACCGTCCGTCCTTTTCCGTCCGTGAGCCTGCCGTCGTCCAAGATCTGGAGCAGCACGTTCCAGACATCCGGGTGTGCCTTTTCGATCTCGTCCAGCAGTATGATGCTGTAAGGGTTCCGGCGCACCTGGTCTGTCAGCTGACCGCCCTCATCGTATCCCACATATCCCGGGGGAGAGCCGATCAGCCTGGAGACGGTGTGCGACTCCATGTACTCGGACATGTCAAAGCGGATCATGCTGTTCTCATCCTGGAACATCACTTCCGCCAGTGCCCGGCAAAGCTCCGTCTTGCCCACACCGGTGGGACCGAGGAACAAAAACGAGGCGATCGGGCGTCCGGGTTCGGACACGCCGGTCCGGTTTCTGCGGATCGCGCGGGACACGGCTTTTACCGCATCGTCCTGACCGACCACACGCCCGTGCAGGGTCTCTTCCAAGTTCCGCAGCCGCTGCTGCTCATCCTGGGTCATTGCCGTTACCGGGATCCCGGTCCAGGCCGATACGACCTCTGCGATCTCCCCGGCGTCCACAAGGTTCCCCTGCGTCGCGCTCCACTCGTTGTACTGTCTTTCATACTCGGTTTTAAGTTCATCCTCACGCGCCTTTTGGCGGGCGGCTTCTTCGTAGTCCTGTGCGCTCGCGGCTTCTTTCTTGGCCGCGCTCACACGCCGGATCTCCTCGTCCATCGGCTCAAGCTGCTCGGGGACGGAGGTGTTCCGCGCACGTACGCGGGACGCCGCCTCGTCTATTAAGTCTATCGCCTTATCCGGCAGATATCGGTCGCCGATATAGCGGGACGAGAGCTCGACCGCCGCGTGAAGCGCCTCCTCCGTGATGGTAAGCTCATGGAACTCCTCGTACTCTTTCTGTAATCCCTTTAAGATCCGGTAGGTCTCCTCCTGTCCCGGCTCCGATACGTTGACCGGTGAAAACCGCCGTTCTAAGGCGGAGTCTTTTTCAATGTAGCGGGAGTACTCCTTGGGGGTCGTCGCGCCGATCACCTGGAGCTCGCCTCTGGAGAGCTCCGGTTTTAAGATATTGGCGGCGTCCATTGCGCCGTCGCCGGCTCCCGCGCCCACAAGCGTATGGATCTCATCCAAAAACAGGATGACATCCTGCTCTTCCTCAGCCTCCTCTAAAAAGGCCTTGATCCGCTCTTCGAAATCACCGCGGTAGCGGGTCCCGGAGAGCATGCTCGCCATATCAAACGAGATGATCCGCTTTCCGTAAAGTCCCTGCGGGACACGCCGCTGTGCGATGCGCTGGGCTAATCCCTCGACGATCACGGTCTTGCCGACGCCCGGTTCCCCGACGAGTACGGGGTTATTCTTCTTTCTGCGGGAGAGGATCTGCACGAGCTGATCGGTCTCTGCCCTGCGTCCGATGACCGGGTCGAGCCTGCCGGCTAATGCGTCCTCGGTCAAGTCATGGCCAAACTGTTCCAACAGGCCGGGCTCCGCTTTTGCGGGTCTCTTTCCCGGACCGGCTGCGGTGGGCTGCACCGGGCCCGGAAGGGTCTTTTCTTCCTTAAGCAGCTCGTTTTTTATCGCCTCCGGATCCCGTTCCAGGGACACGAGCATGCAGGCAGCCGCACATTCTTTATCCTTTAAGATCGCCAAAAGCATATGCTCCGGCTCGGTAAAGGGCGAGTCCATCCGCTTCGTCTCTCTCTCCGCCAGCGTAAAGATGTGCTCCGCTTCCGGTGTCAGCTGGAGCACCTGCGTCCCGCCGGCCGCGTTGGCGGCATCCGTATCATACATCTGAAGATATGTGTCGATCAGTTCGGCATCCACTCCGAAGTGCGCGAGCACCCGGGATGCTTTCCCTTCTCCCCTCGCGATACCGGCCAGGATGTGCTCACTTCCGACAAACCCGTGGCCCATCCCGCTGGCCGCGCCGTAGATCAAACGAAGCAGCTCTTTTGAGCGCTCCGAATATTTTTCAAAATCAAGATTCATAGTAGCTCTCCTCCTGACTCATAGTTTTGATTGCGTCGCGGAGTCTGGCCGCTTCTGTATAATCCTCACGCTCAGCCGCTTCCTCAAGCTGATACTTTAAGTCATTGACATGCACTCTGGTGATCAGCTCCGGGTCGGCGTGCTGTGGGAACGGCACAGCTCCGTCCGCACGGGGTGTTTCTTTTCCGGGATAGAGCCCGGTCGACTGGCGGATGACTTCTCCGTACCCGCCAAGGACTGACTTGCGCGCCATTTCGTCCACGCACTCGGGGCAGAAACCTGTGACAAACAGGGTCCCGTTCCAGTCACCCATGTAGTACTGTGTCGCTTTATTTTTATGACATCTTTGACAAAGCATTTCTTTTTCCTCCTTTTTTAGTTCTATTTTTCGGTATGCCGGCTGAAGCCGGTTTCGTAATTCTATTCATGCTTAATTATTAAGCTCTTAACTATTTTAATATAAACAAAAATTTTTGTCAAGAAAAACCGCAGGGTCCGTGTAGGGAGCGATCTCTGCGGCCTTTTCTCGTTCTATCGTCCGCTGCCTGTCATCTTTCGGGTCACTCCGCAAAGAGCGGCGTTGACAGATAGCGGTCTCCGGAGTCCGGGAGCACTACGACGATGGTCTTCCCGGCATTTTCCGGCCGGTCGGCCAGGATGCGTGCTGCCTTTAGGGCTGCTCCGGAGGAGATGCCCACCAGGATCCCCTCGGAGAGGGCAAACGCCTTCCCCTCGGCAAAGGCATCCTCGTTTTCGATGGCCAGGACCTCATCGTAGATCTCAGTATCTAAGATCTCCGGCACGAAGCCGGCTCCGATCCCCTGGATCTTGTGCGGGCCCGCCGTTCCTTTTGACAGCACGGGGCTGTCTGCGGGCTCCACGGCCACGATCTGAATGTCTGGATTTTGCTCTTTTAAGTATTCACCGGCACCGGTGATCGTGCCTCCGGTTCCCACACCGGCGACAAAGATATCAATCTTCCCGTCGGTCTGCCGCCAGATCTCGGGACCGGTCGTCTTTTGATGGATGGCCGGGTTGGCCGGATTGACAAACTGGCCTAAGATCACACTTCCCTCGATCTCTTCGTTTAACTCATCCGCTTTGGCAATGGCGCCTTTCATTCCCTTGGCGCCGTCCGTTAACACGAGCTCTGCCCCGTATGCCTTAAGCAGATTTCTCCGCTCCACGCTCATCGTATCCGGCAGGGTAAAGATCGCCCGGTATCCCTTGGCTGCCGCGACTGCCGCCAGGCCGATCCCGGTGTTGCCGCTGGTCGGCTCGATGATGGTCGCGCCCGGCTTTAAGATCGCGCGGCGCTCAGCGTCTTCGATCATCGCAATGGCGATCCGGTCCTTGACGGAGCCCGCCGGATTAAAGTATTCCAGCTTGCCGAGCAGAGTCGCGCCCGTAATGTTTTCTTGTTCCATGTATCGGTTTAATTTTAAGATCGGGGTCTCGCCGATCAGTTCGGTCATGCTCTCTTTTATTTCAGTCATTTTTATTTTTCCTTATAAATTCTGTTTCTATAAATTCTGTTTCTATTTTACTCTGCTTACCACCGGCAGCTTGCTCACATCCGGTTTTCCGTTTGCCGTCAACGGGATATCCGACATTTCCACAAAAATTTCCGGGATCATAAACGCTGTCAGGTTTTCCCCCAGTTCTTCCCGAACTTCGGAAAAAGCGATACCCGGGTTAATGGGTACGACATAGGCCGCCATATAGGAGAGCCCCTCCTCGTCGATCAAAGCACGGACCACTGCCTGCCGGACACCCTGGCACTGATAGAGACGGGATTCCACCTCTGCGACCTCCACGCGTTTTCCATAGATCATGATCTGGTCGTCTTTGCGGTGAAGGAACGCGATATTCCCGTCGGGCAGCCAATAGCCCAGATCTCCGCTCCGGTACATGACACTGCCGTTTGGAAGAGGAACAAAAGCCTTGTTCTCCTCCTCATGATCCCCGATATATCCCAACGATACTCCGTTCCCCAGGATACAGATCTCGCCGGTTTCTCCGGTTGGAAGTTCATTTCCTTCCTGATCTAAGATGCGCACCTCAACTCCTTTTATCGCTTTCCCGATGGGATAAGTGCCATCTTCCAAGACATAGCCGTCATTACAGCCGTAGTAACAGGCACAGACCGTGGTCTCTGACGGACCGTATGTGTTGTAGACCGTCGCCTTACCCAGCAGGTGGTCCACATAGGCAGCCCGAAGGACGTCTCCGCCGCTGATCAAAAGCCGCAGGGAGGAAGGGATCTCCGGAAGATGATTCATCTCGGCCAACAGATAGGGGAACCCGGATATGATGGTTGCCTGATGTCTGGTGACAAAGGACATAAGCGCCTCTATATCCCGTTTATCCTCATCAGAAGGGATTGCGAGCGCTGCTCCGTTTAACAGGCTGGCATACACCTCTTCCACAAAGATATCAAACGAACAGACGGAGTATTGCAACATGATGTCCCCGGGTTTGATGTGGAATTCATTCTCAAATGCGCGGATATAATTACAGACGTTGCGGTTGCGGACACAGACGCCTTTCGGCCGTCCCGTTGTTCCTGATGTGAACAACACGTATGCGGGCGCTTCCGGGTCGGTGCCGATCCGTTTCTCATTGGAAGATTCGTTTTCTTCTCCCTCTTCCTTTACAAAGCGAATGGGAAATCCCTCCAGCTTGCCGCAAAGCTCAGATTCCGTCAGGATGAAATCCACCTGCGCCTCCGTCATCATGTCATGGATGCGACCGGTTGGAAAATCCGGCTCCGCCGGGATATAGCGGGCGCCGCATTTTAAAACTGCCAGCATGGAGGCGATCATCTCAGCCCGATGGTGCAGAACAATGCCGACACTTTGGATGCCGTCGGGGAAACCGGATGCGATCCGGTCTACCATCAAAGAGAACTCCTTAAATGTCAGCACGCGGTCGTTTTCTATGATCGCCGGTTTGTCGGGATAAGAGCTTACGATCTGTTGAAATACGTCATAAATTGTATCCATGAAAAATTCCTTCTTCCTAAAATATTTGCTATGCGTTTTTGACTTCCGCAAAGGCAGCGTTTAGATCCTCTATGATGTCATCGATATGTTCGGTTCCGATGGAGAGCCGGATCGTGTTCGGGTTTATTCCCTGCTCTTTTAGTTCCGCGGCGGACAGCTGCGAATGGGTCGTCGTCGCGGGGTGAATCACCAGGCTCTTTAAGTCGGCCACATTCGCAAGAAGGGAGAAAATCTTAAGGTGATCGATAAATTTCCAGGCTTCCTCCTGCCCGCCGCAGATATCAAAGGTAAATATGCTGCCCCCGCCGTTCGGAAAATAGCTCTCATATAAAGCGTGGTCGGGGTGATCCGGTAAGGAAGGGTGGTTGACCCGCTCGACCTGCGGATGGGTAGCAAGGTACTCGACTACTTTTTCCGTGTTTTTTGCATGGCGCTCCAGCCGAAGTGACAGTGTCTCCACGCCTTGAAGCAGCAAAAACGCGTTAAACGGGGAGATCGTCGCGCCGGTATCGCGCAGAAGGATCGCGCGGATATAGGTGACAAACGCGGCTTTTCCGGCGGCGTCCACAAAGGAGATCCCGTGGTAGCTCGGGTTCGGCTCTGAAATCGCCGGATATTTTCCGGACGCTTTCCAGTCAAAGTTTCCGGAATCGACGATGATCCCGCCCAGCGTAGTCCCGTGACCGCCGATAAACTTTGTCGCGGAGTGTACGACGATGTCGGCTCCGTGCTCGATCGGCCGGAACAGGTAGGGCGTGGCAAAGGTGTTGTCGACCACGAGCGGGATGCCGCTCCTGTGTGCCAAAAGCGCCAGGGCATCCACATATGGAATATCACTGTTCGGGTTGCCGAGCGTCTCTATAAAGATCGCTTTTGTATTCTCCCGCATGGCGGCCCTCACCTCATCCGGGTTATGGATGTCGACAAAGGTGGTCTCAATTCCATACTGCGGCAGGGTATGGGCTAACAGATTGTATGTCCCGCCGTAGATGGTCTTTTGTGCCACGATGTGATCTCCGGCGGAGGCGAGGGCTTCGATCGTATAGGTAATGGCGGCAGCTCCGGATGCGAGCGCAAGTCCGGCCACCCCGCCTTCCAGCGCGGCGATGCGCTCCTCTAAAACGCTCTGTGTAGAGTTGGTCAGACGACCGTAGATGTTGCCGGGATCTGTCAGACCAAACCGGGCCGCCGCGTGCCGGGAATTGTGAAATACGTAGGACGTGGTCTGGTAGATCGGCACCGCTCTTGCGTCGGTCGCCGGATCCGCTTCCTCCTGTCCCACATGGAGCTGTAAGGTCTCAAATCTGTAATCACTCATGGTTACGTTCTCCTTCATCTTAAAAATACTACTTGTCGGCTCCGTTTATCTGTACAAAAAAACGGGAGCATTTTTTAGTGCTCCCGGTCATTATAACTTTTAATTCCTAGTAAGTCAATAGGTTTATGCGTATTTTTAAAAAGTTCAATGTTTGTTCACAGTTTAGGTCCCCGCCGCTTCGCTGTCATGTGTCCCTAAGATCGAGTATTTGACCCACTCTGCCACATTTGCGGCGTGGTCCCCGATCCGCTCCAGATACTTGGCGACCATCAGGACATCCACGTAGTAGCCGCCCTGGGAGTTGTCCTCGGAGATCGCCTCGATCAGATCGTCTTTTATGTCTACAAAGCAGGCGTCCGCCCGATCGTCCCAGTCGATGACATCCCGCGCCAGCGCCAGGTCGTTTCGGATAAACGCGTCGACACTTGAGCTCACCATGTTGGTGACCTCCCGCGCCATGGCATAGATGTCCTCGGCCACCGCGCCGTCCCGGATTATGATATAGGACGAGATCTCCGCGATGTCCGCCGACTGATCTCCGATCCGCTCTAAGTCGGAGACCATCTTTTGTGCCGCGGATATGCGGCGCAGGTCGCCCGCCACCGGCTGCTGTTTAAGCAGCAGGGACTGGCACAGGTATTCGATCTCCTGCTCCTCCTGTTCGATCACTTCGTCGGTCTCGCGCGTGCGCTCTGCTAAGTTCTTATCCCCCGTCTTTACCGACTCGATCGCCAGTTCCACCGCGAGGGTGCATAAGCTCCCCATCTGCGTCAGTTTGTCGTGGAGCTTGTTTAACTGCTCCTCATATACTTTCCGTAGGGCCATATCAGCCAAACCTCCCTGAGATATATTCTTCCGTTCTTTTGTGTTTGGGCATCGTAAAAATTTGTTCCGTATCTCCGTACTCGATCAGCTCTCCCAGAAGGAAGAAGGCGGTCCAGTCGGAGATCCGCACTGCCTGCTGCATGTTGTGGGTCACCATGATCACGGTGTACTGTTGCTTCAGATCTCCGATCAGGTCCTCGATCTGGGAGGTCGAGATCGGATCTAAGGCGCTGGTCGACTCGTCAAGAAGCAGGATGTCCGGCTCGACTGCCAGCGCACGGGCAATGCAAAGCCGCTGCTGCTGCCCGCCGGAGAGGCCCAGGGCGCTTGTCTTTAAGCGGTCATGTACCTCGTCCCAGATGGCCGCGTCGCGCAGGGATTTTTCCACGATCTCATCCAGCTGCGCTTTTTTCCGTATCCCGTGGATGCGCGGGCCGTAGGCGATGTTGTCATAGATGCTCATCGGGAACGGGTTCGCCTTCTGAAACACCATGCCGATCTGTTTTCGAAGCTCGATCACATCGCCGCCGGAGTTATAGATATCTTTTCCTCTGTAGCTTACGAGTCCCTCGATCCGGCAGTCTTTTACCAGATCGTTCATCCGGTTCAGTGTCTTTAAAAACGTGGATTTCCCGCATCCCGACGGACCGATGAGCGCCGTGACTTTATGCTCCGGGATCTCCATATCCACGGAAAACAGCGCCTGATGGTCCCCGTACCACAGATTCAGATCTTTTGTCTCGATAATTCCAGACATCTTTAATCGTCCTTTCGTTTCATTCGTCTCGCGACCAACTTCGCCGCCAGATTTAAGATCAGCGTGATCGCCATTAAGATCACCGCGATGGCAAACGCCACATCAAACTCTCCCTGCTCTCCCGCGTAGAGGTAGAGCGCGACCGTTAAAGTCGCGGAGGAGGAAGTCATGGAATGGAAGTAGTTGTTAAGCTCCATCCCGATGCCAGCCGTAAAAAGAAGCGCCGCCGATTCCCCGGTGATCCGTCCGATCGCTAAGATACAGCCGGTTACAATACCGTCCATCGAGTTCGGCAGCACCACCGTGCGGATCATATGCCACTTGCCGGAGCCGAGCGCCAATGCGCCCTCCCGCCAAGAGTCGGGGACGGTCTTTAAGCTCTCCTGTGTGTTGCTGATGATCGTGGGCAGAACCATGATGACCAGGGTAAGCGATCCGGCCAGCACACCCTCCCGAAGGCCCCACATCTGCACAAAAAACAGCATGCCGACGAGTCCGAACAGGATGGAGGGGATCCCGGTTAAGGTCTCCACCGCAAAGCTGATGAGCCGCACCAGCCTGTGGCTCTGCGCGTACTCATTTAAGTAGATCGCCGCACAGACCCCGATGGGCACCACGATGACCATGGAGGTCAGGATGATGTACAGCGTATTTAGGATGTTCGGCAGGATGCCGATGGTCCCCTGGATATAGCTCGTCTGCGATGAGACCAGCTGCCAGGAAAGGTTCGGAATACCGCGAAAGCAGATGTATCCGATCAGAAACACCAGAAGGATACAGACGATCCCGGCACAGATGTACATTAAGATCTTAAGTGTGACACTCTTCGCGCGCCGTGCGGGGGTGCGATTTATCTGACTCATATCACCCCTCCTTACTCTGTCCGATCCTTGATAAAAGTGCGTTGATCAGCATGATGAATAAAAACAGGACCAGTCCGATGGAAAAAAGCGCCTGTCTCTGCAGGGAGCCGTATGCGGCATAGGACATGTCCGAGGCGATCGCGGTGGTCAAAAACCGGACCGACCGAAAAAGCCCGGGCATGTTCGCGACGTTGCCCGCCACCATGATGACGGCCATGGCCTCGCCCAATGCACGCCCGACGCCCTGTACGACCGAGGCGATCACGCCGCTTCTCGCGGACGTAAGCGTGACCCGAAACCAGGTCTCCGTTTTTGTCGCGCCGAGCGCCAGTGACGCCTCCTCGTACTCCGCGGGCACTGCCCTGAGGGCGTTTTCGGACACATTTATAATGTAGGGCAGGATCATTACCGCCAGCACGATAATGGCTGCCAAAAGGGTCGCCCCGGAGGAGAGGTGAAAGGCTCTCTGCACCCAGGGTACTATAACCATCATGCCCACCAGGCCGTAGACCACGGAGGGAATGCCCGCCAGCAGCTCTACCGCGGTCCGGATCAGCACCGCCACCCTGTTCGGGGCGGATTTTGCCAGAAACATCGCCGTCATGAGCCCGATCGGGACGCCGATGAGCAGCGCTCCCGCCGCGCCGTATACGCTGGTTAAGATAAACGGCAGGATCCCGAACTCCTCATCCGCGACAGACCAGGTCGTTCCGAACAGAAACTTGATCGGCCCGATCTTTGCCATGGCCGGCACGCCCGAGACGATCAGGTAGATACTTATTAAGAGCACCAGCCCGACGGAGAAGATCCCGAAGAATAAAAAGACAATGCGGATGATCTGCTCTTTTGTCCCGGAGAATGAAGTTGTTTTTGTGCGGGTTGTTTGATTCACGTCACAGTTCCCTTTTTACTGCTAAACTTTTCTTACTCAAGCGGCACCGCGCCGGCTGCGCGGATCAGTTCCTTCGCGTCATCCGAGATGCAAAAGTCAAAGAATGCCTGCGCCTCGGTGCTCAAAGGCTCACTGTCGTTCGTAACCATAACGAACGGGCGCTGAATCGCGTAGCTGCCGTCTAAGATGGTCTCCTCGCTGCACGCGACGCCGTCCACGGTTACTGCCTTGATGTCGGCCTGGCCTTCCACTGCGGAGAGGGAGGCATAGCCGATCGCATTGTCACTGCTGCCGACCGCGGTGATCACCGCGCCGGTCGAAGTCAGCTCCTGATCTAAGTGCGAGCCGTCCGTGTCGGTGATGGATTCAAATCCGTCCCGGGTACCGGAGCTTTCTTCACGGCCGATTAAGGCGATCTCCAAGTCGTCGCCGCCGACCTCGCTCCAGTTCGTGATCTCGCCGTTATAGATGGCGGTGATGTCATCTAAGGAGAGGTCCTCCACCCCGTTGCCGCTGTTTACGATCACCGTGATCCCGTCCAGCGCGAGCGTCGTTGCGGTCAGTCCGTTGTCAGCCTCTTCCTCTTTTAAGTCCCTGGAGGATAAGCCGATGTCGTAGGTCCCGTTCGAGGCTCCTTCGATCCCGCCGCCGGAACCGACTCCCGCGTAGGAGATCGTGACGCCGCTGTTGTCATTTGTAAACTGCTCTTTTAAGTATCCGATGACGGACTCCATGGAGGTGGATCCGCCGACCGCGACCGTGCCGCTTAAGTCGGAAGAGGTGGCGGCGCTTTCGCCTTCAGCCGCAGCGCTTTCATCCTCTACCACCGCGACGCTTTCTTCCGAGGCCGCCGTGTCGCCCTCTTCCTCGGCCGTCGTGCCGCTGCTCCCGCAGGCGGTCAGCGTGCCGAGTGCTGCCATCGTCATGATCACTCCGATTAATTTCATTCTTTTTTTCATAAAATTCATGTCCTCACTTTTTTAATCTGTTGTTTGAAACAATCTGATTAAAACAGAAAAACGTAAAATCCAAAATCGGGCCTGTGTAAGAATCAGGTAAAAATTAGCGCAAAAAAATCCCCCTGCCGAACATATTCGACAGAGGGAATTATCTATCTCTTCTTTAATTTATATATATTATGATACAAGGGGACGATAAGACGTAAAAAGGGTGCTTGCACCCGGTTTTACGTCTTTCGGACCCGAACAAATATGAGCAAGTAGCCCGATAGGGCGGATTGCGAATATTTGCAGGATTGCGGGAGTGCTTAGCACGGAGCAATCCGTAGTATCATAATATCTGCTTCTTAATCACTCGATCGGCTCCACGGTGGACGGACGCGCGGGATCCCAGACCTCATCGACCGTAAACAGGTCGCTTAGCATGTCGGGATTGTAGTACATCCGATATCCGTCTATGTTCCTCCGGCCCATGCGCATACAGTTATCCGCGACCACAACCGTATCGGCTGACGAATCCACGTTGCAGTAGATGTTGAACCCCTTCTCTTTCAGATACTGGAAGTATTCGTTGTCGTCGGAATACGCTCCTATATCATTGGTGATGTCCGCTCCGAACGCGAAGATGATGATATCGGTATAGCCGGTGATCGGCTCCACATAGTCGACCCAGCGGTCGGTATCTGTCTTAAAGGACTCATAGCCGACAGCCAGCGGATCGATGTGTCCCCAGGTGTGGCTGGCGAACTCCCAGCCCTCTTCCTTCATGGCGTCGGCCACTGCAGTAGCGTCGTCGACCTCCTGCTGCCAGGCCGCCTCATCGAAATCGGGGTTGGCGTCAAAGAACGCCTGCTGGTCGGCCGATATACGGGACTCCTCTTTTGTCAGGTATACCTCATCCGTTCGATAGCCGAGCACGCCGTCATAGCCGGTTAAGGCAACGGTGCCCTTGTGTCCGTGATAGGAAAAGTCCGGATGCTCCTCCACAAAGGTATCGATCAGCGGAACCAGATCGTAGTCTCCGATCGAGACGGTGCCGTCATCCTCGATATAGGTATTTTTTACCTGTCCGTTTTCGTCTATGATGAGTTTCTCCGCAAAGCCGTCCCCATCCATATAGTGGTAGTAACTGACGTCATCCTGAGAGAGTACGAACGGGATCTTCCCCTCGGGGAGCATGATGTCCTTCGGCGTGATCGTACCGTCTTCACTGATATCGACCATATCGTGCATGCTGACCATGACATAGCCTTTGTCATACATGGACTGCGTGATCTTGTTGCACTCGTCAACCGTACAGTAGTACTGGTTGTAATCAGCCTCTTTATAGTCCCCGTCAAACGCCTTGGAGGGATCGACGATCAGGGTATGATAGAAGACATGCGTCACATCCTCCGGCGCCCAGGCGACACAGGCATCTTTTGTTTCTTCATAGCGGGTGACCGCGCTTTGCATCTCCGCGCTCTCATTATAGTAGCTCGAATCCTGCAGGTAGGCGATGGCCGCGTCGTAGTCGTACATGGCCGCCAGCCGGTCCGCCTCGGCTATGACCGTCTCGGCGCTCTCGACAGACTCCGGCTCACTTTCGATTTCCGGTTCGACCTCCTCATCTGTTAACAGGACTTCTCCGGCGTTCTGTTCGGCAAGCGCTTTGGCCTCCTGCCGCTCCTCTCTCCTCACCTGTCCCCGGGACCCAAAGATCACGACCAAAACGATGATGAGGACAACGATCACTGCCGCGACGACGGCGACCGCTGCGATCCTGCGGTTTCTCTGTCTTCTGCGCTTTAAAGCCTTGCGGTAGCTTAAGCTGTTTGGATTGCGGGAGCCGGATCTACTCGAACTACTCCTGTAAGCAGAACTGCTGCGGCTGCCTGAACTGCTCCTGCTCCCGGAACTGCT
>JAJBTQ010000032.1:17405-63210 GCA_020860755.1 Lachnospiraceae bacterium
TCCTGTAAGCAGAACTGCTGCGGCTGCCTGAACTGCTCCTGCTCCCGGAACTGCTCCCGGAGCTTCGCCTGTAATTGGAGTCATTATAAAATTGATAATCATCAGAATGGTGATCGTCTCTGTAATCCATGAAATGTCTCTCGTATATCTGAAAAATCTATAAAGAAAAAAAGAACTTTTACTAAAACTATTTTACTATAACACAGCCAAAAAATGCAATATATATATTGTTTCATTTTAAGCCCATTTTTGTCGTTGTTTGTAACATTTTCGTAATAAATAGACGCCTTATTTTTCCTTTTTTTTCAATGTTTTCTTGCATCCCGCAAAAATCTCTGTTATAATAACCGATGGAAAAATGTTCCCTCCGATTTATAAAATATTGAGGTGATTTTCGATATGAAAAATTATCTGACGATCAGTGATTTTGCAAATCTGAGAAATATCAACATAAACTCTCTTCGCTATTACGAGCGGATCGGTCTTTTGGCCCCCGCTTATATCGATGAGGAGACAAATTACCGCTATTATTCGCCGGATCAGCTGTCCACGCTGGACGTCATCCTGCACTGCATCAATCTGGGGATCCCGTTAAAAGAGCTGGGAACCTATGAAAAGGAAGAGTTTGTAAAGGATGCGGGGCTTTTGGATGACTACAAGGCTATGTCGGAGCGCAAGATCCGCGACATCCAGACCGGTTTTAAAAAGATAGAATATATCCAGCACTGCCGCGAAGAGCAGGAGCCCTATCCGGCGGCGGACGGCGTCTATCAGAGGGAGCTGCGTACCCGCTATCTGTTTATCGAAGAGTACAACGGCAGCTTAAATGACGACCGCCAGTTTGACCGCCGCTTCCGCGAGCTGTTCCAGTACACGCAGGATCAGGGGCTGACTCCCGTCATGTCCGGAGGGTTTATGCTCTCCTTTAGCGGAAGCGAGCCGCCAAGTGTCCACCTCTACCACGAGGTGCTGACTCCGGATAACGCGGAGGAAGCCGACACCGCGATCAGTGACCGCTTAATGAAGCTGCCGACGATGGTCTTCTCCTGCCTGTGCGTAGAGCCGACATCCGATACGGACTGGGTGGAGGTGGTGCGCACGCACTTCCCCAACACCGCGCGCAGGATCGCTCTGATCAACAAGCAGGTCCAGTATGAGCCTCAGGAGAATCACAACTTGGTCGAGATCCAGGTTCTGGACGGATTCCAGACTTATGCGCACTGACTACATGATTTCAGACAACATTCCATTATAAAAAGCATCCGGAAAGCCGGATGCTTTTTGTTCGTCTTAACTTACTTTCACTTTTCCGGTATAAGAATTTCCCCATCAGATCGCGATCTTCACCGACAGTGCCGCCATCATAGCGGCGACTAAGAGGAGCGGGATCGTCCCGTCGATATATCCCGCCAGAGCGTCCAGCCCGTAGTAGAGCAGATAACAGACGATGCCGATCGCAGCCGCTGCCGCGGTGATCACCAGATATGCGACGGCACCGGGCCGGGTAAGAATGTCCAGTCCGTAGAGGGCACTGATCTCTAAGTATGCCAGGACCGCCCAGCCGACGATCAATAAGAGCTCTGTCGTCACCGGTCTTTTTAGGAGCAGATAGGAAACGATGAGCAGGATGACATAGACGGCGACTCCGACAAGGAACACCCCAAGCCGCGGGAACAGGATATGATCCAGATGTTCCGTATTGCTTCCGACCACGAGCAGGATGATCGCGATGATCCCGAGAATAAATGCCGGGATTAAGAGCCAGCCGCTTCGCATTCCCTTGATCGCTCCCTCAGGCTTAAAGGCTATAAACCACCAGATCAGATAAAACGCACAGCAGCCGATCAGCAGCAGATTGCCGCAAAGAAGCTGTCTTGTCTGTGTCTCAAGTTGAGAAATCATTCTGCACCACCGCTTTCACCGCTTAAATTTCTATCAATATCCTAGCAAAAAATGCCTCGATTTTCAACCGGATCGAAAAAGCAGGCGCCCGGGCAGGCGACGCTCTGTGCCCAGGCAGGCGACCCTCCCATTTGCCAGGACAGACGCCGGATGCTATACTTGATGAAGATAGATCTTATAGAAAGAAAAGAGGATTCGTATGAAATATCTGTACAAGACAAAAGGAACCTGTTCCAAATCGATCGAGGTGGAGCTGGACGGAGATGTGATAAAGGCGGTATCCTTTACCGGCGGATGCAACGGCAACTTAAAAGGAGTCTCTGCCCTGGTCGCCGGGAAGACGGTGGATGAGGTGGAGCAGACGCTCTCCGGGATCCGCTGCGGCTTCCGGTCAACCTCCTGTCCCGATCAGCTCGCGAGAGCGGTCCGTGAGGCCTATGAGGCGGAACAGGCATAAATAAAGTTTTTATTAATTGAAAAAAACAAGCTTGCCACGGGTGTGAATATAGTGTATCATAAGGGGACACATAGTTTTGTAAACTATGTGTAGTTGACGAAAAAACAACTATACCCGAAAGGATACAACTGACTCTATGAGAGAGATTATCTTCAGCACCGAGACCGGTTCCGATGTGCCGCAGGCCATGGCGGACCAGTTTCACATCCGGATCATCCCCATGCACATCATCATGGATGGCGTCGATTATCTGGATGGCCCTGCCTTTCCCGTGGAGGAGGCCTATGCGTATTATGAACGCACAAAAAAGGCCCCCACGACATCCTGCGTGAATGTGGACGAGTACATCGACTTTTTCAAGAAGATACGCGAAGAACAGCCCGACAGTGTCATCATGCACTTCGCCTACTCTTCCGCCGCCTCTGCCACCTGCCAGAATGCGCAGGCCGCCAGCGAAAAGTTTCAGGATGTCTATGTGATCGACACGAAAAACGTAACCGCAGGCTGCACGGTTTATATCCGTACAGCCTGCGATCTTGTTCATAAAAAAACCGGGCTTACCATTGATTATCCCGCGCTCGCGGAAGAGATCCGCGGCATCGCGCCCCGGATCTCCTGTGCGTTTATTCCGGGGAACCTCGAGTTTTTGCGGGCCGGCGGGCGCGTGAGCAATGCGGCTTACCTTGGCGCCACGATCCTTCAGTTAAAGCCCTTGATCGAGATCGACCCTGACGGTGCCCTTGTCGCATCCAAGAGGTACCAGGGGTCCATGGAAAAGGTTGCCGGGCGTTTCGTCCGGGAGTTTGTCGCCAATCACGAGTTGGACCGCAAAACGCTCCATCTGATCTATACCCTGGGCATCTCCGATACGGCCCTTGGCATCGTGGATAAGGCAGCCCGTGAGCTTGGATTTAAGGAGTGTGTTCACACGCAGATCTGCGGTGCACTCACCTGCCACAGCGGCCCCGGATCCATCGGGCTTGCCGGCATAGCGGGGGAACCGGATTAATCCCGGTTTTCCCCTTTTTTATTTTCTTTTTGGTCCTTTAGCCCGACAAAATCATACTGATATCCGGGGAGCTTTCGATAGTCCCCGTCTGTTCCGCTGCCGTCGGCACACGCTCCTTCCGGCCCCAGACACATGGTCGCGGGATGCCTGCCCGGCATTCCGGACCGACGGCGGACTTCATACAGCTTCTCTATTTTTTCCTCATCCAGCTCTTTCGGACCTCCGAGCACCGTGGTTCGATACAAAAGCTCCGCGTAGAATTCCACACTCTCCATCTTGTAATAGGCCGACAAAAGGTCCGTGCTCCAGGTCAGTGCTCCGTGGCTCTCTAAAAGCACGGCGTCGTAGTAGGGGAGGTATTTTTCCAGACTGTCCGGAACCTCCGTCGTGGAAGGAGTGGCGTACTCGGCGATCGGCACAAAGCCAAGTGCGACTATCGCTTCTGTCATGACCGGCTGTGTCAACGGGATCCCGGCAACCGCATAGGCTGTTGCAAACATCGGATGCGCATGTACGACGGCTCCGACATCCGGCCGCCTCTGATATACCCTCATATGCATCTTAAGCTCAGAGGATGGCCGAAAGCCCTCGTTTGCATGAATTAAATTCCCTTTCTCGTCAACCGTACAGATAAAATCCGGCGTCATAAATCCCTTGGACACCCCGGTCGGCGTGCAGAGGAAGACGTGGTCGTCCAGTTTTACGGAAATGTTGCCGTCGTTGGCCGCCACCATCTTCCGGTCATAGATCCGCCTTCCGATCTCACAGATTTGTTCTTTGAGTTCTTTTTCGTTTGCCATGGGTCAAACCCCTCCTGTTTTCTATATGCAGTTCTATTTTATCACACGGAAATCTGCCCTTCCACATTTTTCCGGGATTTGGCTAAATTATTCCTGTCATATGAAAAAAGTTTTATTCCCTGCTCTGCCGGAGTTTTCACTTGGAAAAGCATCCGATCTAGAGTAAAATAGACACAGTTAAGGAGAGCGTTATGATCCGATTGGAAGAGATCTTTCAGGACAACATGATCCTGCAGCGGGAAAGGCCGATCCCCATTCGCGGCAGTGCCGGTCCCGGCGACCGCATTGAAGCCAGGATCCAGGGAAAGTCCGCCGAGGCGACAGCGGACGATGCGGGAAACTTTGTCGTGACCCTTCCCGCGCTTGCGGCGTCGGATGAGGAGACGCTTACGGTTACCGTGCAGCCGGACGGGGAGACCCTCTGTCTTAGGAACATCGCCGTCGGCGAGGTCTGGATCGCAGGCGGACAGTCCAACATGGAATTCTGGATGCGCTACGAGGCGCACAGGGCCGAGGAGGGCCGCTCCTGCCCCAATCCGCGCCTCCGCTTTTTCGATGTCCCAAAGGTCTGCTACGACGGGCAGCTCGCGGAGTTTGACTACAGCCGCATGGGTGTCTGGCGAAAGGCGACCGAAGACGATCTGGACTACTATAGCGCGGTCGCGTACTATTTCCAGAAAGAGCTGGCGGATGATCTTGAGATCCCCGTCGGCGTCATCGGCTGCAACTGGGGCGGCACCATCGCCGCCGCGTGGATGGACCCTGAGACGGTAGAGCGGATCAGCAAGCCCTGGATGGACTGGTTTTATCAGGTGGAGGAGTACCGGGATATGGATGCCTACCTGGCCGCGCAGCACGGCAAGCCGGTCAACGACCACGGGAATCCGTTCGGAGATTATTTTTTGGAGGGTGTGCTGCCCCGCACGCTTTCCACTTCGGAGGCCATGCAGTTTTTTGTGGGCCTTCCGAGAGATACCTATGAGATCTTCGATGACTACATGAACCACCCGCAGCCGCAGAGTGTTCCCGGCAGCCTGTATGAGCACATGGTGAGGCCCATCTCGTCATTTCCGGTCCGGGGCGTGCTCTGGTATCAGGGCGAGGGCGACGACGAGTTCGGTCTGCCCGAGCACTATCAGATCATGCTGACCGGCTTAATCGGCGACTGGCGCGCCCTGTGGCGCGATGAAGAGATGCCGTTTCTCATCGTACAGATCCCGGGGCTTTCCCGGTGGCTTTTGGAACCGCCCGGAAACAACTTCATGGAGATCCGCCGTGCGCAGGAGCGCGTCTGCGACACCGTTCCCGGCACATGGCTCTGCTCGGCCGGAGATGCGGGTGCCGAGACGGATGCCCACCCGAAGGACAAGCGGGACATCGGACACCGGCTGGCACTGCTCGCAAGGCGCCACGTCTACGGGGAGGAGATCCTAAGCGACGCGCCGCGGGTCCTCTCGGCGGCAAGGGACGGCTGCCGTGTGATCCTCACGTTTGAAAATGACGGTGACGGTTTATTTATAAAGGGGGACTCTGTAAATGCCCTCGAGGTATCCGCGCAGGGAACGGTCTGTGAGTATACCGCCGAGGCCAGGGGAGACGAGCTCATCCTTATGCTGCCGGACTCCGCTGCCGGAGATATCAACGGTCCGCTTACCATCGCCTTTGCCCAGACGAGCTGGTATGACTTAAACCTCTATAATTCCGCCGGGATCCCCGCGATCCCGTTTACACTCACCGTATAGAAAGGAAGCATGTTATGGCTAAGGAATACTCTTACTTCTCACACAAGGACTGTGAATATTTCCCCTGTCACGAGGGCGCGGATCCGGGCAGCTTTAACTGCCTGTTTTGCTACTGCCCCCTGTATATGCTGGGGGATAAATGCGGCGGCGATTTCGTTTTCGACGAAAAAGGCACTAAGGTCTGCACCGGCTGCATGTATCCGCACCGCAGGGAGAGCTATGAGGACATAAGGGCCCGATTTGACGAAATCAAGGCTGCCATCTCAAGTACGCCGGAAGAAAAGTCGAACCAGTGATGAAAGCCTGAAAAGGAAAATAAAAAGGGGCTGTCGCCCGGCTAAAAATTTTTAGCATGCGTCAGTCCCTTTGTTTGTCTTTAGCTGCCGGTACTATTCCTCCGGCTCTTTGGCTGTCTCTTCCTCCAGCTCTTCTGCTGCTTTTGCTGCTTCTTTTTCTATCGCTTACTCTTTTAACTCCTCTTTTGCCGTTTCTTCCAGCTTCTCCATCGTCTCCTGCATAGCCACGGCGCCCGCGCCCTCGATCTCCTGAACCGGAATGGACTCTGCTGCCTTTTCAAGGGCCTGCTCTTCCGGCGTCTCTTCTGCAGCCGCTGCTGCTTCCTCCGCGTCCTCAGCCTTCTTCCCCGGCACAAGGAAGATAGCCATAAAGAGCAGCACAAGCGACGTAAAGGCCATGATCAAAAAGGCGATGTTCATGCCGTGCATGGTCTGCACGGGGGTGGGGTCGCTGTTGCCGGCTACTCTTATTGCCACCGCGGAGCTGATGCCGACAAACACGGCAGTACCGATCGCACCGCCGATCGTGCGGAGCGAGGATAGCATCGCCGAGGCATCCGCCATCTTTTTTGGTCCGGCGTGCGTCGTGCCATAGGTGATAAGAGGCATCATCATAAGACCGATCGCCAGATAGCGAAGCAGGCTGTATGCGATCGCGAAGGCCAAAGACTGCGGTTCCCTAAGGAAGAACATGAGCAGACTGCTTATCGCCAAAAATGCCGAACCCATGATAAACAGTCTCCGGATGCCGAGTCTGTCATAGAGCCGCCCGGACATGGGGCTTACGACTGCCATGAGACAGGAACCGGGCAGAGTGACTAATCCGGCTATGATCGCAGTGCCTCCTTTTACGTTCTGCACATAAAGCGGCATCAATACGGAGGAGCCCATCAGAACGAAGTACAGGATCATGCTTCCGGCTACGCCAACCGATACCGCCCTGCTCCTTAAGATGGAAAAGTCCAAAAACGGCTCTTTGGAACCAAACTGCCGGCGGACAAAGAGGATAAAGGTTACAACTCCCACGATAAGAGGGATATATACGATCGGGTGCAGGATGCCGTAAGTGGCCAGGTTGCCGACGCCCAGTGTAAGGCCGCCGAAGGCCAGCACACTCAAGATAAAGGATGGCGTGTCAAGCGTGCACTCCACGTTGTCGAGTACGTTTTCAAAGACCCTGAGTCCCATGATCAGTGCGACGACTAAGATAGCCAGTGCAAGAAGGAAGATCGCTCTCCAGCTGACTGTCTCCACCAGGATGCCGCCCACAGTCGGGGCGATCGCCGGCATGACGCTGACGGCGAGACCGTACCAGCCCATCGCCGTCCCCTGTTTGTCTTTCGTAAAGATCGATAAGATGACTACCTGTGTCATCGAGATCAGGATGCCGTTGCCGCAGCCCTGGAACACACGGCCGACGATCAGCATCGGGAAGTTAAAAGCAAAGATGTCGATCACCAGTCCGATGATAAACAGCAAAAGACCGAAGATATAAAGTCTCTTTGTCTTCACCCTCTTGATCAAAAATGCCGTCAGCGGCATGATGATCCCCATGGACAGGGAATAGCAGCTCGTCATCCACTGCCCGGCTGTCACATTCACGTTTAAGTCACTCGATATCGTGGCCAGCGCCGTGTTGAGCGCTGTCTGCAAAAGTGATGCAGCCATGCAGGAAATGAGGACATTGACAAAGATCAACATCCGTTTTCTATCCGTTAACCTCTCTGCAACCGTCATTTACTCTTCCTCCCCTTCTATATAACTGTTCTTTATTTTCTTTAATATTTGATAGAGCTGTTCTTTTTCTTCCTCTGTCAGGGGCGCGATCAGATCGTGCCTCGATTTAAGCCCGTCCTTGCGCACAAGCTCGATCTGCTTTCTGCCCTCCGGCGTGATGGAAATATAGCTGACTCTATGGTCCTTTTCGGACGTCTCGCGCCTGACATAGCCCTTTTTTTCCAGCTTGGACAACGTCTCACTAAGCGAGGTGGTCCGGATCTCCAAAAGGTCCGCCAGATCTTTCTGCGTGATCCGGTCTATGTCCTCCAACTGCCGCAGACAGCGGTACTGGCCGGAATACATATGAGTACTTTCTGTGTTGGATCTTGCTCTTTTGCCAGCCTGATAGGCAACCTGATAGTAGAGCCTGACGAGCTCTTCTTCCTCATTGGATCCCATAGATAAAAAAGATCTCCCCTCAAAATAATAAGGTACCTAACATATAATAAGTTAGGTACCTATCTTTGTCAAGTATTTCTTTGCGTACACTTGGGAAAGTATTGTTTACATCCGGGAAATTATCCCGTCTGTTCTACTAATCCTTGCGGCCGGACTTTTTCTTTGAGGATTCTCCGGATTCGATCTCCCTGACGTAGGCCTGCGGCGCTTTCTTTCCGCCGCTGAAGTCGAGCATCTCGACTTCCACCCCGTCGATCATCCGGATAAAGTCGCTGAACTTCCGGTAGCGCCCGTAGTTGCGCTCGTCAAAGTCCGGATAACGCTTCGACAACAGCCGTCCGAGCTCAGAAAGCAGCATCCACCCATCCTCGTCGGAATTCTTGTCCAGGATGTTGAAGATGGCTTTTCGGATCTTCGAAAGCTTTGTGACCGAAGATGTCTCGGTCTGAGAACCCTCATCTCCCTGACTCTGCTCTTCGTCGGACTCGGTGTTCTGAAACAGGACATCCAACACCTTAAAGCTCTCGCAGGACTGGATAAAGGCTGCCGGGGTCTTGGACTCCCCCATGCCGATGACGGTCTTCCCGGACTCGCGAAGCCGCATGGCCAGCGGCGTGAAGTCGCTGTCCGAGGAAACGAGGAAGAATCCGTCCACGTCGCCCGTGTACAGGATATCCATCGCATCGATGATCATGGATGAGTCGGACGCGTTTTTTCCCGTGGTGTAGGAAAACTGCTGAATCGGGATGATAGACTGCTCTAAAAGAGACTTTTTCCATGTCTTTTTCTGGTTGTCAGTCCAGTCTCCGTATGCTCTTCGTATGCTGATCGACCCGTAGGCCTTTGCCTCGTTGAGCACCACACTTAAGTATTTCGGAGAGATGTTATCCACGTCGATCAGCATCGCAAATTTTTTCTCTTCTGCCATATAAAACCTCTACTAATGCGATCGGCACTCCTTACGATCAGATAAACTTTACGGCTGTGCCGTATGCGATCACTTCGGCAGCGTCCTGTGTGACAGAGGAGGATGCATAGCGCATGCTGATGATCGCATCCGCGCCCATTCTCTCAGCCTCTTTTATCATACGGTTTGTTGCGTCCTCTCTGGACTGATTCATCATTTCTGTGAACTTTTTCAGCTCACCGCCGACCATCTGCTTGAAGCCCTGACCGATATCGGTTCCGAGATGTCTGCTCAAGATCATGTTGCCTTTTACGACGCCAAGGATCTCAAGGTTCTTTCCTGTGATATAGTTTGTAGTTGCAAGAATCATACGAATGACCTCCTTAAACGTATTTTTTTCATCATAACATACTCCAAAGGAAAAAGAAACCTTAAATCTGCGCCAAAAATCGCCAAAATCTGCGCTGAAAACCGCCGAAACATAATGAGTTGCAATTCAACACACATGAAAAAAGAGGCTGGATTTCTCCAGCCTCTTCCAGTCAGGTTAGGCTATATTCGCAAGTCATTCCTCTTTTTTTTCAGGGACGGCCAGATTGACAATTAATGTAATGATAGAGAAGAACACAGCGCACACCACCCATGCTGCCAGGCGTTTTCTGTTTTTTCTTCTGCTGATTCTCACATTAAAGATCAGGCAAAGAAGCCAGATTATAAATCCAATTATTGATCCAACTATTGCTGCAGTAGCCATATTACATTTCCTCCTCACTTGTGCTATGTAAGTTCTTTTTTTATTTTACTATCTTTTCTGTCGTTGTGCAATGAGTTTCTCCTCTGAAAAGGCACATTTGCTTAAATTTGTCATCCCGACTAAAACGTGCTACAATAAATTTTGTATACAAGTATTTTTTGTGCCGGCGCCACAGCATTTTTGGGCGCCGTATCGTATGGAGTTTTTTATGACACTCGGAGACTACAAATCCCTTCCCGTCACGCAGCCGGACCTGACCGTGCGGGAGGAGGAGATCGACAACGTCTTAAAGCGGGAGCAGCGAAGACACGCCGTGGTCGTCCACACCGACGACGGAAAACAAATATTAAAGGACCTGGAGATGCAGCCTCTCGACGACGAATTTGCCCGGGATTTCTCGGACTGCGACACGCTGGATGAGTGGCGCGGCGTCATCCGCGAACAGCTTGAAGAACGGCGCAGAGTATCCGCGAATGAGCGGGTGTGCCGGGAGCTTCTGACACAGATCATCGCGAACTCGGATGTTCCGGTCGATCAGGAAGCCCTGCGGGAGATCAGTGCTATCCTCTACGAGGAATTCTTAGACGACTTAGAAGCGAGCGCGATCTCTCTTGAGACCTGGTGCAGCCGCTCCAGAATGACGGAGGAGGATCTGTACCGTTCCAAGGAAGAGGAGGCGCTTTTCGCCCTCCAATCGGAGATGGTCCTCCGTGAGATCGCCGGGCGAGAGCACCTCTCCGTCTCTCCGGTGGAGCTGGCTGATGAGCTGACTGCCATCGCCGAGGAAGACGGCGAAGATCCCGCTGAGTTTGCCGGCATGCTGGATGATGAAGATCTCGCAGCCTTAAGTGACGATCTCCTTTTAGAAAAGGCAATGGACTTTGTGCTGGATCACGCGGTGTATGTAAGCTAAAACCACCTGCTTGCAATCAGGCACAAAGCGAGTATAATGGAGACAGAAAAACAGGGGAGCTGACGCGATCGGCTGAGAGGAGACTGCAGGGTCTCGACCCTCAACCTGATTTGGACAATGCCAACGTAGGGATATAGAGAATGTTACAGATATGTCGGATTGGCATATCTGTTTTTTATTTGGAAGCATGTCAAAGGAGGAGACAATGGACGTTTACACGACACAGATGGATGCAGCGAGAAAAGGCATGATCACGCCGCAGATGCTGGCCGTCGCCGAAAAGGAGGATATGTCGATCGACTACCTGGTACAGCTGGTCTCGGAGGGGAAGGTCGTCATCCCGGCCAACCGTATGCACATCTGCCTTGACCCGCAGGGGATCGGCAGCATGCTGCGGACCAAGATCAATGTCAATCTGGGCATCTCGCGGGACTGCAAGGATTACAACGTCGAGATGGAAAAGGTCTTAAGCGCCGTCAATCTGGGCGCGGAGGCCATCATGGATCTCTCCAGTCACGGGGACACGCAGCCGTTTCGGCAAAAGCTCACGCACGAGTGTCCGGCCATGATCGGCACTGTTCCGGTCTACGACAGCGTGATCCACTACCAGCGCGATCTGGGCACTCTTAGCGCACAGGACTTTGTGGATGTCGTCCGTCTCCACGCGGAGGACGGCGTGGACTTTGTCACGCTCCACTGCGGGATCACGCGCAAGACGATCAATCAGATCAAAAACCATGAGCGCAAGATGAACATCGTAAGCCGCGGCGGAAGCCTCGTCTTTGCCTGGATGAGCATGACCGGCGAGGAGAATCCGTTCTATGAATATTATGATGAGATTTTGGATATCTGTGAGGAGCACGATGTGACGATCTCATTAGGCGACGCCTGCCGGCCCGGATGCCTGGCGGACGCCACGGACGTCTGTCAGATCGAGGAGCTCGTCCGCATCGGTGAGCTGACCAAGCGCGCCTGGGACCACAACGTACAGGTCATGGTCGAGGGTCCGGGGCATGTTCCTTTGGATCAGGTAGCCGCCAACATGAAGGTCCAACAGACCATCTGTATGGGAGCGCCGTTTTATGTATTGGGTCCCTTAGTCACGGATATCGCACCCGGCTACGACCACATCACTTCCGCCATCGGCGGAGCAGTGGCAGCCATGAACGGCGCGGCCTTCCTGTGCTATGTCACGCCGGCGGAGCACCTGGCCCTGCCGAATGTGGAGGATGTGAAACAAGGAATCATCGCCTCCAAGATCGCGGCTCACGCAGCGGACATCGCCAAGGGGATCCCGGGTGCCAGAGATCTCGACGATAAGATGGCTGAGGCAAGAAAGAACCTGGACTGGGATGCGCAGTTTGCCTGCGCGCTTGATCCGGAGACTGCGAAGGCGATCCGTGACAGCAGGCTGCCGGAGGACGACCACAGCGATACGTGCAGTATGTGCGGGAAGTTCTGTGCGGTGAGGAGTATGAATAAGGCGCTGAGTGGGGAAGAGATTGATATACTTTAATTTAAATAGATGAGTAGATAAGGATTACTGCGAATCCAAGAATAATCTCGGAAATCCGTTGGATTTCCTCGACCATTCTTGCATTCCAATGAATCGCAAGATTGTAGTTACGGATTACTGCGAATCCAAGAGACTGCCTCGAATTTTGCTGCGCAAAATCCTCGGTCGTCTCTTGTCTTCCAATGAATCGCACAAAATAAAAAGAACTCCTCGAGCAAGCTCGGGAGTTCTTTCCATTTCTGCGATTCGCAGTAATCCTTATCTCTTCGAAAATTGCGGAGCCCGTCTCGCACCTTTGAGGCCGTATTTCTTACGCTCTTTCATACGAGGATCACGGGTGAGGTATCCGGCTTTTTTAAGAGCCGGCCTATAGTCGGGGTCCACGGTCAGCAGCGCGCGGGCGATGCCGTGACGGATCGCGCCGGCCTGTCCGGTGTAGCCGCCGCCCTTGACGTTGACCATCACATCGAACTTATCCGTTGTGTCTGTGGCGACAAACGGCTGGCGGACGATGATCTTTAAGGTCTCATACCCAAAGTAGTCGTCCATGTCTCTCTTGTTGATGGTGACCTTGCCTGTGCCGGGTTTCAGATATACACGGGCGATCGCTTTTTTTCTTCTTCCTGTTCCGTAAAAAGTATTTTCTGCCATTTGATATCCTCCTCCCGATTAGAATGTTAAGACTTCCGGCTTCTGAGCCTGGTGCTTGTGCTCCGGTCCCGCATAGACGAACAGCTTTTTGTACATCTGCCTTCCCAGAGGTCCCTTCGGGAGCATCCCCTTGACTGCATGCTCGATCACCCGCTCGGGGTGCTTGTCAAGCATCTCTTGTAAGTTGGTCTCTTTCATTCCGCCGACATAATCGGAATGATGATAGTATATCTTTTGATCTTTCTTTTTTCCGGTAACTTTTACTTTTTCCGCATTGACCACGATCACATAATCGCCGGTATCCATATGCGGTGTATAGATCGGTTTATGCTTCCCTCTCAAAATCTTGGCGATCTCACTGGTCATCCTTCCCAATGTATATTCCGAAGCATCAACGACATACCATTTTCTCTCAATTTCATCCTTTTTTGGCATATAAGTATCCATTGATTTTCCTCCTAAACAATACTGATTGTTTGATCCTACACAAAAGAGATGTCCGGTCACTCTCGCCTCGGGTCATGTATGACTGTGTGCCTGCATGTTGTGTCTCTCTTTTCGGATTTGTGGGGAATCCGGGAAGAAAAAACCGACGGCCGGGTCCCAATCCGGCTCATCTAAATGCATGCTTTTTCGCTTAAAAACACACTTTGTCAGACTTAGGTATTATAGTACAACAGAGATTTTGTGTCAATAAGTTTGGCCAATTTTCCCTTATTTTTCAAAGGAAATCCCGATCATGGTCAGTCCTTTCGCCGGTGCGGTCGGCCCTGCCCCGCTCCGGTCCCGCGCCTCGATGATCCGGGGAATGTCTTCCGGAGCCAGCTGCCCGCTCCCGACCAGGAGCAGCGTTCCCACCATGATCCGTACCATATTGTAGAGGAATCCGCTGCCGGAAACGCGGACTGTGATCAGGTCCCCGTCGGTTAAGATCTCACAGGAATACACCGTGCGCACCGTGCTCTCCGCCGCGGAACCCGATGAACAAAAGCTCGCGAAATCATGCGTGCCCTCCATGAGCTTCGCCGCCTTCCGCATGGCCTCAATATCCAGATCTCCGTAATAAAAGTACGTGTCCGCCCGCCTTGTCGGCAGCGGGATCGGCCGGTTTAAGATCCGGTATTCATAGGTCTTTGTGCTCTCGCACTTGCGCGGGTGCCAGCCCGGATCCACCTCGCAGGACTCCTGCACCGCGATGTCCTCGGGCAGCCCCATATTGACGGCGTAGCAGATCTTCTCCGCCGGGATATTGGTCTCGGTGTCAAAGACGCATACGTTTCCGAGCGAGTGTACGCCCGCGTCCGTCCGGCTCGCGCCGATCACATGGATCTCCTCGCCCAGCAGATGGGTCAGCGCTTTATTTAATTCCTCCTCGATGGTGGGACCGTTGGTCTGGATCTGCCAGCCGCAGTAGTTTGTCCCGTCATAGGCCACCACCAGTTTTATCCGTTTTTTATCATTCATAACATAAGTCCCTTCGCCTTCAGCACATGGATCACGATCACTGCTGCGAAAAATAACAGCACCAGCGCATAGGCCACGTAATCCGAGCGCGCATATTTTAAGGGGTGCAGCTTCGTCCGTCCCTCTCCGCCCCGGTAACACCGGGCTTCCATCGCCAGGCCCAGATCTTCGGCCCGTCGAAAGGAAGATACAAAAAGCGGCACCAAAATCGGGGCTAAGCCTCTCACCCGCTTTATAGGGCCGCCCTCGTCAAAATCGGCTCCTCTCGCCAGCTGTGCCCGTTTAATCTTTTCCGCCTCCTCGCCGAGGATCGGGATGAAGCGCAGCGCGATGCTCATCATCATGGCGATCTCAGAGACAGGCACGCCGATTCGGTGGAGCGGCCACAGTGCGCTCTCAAGTCCGTCCGTCAACCGGTTCGGCGACGTCGTCAGCGTCATGATGGAAGCGCCTGCAATGAGAAAGATAAGGCGCAGCGTGTAGTAGACCGTATTGTGGATGCCTGTCGTCGTGATCGTCAGCACGCCCCTGTGGACCAACACGACGCCTGCCTGCGTAAAAAAGAAGTTGCAGACGGCTGTGATCGCGATGAGGATCCAGATGGCACGTATCCCTTTTAAGACCATGACAGCCGGCAGTTTCGCGAGTGCGGTGATAAAGATAAAAAACCCGATCACGATCACCCAGCCCACGACCCCGTTGACTAAAAAAAGAGATACGATATATAAAATTGTCGCAGCAATCTTTACTCTCGGATCCAGCCGGTGAATGACGGAATCCGCCGGATAAAACTGCCCCAGCGTAATGTTGTTCAGCATACTCTCTCGATCTCTCTCTTTGCCTCGTTAAGGGTCGTTGCGACGGTCTCTATCGGATATCCCAGGGCTTTTAAGTCCTCCATTAAGTAGGTTACTTCCGGCACTGAGAGGGAGACCTCCTCCAGTTCCCGGATGTGGGAAAACACTTCCTTTGGCGCTCCGTCGAGCATGATCTGCCCGTCACGCAGCACCACGATCCGGTCTGCCAAGTCTGCCATGTCCTCCATATTGTGTGAGACGATCAACACCGTGATCCCCAGCCTCTCATGCAGCCCGCGGATCAAGTCAAACAATTCCTCTTTTCCATGCGGATCCAGCCCGGCCGTCGGTTCGTCTAAAATCAGCACCGAGGGTTCCATGGCGAGGACGCCCGCGATGGCGGCGCGTCTTTTTTGTCCGCCGGAGAGTTCAAAGGGAGACAGCTCCCAGTTCTCCTCATCGAGTTCCACCTGACGCAGGGCATTCTCCGCCCTATCCCGGGCCGCGTCCTCATCGAGGCCCAGATTTTTCGGCCCGTAGGCTACATCTTTTAACACCGTCGACTCAAACAGCTGCTGTTCCGGGAACTGGAAGACAAGGCCGACATCGCCTCTTAAGCGGCCGCGGTCAAATCCCGCCTTCCCGATATCCTGTCCTTCAAAGAACACAGTTCCCTGATCGGGTTGTAAGAGCCCGTTAAACATTTGAATCAGAGTGGACTTCCCGGACCCGGTCTGTCCGATCAGACCAACCATCTCTCCCTCCCGTATCGCTAAATCTATATCCCGCAGTGCCCGGGTCTCGTAGACCGTTCCGGGCGAATAGGAGTAGGATACCCCCTCCATCCGCAGTTTTTCTGTTTTCTCATATGCAGCGTTTTTGGATTCTTTGTCATCCGCTCCGGCAGCATTCTCTCCTGCGCCGGCACTTAACGCGGAGTCTTGGACCGATCCTGCCTCCCGGCCTGAGCCGGCACGAAGCTCATCCACAAGTTCTTCTCGCGTTAAGACTCCCTCCGGGATCGGCCAGCCGTCCCGCTTGAGCTCACAGGCCAGGCGGGGGATCTGCGGCAGGTCAAGGCCATACTTCTTTAACTGATCCGGTTCGGAAAAGATCTCACGCGGCGACCCACTCATGACGACCCTGCCCCGGTCAAGCACAAAGATACGGTCCGCCCCGGCGGCCTCTTCCATGAAATGTGTGATGAGGATGATCGTCACGCCGCCCTCCCGGCACAGTCGATGCGCCGTCTCGATCACTTCTCTGCGCCCGGCGGGGTCCAGCATTGCCGTCGGCTCGTCCATCAGGATACACTCAGGCTGCATGGCAAGGACTCCTGCCACTGCCACCCTCTGCTTTTGTCCGCCGGAAAGACGTTCAGGGGAGTGATGCCGGTACTCCTCCATGTCTACAGCGTGCAGGCTGTCTGCCACCCGCTCTTCAATCTCTTCTGTCGGCACGCCGAGGTTTTCCGGCCCGAAGGCCACGTCCTCCTCCACCAGGCCGGCCACGATCTGGTTGTCCGGATTCTGAAAGATCATCCCCGCAGCGCGGCGGATCTCCCACATCACATCCGAATCCTTCGTGTCCTTCCCGTCCACAAGAAGAGTTCCCTCCGTGGGGGTCAGAAGCGCGTTGACGTGTCGGGCAAACGTGGATTTTCCGGACCCGTTTTGCCCTAAAATGGCGATAAACTGCCCGGCTTTTACCTCGAGATCGACGCCGTCTAGGGCCTCTACCTCTCCGATGACCTTTCCCTCTTCGTCTCTGCGATCAAAGCGGTGCTTTACGTTTTTAGCCTCTAAAAAATCCATTGCGTTATCCTATTCTATGTAGTCGGAAAATTTTGTCAGCGCTCCCGTAAGCTTCATGCCTTCAAATCCGTTCTGACGAAGCGCCTCGTAGAGCACGATCGCGACAGAGTTCGCCAGATTTAAGGAGCGGATGTCTTCGTTCATCGGGATCCGGACGCAGCGGTCCCGGTTGTGGGCTAAGAGTTCTTCCGGAAGCCCGGCGCTCTCCTTCCCAAACATGAGATAGCAGTCTTTCTCGTATGAGATATCCGAATATACCTTCTTCCCCTTTGTCGTGACCATGTAGATCTTCGCGCCGGGATTTTTCGCAAGAAACTCCTCATAGTTGACATAAGTGGTGACATCTAAGTCTGCCCAGTAGTCCAGTCCGGCCTTCCGAATGGCCTTCTCCCCCAGGGAGAACCCCAGCGGCTCAATGAGATGCAGGCGCGTCCCGGTCGCTACACAGGTCCTGCCTATGTTGCCGGTGTTTTCCGGTATCTCCGGTTCGTAGAGTACAATATTAAGTCCGGACATGTCAACTCCCTCCGATTGTTCTTAGTTGTCAATTTATTGCCTGTCTGCCTTTTTCGTCTCTTAAGAAACGTTGAGGCTGCCCTCATCGAGCAGCCTCTTATCTAACTTTGTAATTTTAAAAAATTTTCCTTTTTAACCATCGGTCGACCCGTCGTCTCCGCCGGTGCTTGTGTCTTCCCCGCCGGAATCGCCGCCGGAATCATCAGTCGTGTCAGTTTCTGACTCCGACGCACTTTCCGTCTCCGAAGTATCATAGTCGTAGTCGTCATATGACTCCGAAGAGGAATCATCGTAAGAATCATCGTAAGAATCATCGTAAGAATCATCGTAGGAAGAATAACCTGAGTAGGCAGATATCGTGGAGTAGATCCGGTCTATGTTCCCGCTCGCGATCGCGTCATACATCGCGGCTACGGCATCCGAGCTGCTGGATGACACGCCCACCTCATAGATGGTCGGCGACATCTCATACTCCGTGGTATTAAAGATCTCTCTGCTCTCCTCCACGCCGTTTACCGTGACGATCTTCCACAGCTGAGCCGTCGCTCCCTCGTGCGAACTCTGTACCTGTTCGATATCTCCAAAGGATGCGCTGGAGGCCCTGTACTCCACAGTCGCCTCTGTCGTACCGGTCGTCTCGCTCTCAAATGAGACGGTGCGGTTGGACGGCCGGGTCTCATGGCCGTATATGGTGAAACTGATCGTCTCTCCGTCCGTATATGCTTCGATATAGATCGGGGCATCGGTATTGTTCTCAAACTTTAAGTCTTTGTCCTCTCCGGCGATCGCCGCATCGGCGGACGGATCCACATAGGACACCATCATGGAATGACCGTGCCGCTCCACGACATCCAGCTCCGCACGGATCACCGCGTTGTAAAGTGTGGTGGATACCTGACAGATGCCTCCCCCGTACGTCTCTACCGTCGTCCCGTTCTCATAGGACCCGGCCTCCTCATACCCGCGCTCCGCGTCAAAGGGGGTGACCACATCGTGGACGGAAAATGTCTCGCCCGGATAGACCATACTGCCGTTTATATAGCCTGCCCCGGTCTCAATGTTCTTCTTCCTGGCGTCGCTGGAAGAAGAATAATCCGTGCTGAACGTCCCGAGGACATCCTTTACCTGAGCTAACTCTTCCGCGCTCCCGATCGGCTCCGTCACAGTAACCGCGAGTTCTATCGTCGAATCCTCCTGCCAGCCTGTCGCAAAACTGTCCATGATCAGATCCACGGACGCAGCTATGTCGACGTCCTGTCCGGTCTGACCTTCCACCACGACCAGTTCTCCGCCCTCCCGGGCCAGGCCGTAGTTGACTGCATCACAGTCTAATGCGGAAGCATTCTCCTCCAGATAGGCCTTGACCTTATCCTTATCCGGCGTCAAAACAAGGGGAAGTACCTTGTCCGCCTGTTCCAGATCTTTTTGTTCTTTGTATCTCCTAAGCACATTGCCGGACTCGCCGTACTGCAGCGCGTCTTCGATCGTGGCGCTCACGTCCTCCTTAAAACCAAGCTCTGTCACAGTCGCCCTCAGGGTCTTATCGTTTGCCGCGAGAGTGACCCTCTGATTCGCGATCTGATCCACATAGTCGCGGATCGCAGACTCCGCCTGAGAAGCCGTCATTCCGCTCACATCCACGTCGCCGATATGGATCCCATCCGGAATCGTCCTGGTATCGATCTCGGAATCGGTCTCTCCATCGATCTCGCCATCGACCATGAGCATGGAATCATCATTCAATTCCTGAGCTTGCGCTTCGTTATCCGCACAACCGGAAAGTAGACACATTCCGGCGAGCAGGACCACGGCAAATGCTACAGGCAATGCTTTTATCCATTTTTTCATTAACAAGTATCCTTTATACTATTGCGGCTATCAACATGGTCAATACAAGAGCAGCGATTACAACGATGACAATGACCGACATGACCACCCGTTTTCTCTTAGACCATTTGTACATAAATCTGCCTCTCAATCCCGAAAAACCCAGTATTTACAAGGCTTTCAGGCTATTGTGTTTTGCACGGGTTCCTATGACCCCATACTTAGTTTTATTCTATGCTAAATGGGGAAATGTTTCAAGTCTATTTTGGCTTTGAACACACTTTTTTAACATAGTTTTTGATACCAGGGGACGACAAGTCGGAAAACGGATGCTCGCATCCGATTTTCCGAATTTCGGACCCGAACAGACATGAGCAAGTAGCCCGATAGGGCGGATTGCGAATGGATGTAGGATTGCGGGAGTGCAAAGCACGGAGCAATCCGTAGTATCAAAACCATAATATTATGATATAATAGCTTAAAAGGAGATTACTATGGCAAACACAGACACCGATCCGGGAATCCGGCGTACAGACCTTTACAACATCCGCTTTTACGAAAAAATGCCGTTTTACGGCAGCTTTCGGGGGATGCACTACCGCATCAAGGGTGAGGATGATGCGGACGGGACCCGGCAGCTTTGCGTGACCACGTGGCCCGGGCCGTATAACTTCGACCACACGGACGACGCGAAGAAGGTGTCCGCCTGCTTTGACTTCAGCGACAAGGGGCTCGACGCGGTCACGGACTATTTAAACCGTTACTATGCGGAACATTTTGCGTGAGCTAACCCGAGCTGCGACTCTATGCGGATTTCGTATTGGGGTAAATTTGGGGTAAAAGATAAAAATCAAGGCTCTCCACCGAGATCGTGGAGAGCCTTTAAACGTCGCATTTATGCGGCTTTCGAGCGGATGATGGGAATCGAACCCACATAGCCAGCTTGGGAAGCTGGAGTTTTGCCACTAAACTACACCCGCTTATCCTATTGGATGTGATTGATTCTACCGTATTTCCCCTGATATGTCAATCCGTGCCAAGCCGGTCGATCTTCCGCTTTACCGTGGCATAATACATGATAACTGAGCAGATAAGCGTCAGTGTCTCCCCGATCAAAAACGTCCACCACACGAGGGAATCAGCGCCCCCGTTGTTCATCACACGAACAAATGCCCATGCCACCGGAAGGATAAAGATGACCTGCCGTCCCGCGGACACGATAAGCGACTGGATCCCGCACTCAATTCCCTGAAAGATCCCCTGAAACGAAATGCACAGTCCGGCGCAGACAAAGCCGAGAGACACGATCCGGATGCAGTCGATACAGATGCTGTACGTCGTGTCAGACAGCGAGAAGAGTCCCATGAGCGGAACAGCGATCGCCTCGACGACCACAAGCCCCGCCACCATCAGGACGAGCGTGTAAAGCAAGCCATAGCGGATACTGTCCTGTACACGCTGCCGGTCGCGTGCCCCATGGCAAAATGACACGATCGGTGTGATGGCGTCACGCAGGCCGAACGCAGCAAACAGGACCAGCTGCTGGATCTTACAGTACAGCCCGTACACCGTCACAAAGTTCTCTCCGACATCGGCAATCCTGGCCAGGATCAGATTCATGCCGTAGGTCATCACAGTCAGCAGTGCCTGGGAGATGATGGCCGGAAGTCCGATGGCGTAAATCCCTTTTATGGTATTCCAGGACAATTTCATATATTTCGGACTCTTGTCGATCTCGACATCCAGCCTGTAGTGGAAGATCAGCGCGAGCACACAGGATAGGATCTGGCCGCCCACCGTCGCCACCGCGGCGCCGCGGACTCCCATCTCCGGGAAAAAACCGACCCCATAGATCAAAAGCGGATCAAAGGCAATGTTAAATACTGCGCCGGAGATCTGGGCGATCGTGGAATATAAGGAACGCCCCGTTGCCTGCAGGAACTTTTCCGTGATGGTAAAAAAGATCATCCCGAAGGAGACCGTAAGACAGATCCGCAGATACTCGATGGACATATTAAGAGCTTCGGCGCTGATCACCCCGCCCGAGCTCTGGGAGTTGACATACCAGGGTACGCAGGTGAGACCGAAGACCAAAAACGCGGCATAGATGATAATGCCGATCGTCAAAGCATTCCCGACCGTACGGCTGGCCTGTTCGCGGTCACCCCTGCCGAGGCACTTGGAGATGAGCGCATTGGCGCCCACGCCGGTGCCAACACCGAACGCCACCATTAAAAGCTGGATCGGAAACGCCAGTCCAAGCGCAGTAAGGGCCTGCTCGCCGTTTAAGCGCATATTGGAGAGAAATGCCGTGTCCACAATATTGTAGACAGCCTGCAGCATCATGGACAGCACAATAGGCAGCCCGGTTACGGCCATCAGTTTCGCGATCGGTTCCGTCGCCATCCGATTCTCTTTTGACTGTGTTTTGGGTGTTTCACGCATCGCCTGCCGCCTCACAAATGAAAAAGCGCAAGTCCGAACCGGACTTACGCTTGCGCTGCTCGTTACCGCTTCTTATTCTAACAGCCTGCTTTTTCCCTGTCAAATGGTGTTTTTGCACAAAATATCGGCTAAAAACCGCGGTTGTTTCTTTGCAAAATTCTAAGAACGTGGTATCATTTTTTTAAGGAGGCAGCTATGTTAGAACGGTTGCGGTCATTTTTTAAAAAATTGTTCGGCAATTCCGGCGGGGGAGCGTCGGATAAGACCGATATAAATATGGACAATACGGAGGCATTTTTGACTCCTGAGGAGGCGGTGGATGATCTCACCACGTCCGAGGACGCGGGAGAATTTATCCTGCCGGAAGAGGTCGAGACCGAGATCCAAAAGGAAGCGTCTAAAAAGAAGAAAAAAAGCGGTTCGAAAAAATCGTCTGAAACAGGCTCCGATGCGGAAGCCTCCGGCGCGGAAGGTTCCGACAGAAAGGATCACGACGAGAAGGCGGCTCCCGGGAAAGAAGGTTCCGATCAGAGGAATTCCGACAAAAAGGACTCTGACAAGAAGAGTTCCGATAAGAAGAAGTCTGATAAGAAGTCTGATAAAAAGGAATCCGGCAAGAAGAGCTCCGACAAGAAGTCCGATAAGGACAAATCCGACAAGGACAAAACGCCGTCAGCAGAGAAGTTTAAAAATCGGCTCTACTCCTGCTACGACAACCGGGAATTGTCGTGGCTTAAGTTTAACACGAGAGTGCTGGAGGAGGCGGAGGATACAGGGAATCCTCTGGGTGAGCGCCTGTCGTTCGCCTCTGTCTTTCAGACAAATCTGGACGAATTTTTCCGTGTCCGGGTCGGCTCACTCTATGATCAGATGCTGGTCTCGGAGGAGATCCGGGACAACAAGACCAATATGACCTGCCGGGAGCAGATCTCCGCTATCTGCCAGCAGACCCGTCTGCTGACCCAGCGCAGAGACGCCGATTACGACGATTTAAAGGACGAGCTTCGGGAATACGGTGTGGAGATCATGGAACTGCCGGAACTTGACGAACAGGATATTGAATTTCTGGACGCCTACTTTGAAAATGCGGTGTATCCTCTTTTAGCTCCGCAGATCGTAGGGAAAAAGCAGCCGTTTCCGTTTTTGAACAACCGGGAGATCTATGTGGTGGCTGTTCTTGAGAAAAAGGACAAGGAGAGCCTGGGGATCATCCCGTGCAGCACGGATGTTCTCCCGCGTCTGATCCGCATCCCCACACATAAAAACAGATATGTCCTTTTGGAGGATCTCATCCTCCGGTATGCGGACAACGTGTTTGACCAGTATACTGTGCTCAGCAAATCTCAGATCCGGATCCTCCGCAACGCGGACATCGATCCGGATGAAGACATGTACGACGATGACGCGGATTTCCGCAAGATTATGGAACAGCTGGTCAGTCGGAGGAGGAGGCTGTCTCCGATCAAGCTGGAATATACGGGCGCTTTGGACGAGGCGGTCTTATCCCGCATGTGCTCACAGTTAAAGATAAAGAAAAAGTATGTGTTCCACTGCAACTCTCCGCAGGATCTGTCCTTCTTCGATGAGATCCGGGATCTGCTGCGCGGGGAAAAAGATCTGTTTTTCGAAAGGGTCACTCCCCAAATCCCCCAAGACATCGATCCGAAAGAGAGTATTTTGGATCAGATCCGCGAGAGGGACCGCTTTTTGTTCTTCCCCTATGACAGCATGGATCCGTTCCTTAAAATGCTGTTGGAGGCCGCCGACAATCCGGATGTGGTGTCGGTGAAAGTGACGCTCTATCGCATGGCGCCCCACAGCAAGGTGGTGGAGGCGTTGATGCGCGCGGCGGAACAGGGCAAGGAAGTGGATGTCCTGGTGGAGCTTCGGGCACGCTTCGACGAAGAGAGCAATATCGACTGGTCCAGACGTCTCGAGGAGGCCGGCTGCCGCATCCTGTACGGGCTGGACAACTTAAAGGTTCACTCGAAGATCTGTCTCGTCACGACCCGCAGGGAGGGACGCATTTTCTACTATACCCAGATCGGAACAGGAAACTACAATGAGGACACCGCGCTGCTGTATACGGACTTCTCCCTGCTCACTGCGGATCAGGAGATCGGGGCGGAGGTAAGCGATGTCTTTACGAAGCTGTATCTCGGCGAGGTAGTAGAGGAGAGCCGGCAGCTGCTCGTCGCACCGAAGTGCTTCAGCCTGCCGATCCAGGAAAAGATCGATGCTCAGATCGCTCTGGCGAGGGATGGGAAGCCCGCCTATATAGGAGCTAAGATGAACTCTCTTACGGACAAGCCGCTCATCGAGAAGCTGATCGAAGCGTCCATGGCCGGCGTGAAGATCGAACTGATCGTCCGCGGCGCCTGCTGTCTCATTGCAGGGGTGCCGGGGCTGACGGACAACATCAAGATCCGGAGCATCGTGGGGCGCTATCTGGAGCATTCCCGCTTCTATATCTTTGGAGCAGAGGATCCGGAAGTGTACATCTCTTCCGCCGACTTTATGACCCGGAACACGACCCACCGCGTGGAGGTGGCTGCCCCGGTGTTTGACGAGGAGATAAAGGCGCAGCTGCTCCACATCTTTGATACACTTATGAAAGACAATGTAAAGGCGCGGATGCAGCTGGCAGACGGCCGATACGTACACGTGGTAACGGGAGCAGACTCCATATCCGCGCAGTCCTGTTTCTGGTCGCAGGAATACAGATAGCACTATGAACAAGCGTAAATTTTTCTCAACCGTAGGCTTGTCCTACTTTTTTATGATCGTTGTGACCCTTGGGATCGAAGTCGTGATCGACCTGATCGTGGCGGCTGTCGCGCCCTGGGTCGTGTACCGCTATCCCTCGCTGATCTGGGTCATCAGCTTCCTCCCCCAGTACTGTGTCGCCATGCCGGTCTGTATCCTGATCCTGCGGCGTCTTCCCGCCATGAAGCTGCACGAGAATCGTCTCGAAGCGGGAAACTGGTTCCGGGCACTGTGCATTGCCCTGTTTCTTATGGAAGTGGGAAATTTGATCGGGAATCTTTTGTGTGAGCTGATCAGCCGCGTTTCCCCGCTGGAGCTCAGTTCCGATCTCTCGGATATGATGTCAACGGGCAGCTTAGGCATCGTGTTTCTCTTTACGGTGGTCATCGGACCGATCATGGAAGAACTCGTCTTTCGCAAGGTACTCATCGATCGGACCATCGTGTTCGGAGACCGCACGGCCATCCTCGTGTCGGGTCTGCTCTTTGGGCTGGTCCACGGCAACCTCTATCAGTTTTTCTACGCATTCTTCCTGGGATGTCTGTTTGCCTATATCTATATCCGCACCGGTAGGATCCGTAATACGATCTCGTTCCACATGGTGGTCAACTTTCTGGGCGGATTTGTCGGAACCGTCCTGGCAAAACAGCTTAGCACTCTACAAGACTCCGCCAGTGCGTCCGGAAATCTCCCTGTCATGATGAGCCGCCTTGTCGGTCTGTTCGGGCTCGCCGGACTCGAGCTATTGACACTGGCTCTGGCGATCGTGGGGCTCGTCTTTTTCTGCATTTCTCTGCGAAGGACAACCCTGTTGTCCGGAGAATATGAGATGTCGGCGAAAAAAACCGCCAACGTACTCTTCGGAAACGTCGGGATGATCCTGTTTTTGATTGTGATCGGAATCACATTTGTCTTTAGTATGATATAAAAAAGATCGCCCCACCATTCGGTGAGACGATCTTATTTGTATGTAGCGTATACTCTATTCGAGGCATTACTTGCCCCCACAGGGGTGCGAACACTCGCCGCAGCGCCCGTCACAGCCATCGTGGCCCTTCTTCTTGTCGTATGCGGCACATTCAGCACATCCTGCACAGCCGGCACAGCCCAGCTTTCCCGTATGGTTGGCGGCGTTTCTGACGATATACCACACGTCCAACCCGATTAATCCAAATACAATGATCGCTATAATGACTGTTGCCATGACTGCCTCCTGTTATCCTGCGAAGATTTTATGTTAAGAGGAGTATACTACTTTTTTCATCATAAAGTCCAGCATAACTTTGTTAAGCTGTGACTACTTCTGTTAAGCTGTGACTTCCTTTCTCGCCTTTTCATACGGATTCCTGCGGACCAGCATGTAGACGTAGCACGCCAGCATGATCAGGGATACGATAAAGCCGACCGGATGAATATTTCCGGCAAACATGCATCCGATCTGATATACGATGATGGATACGGTGTAGGCCAGGAAGCACTGGTAACCGACTGCCGCCCAGAACCACTTGGAACTGTTCATCTCTCTGCGGATCGCGCCCATGGCTGCGAAGCACGGAGCACACAGCAGGTTGAAGAGCATGAAGCTGTAGGCCGAAAGCGGTGTGTAAGCCGCTCTCACTGCGTTCCAGACTTCCACGCCGTCCTCTGCGACTTCCTCGAGACCGCCGTACAGGATACCGAAGGTACCGACGACATTCTCCTTTGCGATCAGGCCTGTGATGGAGGCGACTGTCGCTCGCCAGTTGCCGAATCCCGCCGGACGGAAGATGATACAGATCGCATTGCCGATCGCTGCCAGGACCGACTCGTCCGCGTCCTCCACTAATCCGAATCCGTGACCTGTCGCGCCGAATCCCTGCAGGAACCAGATCAATACGGTTGCGGCCAGGATGATCGTGCCGGCACGCTTGACGAAGGACCATCCTCTCTCCCATGTGGGACGGAGGATCGCTCCGACCGTCGGAACGTGGTAAGCCGGAAGCTCCATGACAAACGGAGTCGGATCACCGGCAAACGGCCTGGTCTTCTTTAACATGATACCGGAGATCACGATCGCCGCGATCCCGACAAAATAAGCGGAAACGGAAATTAACGTCTTATGCATCGGGAACAGGGCGCCCGCGATCAGCGCGATGATCGGCATCTTCGCGCCGCATGGGATAAAGGTCGTTGTCATGACCGTCATACGCCGGTCTTTTTCGCTCTCGATCGTACGGGAAGCCATGATGCCGGGAACGCCGCAGCCGGCGCCGATCAGCATCGGGATAAAGGACTTTCCGGAGAGACCGAATCTGCGGAAGATACGGTCCAGAACAAACGCGACACGTGCCATATATCCGATGTTCTCCAGAATGGACAGCATCAGGAACAGCAGGAACATCTGCGGCAGGAAGCCGATCACGGCTCCGACGCCGGCCAGAATTCCGTCGTTGACCAATCCGGTAAGCCAGGGCGCAGCGTTGACTGCTTCCATGCCGGACTGCACGGCTCCGATGATCCATTCCCCAAAGAGGACATCATTGACCCAGTCCACCAGGAAGGATCCAAGCGGGCCCATCGCGACCCAGAAGACACAGAACATGGCGCCTGCGAAGATTGGTAAGCCGAGAGCCCTGTTTGTTACGATCCGGTCGATCTTGTCGGAGATCGTCAAGTCATGGAGGTTGGAAGCCTTGTGGACCGTGTTCTCACAGAGCTTGCTGATATAGGCGTATCTCTGGTTCGTGATGATGCTCTCGGAGTCATCGTCCATCTCGGCCTCACAGTCCGAGATATGCTGTTCTATATGATCCATCATCTCCTGCGAAAGGTTCAGATCTTCCTGTACCATGCGGTCACGCTCAAACAACTTGATCGCATACCAGCGGAGATTTTCTTTGGACACTTTATCCTGAATGGTCTCCTCAATATGGGCGAGCGCATGCTCCACACTTCCGGTAAACACATGCGGAGACTCGGGGGGAAGCTTGCTCTCCGCCTCCCTTAAGGCCTCTTCCGCCGCGTCAAATCCACCCTCGCCCTTTAAGGCACCGATCTCGATCACGGAGCAGTGCAGCTTGTCCGCGATCTGCTTTACCTCGATCGTATCGCCGTTCTTGCGGACTAAGTCCATCATGTTGACCGCGATGACAACCGGGATTTGTAAATCCATCAGCTGAGTGGTCAGATATAAGTTTCGCTCAAAGTTTGTGCCATCCACAATGTTTAAGATGGCGTCCGGCCGTTCATTGACCAGATAGTTCCGGGATACCACTTCCTCCTGCGTATACGGAGAGAGGGAATAGATACCCGGCAGATCCTGGATGATGACATCCTTATGTCCCTTTAATTTTCCTTCTTTTTTCTCGACGGTAACACCCGGCCAGTTGCCAACATACTGGGAACTGCCGGTCAGCTGGTTAAACAGGGTGGTTTTTCCGCTGTTCGGGTTGCCTGCGAGAGCGATCCTGATGCTCATAACATATCTCCTTATTTGAAATCTTGATCGTATATGCTAACTTATTCTTCCACTTCGATCAGCTCGGCATCTGCCTTTCGGATACTAAGCTCGTAGCCGCGCACATTCAGCTCAATGGGGTCACCCAAAGGAGCCACTTTTCGAACCTGCACTTCCACACCTTTCGTGATGCCCATATCCATGATCCGGCGCTTTGTCGGACCCTCACCGTGGAGACGCTTGACCACAGCCGTATCATTCTTCTGTAAATCCTTGATCGTTTTCATAAATACTCTCCCTTGCTTCAGACCATGATCCGGTTCGCCATCGTGCAGTCTAAAGCCACACGACTGTCCTTTACCTGAATGATCAGATTGCCGTTCACTACATTCACAATCTTGATCGTCTCCTCCAGGACCAGGCCCATTTCAGCCAAATGCTGGCGGATCTCATCTTTTCCGGTAATTTTTTTGATCACAACAATTTCTCCGGCGTTTGCCATAGTTAACGGCACCATTACTAAATCCTCCCGGTTCGCTTACTTTAGTTAGAAGCAAACAATCATGCTTATATTTCACTACAAATTGTTAGGTCTGTCTAACTTTGTACGCAAAAAGTTTAACACTGCTAACTAAAGTTGTCAAGCGTTTACTCCGGAAAACCGGAAAAAAGCAAGAAAAGGGAAAGCCTTTGTTTTCGGCTTTCCCTTCGATCTCATCAAAATTTTTTGTTCCGTATCATCCCACCCACGTTCGGATGCGGTAGTCCGCACCGATCTCGTCGCAGATTTTTCGGCACTCCTCCTCTTCCGCGCGGGTGATCGTCGTCTCCACCGTGGTCATAACGACCTGGGACACATGCTGTGTGCAGCGCTTCGCAAAATCCAGCACCGCGTCAAACGAGTTCTCCCCGAACCTGCTGCGCGTCAGCTCATAGTAGCTCGCCGCGTTCGGTGTATTTAAGCTGATCGAGACGGCGTCGATCAGACCCTCAAACTCCGGCGTGATATCCCGCTCCCAGATCAGATTCCCAAGACCGTTCGTATTAAGCCTCACCGGCATCCGGTAAGTCTCCTTCACATACTCCGCCACCGCGAGAAGAACCGGGAGCGCTTCCGTCGGCTCTCCGAAGCCGCAGAAGACAACCTCCTCGTACTCGTCCATGTCAAACTTGTCAAACTCTGCGATCACTTCCTCCACCGAGGGCTCGTGCTCCAGCCACAGGCTGTCCGACTCCCCGACCCGGTCAATCGTCTGCCGCAGACAGAAAGTGCACGCGCACGGGCACCTGTTGGTAAGATTGACGTATAAATTATTATGTACCTTATATAAAATCTCCATACAAGTAAATCCTTCTTCAAGCAGCTCTATAATAACCGTGAGAGGTGCTCTTCGAAGCAGACCCCATCCGTGAGCGGAATCTCCTTCTCGATCGAGCTTACGATACACTTCTTTAAAAACAGTGATGCCTTCCGCACCGAATCCTCAAACGGAACCCCGTTGACCGCATCCGCCGCGAGGATCGCCGCGAAGATGTCTCCGGTCCCGGAGCGGGAAGTCCCGATCTGATGCGTGCGCCGGATCTTTACAGGCTTGTCTGTCTCATAACACAGGTTTGCCAAAAAGCTGCCCTGCGGGATCCCGGTCACCGCGATCTTATCCGGTCCCATGCCGGAGAGCTTCTCTGCCATCTCCGTGATCTCCGCAACCTTCCACTTCTCCTTGTAGGGCGTGTCTGTCAGCATGCAGGCCTCCGTCAGGTTCGGGGTCAGGATATCCGCATACTGTACGAGATCCTTCATCTTTTGGCACATTTCCAACGTATATGTGGGATAGAGCTTTCCATAGTCGCCCATGACCGGATCAATGAGAACGATCGTGTCCTCTTCCGTAAAGTCCCGCAGAAATTTTTCCACGATCGCGATCTGGTCCACCGAGCCCAAAAAGCCGGTACAGATCCCGTCGAAGTGCAGATCCAGCTTCTTCCATTCGTCCACATAGTCCTGCATCCGCGAGGTGTAGTCCTCAAAGAAATAACTTTCAAACCCGGTATGGTTCGACAGGATGGATGTGGGGACCGGACAGCACTGGATCTTCATGACCGAGATGATCGGCAGCGCTACGGCGATGGAGCACCGTCCAAATCCGGACAGGTCGTTGATAAGCGCTATCTTTTTCTGATTGTTGTGTGAATCCATAGACAGTTCCCCTATTCCACCCGGCGATTTGTCTTCTTGAAAAAGCCCCTCCATGTGGGCGGATAGATCAGCATGAGCAGCGGGAACAGTTCCAGCCTGCCCGCGATCATGTCAAACATTAGAACGAACTTATTAAAGCCCGCGAAAAACACATAGTTCTCCGATGGTCCGACCATGCCGAGACCAGGTCCCGTGTTGTTGATGGACGCGGCCACCGCGGAAAAATTCGTGACCATATCGTGTCCCTCAAAGGACAGACAGAGCATGGACACGGCAAAGATGCTGATGTAGGCTGCCATAAAGACATATACGCCCCGGACCACCTCAGGTTCCACGTCTTTTCCGCCGATCTGGATCGACTTGACCCGCTTCGGGAACAGGTAGGACCCGAACTCCCGGATCATGGATTTAAACATGATGAGACCCCGCGATACCTTGATACCGCCTCCGGTGCTGCCCGCACATGATCCGATGAACATGAGCAGGACCAGGATCAGCCGGGACATCTCCGGCCACTTGTCAAAGTCAACCGTTGAAAATCCGGTCGTTGAAATGACGGTCGCCACCTGAAACGAGACGGTCCGTAAGTTGTCTCCAAAGGTCAGCGCCACATCGTAGATGTTGATCGTGACCGCGACGATCGCGACTACGATGATCCCTAAGTAGACCCACACTTCCTCCATGTGGAGAGCCTGTCTCCATCTCCGGAACAGGATCAGATAGAACATGTTGAAGTTGACGCCAAACGCGACCATAAAGATCGTGACAACCCACTGGATGTAAGCGGAGTAGTCCGCCATGCTGCTGTTTTTAACCGCAAAGCCTCCGGTACCGGCTGTGCTGCACGCCGTATTGATCGCCTCGTAAAACGTCATGTGCCCTGCGAGCAAAAACACGATCATGATCACGGTCAGCCCGATATAGGTAAAATACAGGATCCGGGCAGACCGCATGGCTTTGGGGACCATTTTGCCGACAGATGGTCCCGTGCTCTCCGCGCGCATCAGATTCATGTTGGAGCCGCCGGTCATTCGGATCACGGCCATCAAAAATACCAAGACACCCATGCCGCCGATCCAGTGCGTAAAGGATCTCCAGAACAGCATGCACTTTGCAAGCCCCTCAATATTTTCCAGGATACTCGCTCCGGTGGTCGTAAATCCGGATACGGTTTCAAAAAGCGCGTTGGTAAAATTGGGGATCTGTCCGCTAAGGAAAAACGGGAGACAGCCGACCAGACTGATCAAGAGCCAGGAAAGTGCCGTCACGACACATCCCTCCCGCATGGAAAAGACCATATTTTCCGGCCTTTTCCGCGTGATCAAAAAGCCCGCCAGAAGGCTTAAGAGGCCAATGATCAAAAACCAGAGGCCGCACCTCTCCCGGTAGACGATCGCTACAATGAGCGGGAGCATCATAAATGCTCCCTCCACAACTAAAATCCATCCAAGAATGTATCGAATGATCGGTCGATTCATAAATCTTCCCACCCTGTATCAGTAACGATGATGCGGATCGCGCAGTGTCCCGCGCGCCCACGATCATTCCAGTATATCATTAATCTGACTAAGCTCTGCGTTTCCAGTCACAACGATCACCGTATCGCCTGCACAGATCGTGTCGTTCCCCCGAGGAATGATGACCTGTCCTTCATGATTGATGCAGGTGATCAGTACCTGATCCTTCAGTTTCAGCTCCGAAAGCGGAATCCCCGTCACCTTGGTGTTCGGACCGACATAAAATTCGATCGCTTCCACCCGACTGCCAAAGAGATCGACCAGCGTCTCGATGTCAGCGTGCATCTGTGCCGCTTTGGTGCGCACATATGCAGTGATCGCCTCGGCAGTGAGATATTCGGGAAAGACCACGCTCCCGAGATCCAGCTCCTGGATCACCTTGCTGAACGTGATGCGGTTCACCCTTGTGACCAGCTTCGCGTCCGATACGTTCTTCGTATGCAGAGCGAGGAGGATATTCTCTTCGTCTTTATCTGTCAGGGCCACGACCGCTTCCGCCGTGGAGATCCCGACCTGGTCCAGCTGATCTACGTTGGACGCGTCCCCGTTGATCACAACCGCCTTGGGCAGCAGGGCGCTCATCTTTGCACAGCGCATGGGATCCTTATCCACGATCGTCGTCGCGACACCCGCCTGCTCCAGAATCTTTGCGAGATAGTAGGAGGTCCTTCCTCCCCCAAGAAGAAGAGCATTGCGCGCATGCCGGACCCGGAACCCCATCTTCTTAAGAAGCTCCCGCGCGCTCTTCACCTGAGTGATAAAGGCGATCTCGTCACCGGCCTGCAGCACGAATGAGCCGTCCGGGATGGTCACCTCTTTATTGCGCTCCACCGCGCAGATCAACATGATATCCCGAAGCTCCTCTTCCAAGTCCATGAGTCTTTTCCCGACCATCTTGTTGCCTTCCGGAATCCTTAAGCTGATCATATCCGCATGTCCGCCCGCAAAGCTGTCGACCGAGAGGGCGTTAGGCGTAAACAGGATCTTTGCTATATACTCGGCTGCCCTCCGATCCGGATTGATGATCATGGCCAGCCCCATCTTTTCCTTTAAGTAATCCTCTTCCTCGAGATACTCCGGCGTGCGCACACGTGCGAGCACTTCGCAGTGCCCGGCGTGCTCTGCGATCAGGCAGCACAGCAGGTTCAGCTCATCCGATGCGGTCACGGCGATCAGAATGTCTGCCTCCTCTACCCCGGCATCCTTTTGCACGGAATAGCTCGCGCCGTTTGCGACGATGCCGGAGACATCATAGCGGTCTGTGATCGCCTGGATCTCATCCGGATTCTCATCGATCACGGTGATGTCGTGATCATCCTCCGTCAAACGGTCTACCAGAGTTCTCCCGACCCTGCCGCAGCCCACGATGATGATGCGCAATCCCTTCGGTTTTTCTCTTCTTTTACTGTTTTCCATGTCAATCCCTCATCTCACTATTTGGAAACTTTCTATATAATAAATGATTCATTCAAAAAAAGCAATACAGACCCCATTTTTAGAGGACTCATCTGCAGCTTACTTAATTTTTTATTTAGATTTTCATCTTCTTTTTTTTAGATTTAATTTTTTCGCCTTTTATAATTTTGACATAATTTGCTCACATTTCTCTTGTAGGATATTTTTCAAGCAAAGAAATTTGCCGAAAGGTGACAATACCGATCAGGCCAAAAGCTTGATCATAGTACATTTTCATAACTCAAATCTCCCTATGTAAAAACAGCAGCCAAAAAGCTGCTGTTTTTACTTGTTCTTATATATTTCGACAAATGCATGAAGGATCTTTGCCGTCATGCCCCAGATCGTTTCTTCCTTATATTGATAGAACAGCACTTCGTCCCGACGCTCCCGCCAGGCGTATTCTCTCCCTCCGTGAATCCTCTCATAGGGGAAGTCCTCTCCCGGCTGTACGGTCAGCGTCGTGCGGTACACTTCCGGTTCGTTCTCCAAAAACCATAAGAGCGGAGCCCGAAAGACCCGGTCCACCTCATCCGTACTGAATGTTCCCTCATAGCCGGTAAGCCGGACCGCATAGGGGTAGACATACAGCATTCCGCTGCCGCCGCCGAACAGATCCATAAGACCCAGCACTTCCACCTGATCTTCCCGGATCAGCAGCTCCTCCATGATCTCCCGGACGGCTGCCTCTTTTGTCGTCTCTCCCGCTTCCAGGCTCCCGCCGGGGAAGCAGATATCGCCGGGCTGGCTTTCAATATCGGCGGCACGCACTTCAAAGAGAAGATCCCATCCGTTTTCTGTCTCGATCAGGGGGATACAGACCGCGGCTTTTTTTGCCTCGGGCAGTCCGATGAGCGTCGGTTTATGTTGTCTTAAAAAATCAAGATTGTCTTTTTCCATTTATGCCCTCTGTATCACTGCTTAGTTTATCTGTTTCGTATCGCCGCGCTCTGACTTTTATTTTACCGATTTTATCATCCCGCCTGTCACTAAGAACATCTCTTTCTTCCATAAAAATAGGATGCGAAAAAGATCACCGCCGCGATGATCACGATCATCGGCCCCGTCGCGATGTCGGTGTAGTAGGAAATGAACAGTCCGACGATCCCGGAAAACATGGAGAAAATGATGGCAAACAGATGATACTCACGTACGTTTCCCGATATATTCCGGGCGGATGCGGCCGGCAGGATCAAAAGCGCGTTGATCAAAAGGATTCCGATCCACTCGACGGACAGCATGACGACAAGTGCGATAAAGATCGAAAAAAGATTTTCGACCAGTAAGATGCGGATCTGCCTGCTTTTCGCAAGCGTCCGGTTTAGGACGATCGCCTGCAGACGGTTGTAGCACACGATCCAGAACACGATCGTCGCGGCAAAGAGCAGCACCAGATAGATGATCTGCTGCTTTGTGATACTTAAGACATCTCCCAGCAACAGCGAAGAGTACTGGCTGAAATTCCCGCCCCGCGACAGGATCGCCAGACCAATGGCGATACAACAGGACGAAAAGACGGAGATGACCGTATCCGTCTGGGAGATGTTCCGGCTCCGGATCCAGTTTAAGAGCAGCGCAAAGGCCACCCCAAAAAGCACCATGGCAAGGCTCGGCTCTCCCAGCCCGCAGATCACGCCCACCGCAATGCCCGTCAGCGCAGAGTGCCCCAGCGCATCGGAGAAAAACGCCATCCGGTTGCTGACGACCATTGTGCCCAGGATGCCAAACAGCGGCGTGATGATCAGGATCGCGACAAACGCGAAGACCATGAAATTGTATTGAAACAATGACCCCATCCCGCTCATCTATACGCCCTCCGCCGTTGGACTGCCCGAATGCAGCATCTTTTCCACATCATAGCTCCCGAAGACCCGCAAAAACTCCGGGCTCTCATAGACCTGCCTTACCGTGCCCTGACAGGCGACCGCACCGTCGTCGAGTAAGATCACCTGATCCGCGTACTGCGCCACATAGTCGAGGTCATGAGAGACTAAGATGACAGCCAGGTCATGCGTTTCCTTCAGATGCGCAATCGTTTGATAAAACACTTCCATTCCGGTCTGGTCTATACCGGAAACGGGCTCGTCCAAGAGCAAAAGATCCGGCGTGTCCATGATCGCCATGGCCAAAAGGACCCGCTGCAGCTGGCCGCCGGATAAGTTGCAGACCTGACGGTCGATCAGATCCTCCGCGTCAAAAACGGCGAGGCTCTCACGGATCTTTTTTTCCATGCTTTTGTTCTTTTTTAAAAAAACGGGATACGCGCTCTGATAGCACGTGATCATATCGTAGACGCTTAAGGGCGTCTGCTTGTCGATATTTAAGCTCTGCGGGACATATCCGATCTTTAACTCCATTCGCTTATGTTCGCGCAGATCGGTATCGCTGCCCGGCAGAGTCACGTCGTCGTCGGAAAGGGCTGCTTTGCGGGCAGGGATCACGCCGTGATCCTGGATCGTAAACTCGATTTCTCCGGTGTGCGGGACATCTCCGATGATCGCGCGGATCAGCGTTGTCTTCCCGGCTCCGTTTTTCCCGATCACGGCTGCAAGTGTTCCGCAGTGAATGTGCAGATTGATATCTTGTAAGATGACCTGATCCCCGATCGTGACACTGATCTCGTTCATCTTGATACAGTGTAACCCACACGGTTTCTTAAGTTCCTGATCCATTGATATCCTCCGGGCAGTTGACTGGTTTCCTTTACTCGTAAGCGTTCTTTATCATCTGCAGGTTCTGCCGCATGCCGCCTAAATAGCTGTCCGCCGCGTAGTCCCCGCTCGTTAAGCTGTCGAGGTAGAGTACCTGCACATCGGTCTCCTGCTCCACCCTCTCGGCCATATCCTTCGCATAAAGTTCCTCCGCGAAGATTACCGGTACATGTTCATCCTCGATCACGGAGAGGATCTCAGCTACCTCCCCGGCACTGACCTGGCGCTCATCGTCCAGGTCCAAAAGTCCGACGGTCGAAAGCTTAAGCTCATCCGCCAGATATTCATAGACCTCACCGAAGATCACGACCGGCTGCCCCGCTAGTTCATTGGCAAGATCCTCGGCCTCACCCGCAAGCTCTTCCAGTTCATCGAGATATTCTGTCGTATTCTGCCGGTAGATCTCTCCATGCGACACATCCGCGTCCGCCGCCGTCAAGCCGTCACAGATGTTTTGCACCTCTTCCATATAGTTTTCTATGCTCATCCACACATGCGCGTTGTCCCCGTCCAGAGGGATCCCTTCACTGGCATCGACCACCGTGAGCGCGGGATACTGCTCCGCCACTTCCGACAGGAATGTTTCGATCCCGCCCCCGTTTATGACGAACGCATCCGCCGTGGACAAAAGCTTCATGTTCTCTGTTGTGAGCTGGTAGTCGTGCAAATGGCCGGCCTGCTGTTCCGTCAGGCTTTCCAACTGTACGCCGTCACACTCGCCGATCACATTTTCCGCCGCGACGTACATGGGATAAAATGAGACGGCCACAGTAAACTTTTCCTCCCCACGATCCGACCCCCTGTGCCGCACAAAAAGCGTCGTAAAGACAGCGCCGGCCGCGAGAATGATGACCAAAAGCACGAGGACAAATACATATTTATTCTTCACTGTCTTCTTCCCTCTCGCCTTTATCCGGCGTCATATCCGGTTCCGGCTCATCCGCGCACAGCGCTTCCATCAGGTCCCAGATTTCATCCCGTCCCTGCTTCGTCACCGCGGAAAACGGGATCACGATCGTATCCGGCTCCACGTCAAGCCCTTTGCGGATCGCTTTAAGCTGCTTCGCAAGCTGGCTGCGCTTGACCTTGTCCATCTTTGTCGCGATGATGATGGGGCGATAGCCCTGATAGATGATCCAGTCATACATCGTCCGGTCGTTCGCGGACGGCTCGTGACGGATGTCGATCAAAAGGAGCACAGCCCGAAGCTGCGTGGATGTGTGCAGATAGCGCTCGATCATCTCGCCCCACTTCTGCTTTTCCTGCTCCGGGACCTTCGCAAACCCGTATCCCGGCAGATCCGTCAGATACATCTCATCGTTTACGTTGTAAAAATTGATCGTCTGCGTCTTTCCGGGCTGGCTCGATGTCCGCGCGAATGATTTTCGGTTGACCAGTGTGTTGATGAGCGATGACTTCCCCACATTCGACTTCCCGGCAAACGCCACCTCGGGTTTTGTATTTTTGGGCAGTTTGCTCTTATACCCGCACACTGTTTCTAAATTTACACTTCTGATAACCATACTGAAAACTTTATCTGAATCTGTTTATTACACATTTCTATACAAGTGCCGTGCCCAGGACCTCTTCCATCGAGCTTACGAACACGATCTCCATCCCTTCGCGGATCTCCTCGCTTACCTCCTCGATGTCACCCCTGTTTTTTTCCGGCACACAAACGGTCCGGATGCCCGCCGTCTTCGCGGCCAGCAGCTTCTCCTTCAACCCTCCGACGGGCAGTACTCGTCCGCGGAGCGTGATCTCACCGGTCATCGCCACATCCGAACGGACTTTCCGTCCCGTGATCGCGGAGAGCATCGCCGTGGCCATGGTGATCCCGGCAGACGGGCCGTCCTTGGGCACGCCTCCCTCCGGGATGTGGATATGGATGTCGTATTCCGTAAAGAAGGAGTCGTCGATCCCGTACTCGGCACTGACTGAGCGGATAAAGCTGATGCCGGCCTCGGCGGACTCCTTCATCACATCGCCGAGCTGTCCGGTCAGCTTAAAGCCTCCCTTGCCGGGCATGACGTTCACCTCGATCTGAAGTGTCGTTCCCCCGACGCTGGTCCAGGCCAGACCGCGGGCGATCCCGATCTCGTCCTCCTCATTTTTCTCATCTGAACGGAACTTCTCGTTTCCGAGATAGTGTTCTAAGTCATCCCGGTCTACCTGAATGTTCTCCTTGCTTCCCTCATAGATCTCGCGGGCTCCCTTGCGGCAGATCTGTCCGATCCTGCGCTCTAAGGTCCGCACGCCGGCCTCTCTGGTGTAACACTCGATGATGCCCTCAAGTGCTTCATCCGTAAAGGTGATCTGTTCCTTTGACAGACCGTTTACGTCTCTCTGCTTTTTTACGAGGTGTTCTTTCGCGATGTGCAGCTTCTCATTGGCCGTGTAGCTGCCGACTTCGATCAGCTCCATCCGGTCCAGCAGGGGACGGGGGATGGTCTGCATATCGTTGGCCGTCGCAATAAACAGCACTTCGGAGAGATCGACCGGCATATCCACATAGTGGTCATTGAAGCGGACGTTTTGCTCCGAATCCAAGACCTCCAGCATCGCGGACGCGGTATCTCCCTTGTAGTCACTGCTCATCTTGTCGATCTCATCTAAAAGCATCAGCGGATTTTTCACTCCGGCGGTCTTTAACCCCGCGACGATCCGTCCCGGCATGGCACCGACATAGGTCCTCCGGTGTCCGCGGATCTCCGCCTCGTCCCGGACGCCGCCCAGGCTGATCCGAACATACTGTTTTCCGAGTGCCCGGGCCACAGACTGCGCGATGCTGGTCTTTCCTGTCCCGGGAGGCCCCACGAGACAGAGGATCGGACTTTCCCCGCCCTGCGTCAAATGGCGGACGGCGAGGAACTCCAATACTCTCTCTTTCACCTCATCTAAGCCGTAGTGATCCTCGTCTAAGATCTGTCTTGCACGGGCGAGATCCCCGCTGTCCTCCGATCTCTTATTCCATGGCAGCTCCAGCATCGTCTCGATCCAGGAGCGGAGTACGCTGCTCTCCGCCATGTTGGAGGAGTAGGATCGAAAATGCCCGATCTCTTTTTTTAAGCGCTCCTTCACCGATTCATCGGCATCGAGCTCCTCCGCCTCTTTCATAAACTGATCCACTTCTGATTCAGTGTCATCCTCGCCGAGCTCCTCGCGGATCACCTTGAGCTGTTCCCGCAGGACATACTCTCTTTGATTTTTATCGATCCTGGCCTTTACTTTCTGCTGGATCTCATTTTTGATCTCCGTGATGTCTGTCTCCTGATCCAGGATGAACATAAGCGCCGTAAAGCGGTCCTCGAGCGAGATCGACTCCAGGAGGCTTTGTTTTTTCTGATACGGGACCGGCAGGCAGTTGCCAACCACATCCATAAACGTCTTTAAGTCCTCCAGGTCACCGGGCTGATGTTCTATCATCTCCCCTACCTGTGGGTTGACTTTGATATATCCAGCCAGCGCCTCCTTTAGGCTGCGCATCATTGCCTCCTCGGCATCGGCCGGACAGGGTTCACTCTCATTGGCGAACAGGACCACCTGTGAACGCATCCCGGTATTGCTCTCCACAAAATAAGCGAGCTCCGCTCTGCGCGTACCCACTACGACCAGCCGAAGCGCTCCTTTCGGCAGCTTGATCAGATGACGGATGTCTGCGACCAGACCGATCCGGTACAGGTCCGCCTCCTGCGGGTTTTCCACATTTTCATTCCGCTGTGTCACTAAAAAGATCCTGCCGTTGTCCGAATTCACCGCAGCCTGCGCGGACTGGACTGCCGCCGGATGCGAGATATCAAAATGCGCGATCGATCCGGGAAGGATACAGATACCCTTAAGGATCACAGTCTGCATTTCCTGTAACAATTCGTTCATGTCGAATCCTTTCTCTTTCATAAACAGAAATAAAGCGGTGCCAGATTCGGCACCGCTTTTTTACTCTCTTAAACCGCTTTCTTATATTCCAGCAATGCCTCGCCGGTTCCCTCTACCATTCCCTTTGTGATCGTACATTTCACAATGGTCTCATCCGAGGGGATCCGGTACATCAGGTCCATCATCACGTTCTCCATGATCGTGCGCAGGCCCCGCGCGCCGGTCTTTCGGGTCAGGGAAAGCTCCGCGATGGCTTCCACGGCGTCGTCCTCAAACTCAAGTTCCACGCCGTCCAACTCAAACAGCCTCTCGTACTGTTTGATCAGAGAGTTCTTCGGCTCCCGTAAGATGCGGACCAGATCCTCCTTCTCCAGCGCGTCCAACGAGACCGTCACCGGAACACGCCCGACAAATTCGGGGATCATACCGTACTTCACAAGATCCTGCGGCAGAGTCTCGTGCAGGATCTCATTGATCTTTTTTTCGCCCTTCATGGTCAGCTCGGAGTTGAATCCGATCGTTCCGCGGTCCAGTCTGGCCTCGATGATCTTGTCGATTCCCTCGAACGCGCCGCCGCAGATGAAGAGGATGTTCGTCGTATCGATCGTGATCAGCTCCTGCTGCGGATGTTTCCGCCCGCCCTGAGGCGGCACCGACGCCACGGTCCCCTCCAGGATCTTTAAAAGCGCCTGCTGCACGCCCTCACCGGAGACGTCCCTTGTGATAGACACGTTCTCCGATTTCCGGGTGATCTTGTCGATCTCATCGATGTAAATAATGCCGTACTCGGCCTTTTCCAGATCGTAGTCCGCTGCCTGAATGATCTTTAAGAGGATGTTCTCCACATCCTCACCCACGTAACCGGCCTCTGTCAGGGTCGTCGCGTCCGCAATGGCAAACGGTACATTCAAGATCCGCGCCAGTGTCTGCGCCAGCAGCGTCTTTCCGGAACCGGTGGGTCCCAGCATTAAGACATTGCTCTTTTGCAGCTCTACGTCCATAGCCGGCTCCGCCGTGATCCTCTTATAGTGATTGTAGACCGCAACAGACAATACTTTTTTTGCCTCTTCCTGTCCAATCACATAGTCATTTAAAAACTCATTGATCTCCTCCGGCGTGAGCAGATTGATGTTTAGGTTCTTGCCGCCGCCAAACGAGTCATCTCCCCGGATCAGTTCCTCCTCGATGATCTCATTGCAGATCTCAATACACTCATCACAGATATATGCCCCGTTCGGGCCGGCGATCAGTTTGCTTACCTGTTCCTGCGGCTTGCCGCAGAAGGAACAGCGTATCTTATCGTCCTGATTTACTCTTCCTGCCATGATTCCTCCCTGAAATAAAGAAATGCCTGGTCGTTACCGGTTTCTGTTTTATCTCTACCTGCTTGTAATAACGTCGTCGATCAGGCCGTACTCTTTCGCCTCTTCGGCGGACATAAAGTTGTCCCGCTCCGTGTCGGCCACGATCTGCTCGTAGGTCTTGCCTGTGTTCTCCGCAAGGATATGGTTTAACTGCTCCTTCACCTTTACGATGTTTTTCGCAGCGATCTCAATGTCCGTCGCCTGCCCCTGGGCTCCGCCGGAGGGCTGATGGATCATGATCTGGGAGTTTGGAAGCGCAAAGCGCTTGCCCTTTGTCCCTCCTGCCAGAAGAAATGCACCCATGCTGGCCGCCATGCCGATGCAGATCGTAGAGACATCGCACTTGATGTACTGCATCGTATCATAGATCGCCATTCCCGATGTGATCACCCCTCCGGGAGAGTCTATGTAGAGCTGAATATCCTTTCCGGGATCCTCAGACTCTAAAAACAGCAGCTGAGCAACGGTCAGGCTGGCCGTCGTGTCGTTTACTTCTTCCCCAAGAAAGATGATCCTGTCTTTTAAAAGACGGGAATAAATATCATAACTCCGCTCTCCCATGCTGGTCTGTTCTACTACATAAGGTACTAAACTCATAAGATTCCTCCTGTTATATACTTTATAATTTTATATTTTAATTCTTCTGTCTCTTCTGTATCGTCAGTTATTCTTCTGTCTCTTCTGTGTCATCCGCAGCCGGCTCTGCCGCTTCGGGCTCGCTTTCTGCGTCATCCGCAGCCTCATTGGGCGCCTCTTCCTCCGTGTCTTCTTCCTTCTCGGTTATGACTCTGGAGACGGGCTTCATCGTGTCCCCGATGTGCTCATAGGCCCGCCTGGAGGCAAGATCCAGCTTCATGTTCTCTGTCTCTTCCTCGTCGAGATAGCTCTTTAACTGCTCCACGTCCATCTGGTACATGGCAGCCATCTTCTCGAGCTCTTCTTCAATATCCTCATCCGTGATCTCGATCCCTTCCGCCTCCGCGATGGCATCTAAGACCAGCTCGTTTCGGATCTGCATCTCGGCATCCGGACGGATCTCCTCTTTCATCTCATCTAAGTTTGTGCCGGTATACTCCATGTACTGATCGAGGGAAAGGCCCTGACCGGCCAGCTGCTGTGCCATCCGGTTGATCATATTCTCACACTGCGAGTCGATCATCGCATCCGGGATGTCGATCTCGGACGCGGCAATGATCTGCTCCATCGCCTCTTCCTGCTGCTTTTCTCTTACTTCACCGGCCTTGCGCTCCGCGACTTTCTCACGGACGCTGTCTTTATACTCATCCACAGTATCAAACTCGGATACATCCTGCGCGAACTCATCGTCCAGCTCAGGGATCTCCTTCGTCTTCACCTCGTGGATCGTCACCTTAAACAGTGCATCCCTGCCCGCCAGATCCGGCGCGTGGTACTCCTCCGGGAAGGTGACGTTGACGTCCACTTCGTCCCCGACGTTTTTGCCGACAAGCTGCTCCTCAAATCCCGGGATAAAGCTGCCGGAGCCGATCTCCAGCGAATGGTTTTCGTCCTGACCGCCCTCAAACGGCTCGCCATCGACAAATCCCTCATAATCTATGATGGCTGTATCTCCCATCTCGATCGCACGGTCTTCCACGGCGATGATCCGGGCATTGTTCTCTCTCTCCCGGTCGATATCGGCCATGATCTCTTCCTCAGTTGGGGTGGCATCCATCTCCGTCACCTCCACGCCCTCGTACTGTCCGAGCGTTACCTCCGGACGGACGGCAACCTCAGCGGAAAAGATGAACGGCTTTCCCTTTTCGATCTGAACAATGTCGACCAAAGGACGGGAGACAATGTCCTCCTCACACTCCTTTAACGCATCGTTATAGGCTGTCGGGATCAGAATGTTGGCGGCTTCCTCATAGAAGATACCCGGGCCGTACATCTGCTCGATCACATTTCTCGGGATTTTTCCCTTGCGAAAACCCGGCATACTGAAGTCGTTCTTCTGCTTCTGATAAGACTCCTGCAGAGCACTCTCGAACTCCTCCGCCGGGACCTCGATGGTCATGCGTATCATATTTTTCTCTTCCATCGGTTCAACCTGTACACTCATCTTACAAAAAAATCCTCCTTAGCAATATCGATAAATGCCGAAAAAAAGGGCATACTGCCACATTTTTAATCATCTAGGCATTATACCACAGCGATATAGGAATTGCAAGGAATTGGAGCCGATGAAAACAGCCGTCTTGGAAGCGATGAAAACGTCTCTCTTGGAAGCGATGAAAACGGCCCTCTACAAAAGTCTTCCTCTGGCACATGCCGTGACGTCCACACCCTGAAGCATCGTCCCCGAATATACCGGAAATTCCCTCTCTCTCGTTTCAAAGGTAACCGAGGTGATCTCGTTCGCTCCGCACTCGATCACCTTCTTTTCAGCCCGCTGCCCGGCCAGTTCTTTGGCGTAGTCCACCGCCTCTTCCACTGTCGGAAAGAACTCCTTCTTATCCCCGTACACCATGTATTGCTCATCCTCCTCATCCCAGAGGCTGATCCCATACTGCACGCGGACCTGTATAGTCTCATAGACACAGGCATCACCCAAAAGAGCACCCAGCGCGTTGGACACACCCGAGTAAGGAGAGACGCGGCTGACCGTGTGCAGCGCTTTCGCGACATCTTCCACAAATACGTGAATGGGAGCTCCGACTCCCAGTACCTCGGCGTCAGTGGAGAATGCAGCCTGATAAAATGCAATGTCTTTCGGCCCCGTCTCCCGGGCAAAGGCTTCCCGTGCAAGCTCTTCTAAATTCTCCTCCATGGTCCCAGCTTTCCTTCTCGCATGGGCATCCTTCCAAAGGATCCGCACAAAATTGCAAAACAGTTTTTCTTTGACCAGCCGATAGACCTCCTCCGGGATATCCTCCGCATCCCTGCGGGTAGACTTCGCGAGAAAGGCCTGCGCTAAAAGTGCTGCCCGTTTCGCTGTATCCAGATTGGGCAGATCCGTGCGGTCCCCTTTTATGACCATGGCATCTGTGGGGGTAAATCCGCTGCGCAAAAGGATCCCCTCCTGCTCCAGCCTGCCGGTATCCAGCTGATAGACATCTATGCCCAGCCGGTCAGCCAGCTGGAAGATCCCAAGCGGTCCTTCTTCCAAAAGCTGACAGATCCGGATCTCCTCGTCGGTATAATAGGATTCCTTCCCCTGCACCGATTTCATTAAGAGCAAATGTTCATACAGCGGTTTGGTGTTGCCGCGGTCGAGCTTCTCCACCCTCTCAAGCTCTCCCAGCACCTGTGGATAGCGGTCGGCTAAAGCACTGACGGGGAGAACACGCCGGTTGCCCAGAAAGATATCCTGGTTGTGATACTCCACACGGCTGTCCCCGCCGAGGGCAAACGTGTCGATCTCGATCCCGCGGACAAAGGTCTGCCAGCCGCCGACACGGACTCCCTCCCATTCGATTTTCGGCATTCCGTCTTTGACCAGCGCGACATCGCTGGTCGTACCTCCCATGTCGATCACGACAGCCTGCTGCGCAGACATGAGTTCGGCCGCTCCCTTTACACTGGCGGTGGGACCGCAAAGCAGCGTCTCCACCGGATAATTTTTGGCATACTGCTCGGACACCAGACTGCCGTCGCTTCTCATGATCAGAAACGGCAGCGGGATCTCAAGCTCTAAAAGGACATTGTGTACGGCGTCAAAAAACTCTTCTATCACCGGGATCAGGCGTGCATTAAGGAAAGCGCCCGCACCCCGTTTGATCACATTTAACTCCCGGAAGATCTCATAGGCGCAGACCACCGTGATCTCCTTTTGCGCCAAAATCCTCTCCCGGACTTCTCTCTCATACTCGCCGTTGTTTTCCATTGCCATGACCTGGGAAACCGCCACGCTGTCGTAGGATTTTAAGATCTCCGGGATCATCTCTTCAAAGGCATCCCAGTCCGGTTCGATCCCCTTTTCCGGCTCCGCGTCCAAAAAAAGCATATCCTCCGTATTTGAAAATCCGTATCTCCAGCCGTTTTCCTTTAACGTCTTTTCAGGCACGCCAATGAAGATCAGGCAGACACGGCCGCCCTTGTTCTCCACGCAGGCATTTGTGGCGAGCGTTGTGGACAGTGAAATATAGCTGGCCCGGCTGACCAGCTCTTTCGGCAGCTTTGTCAGGGATTCCCTGATCCCGATCTCCAGCTTTTCATGGGTTGTCTCAGACTTGACGCCGGCTAAGATCTCTTTGGCATCCGTATCATATATGACCGCATCCGTACAGGTGCCTCCCGTATCAATCCCGATTCCAATCATAGATTCTTTCCTTCCCGGTGATCCTCATGTTTCCGTCTTCCATGCACATTATAGCAAAAAGCTTTTTTTCTTCCTAATATTTATGCACGATTTTTTTTAATTTTTTTACTATTTTTTTGTTTCCTGCATCTTTTTCTATCTGTATTTTTGCCATAACCAAATTACATGGCAGGTTCGGAAGAAATCATTTTACAGTCACATCCGCCTCTATTATAC
>JAJBTQ010000034.1 GCA_020860755.1 Lachnospiraceae bacterium
AATGCTTTCGCGTTTTCTAAGTCCGCCTGATCCGGATGCCCCTCATTTCGCCTTTTGTAGCTCCCCTTACAGCAGAAAAAATCATAGTCCGCAAGAAAGCCCTGGTCTTCCAGCGCATCATGCATTTTTTTGCATGGATCTCCTGTGGTAGTGGTCCCGAACAGGACGATCTTTCCTACGTTTCTTCGCTCCAGACGGGTGATGAATCCCAGAATGCTCGGATCAAGCTTTCGTTTGTAGATTGCACCGCCGAGGAACAAAACGTCGGTGTATCCCCGGATTCGCTCGCCAGTTGGCGTGGCTGTGCAGCCCAGCTCCTCCGCGATGGCCTCCGCGATCAGCTTTGTATTTCCGGTTTTGGAAAAATAACGGACGCCGTAAGGATATTTTTGATCTGCCATATCTTTAAGCTCTCCTTTCCTGCAGGACGTGATGTAAGATCTGTATACATTATACCTCTTATTTATAGGAAAAGACAGAAAAAACGACAGTTTTTATAAACTGCCGCTTCCCATAGTACGCCTTCAGGGGCTCGAACCCTGGACAAATAGATTAAGAGTCTACTGCTCTACCAACTGAGCTAAAGGCGCTGATGCAAGAACGATTATAGCCCACTACGGTTAAAAAAGCAAGCAAAACCGGGAGAAGGAAATTTTTTCATGACAGGAACCCATTTTTTCCTGAAAAAAATCATGACGGATGAGGAGAGAAGTAGTAAAATTTACGTAGTATTTAAAAATCACTATTTTAAATAAGGAAGGTGGGTTTACGTATGGAACAGAGAAAAAACCTGATTGGAGCAGGACAGCACAAAGAGTATGCCGATGGAGAGGAAGGGCTTCATTTTCCGAGGATGGAGTGTCCGCCGCTGGAGCATCCGGATGTAGAACCGTTTGAGATTCATCCCAAGTACGCGGATAAAGACTTTGTGATCCTCGCAGATGTCGTCAAGTTCATTCCGGGAATCACGGCAGATATGGTTGACTGGTGGTGGGCCAATTTGGAGAAGGGCTACTTCCTGTGGGCGCCGGGAGAGCATTACGGCTTTGAGTGGATCATTCCTCCGTGCGACGGCGGGTATATGACAGTGGAGGCGTCTTACGAGTTTGATCCGGCGAATCCCATGGCGGTCACGCGCCGCAGCATCGCGGACGAGTATCCGTTTGCGCAGTGCTATGAGCACGTTATCATGTCAACATTTGAAACCCATCCGGGTGAGATGATATTAATCCATACCTGGCAGGATCAGGACGACGGCATTCTGTGGAGAGATCTCTCGTTGATGGAAGGCCGCTGGTACAAAGAGGTCGGTAATGTCTTTGCGCATCTTCCGGATTTTCCGAGTCATATGGACTATGAGTCGAGAAGATTAAACCAGTTCCTCCCGCAGCTGTACGACATGTGGAAAGATCATCCGGATCCGTGGCAGAACATGCACTTTGACTTAAGGGTACGCCAGCGTGAGGACGGCACTTGGGAACGCATCAGTCCGAATCTGCCGCCGAGTGTAGATGATGTTCAGAACTAAAAAGTAAGAAGAGCTTTTTTGAGGAGAAGACGGGAAAATCCCTGCGCTTTGTAAGTGCAGGGATTTTTCTGTTATTTTTTATAGAATCTTAAGGAGATTTTTCTGGGCGTTGGTCCGGATAGTATGATATAATAAAAATGCATAAGATGATACTGTTTTATGATATAAGAGAGGAATGTTTATGGAAACAACTTATCGCAAACTATCCCATTCCGGTCTGTTTTCCATCATTGGAGGACTCTGTGTGATCACGCTGGGGATCCTGGTCGTTATTTCCGGAGGTCTTCTTTTGAGGCGAAAGAATGACTTGCTGTTCTGATGTTTAGCGTCAATTGACAAAGTGATGTATGAACATGTGCCGGCTGTAAGGCAGGCACATGTTTTTTGTTTATATTCCGTTTATTTCATCTTGTAAATTTAGTGTAGATTTTGCGAAAATCCCATAAAAAATTGTAAAAAATTGCGTTATTGACTTCCACAAAAGAAACCGTTATCATTTATTGTTGGATGTCGAACTGTTGGATTGCCAACAAAAGAGGAGGTTTATCGTCGTGCCGAGAGAAAAATACATAGGACAGGAAATCCGAATGCTTTCCAATCTGATCGGTCGAAGTATCGACAATTCACCGGCCCGGATGCAGATAGAGGACGCGACGGGGAACAATACGTGGATCATCGGATACATTGCGCAACACTCCGACACGGACGTGTTTCAGAAGGACCTGGAAGAGGAGTTTGGGATCACCCGCTCGACAGTTTCCAAGGTTGTAAACCTGATGGTGAGCAAGGGGCTGATCGAGCGTCAGAGCATCCCGGAGGACGCCCGCCTGAAAAAACTTGTGCTGACACCGCGCTCCTGGGAGATCTTAGATCAGATAGAAGCGGAGTTCCTTGCGATGGAAGATACCTTGACGGCGGGCCTTACGGACGAAGAGGTGGGTCAGTTTTATGACCTTATCCACCGAATGCAGGACAACATAAAAAAAGACAATCTACGCAATAAATGTAATAACAGTAAAGGAGGAAATGAGTAATGATTCGGAAATTGATGAGATCATTACGCCAATACAGAAAGCAGACGATCCTGACTCCGATCTTTGTCGTGATCGAGGTGGTGCTGGAGATTCTGATCCCGTATATCATGGCCTGGCTGATCGACCAGGGCATTACGCCCGGCAATATGCAGCTGATCGTGCGCTACGGTGTCATACTGATCATTTGTGCCTTAGTTTCACTGCTTTTCGGCGCTCTTGCGGGCAGAACGGCGGCCGTTTCTTCCGCCGGATTTGCGCAAAATCTGAGAAGGGATGAATACGACCATGTGCAGAACTTTTCGTTTTCCAACATTGATAAGTTCTCCACAGCCGGAATTGTGACAAGGCTGACAACGGATGTGACAAACGTGCAAAACGCGTTCCAGATGACGATCCGTATCGCGGCCCGTTGTCCGATCATGCTGATCGTTTCGATCATCGTCTGCTTTACGATCAACAAGCGGCTGGCCAGTGTGTTTTTGATCATGGTGCCGATCCTGGCAGTCGTGCTGGCCATAATCAGTATCCGGGTGCATCCCATGTTCCGCAAGGTATTTGATACCTATGATGTCTTAAATGAAGTGACGCAGGAGGATCTGCGCGGGATCCGTGTCGTGAAGTCCTTTATCCGTGAAAACTATGAAATTGAGAAATTCCACGGGATTTCCGATCGGATCTATAAGATCTTCCGAAAAGCGGAGTCGATCATCAACTTAAACATGCCGATCATGATGGCGGCAATCTACACTTGCATGATCCTGATCTCCTGGCTCGGCGCACATGCGATCGTAGGAAGCGGGAACACATCCGGCATTGCCGGAGGCCTGACCACCGGTGAGCTGATGAGTATGTTTACCTATGCGATGCAGATCTTAATGAGCCTGATGATGATCGCCATGGTACTGGTCATGATCATCATGTCTCTCGCCTCCGGAAACCGGATCGTTGAGATCCTGGATGAGGAGAGCGACATCAAGGATAAGGAGGATCCGGTCATGGAGGTACCGGACGGATCGATCATTTTCGACCATGTTCATTTCCGCTACGATAAAGAGGCGAACCACGATGTCTTAAACGACATCAACCTGGAGATTAAACCCGGTGAACGCGTGGGTATCATAGGAGGAACCGGTTCTGCCAAGTCATCTCTGGTACAGCTGATCCCGCGTCTGTATGATGTGACGGAGGGATCTGTAAAGGTCGGAGGCATCGATGTGCGCGATTATGATATTGAGACGCTTCGGGACGAGGTCGCCATGGTGCTGCAGAACAACGTCCTCTTCTCCGGCACGATCAAGGAAAACCTGCGCTGGGGCAAGGAGGACGCCACGGATGAGGAGATCGAGCATGTCTGTCAGCTGGCGCAGGCGTCTGAGTTCATTGATCAGATGCCGGACGGCTACGATACCTACATTGAACAGGGCGGCTCAAACGTATCCGGCGGTCAGAAGCAGCGGCTTTGTATCGCGCGGGCTCTCTTAAAGAAGCCGAAAGTTCTGATTCTTGATGACTCTACGAGTGCCGTAGATACCAAGACAGATAAGCTCATCCGGCAGGCTTTCGCCGAGGTGATCCCGGAAACGACAAAATTTATTATTACGCAGAGGGTCGCCTCCGTGGACGACGCCGACAAGATCATCGTCATGGATGAGGGTCACGTTGTGGCGGTCGGAAATCACGAGGAACTCATGAAGACCTGCGATATTTACAGAGAAACCTTTGAATCGCAGCAGAAAGGGGGTGACTTTGATGAATAGAGGCGGCGGCGGAAGAGCTCAAAATATGGGCGCAACAACAATGCGTCTGCTCAGGTATCTTGGGAAATACAAAGGCCGGTTTACACTGGTATGTATCTGCATCGTGTTTTCCGCGATCGTGACTGCGATGGCCAGCCTGTTCATCCAGTCACTGATCGATGATTACATTACCCCGATGCTTTCGATCAGCAATCCCGATTTTCAGGGATTGGCCATGTACCTGATCCGGATGGCGGTATTGTTTGGGTTTGGTGTACTGGCAGCGAGGCTTTACAACTGGATCATGGTACGGATCGCGCAGGGCATTTTAAAAGACGTCCGTGATGAGATGTTTGAGCATATGCAAAGACTGCCGATCCGGTATTTTGATACGCACACCCACGGCGATGTAATGAGCCGTTACACGAACGATACGGATACCCTGCGTCAGGCACTCACCATGAGTATTCCGCAGATGCTTAATTCAGCGGTTACAATGGTTGCAGTGTTTGTCTCCATGCTGTTGGTCAGCTTCTGGCTGACACTTATCGTCATCGGATTTTTGGTGATCGTAGTCTTTATTATCCGGGTGGTCTTAAGAGGAAGTTCCAAGTACTTCGTCAAACAGCAGAACTCTCTGGGTGAGGTCAACGGCTATGTCGAGGAGATGATCAACGGCCAGAAAGTAGTTAAGGTTTTCTGCCACGAGGAGCAAGCCAAAGAGGGCTTCGACAAAGTGAATACGGAGCTGTACGAGAATGCAGCGAGAGCAAACACATACGTCAACATCCTGATGCCGATCATGAACAACCTGGGCTATTTGGTGTATGTCGTGATTGCGATCGTGGGCGGCGCGCTCGGAATCGCCGGGGTGACCAACATAAGTCTCCGCGGAGTGAGCGTTTTGACACTCGGAGCGATCGCATCGTTCCTGCAGCTGTCACGGTCGTTTATCTCTCCGATCGCGCAGATTTCCAACCAGTTCAACTTCCTGGTCATGGCGCTGGCAGGCGCGGAGCGGATCTTCAATCTGATGGATGAGGAAGTCGAGCAGGATGACGGCGATGTGACTATGGTCCGCGTCAAGTTCGATGAGGACGGCAATATGGTCGAGTGTCCGGAGCGCACCAAGCACTGGGCATGGAAAGTCCCGAAGGAGGACGGCTCGTTTGAGCTCGTCGAGATGAAGGGCGATGTGGAGTTCGAGCACGTGGACTTTGGCTATGTGCCGGATAAGACAGTGCTCCACGACATCACGCTATACGCGAAGCCGGGTCAGAAAGTAGCCTTCGTCGGAAAGACAGGTGCCGGCAAGACGACCATCACGAACCTGATCAACCGGTTCTACGATATCCAGAGCGGAACTATTACCTATGATGGGATCGACATCTCGCGGATCGAGAAGCCGTCCCTCAGACGGTCCCTCGGCGTTGTGCTGCAGGATGTCAACCTCTTTACCGGCACGGTGATGGAGAATATCCGATACGGCAAGCTGGAAGCCACCGATGAGGAGTGCATCGCGGCGGCGAAGCTGGCTAACGCGGACAGCTTTATCCAAATGCTGCCGCACGGGTATGATACTGTACTCGAGGGCGACGGCAGCGGCCTCTCTCAGGGACAGAGACAGTTGATCTCCATAGCCCGGGCCGCGGTGGCGGATCCCCCGGTCATGATTATGGATGAGGCGACGTCCTCCATCGATACCCGTACGGAGCAGATCGTACAGGAGGGCATGGATGCGCTGATGAAAGGCCGCACGGTCTTTGTCATTGCCCACCGCCTGTCTACCATCATGAACTCTGATGTCATCATGGTGCTCGAGCTCGGCAATATTATCGAGCGGGGCAACCACGATCAGCTGATTGCAGAGAAGGGAACTTACTATCAGCTGTATACCGGTGCGACCGATACAGAGTAAATGTATAAGCGATGTGCTTAGAGAGTCTTTAAGCTAAAAACGAGAGAACAGATCTGTGAAATAGGATCAGCCCCTTGTCTGCCTGACAAGGGACTGATCAATATCTGATTTCGCAGGTCTGTTTTTATTTGGGAGAAACCCGGGCGAAGCAATTGACGAGCGGATATTTTGAATGGTAAAATGTGGTAACGCAAGAAAGGAGCGACAGACGATCATGATAAAAGAATTTGGCATGGACGAACAGATTCCGGGACTGGAGCTGACGGAGACGGTGATCGAGGAAGACCTGCGCTTCAATCCGAACTGCCCCTGCCCGACACGCACCTGCTCTCAGCACGGTTTCTGCAAAGCCTGTATCGTACACCACAAAGGGCTTCGGGAGCTCATAAAGGACGGGGTCCCCGGACCGCGGATAGAGCCGCGCGGAGGGGAATATCCCGAGGATCATTTTGTACCGCACTGTTACCGGGTCCCGAACGAGCGCATGGCTGCCCGGCTGGACGACTATGACTGAGAGGAAGTGACGAGATGAGACTTCATGAGTTAACGATAGGAGACACGGTAAAGGACTGGCGAAGCGAGCTTTCTTTTTCCGTGGCGGCTACCGATCATCCCGGATATGACGGGATTGTTTTAGTGTGTGACAATGTCATCTGCTGTGCTGCATTTGACGCGGCGGAGCCGGATGCCGGGGGCCGGTTTCCCTTTGACAGCATTGATCAGTTCGGACGGAACAATTATGCGCTTTCCAACCTGCATCAGTGGCTGAATTCAGGCGAGACGTTCTGGTATCATCCGAGTCATGACACAGACACACCGCCAATAGGGAAAAATCTCAGGTATAACGAACAGCCCAATGCCGAGGCAAATGGTTTTTTAAGGGAGCTCACGCCTGCGTTTGTCGCGGCTATGCGTGAGAGCGAAGTGCCGGTGCTAGTGCGGACCGCAAAGGAACGGGGAGAGTTGGAAACGGTGAAGGCGAAAGTGTTTCTCCCGAGCCGCACGGAGATCGGCATGGGTGACGAGTCGGGCTTTGCCGAGGGAACCCCACTGCCCTATTTTGAGGGGCGAGCCCACTTAAGATGCGCACCGACTAAGCTGCAGATGGAGATCTATGGACGCGCCTGGAATCCGGGCTTCAATTACGGCCTGCGCGAACGAAACCTGTTGGACGGCCCGCAGACCTATGATCCGAAATATGTCTGGTGGTGGTGGTGCAGGACCCCGCATCTGGCCTATGCCTATCTGGTTCGCGTGATGAATGCCAACGGCGGGTTCACCTATACCTACGCAAATAACGATATCGTCGGAATCCGTCCGATGACAGTGATGGATCCGGATGCCGTTTTAGAGGACGGCTATATCGTCTGAGACAAGGAGGAAAGAAACGTATGAGATATCCGAAGTTTTTACCGAAAGGCGGGACTATCGGCTTTGTGGCCCCTTCGTTTGGCTGTGCCACGGAGCCGTATAAGTCAGGCTTTAAGAGCGCGATGGCGACGTTCGAAGACATGGGATATTCGATCGAGCGCGGCCCGAACTGCTTTGCCCATAAAGGCGTCGGCATCAGCAACACGCCCGAGCGCTGCGCGGCGGAGCTGCTTCGGTTTTACCGCAAAAAAACAAACGACGTGCTCATCTCCTGCGGCGGCGGCGAACTGATGTGTGAGGATCTGAACTATCTGGACTTTTCCAAGATCGCGAAGGCCGACCCGAAGTGGTATCTCGGCTACTCGGACAACACGAATATGACCTTCCTCCTGACGACGCTGTGCGATGTCGCGTCTCTTTACGGCCCCTGCGCTCCCGCTTTCGGCATGAAGCCCTGGCATCCGGCCCTTCAGGACACGTTTGACGTGCTCACCGGGAAAAACCTGACAGCCCACGGCTACGACAAGTACGAAGTGGAGGAATTAAAAGACAAAGATCATCCGCTCGAACCCTATAACGTCACAGAACCCCGCGTCATGGTGAAAGTCCCAAATCAGGACATCCACATGGAGGGACGCATGATCGGCGGCTGCCTCGACGTCATGCTCGTCCTTTTAGGTACCCCGTTCGACCGGGTAAAAGAATTTACGGAAAAATACAAAGAAGACGGAATCATCTGGTTCTTCGAGGCCTGCGATCTTAACACAATGATGATCCGTCGGGCATTCTGGCAGATGGAGCAAGCAGGCTGGTTCCACCATGTCAAAGGAGTCCTGGTCGGTCGTCCGCTCTGCAACGGACAGTCCTTCTGCGGTCTTGACCAGTACGATGCCGTCACCCGCGCCTTCGGCAAATACGATGTTCCCATCTTAATGGACTTAGACATCGGGCATATCCCGCCCGCCATGCCCTTAATCTGCGGCTGCTACGCCTCGATTGACGCCGTAGGAAATGATATCGAAATTGAGATGCAGTTAAAGTAAATTTATCTCTCAATAATCATTTTATAGATCGGCTTCCCCTCCCGCGTAAACCGCTCCTCATACTCCGTCATCACATTCCCCTCGTTCATCGTATCGTCGTAGTGGAGATCACAGGTACATGCGACGAGGTCCCATCCGGCCTCCTCGGCCTGTTCCAGGGAGAAGCCGAACAGTTCCCGGTTGTCAGTCTTAAACTCGATCTGTCCGTCCGGCGCGAGAACGTTATCATACCGCTCCAGATATCGGGTGGAGGTCAGCCGCCGCTTGGCATGGCGGTCTTTCGGCCACGGGTCGGAAAAATTAAGATAGATGTGCGCCACTTCGCCCGGAGCGAACATAGAGCAGAGATCCTCCGCGTTCATGCGCAGAAACCGGATATTGTAAAGCGGATCTTCTCTTCCATCGACTTTTTGAAGCGCGCGGACGAGTACACTGTCAAACATCTCGATCCCGACATAATTGCGCTCCGGATGCAGTTCGGCCAAGGTGGTCAAAAACTTTCCCTTTCCCATGCCGATCTCCAGGTAAATGGGATGGTCATTCCCGAAGATCTCGCTCCACGTCCCGGCCAGCGGTTTTTCTCCTCCATCGTAGCAGAGTTCGTGGGCGGCAACGGTCTCCTGTGCTCCCGGTATATTCCTCAGTCTCATAATTTCCTCCCGAACCGGCCCGTACCGGATTCTTTCGCCCTAAGTATAGTATAAAAATTCAAAAAAGTAAAAAGCAGAAAAAAGCAGAAAAAAAGCAGTAAAAAGCGTATCAGAGGGTTTGACTATGCCTATCGTATGTGGCATACTTACATTGTTGTTAATTTCCTATGGGAGCGGAGCTGTATGAAAATTGTCTGGAAAAAAATCATTGCTTTTTGTATGGCAGCCGCAGTGTTCGCCTTCTGTGTGCCGGCTGTCTCCACTTTAGCGGAAGAAGTTTCTGAAGAGACTGAATCGGAGGAATTGGTGACAGAGGATAACGCCGAAGAGGCCGAAGCACAGGCTGAATTGGAGGAAGAGGCGGAGGAGATCGACGATGGAGAACCGAAGGCTACGGCGCCGGCAGCGGATTCTGCCTGGCCGGCCGGACCGGCGGTATTTGCGGAAGGAGCTATCGTCATCGATGCGGACACCGGGACCGTACTCTATGCGAAAAACGCCGATGAAGTGCTCTACCCCGCAAGTATCACCAAGATCATGACGACATTGCTAGCCTTAGAAAACAGCTCAATGGACGAGACGGTGGTGTTTTCCGAGGACGCAGTCATGAAAAATGAGGGGAATACCTCCCATATCGCCCGCGATGTCGACGAAGAGATGACGATGGAGCAGACACTCTACGCCGTCATGCTGGAATCCGCTAATGAATGCGCCTATGCCGTGGCGGAGCATGTCGGGAACGGTGACTATCAGTCCTTTATCGACATGATGAATGAGCGGGCGGCGGCGCTCGGCTGCACAAACACACATTTCACAAACGCAAACGGGCTTCCGGACGATGATCACTATACGACTTGCAGGGACATGGCTCTGATCGCGCAGGAAGCCATCAAAAACGACGAATTCCGGGAGATCATCGGGACCCTTTCCTATGTCATCCCCCCGACAAACAAGCACGACGAGGAGACCTATTTAAATAACCATGATAAGATGATCAATCCCAGTTCAGGGACAGAACATATCTACGAGTACTGTATTGGCGGCAAAACGGGCTACACAGTGGCTGCCGGGAACACACTGGTATCTTACGCGGAGAAGGACGGCAGGCTGTTGATCAGTGTCGTGATGAAGACAACAGCCCCCTATGATGACTCCATCGCAATTCTGGACTTTGGGTTTGACGACTTTCAGACGTTAAACATTGCGCAGAGCGAGACGCGTTTTAATGGCACCTCCGATGTGGAGGGCGAGACCATGATCTTTGACGGGGACGAGGTATACGCGCGGCTTGATCCGGATGCGGAACTCGTGCTGCCGAATGAGGTTTCGTTTGACGAGACGGATGTGGAGGTCTCCTACGACGATGCCTCTGACTCCGTCCTCGGCACGCTTGTTTACTTCTATGATGGGCGGGAAGCGGGACGCGCGGACGTGCTCTTAACCGGAGAGGACGGGAAGATCTATGTGAATGAAGAGCTGAATGAGGCTCCGGAAGACGAGGATGTGGGCACAGCACGCTCCGAATCAAGAGGGTGGACCACCGGGATGAAGGTGGGGGTAGTCCTTGTGATCGTTGTCGCGGTCATCGTGATCATCTTTGTGGTTGCTGCCGTAAGGGCGAGACGCCGCAGAAGACGGAGAAGGAGAAATGCCAAACGGCATCACCGCTAACATACGGTCAAAAGCGAAAGCTTTGATAAATATAATGAAAAGAGGGATTACATTATGGAAAGCACAATCAAAAAATATCCGTGTTATATCAACGGAGTAGAGCAGGTATATCCGAATGTGGCACCGGGCACTCCAATCTACGCAAACGCGGTTGCGGTGGACAACATCCTTTATGTCTCGGGTATGACGCCCCAGAGCTTTGAAAATGGCGGCTGTGTGACCAACACCATGGAGACTCAGATGTGGGATGCGCTTCTGAAAATGAAGCAGGTCCTTGAGGATGCGGGAAGCTGTCTGGAAAATGTGTTTAAGACGTTTATCATGTTGAAGGACATCAAGGACTATCCGGTGATGCGTGCTACGGAGTTAAAGTTTTATCAGCAGTATGCGCCTGAGCTGGTAGAAAGCCCTCCCGGAAGCACGATCCTTCAGGCCGGCTGCCTTGCACGCCCCGAATTTTTGGTCGAGATCGAGTGCAATGCAGTGATAAACCGCAAGAAAGACTGATCTGCAGCCGCAGCGAACAACACGAAGAACATAAAAGGAGAGTGGGATATATTGCGTATCCGCTCTCCTTTTGTTATACTTAAGACACTTAAAATCAGAAGAGTAAAACCTGAAGTAATCATAAGGAGAGTTAGCCATGGCGGAGCCAAAATATCTGCATATCAATCTGCTTCAAATGCAATATTTTCTCGGAGTTGCCTCCTGCAGCAGCTTTACGAAGGCGGCGCAGCTTCTGTATACGACACAGTCCACATTAAGCAAGACGATCTCCTCTCTGGAGCAGACTTTGGATGTCACGCTTTTTATCCGGAGTAAAAAACAGGTTACGTTAACGGAGGCCGGACAGCATCTGTATGACAGGTGGAGCGTGATCCTTCGGGATATCGAAAAGTCGCTGGATGAAAGCCGTGTCCTGCAGGGAGGATACAACCAGTTTCTCGCCATAGGCATTCTGGATTCCCAGAACTCGGAGAAGATCACGGCGCCTATTGTGCGGGGATTTTTGCAGAAGCATCCCCTTACCAATATCTCTGTCTCGGCATGTCAGACACAGGAGTTGCAGAAAAGTCTGGTCTGCGACAATTTAGACATTGTGTTTACGGTGCTCTACGATCTGGAGCAGATGGGCAATCCGGCCTTTGACTCTTTGATCTTTGACGAGTGCCCTCACAGTGTCTGCATGCTGGCGGACAATCCGCTTGCCAGCCGGGAGACCCTGACGGTTGCCGATTTAAAGGACAGTCATTTTGTCGGGATTTCACCTCTCTATCTTCCCAGTTACTGTGGGATGCTGGAAGATCTGTGCGTGCCGTACGGCTTCCGGCCTCAATACATCCGCTATGCGATCAATGCGATGTCCCAGCTGTACAATCTCATCGAACCGAATGACATCTTTATCTGTGACCAGAATTACAACGGATATAATAATCCGGATATGCCTCATCTTCAGTTTCGTCCGCTGATCGACACGCACAGCGGAGTGGCCGCTGTCTGGAAGAAAAGCAATACCAAGGAGGAGCTGAAGATGTTTATCGATCAGATCCGCACCTATCAGGAGGAAAAAGCGAATGTTCTTTGATGGAAAAGATTGGAACAATATCATGCATGATACCCGGATCGAGGGTCTGGACGCGGCTGTGGAGGGCAGCCGGTTTTTTGATACCTGCGAGCCGAAGGTGCTGGAGCCTGAGACGGAAGAGCGGGTCATCAAGACAGCCTGCCGTGCCTGCATTGCCAATTGCGGCGTTCTGGCTTATGTAAAAAACGGTCGTGTCGTGAAGCTGGAAGGCAACCCGATCGATCCCATGAGCCGGGGACGGATGTGCGCCAAAGGCCTTTCAGGAATTCAGGCGCTTTATAATCCGAATCGGAATAAATATCCTTTAGAGCGCGTCGGAGAGCGCGGCGGCGGAAAATGGCACCGCATCACCTGGGATGACGCCCTGCACAAGATAGCTTTTCATCTCATGGATATAAGGGAAAAATACGGACCTCAGGCGGTATTCGGCTCCACCGGAGGCGGCGGAAACCCGGAGGTCTGGAGTGTCTGTCGTTTCTGTGACATCTTCGGGACACCCAATTGGTTTGAGCCGGGCAGCGCTCAGTGCTATCTGCCGCGCGTACTCGGATATACGATGATGTACGGCGGGGTGGATCCCAGCATTGCGGACTCCAATGCGCTGGAGCTCTACTTTCCGGAGGACACACCGATCAAATGTCTGGTCCTGTGGGGGACGGACCCCTCCTACTCCTGTACGGCCAGCGGCGGACGCATGGTCAATGAGCTTCGGGCGAAGGGAGTCAAGACGGTTACGATCGACCCGCGGTTTACACCGGACGCGGCAAAGGCTGATGTGTGGCTCGCGCCCCGTCCCGGGACAGACGTGGCTCTTATGCTCTCCTGGATTCGCTATATTCTGGACAACAAGCTGTATGACGAGGATTTTGTCATGCACTGGACGGATCTTCCCTATCTGGTGGATACGGAGACGAAGTTTATGCTCCGTCCGAAAAAGGGGGAGAACGGAGAGCCGGACACCTTTATGGTCTGGGACGCGAAGACTAATTCTATGCAGCCTTTGGAATATCCCTGGAATGATGACCTGGATCCGGTGCTGGACGGCGCCTGGGTCGTGGACGGCAAGGAATATAAGACCGGCTACCGCCTCCTCTGGGAGCGGGTGGAGGAGTGGACGCTCGAACATGTCGGTGAAGTCTGTGAGATAGAGCCCGAGCGGATCGAGAAAGCGATCCATATGTTTACCGACAATAAGCCGAGCGGCTTAGCGATCGGTGTGGCCACCGACCAGACGCCCAATTCGGAGCAGGCGGCCATGGCGGCCTGCATCATTGACAGCCTGATGGCAAATATAGAGCGCCCCGGGGCACTGTGCCAGCGCTTCCGTGTGAGCGGCACGCTGCGTATGCCGAACTATCCGGTGCCGCAGGCGGAGAATATGCTGCCGGATGAGATGTTAAAGATCCGGCTGGGCGGCAACGAGTACAAGGGGCTGCACATCTGGTGGGGCGGACAGGGCGCGGCTATTTTGGATGCGTGTATTACGGGAAAGCCCTACCCGCTCAAGATGTGGATCGACCGTTCCGGCAACAAGTTTGGCGTGGTGGCGGAGGCCAATAAGATCGAGGAGGCGATCAAGCATCTGGACTATGTTGTCCATGCCTATATGTATCCCACTTCGATGTCGGCTTATGCGGATATCCTGATGCCGACGGAGGAATGGCTGGAGATGGATATGCTGGTGGAGACCTGCAACATGATCGTGGCCCGGCAGTCGACGACGCATCTCTGGGAGACTTGCGACGAAGCCGTATTTTTCTCCCGGCTGGCGAAAGTCTGCGCTGAAATGGGGCATGAGGGCTGCCAGAAGGCATTTGATCCCGAATTTATGGGAGACGATCTGGCCTACTGGGATACCATGGAAGAGCTGTTTGACCACTGTGTCGGCAAGATCGGCATGACATGGAATGAAGTCAAAGAGAAAGCGCCGTTCGAGTACCTGACAAAGGAAGAGTGGCGCACTTACTATGTATACAAGCAGATTGACGAGGAGACAGGCAAGCCAAAGGGCTTTGACACACCCTCTAAAAAGATTGAGATCTATTTAGACAGCATGATCACGCTGTCCCGGACAGGACAGCCGTTTGCGAAGTGTATACTTCCGCCGGCATCGAAGGACTATGATCCGCTGCCCTACTATCTCGAGCCTCCCGAGGGCCCGATCGCCACGCCGGAGCTGGCGAAAAAGTATCCGCTGATCTTAACGAGCGGGCGGGTTCCTTTTTTCCATCACGGCACACTCCGGAATGTACCGGCCGTGCGGGAGATCTATCCGGCCCCGGAGGTCTGGATCAACCCGGTTGATGCGGAAAAATATGATATCCATACCGGTGACTGGGTATGGGTCGAGTCTCTGCGAGGCAAGATCCGCGGGAAAGGAGTCGTGACGGAGGGTATCAAGCCCGGAGCGGTCTTTATGGAGCGCTATTGGAATCCTGAGACCTTAAACACTAAGACACACGGGTGGAAAGAGATGAACGTCAACGTGCTGACGAAGGGGAGCGCGCCATATAATGATGTGGTCGGGACCTACACGCTTCGCGCATTTCTGGTCAGTGTTTCGAAAGCGGACGGCCCGCCGGAGGGCGTATGGACCAAGCCGGAAGAGTTTAAGTCCTGGCTTCCGATCGGCAGCGCACAGGGGAGGTATATCGAATGGCACAATTAGCAATGGTCGTGGACTTGGATCGCTGTATCGGCTGCCGCGGCGGCTGTCAGGTCGGATGCAAGACAGAAAACAAGATCGCGCTGGGGCCCTCCCGAAGCACCTTTTATACCATGGGTCCGACTGGGCATTTCCCGGATATCGAGATGTATTTTATGCCGGTCATGTGCCAGCAGTGCAAATATCCGACCTGTACGGAAGTTTGCCCTACCGGAGCCTGTTACAAGGACGAGGAGGACGGTGTGATCTATATCGACCGGGAGGTCTGTATCGGCTGTCAGAGCTGTATGCGCGCCTGCCCTTTTGAGTGCAACCTGTTCAACAGTGAACTGGTCGTCATGGACAAGTGCAATCTCTGTGTTCAGAGACGGGATGAGGATATAGAGCCCGCCTGTGTGAGAAATTGTGTCGGCAGAGCCCTGCATGTCGGAGATATCGAGGACCCCGAGAGTGAAGTGTCAAAGCTTCTGGCGGAAAATGAGGGGCATGTCTACACCTTAAAGGACGAGAACGGGAACGAGCCGTCCGGCAGATTTATCCTCAGAAAATGCAAGTGGATCGAAGATCTGCCGTTTGAGTACGAGCGAAAGCTGAGAGGGGAGATATAGTATGGAGAAAAAAGATGAGATCGTTACCCTCATAAGACAACGGGCGGACATGTATCGGTTTTTGGCCCGGCTCTATGTATTGGAAGTGGATGCGGAGCTGCTTTCCAGGATGAAACAGATGGTGTTTCCCACGGACTGCACGGATATTGACTTAGCGGACGGGTATGAGCAGTTAAAGCAGTATCTCGACACGGTCGCGGATTCGGAGCCGGAGGAGGGACAGCAGAGCATGGAGGACGCTGTCATCGACCTCGAGGTCGAGTACGCGCGGATCTTTTTGGCTGCGGGTGTCGCCAGCGGTGGCGCGGCTTTTCCCTATGAATCGGTATACACCAGTGAGGACCATCTGGTCAATCAGGAGGCCTTTGGCGATGTGGCCATCCTGTATGCGGCAAAGGGACTTAAGGCCCGGGAGGACATGTATCGGATCCCCGATGACCATGCCGGCCTGGAGTTTGAATATATGGCCAGACTCTGCGACGCGGCGGTTGCGGCTGCCGAGGCGGAGGACGAGGCGGGATTAGACGAGAGCATGCAGGAGCAAAGGACCTTTTACAGGGATCATCTGCGTTGGATCGCCATGTTTGGCGAGGATATCCGGAAATACGCATCGACGGACTTCTTCCGCGCCATCGGAAGGATCACGAGGGGATTTATGACAGAGGAGACAGCCCTGCTCAGATAGGAGTAATAAGATGGGATATTATCTGACGAAAGAACAGGTCAATGATATATTGGAACAGCTGCGCGGGACTACGAAAGTCTGTGCGCCGAAAGCGATCACGCGCCGGGGACGCGGAAAAGGAAAGCCCGAGATCCGTTACGGAGAGATCCGGGATTTTTCGGAGATCGTTTTCGATCAGAAGGCGGACTACGGTCCGAAAGAGATCATCTACCCGGTCATGCAGACCCTGCTTAAGTTTGCTGTGACGGAGGTGATCGTCAGTGAACTGGAAGACGAGCGGGATATCCTGATCCTTGCCCGCCCCTGCGACATCAATGCGATCCGCAGGCTGGACCAGATCTTTTTAAAAAACGGCGGGAACCCGGAGTATTACTATGCCCGGCTTAGAGAGAAAGCCAAATTTATCCTCTTAGAGTGTACACAGAGCTTTGAGACGTGTTTTTGTGTATCCATGGGCTCCAACATCGCCACGGACTATGCCGCCGCGGTGCGCTTTGATCCGGAGGGGATGCTGGTGGAGGTAAAGGACGAATCGCTGCTGCCGGTCTTTTCCTGCGGGGAGGAGAGAGACTTTGAGCCGGAGTTTGTAAAGGAGAACCTGCGGACGGTTCAGGTACCGGACATCCCGGACCGCAGCTACTTAAGCGACATCATCGGGTTGGAATACTGGGCGCAGTTTACGGACCGCTGCATCCTGTGCGGAGGATGCAATACCGTATGTCCCACCTGCACCTGTTTTGACACAAATGATATCATCTACAACGAGTCAAGTCTGGAGGGCGAGCGGCGTCGTACCTGGTCATCCTGCATGCTCTCCACTTACACGGTCATGGCCGGAGGGCACGGTGTGAGGGAAGACGCCGGTGCCAACACCCGTTTTAAGACCCTGCACAAGATCTACGATTATAAAGAGCGGTTTGGCGAGGAGAACATGTGCGTAGGCTGCGGCCGGTGTGACATGCGCTGCCCCAAGGAGATCAAATTCTCCGAGACGATCGGCGGACTTGCGCAGGAAGTGGAACTGCTGAAACAAAAAAGAGCCGAGGAAGCAAAGGAGGACGCGTGATGGAAAATATTACACTCCCGGAACCCCACAGGATCTTAAAGATCATGTTGGAAACCGTTGCCGAGCACACGTTTCGTGTGGAATGGCACGGGGAAAAAGTACAGCACGGGCAGTTCTTCATGCTGTCCATCCCGAAAGTCGGGGAGGCACCGATCTCAGTCAGTGCGCACGGAGACGGCTATGTGGAGTTTACGATCCGAAAAGTCGGAAAACTGACCAGCGGTCTGTTCGGGCTTCATGAGGGGGATGTCCTGTTCATGCGCGGCCCATATGGGAACTATTTCCCCGTAGACCAATTCAAAAATAAACATCTCGTTGTCATTGCCGGCGGAACCGGCCTGGCGGCGGTGCGCAGTACGATCCAGTATTTTTATGATCATCAGGATGAGATCTTAGATGTATATGCCATGGCAGGCTTTAAGGATATGAGCGCCGTCCTGTTTAAGGATGACCTGGCCAAGTTCACGGCGGCGGAAAAGTTTCACACGTCGTGGTGCCTGGACAACTCGGAAGAGCCCGGCTTTAAGAAAGGCTTTGTGACACAGTACATACCGGAAGTCCCCTTCGAGACCTTTGGGGAGGATTACAACGTGATCATCGTCGGTCCGCCGGCCATGTTCCGCTTCGCGGCGCAGGGCTGCATGGACAAGGGGGCCACGGAGGAGCACATCTGGGTATCGTTCGAGCGAAAGATGGCGTGCGCCGTCGGGAAATGCGGACACTGCAAGATCAATGAGACCTATATTTGCCTGGAAGGGCCGGTATTTAATTACGTAGAGGGAAAAGAATTGATCGATTGATCAATGTCGGTAAGTTAAAGGAAAATCTGACTTTATGCACAACAAAGACAATCCCTCTACATGGCGGTTCCCTTGCCGAACCCGCAGATGGGGAAGGTACAGGTGGGACAGCCCAGACAAAATCCCCCGTTTCCCAGACAGGCAAAGTCTTTTTTCTCTAAGGGGACACCGGCTGCGATGCGCGGCAGCACGATGTCAAAGACAGTCGTCTTATTGTACATGACACATCCCGGCAGCCCGCAGATGGGCGTCCCGTCGTCAAAGTAGGCCAACAGGAACATGGCGCCCGGAAGAACGGGCGAGCCGTATGTGACGATGTTGGCGCCGGACTGTTTGATGGCGCCCGGTGTCTGATCGTCCGGATCCACGCTCATGCCGCCGGTACAGGCGATCATATCCACCCCTTTTTCCTTCAGTTCCTTGATCGCAGAGACGATCTTATTCATGTTGTCGTCCAAGACGACATGTTCGGTCGTCTCTATGCCGTATTGAGCCAGCTTTTCCTTGACAACCGGGGTGAATGTATCCTTGATCCTGCCGGAAAACACTTCGTTTCCGGTCGTGATGATTCCGGCTGTTTGCTTTTGATAAGGGATGATCCGGGTCAGCGGTTCGCTCCCGGCGGCCTCCTTTACCTGCTCCATTTTTTCTTTTTTAATAACGAGCGGGATGACGCGTGTGCCAAGCAGCTTATCTCCCGCCTTCACCGGCGTGTTGGTGTGCCGTGTGGCGATCATGATCTGGTCGATCGAGTTGACCGCCATCAGACGTTCGATGTCGACCTGAAACAGGCCGTCTTTTACGGCCATCAGTTCGATCTTGCCCTCTTTCGGAGCGCTCGCCTCCATATATTTATTGATGCTGATATCGCGCAGGATCTCCGCGGCCTCGTCCTCGTGGTACATCGTGTCGTCTTTTTCCCACACATAGAGGTGCTCTTTTCCCAGATTTAAGAGGGCCGGGATATCCTCCGCCGTGACGACATGCCCTTTTCGAAACGGCGTATCCTTCACCTCATCCTTGATGATCCGTGTGATATCGTGACAGAGCACATGCCCCTCCGCTTCCGTTGTCTTGATCAGTTTCATATCATCAACCCGCCTTTCGCTGTGATTCCTTCGCGATTTCTAATTGATTTCTTTGCGATTTCTTTGTGATTTCTTAGTGATTTTAAGCGATTTCTCAGTGATCCCTAAGCGACTCATAGTCTTTTATCGTGTTTACATTGATCAGTGATTTCTTTAATTCTCCGAGGGAATTCTCCTCCACGTAAAAGACGCGGTGCGATGCGAGAAGATCCCGGAGTCTGTAGTTTTCTTCCTGTATCTTAAGATCCAGATCCTTTAGGATCCTCCGGTGATAGATCCCGGCCGTGGGATAGATCCGCCCGCCCGCTCCCTTAACTAAGAGCGCGTCATATGATTCCGGGCTTACGCTGTCCCAGATTCCGCAAAGATGGCTGACATAAGCCCTTGCCATGAACGGCATATCACAGGCGCAGAAAAAACAGGCATCCGCATCGATCTGATGGAATACGGCACTGATGCCGCCCATCGGTCCGACGTGGTCGGCCTCATCCCGAATGCAGGGGTAGATCTCGTGCAGGGGAACATGCGGGGTATCCGCAGAGACAGACAGATACAGCGGGCCGCAGGCGGCAAGTTCTTCCGCGATCCGCTCCGCGAATGTCTGCCCGTCCAAGACGAGCTCCGCCTTGGATGTTCCCATCCGGGTGCTGTTCCCGCCGGTTAAAAGTACCATGGCGATCCGGTCCATATCATGTCTCCCGTGAAAAATAATCCCAAATAAACTGTGCGATCCGCTCCGGCTGATTTAAGTCAAATACCGGGATATCCGGGGGAAAGCCGTCCGCGCCCCTTACGTCTGTGGCGATGCCGGCCAGCGTGGCCGTATCACTCACAGGGCTCTCGGAGTTCCCGTCCCGGACGATCTCGATCTTCGGATAGTCCGTCCACTTAAATCCCTCGAGCAGGATCAGATCCGCGTCAGGGAATGCGTTTATGAGTGCCCGCTCCGAAGTGCTCTCCCGTCGAACGACCATGGAGAGATCATCGGAAAAAATGGCGGTGCCGCAGGCTCCGGCCTGTCTTTGCCGGTAGGTATCGGTGCCCGGAACATCCGGGTCAAAGCCGTGGGCGTCGTGTTTTAAGACGGCTACGCTCCAGCCCATGTCCGCGAATGCGGGGATCAGGCTTTCGATCAGCGTGGTCTTGCCGGAGTTTTTTACGCCTGAGATCGCAAAGATACGAGGTCCGCTCGCTGTACCGCAGACGGAAGCATCCGAGCCGGCCAAAGATAAGCCGGCCGTATCCTGGTCGGGAAGATCTTCCGACCTCTCAAGAAGACACACCGACACGAGCTCTCCCGATTTTAAGGACGGGGAGCCCGGTGCAATGTCCACGAGGCAGTTGCAGTGCCGCATGGAGGCAAGGACGCCGGAAGAGTGTTCCACACCGGGCACTCCCGGTGCATCCGGCAGATATACGGCGCCATCAATATAGCGTGCCCGGATGAAGCGTCTTCCGGGGCTGGCCTTTGGAAAATCATTTTTTAAGATGCCGCAGACCCGCTTGATCCGAAGCGTGTGGTCTCCGGTCATTTTTTCCAGCATCGGGCGGAGCAAAAGCTCCAGGTTCCCCAGTGCGCCGAACGGATTGCCGGACAGGCTGACGATCGGCACCCCCTGATACAGGGAAAAGATCGTCGGCATTCCCGGCTTAAACCTTACGCGCCAGAACAGTTTCTTTGCTCCGAGCCTGTCAATGACATCGTGCAGGATGTCCTTTTTCCCGACGGATACACCGCCTGTCGTGAGGACGAGATCTGCGCCCTTATCCACGGCTTTTTGGATCGCCTGTGCCACGGTGTCGGCGTCATCGGGGAGATGAGCGCACCACTGCGCGGGCACGCCGAGCTCGCAAAGCCGCATCTTAAGCAGCAAAAGGTTGCTGTTGTATATCTTTCCGGGGGCGAGATCCTGACCCGCCTCCACCAGTTCGTCGCCGGTCGTAAACAGTGCGATGCGGGGGATCTCAATGACCGGAACAGATGCCGTGCCCATGGCGGCCAGATTGGCGATGCCGACGCTGTCTAAGCGCTCTCCGGCGCGGAGCATGCAGATGCCTTTTTTAAAATCCTCGCCCCGGTCACAGAAGTTCCCGTGGGGCGGGACAGAGTCATAGACTGCCACTGTCTCCTCTCCGTAATCGGTGTCTTCCTGCCAGACGCAGCAGTCACAGCCGGCCGGGATCGGTGCGCCGGTCATGATGCGGACGGCTTCTCCGGGCTGTACGGTCCGGTCGGGATAATCTCCCGCATCGATCTCTTCTGTTACGCGCAGAAACACAGGATGCTCCTTTGTCGCATCCGCGATATCGGCGGAACGGCAGGCGTACCCGTCTATGGGAGACCGGTCAAACGGAGGGTTATCCATCTCCGTATACATGTCTTTCGCCAGGATCCTTCCGTCGGCGTCCGACAGGGAGACCGTCTCCGTCCGGGTGATCGGTGTGGTGTGGGAGACTATGATCTCCACCGCTTCCTCCAGTGTGATATGTTCGCGGTAGACATCGGCCGCTTGCTCCTCTTTCTTCTCCGGTACGCTCATGTGCTGTACTCCTTATGTGTGAATTATATGTATTTAGCTGCGGGCGCAGTCGTGCGCACTTCCCCGCAGGATATCGATCCCGTGGTCTAAGTTCGGAAGCAGGAACGTAAGCGCCTCTTCCACCGCTTTCGGGCTGCCTGGGAGGTTGATGATCAGGGATTTCCCCCGGATCCCGGACACGGCTCTGCTGAACATGGCGCGGGGTGTGATCTCCATGGAATAGGCGCGGATGGCCTCGGCGATCCCGTTGGCCATACGGTCACAGACTGCGACGGTGGCCTCCGGGGTGATATCCCGTTCGGAAAATCCGGTGCCGCCGGTAGTCAGGATCACATCCGGCTGACGCTGATCCGCGAGACGGATCAGTTCGTGCTCTAATGTTTCCTGCTCATCGGGGAGCAAAGAGGTCTCGAGCACTTCATAGCTGGCCTCTTTCAGCATTTGAACGATGACAGGTCCGCTTTTATCTTCCCGTTCGCCTGCGGCTCCCTTGTCGCTTAAGGTAACCACAGCGGCGGTATACGGTCTGTCTTTTTTTGGTGTGCTCATGATGATCTCATCTCCTTTTTTTATGGTTCCGCCTGTCATGACCCGGGCAAACACGCCCTCTCTCGGCATGATGCAGTCTCCCATGGTCTGCCAGATCCGGCAGTGGTCGTGGCATTCCTTTCCGATCTGCGTGATCTCCAGAACTGCCTCTCCGATCTGAAGCTGCGTTCCGACCGGAAGATCTTTTAGATCAAGGCCCTCGACAATGAGGTTTTCCCCAAACGCTCCGGCCTCTACTCCGGCGCCTCGGGAGTTAAATTCCCGGATGCGCTCGGCGGGCAGCAGGCTTACCTGCCGGTGCCAGTTTCCGCTGTGGGCATCCTCTTCAATGCCCCAGTCCTCTGTGAGTACTGCCTCTTCCACCCCGCGTTTCGGGGTTCCTTTTTTTTCACTGATGCAGATGTATGCCAGTTTTCCCATGGGGTAATCTCCACGTGTTATCTTTTGGCTTTGATGGACGGGGTTCGCTCACCCGCCGATCTTGACCATATCCTCGAGTCCGGGTGTCTGTGCCTCGGCCTCAAAACAGCTCATCGTAGGCTTTTCATCGATCGCGGTTTCTAAAAGTTCCCGGACCTTCTCATCCTTTCCGTCCCGCAGTGCAGCCCGGACATTTTCCTTTGCCTCAAAACACAGGCAGGGCTTTATATCCCCCTTTGCACTTAAGCGGATCCGGTTGCAGCGGCTGCAAAACGACGAGTACACTGGGCTGATAAAGCCGACGCTTCCGCAAAAGCCCGGGATCCGGTAATAGACGGCCGGGCCGTTTCCGTGTTTTTCTTTATCCGGCACAATGTCCGGATACTTATTTTTTATATCCGCAAAAAGGTCAACGTTTGCGACAGGCTCAAACAGTTTCCCGTTTTTGATCGGCATCTGTTCGATAAAACGGACGTCAAGCGGACGCTTACTGGCCAGCAAAAGCAGCGGCTCCCAGTCCGTCTCATTTATGCCTTTTAAGAGCACTGCGTTTACCTTGACCCGGATTCCGCTCGTAAGCGCGGCTTCGATGGAGTCGAGCACACTGCTTAGCTCATTAAAGCCGGTGATGGTCCGATACGTCTCCGGATCCGGCGTGTCGAGGCTGATATTGACGCCGTCTAAGCCGGCCTCTAGAAGTTCCGGAAGATACTGCTTGAAAAGGACTCCGTTGGTGGTCATGGTCACCTGCTGTACACCGGGGATCTGTTTGATCATTTTTACGAGAGAGGGGCAGCCCAGCCGCACCAGCGGCTCGCCGCCGGTGATTTTAAAAACCGTGATACCCAGCGTGACAGCCTGTCGGCAGACCCGTTCGATCTCTTCGTAGGTCAGGATCTCCGACATGGGGACGCACTCGATCCCGTTCGGCATACAGTAGACACAGCGCAGATTGCACCGGTCCGTGATGGAAATCCTCATGTAGTTGATCTCTCTGCCATATCGATCTCTCATTTTTCTTCCTCAGTTTCCTCCGAGCGGAGATAGTGTCCGCTCTTTCCGCCCTGTTTTTCCATGAGACAGATCTCTCCGATCTCCATGGAACGGTCTATGGCCTTGCACATGTCATAGATGGTGAGAAGCGCCGTGCTCACTCCGGTAAGCGCCTCCATCTCCACTCCGGTCTGCCCGGCACACTGCACCGTGCAGGAAGCAGTGATGATCCCCTGTTTTTGATCTGTCTCAAAATCCACGCTGCACTTTTGGATCAGCAGCGGATGGCAAAGCGGGATCAGGGAGGACGTCTGTTTGGCGCCCTGGATGCCTGCCACTCTGGCGACGCCCAACACATCGCCTTTTTTGGCCGTGCCGCCGAGGATGGCGTCCATCACTTCGCGGCTGACTCTGATCCTTCCCTGCGCCGTGGCCAGGCGGGATGTAACGGGTTTTTCCGACACATCGACCATGATGGCGTTTCCGTTTTTATCGACATGGGTAAGTTCCTTGCTCATAAGATCTGTCTCCTTTTTCTGTCTGACTCAGTCGTGAAGCAGCATCAGGGCTTCCTCTGGGATCCGGATCGCCACGCGCTCTTTTCGGGAGAGGGCGGCGGCCTGCTCTTTGCTCATCAACAGACGCATCTGAGCCCCGCTTCCGCCGGGACAGTCTAAGATGAGCTCCGATTCAAACTGCTGCTCCAAAAAATGGTTGAACGGGAGGACGGCACAGTTTTTTTCCTGAGCGGCGTCCTCCTCGATAACTTCAATATAGTGCGCGCGGATGCCGACATGGGTTAAGTCTTCCGGCACGGCCCGGTCTATTCGGAAGGTCAGATTCCAGTCGGTGGCAAAGAGCTCATGTTCCGAGAGGCGTTTTGCCACGGAAATGTTTCGGCAGCCGGAGAGTTTGGCCGCGGCGACGGTCTCCGGATTGGCGAAGAACTCTTTTTTCTCCTGGATCGTCTCCACGTGGCCTTCGTTTAACATACAGACCCGCTCGCAGAGGTGATACACCTCATCCCGGTTGTGCGTTACAAACAGGGTTGGCTTTTTTACGTATTTAAAGAGTGCTTCGAGCTCCTCCTCCACCTCCCACTTTAAGTAGGTGTCCAGTGCAGAGAGCGGCTCGTCGAGCAGCAGGATCTCGGGATCCGAGACGAGCATGCGCGCCAGCGCGACCCGCTGTTTTTGTCCGCCGGAGAGCTGTCGGGGCAGATGTCCTTCCAGTCCGCTTAAGCGGAAGCGGTCGATATATTCTCTCACCACGGCGGGATCCGGGTTTTTGCCCATCCCGATCGTGATGTTTTGTTCTACGGTCATATTCGGGAAGAGCGCATAGTCCTGGAACATGTAGCCGACTTTCCTCTCCTGCGTGATCACGTTGATCTTCTGAGCAGAGTCAAACAGAGTCCGGCCGTTTAGGATGATATGTCCCTCATCGGGAGTCTCTATGCCGGCAATGCACTTTAAGGTCATGCTCTTCCCGCAGCCGGAAGCTCCCAGTATGGCGAAAATCTCATCCTCTGTCTGAAATGCCACGTCGAGGAAAAAATTTCCGATTTGCTTTTTGATTGACACATCGATGCCCATAGACTACCACCTTTGTACGTTTTTCATGTTTCGGCCTGCGACCAGGTTCATCGACACGATGATGCCGAACGCGATCAGCAGGATAATGACCACCCAGACGCCGGCAGTCGCATAGTCTCCGTCCTGTATGACCATGGCGATCCGCTGGGAGATCGTCGATGTTTTGTGCGGAATATTCCCCGCCAGCATGGAAGTGGCTCCATATTCACCCAGAGCCCGGGCGAACGTGAGGATGATGCCGGCCAGGATGCCGGGACCGGAGTTGGGGATGATGATCCGCCAATAGATCTTGAATTCCGGCATGCCGAGCGTCCGCGCGGCATAGATGAGATTGGGATCCAGCTGTTCAAACGCGGCCCGCGCATTGCGGTACATCAAAGGGAAGGCGATGACGGTCGCCGCGATGATGCAGCCTGCCCATGTCTGCACGATCTTTATGCCGAGGTTGCTGTACAAAAAGCTGCCCAGAGGGCGCTTTAAGCTGAATAAGAGGAGCAGAAAAAAGCCGGCTACGGTCGGGGGGAGCACCATAGGCAGAGTTAGACAACCGTCTGCGATGGCTTTTCCTCTGGTGCCGGTCCGCACGACCCTTCCGGCTGCGAAAATGCCTATGAAAAATGAAATTCCTGTTGCGACAACCCCCGTTTTCAGTGAGATAAACAGTGGGCTCCAGTCCAGATTGGAGAGGATGTTCATCAGATTATCCATAGTGCCTCCTCCACATTTAAGGAAAGGCATCTGAAAAAATCAGATGCCTTTTCCCGCATGATAAATTTAGTTAAGATCAAATGTTGGATGTTTAGTCCTCTACGTCTACGTCGAAGTAGTAGCTCTCAAAAATTGTCTTCGCATCGTCAGAGATCAGGTAATTGATAAAGTCAAGTGCCGCCTCAGACTCAGCCTCGCTGGCCTCAGCGTTGTTCACCTGTGCTACGGGATAGATCACATCTCCGGTTAAATCATAACTGATATACTCTAAAATTTCAACCTGATCTTCGTAGCCGTAAGTGTCGGAATAATAAGCGGTGCCAACCTCATTGGACTGCTCGGCGACAGCCTGCAGAACCTTGCTGACGTTGCTGCACTCGTTGATCTCCAGACCGCCAAGAGCCTCGGAGACTTCCTCGGTCGTATACTCGGACGGATCATCTGTCTCAGGCAGGATGCCGATGTTCATCAGAGCTGTCCTTGTATATTTGCCGGCCGGAACGGAACCATCGGCCAGGGCCATGCTGGATGCGAGTTCAAGATTGTCAAGACCGGTCACTTCTGTGCCGCTGTCTGTGTAGGTGATGACACACACCTGGTTGTTTACGACGTTGTGCCGGGTGCCGTCTACGACGAGATTGTCATCGTCCTGCAGAGTGTTCATCTGTGTCTGTGCCGCAGAGAAGAAAACGTCGATGCCGTTGCCGGCAGCCTCTTCGATCTGTGTCAGAAGAGTGCCGGAACTGTCATAGCTTCCCACGATCTCGATGTCGGGGTGCTCTTCCGTATACTGAGCGATAAGATCCGTCATGACAGTCTCTAAGCTGGCCGCCGCATAAACCGTAACGGTGGTGCCTTCGCCTTCGCCTGCAGCTTCGGTCGTCTCACCCTCTTCTTCCTCAATTACTTCGAGTTCGCTTGTGTCGGCGTCTTCCTGCTCCATCTCCTGTGCTTCTTCCTTTGCCTCATCAACAACGCTTTCGGCTTCTTCAACCACTGTCTCATCGCTGCCGCTGTTGCCGCAGCCTGCCAGCATGGTGGCGCCGAGCGCGGAAACACAGATAATGCTTACAATTTTCTTTTTCACGTGCTTTTCCTCCTTAATAGTATTAGTGGAATCAATTATAATAGGATAATTGAGCTAAAGCAAGTTTAGCAATGAACAAAGAGCGTGTCAACGAACTGATTATATATATAGATTCATTTTCGGAATTAAATAATTCCCTGCTGACATGATATTATTTTTTATTCTTTTTTATTATCTGGTGTTTGAAGTTTCCCTTTTTTTGAAGTATCCTTCTGTTTCGAAGTTTCCCTTTTTTTCGAAGTCTCCCTCTTTTTCGAAGTACCTGTCTTTTTTGGAGTCTCTTTGGTTTTCGACGTCTCCTTCGGTTTTGCCATTTCCTCATTTTCGCCGGAAATGCTGTGCGGTTGCCGCAGGAAATGGGCAAGTATGATGTCTATGATAAACACGAAGAAGAGTACCATCATCGTGTTTTCCCAAGCCTCACCGTGCGGATTGCTGTAGACATTTGTTACGATCGGGTAGATCAGGTAGACAAGCGCTACGCCGCCGATCCCGAATAAAATGACCGAGCGAGCGCAGACGAAGCCGCCGATGTTGCCCCAGTTCCAGATCTCGGTATTGTAGTCCCACAGCCTTTTGCCGGTAAACCGATAGATAAAATATCCGCCCAAAAATTCGATCAGGCCGGTCACCAGGCAGCTCATAAGGAACACGAAGATCCAGTGTGCCCGGAAATGATAGACAATCAGCGTGAGAAGGATCCCTCCGATGCCATAGATCGGGATCCACGGGCCGAAGGTAGAACCTCTCTTCACCCATTTCTTCAGATCGATCCGGTAAAAAAGCTCTTCATAGACAAATCCGGCGATGCCGGCGATGACCGCGATCGCAACCACTGTATAGATAAAATCTTTTGGATTTAAGCCATAGGCAGCTTGTATTGCATGTGCCATGGAACATTCCTTCCCGAAAAATGTCTGTTTATCACCGCAATATCAGGCCGCCGCGCAGGGGCCAAAAAGCAGTAATATGAATATAGCATATCTCCCTTTTATTTGCAAATTCCGGAGGGTTTTATGATATAATGACTTTGTTATGGAGAGATACCTGGACGAATTGTTAACTGCATACGGCGCATCGGACATCTACCCTTTTCACATGCCGGGGCACAAGCGGCAGCGGCTGGGAAATTTCACCCCGGAGGAGATCGATGTCACGGAAGTCGAAGGGCTTGACGACCTGCATCACGCCGGGGGGATTCTCCGCGAGGGGCAGGAGCGTCTGGCGCGGGTCTTCGGGGCGGATGAAAGCTTTTATCTGATAGACGGCAGCACGGCTGGGATCCTGGCAGCAGTCTGCGCATGCTGCGGCAGGGGCGGCCGGGTTTTGATCGGGCGGAACTGCCACAGGTCCGTGTATCACGCCGCCTATCTGGCGGAGGCAAAGCTTGCCTTTGTCTATCCCGACCTTACCGACAGCGGTCTGCAGGGAAGCATCCCGCCGGAGCAGGTGGAGGAGGCGCTTTGTCGCAATCCGGATGTGCGGGCTGTTGTCATCACATCTCCGACGTATGACGGGGTCGTGTCGGACATCCGTGCAATCGCGGACATCGTGCATGCCAGGGATCTCCCGCTGATCGTGGACGAGGCTCACGGGGCACACTTTGGGTTTTCGGACGGATTTCCGCAAAAAGCCATCGCGCTCGGCGCGGATCTTTGCGTGGAGAGCCTTCACAAGACCCTGCCCGCCTATACCCAGTCGGCGGCCCTGCACCTTAAAAAGACCGGCGCGGTTGGAGAAGCATACCGCTTTGACGCGGGTAACGTGCAGAGATATCTGGACATCTTCCAGAGCAGCTCCCCCTCCTACGTGCTGATGGCGGGACTCGACCGCTGCGTGCGGATCGTCGGGGAAGACGCGGCGCTGTATGCGAATCCGGAGACAAGAAAAAACAGCCGCTTTGGGCAGTTTGAGGAGAGACTGCGGGAATTCTATGATCAGTGTGATGCGCTTACGAGTGTTCGGGTGTTCCCCGCCGGGACGGACAAAGAATGCCAAATACCCGGCATCTATGCCCGGGATCCGTCAAAGATCCTGATTTCAGCTGAGCGGGCCGGCCTTAACGGACAGGAGCTTTACGAGTTTCTTCTTAAAAAATATCGTCTCCAGATGGAGATGGCGGCCGACAGCTATGTGGTAGCGCTGACCGGCATCATGGATACCGATGAGGGCTTCTCGCGGCTTATAAAGGCGCTTTTTGAGATCGACCGGATCGCAGCAGACGGGCAGAAAGAGGCAGACGGTCAGACGGCAGCGGACGGACAGAATATTCCCGACGGGGCCGCAGGTTCGGGCACCTTCCCGAAAGCAGGGGGCTCGATCGACCCTGCTCTGCTCTACGGGCCGAGGGAAACGCGCATGGAGCTCGCGCAGGCGATAGACGCGGAGGCATCCGCTGTTTTGCTTGACGAGGCGGCGGGCCGTATTTCGGCCGAATTTGTCTGTCTGTATCCGCCGGGCATTCCGATTTTGATCCCCGGGGAAGTAATCCGGGAGGAGCTCATCGGAGCGCTTACCCTCTGTGCGGCGCGCGGTATGCAGCTCTACGGGATACAGGATACCGGGGACACAGGCGGCATCAAGGTCCGTGCGATCACCTGAGATTGCAAGCGGAAAGTGGATATGCTATCATCGAAAAAGGACCGGGCTGCGCAGGCGCTGCGGCGGCCCGTAAAACAGATATGAGGTGATATCATGGGCAAGATCTTCTGTCTCATGGGAAAGAGTGCTTCCGGCAAGGATTACATTTACAAGCAGCTGCTGGGGCAAAGCGATCTAAATTTAAAACAGGTGATTCCCTACACGACGCGCCCCATCCGCATCAAAGAGATCGACGGGGAGAGCTATTTTTTCTGCACGGACGAGGAGGCGGAGGAGATGGCGCGCGCCGGAAAGGTGATCGAGATGCGCTCCTATGACACGGCCTGCGGTGTATGGAAATACTTTACGGCGGACGACGGTCAGATTGACTTGGAACACAACGACTACCTGATGATCGGCACGCTCGAGTCCTATGAAAAGATCCGGGACTACTTCGGCGACGAAAACGTCTGTCCGCTCTATATCTGGGTGGAGGACGGCGAGCGCTTATCCCGTGCGCTCCGGCGTGAGAGAAAGCAGGCGGAGCCGAAGTACGCGGAGATGTGCCGGCGGTTTTTGGCGGATTCCCGCGATTTTTCCGAGGAGAACCTGCAAAAAGCGGGGATCACGCACTCCTTTGAGAATCTGGAAAAAGAGCAGATCGTCGCGGATGTGCGCGCTTACATTGAACAGATGCGCGCTTAGCGGGCGAATGAAGTGCCAAACGTGCAAAGCGAGGAGAGCAACATGGCGGGATTTCGGGACATTATCGGTCACGAGCAGATCATTTCAAATTTACAAAATGCCGTTCATAGGGACCAGGTTTCCCACGCATACCTCTTAAACGGACCGGACGGATCCGGCAAGATGATGCTTGCGGAGGCGTTTGCCATGCTGCTTTTATGTGAGGATCCGCAGGGAGGGGAGGCGTGCGGAAAGTGCCGCTCCTGCCGGCAGGCTCTCGGACACAACCAGCCCGATATCATCTATGTGACGCACGAGAAAGCCGGGATCTCAGTGGACGACGTGCGGCAGCAGATCAACCGGGATGTGGAGATACGGCCCTACAGCAGCCGGTACAAAGTCTACATCGTGGATGAGGCAGAAAAAATGAACGTCCAGGCGCAAAACGCGCTCTTAAAGACGCTGGAAGAGCCGCCCGCCTACGTGGTGATCCTGCTCCTTACGACAAACGCGGACGCGCTTTTGCCCACGATCCTCTCCCGCTGTGTGCGGATAAATCTAAAAGCCGTGGAGGATGGGCGGATAAGGATACATCTGGTGCGGGATCTTTCGGTACCGGACGAGACGGCAGACCTGTGTGTGGCGTTTGCGCAGGGGAATGTGGGGCGCGCCATGGCGCTGGCATCCTCAAAGCAGCTTGAAGAGTTGAAAGAATATGCGTTTTCGCTGATCGTTAAGCTGAACCGGCTCCCCACGTATGAACTGGTGTCGGAGCTGGAGTTTTTTGACAACCGAAAAGAGGACATCCCGCTTTTTTCGGATCTGCTTTTGCTTTTGTTTCGGGATGTGTTATTATATAAATCGGCAGGCAGCCGGGAGCGCCTGATTTTTCAGGATCAGACGGGTTTGATACGGCAGATCGCCGGGGAAAGTTCATTTGCCGGGCTAAATGAGATCTTAGCGGCCTTACAGACCGCGGATCAAAGGATCCGGATGAACGTGAACGCCTCCCTGACGCTGGAAATGCTGCTGCTTGAGATAAAGGAGAATATGGAATGATAGCTGTTGTTGGTGTCCGCTTTCGACAGGCGGGCAAGGTATACTATTTTGATCCGAAGGATTATGAGATCGAAAAGGGAATGCACGTGATCGTGGAGACGGCACGGGGGATCGAGTACGGCACTGTGATCCTTCCGCCGACGGGAGTGCCGGACGACGAGATCTCCCAGCCCTTAAAGAGCGTGCTGCGCATTGCGACGCCCGAGGACGACGAGGTGGAGGAGCACAACCGCGAAAAGGAGCGGGAGGCCTACCAGATCTGTCAGGAAAAGATTGAAAAACATGGCCTTGAGATGAAGCTGGTCGCAGCTGAATATACATTTGACAATAATAAACTGCTGTTTTACTTCACGGCGGACGGGCGGGTTGATTTCAGGGAACTCGTCAAGGATCTTGCCAGCGTGTTCCGGACCCGGATCGAGCTGCGGCAGATCGGAGTCCGCGACGAGACAAAGATTCTGGGAGGCATCGGGATCTGCGGGAGGCCGCTGTGCTGCAGCACTTTTCTCTCGGAGTTCGCGCCGGTCTCCATCAAGATGGCGAAGGAACAGAATCTGTCTCTTAATCCGACCAAGATCTCCGGGACCTGCGGCCGTCTCATGTGCTGCCTGAATAATGAGGCGGAGACCTATGAGTATTTAAACAAGCAGATGCCGAACATAGGCGACCGGGTGACAACGGACGACGGCTTAAAGGGAGAGGTCTCCGGCGTCAACATCCTGCGCCAGCAGGTAAAAGTGATCGTGGATACCGGAGATGAGAAAGAGATCCGCGAATATCCGGCAGACCGACTCAAAGTCCGCAGCAGGAAAAAGAAGGGAAAAGCCCAGTCATCCAAAGAAGAGATGAAGGAGCTTGAGGCTTTGGAGGACAGCGGAGAAGGGAAGTCCGGATTAGATGACTGATCTTAAGCCGGGAGAGCGTATCGACGATCTCCAGAGAAACGGATACAGGATAATCCAAAATCCGGAAAAGTTCTGCTTTGGAATGGATGCGGTGCTGCTCTCGGACTTCGCCCGGGTAAGTGAGAAGGAGCGCTGCCTGGACTTAGGCTGCGGGAACGGGATTCTCCCCATCCTTCTGGCGGCAAAGACGCCCGGGGAGCAGTTTATAGGGCTTGAGATCCAACCGTACAGTGTGGATCTGGCGAGACGGAGTGTGGCACTCAACCATCTGGAGGACCGGATCCGGATCACAGAGGGGGATATTAAGGATGCTTCCAAGCTGTTTGGGGCATCTTCTTTTGATGTGGTCGTGACGAATCCGCCGTACATCACGGACAGCCGCGGGCTGCCCAATCAGGACGAGGAGCGCCGTATCGCCCGGCACGAGACGCTCTTAAGCCTTCAGGATGTGATCCGGGAGAGCGCTGCGATCTTAACGCCCGGCGGTCATTTTTTCATGGTGCACCGGCCGTTTCGACTCGCAGAGATCTTTGTGCGGATGAGTGAATACCAAATCGAGCCGAAGCGGATGCGCTTCGTCTACCCTTATCTGGACCGGGAACCGAACCTGGTCCTAATAGAGGGGGTGCCGGGAGGGAAGCCTCAGCTGACGGTGGAAAAGCCGCTGATCGTGTATCGGGCACCGGGAGAATATACGGATGAGATCTATCGGATCTACGGATACGAGACCGAAAAAGGCCGGGCGAACGATCAGTCGGATGAGGCAACGGATAACCAGAAATGACGGGAGAGATAAAAATGGCTGGGAAACTATACCTGTGTGCGACCCCGATCGGGAATCTGGAGGACATCACGCTGCGTGTTTTGGAGACATTAAAGCAGGTTGACTTAATCGCGGCGGAGGACACGCGCAATTCCATCAAGCTGCTCAATCGCTATGAGATCAAGACCCCCATGACCAGCTACCATGAGCACAACAAATACGATAAGGGACGTTACCTGATTCGGGAGATGCAGGCCGGAAAGGATGTCGCTCTGATCTCGGATGCCGGGACGCCGGGAATCTCCGATCCGGGCGAACAGCTTGTCCGCATGTGCTATCAGGAAGGGATCGAAGTCACCGCGCTTCCGGGGGCAGCCGCCTGTATCACGGCGCTGACGCTGTCCGGACTGCCGACCGGCCGCTTTTCGTTCGAAGCGTTTCTGCCCCGGGAGAAAAAAGAGCGCGCTGCCGTCTTAGAGGAGATGAAAGATGACACCCGCACGCTTGTGGTATATGAGGCGCCCCATCATCTGCTCGAGACGTTACAGGACCTTAAGGAAGCGCTGGGCGAGCGCAGGATCACGGTCTGCCGGGAGCTGACTAAGGTGCATGAGACTGTGTTTCGCAGTACCTTTTCCAAGGCCATCGCCTACTACGAGGTCAATGAGGTGCGCGGGGAGTGCGTCATCGTCATCGAGGGAAAGGACCGTGACGAGCTGACCCGCCAAAAACAGGAGAGCTGGGAGAGCGTAACGATCGAGGAGCACATGGAGTACTACACTTCCGCCGGTATGGACCGGATGGAAGCCATGAAACAGGTCGCGAAGGACCGCGGCGTGAGTAAAAGAGATATCTATCAGAAACTGCTGGAAGAGTAAAAAAGACTGCTGAGCAGTCTTTTTTCTATAATAAATAAAATATACAGAAATTAATAAATAAAACACACGGAAATAAATAAAATTTACGGAAGATAGGTCTGGAAAAAATCGTCCAGATTTGTGAGTGCCCGGATGAGAGTCTGGGCCTGTTCTTTGTCCAAGTCCGTGAGGGCGGCGTTTACCATCGCCTCGTGGAACTCTTTGTGATGCCGGTAGGCCTTTTTGCCCTTTTCCATAAGGGAGATCAGCACGACGCGCCGGTCTTTTTCACTGCGGACGCGCTTGACATAGCCCTTTTTCACCAGACTGTTGATCGCGATAGTCAAGGTACCGACGGTTACATGGAGGTCTTTGGCGACCGCAGACATGCTTCGCGGCTCATCGATGCCGATGGCCTCGATGATGTGCATGTCATTGCCGGAGATGTCGCGAAAATCGTCCGAGATCACGGCCTTCTCTTCCTTGTGTATGATGTTGTTAAAGAGCCTTGTTAATGTCGCGCTCTGCTCGGCGTTAAGGACGCTTTCCGATGCCTCGCCCTGCGTATGGCTCCCGGTTTTTTCCCTTGTCTCGTTCTCTTTCAAACGTGCCTCCCAAACTGTCTATAGAGATACTTTGACATTAAAATATTTTTATTATCGAACTATATTGCATTATAGCCTATTTTGTCCTGTCCCGCAATATGGTTTTTCAAACTATATGTGTCTGTTTTCAAACCACAGATGCCTTGCGCAGGGCCTTTGCCGTCTAAGCATGTCCTTGTTTTATACTGGATATCAAAGTGGGATCTGTGCTATAATAGGCAAAGAAAAAATCCGGAGAGGGGCGATCTTATGGCAAATGAAATCGAGACATTGAAACAGTGGGTAAAGGATTCCGACAACATCGTATTTTTCGGGGGAGCTGGTGTTTCGACCGAGAGCGGGATCCCGGACTTTCGGAGCGTGGACGGACTGTACAACCAGAAATATGATTATCCGCCCGAGACGATTCTTAGTCACACCTTTTATGTGACGCGGCCGGATGAGTTTTACCGCTTCTATCAGGACAAGATGCTGGAGCTCGACGCCCAACCGAACGCCGCGCATTTAAAGCTGGCGGAGTTAGAGAAGGCCGGGAAGCTTAAGGCCGTGATCACACAGAATATTGACGGACTCCATCAGGCGGCCGGCAGCAAAAACGTGCTGGAACTGCACGGCAGCGTGCACCGCAACTACTGCGAAAACTGCGGCAAGATGTTTGACGCCCAGTATGTAAAGGACTGCGGCGGCGTGCCCCGCTGCGACGAATGCGGCGGATCGATCAAGCCGGACGTGGTGCTGTACGAGGAGGGCCTGGACACCGGGACGATAGAAGCTGCGATCAGCTTTATCCGTCAGGCGGATGTCCTGATCGTCGGAGGCACAAGCTTAGTCGTCTACCCGGCGGCGGGTCTGATTGACTATTATAATGGAAATAAATTGGTACTGGTCAACAAGTCCGCGACAGGGATGGACCGCCGTGCGAATCTCGTGATCCAGGACTCGATCGGAAAAGTGTTCTCCCAGCTGGAGGTATAGACGGATGGATTACGTCTATGAAGTGGGCGACATCGTGCGCCTGAAAAAACCGCACCCCTGCGGCAGCAGCGAGTGGGAGATCCTGCGCGTCGGCGCGGACTTCCGCTTAAAGTGCCTGGGCTGCGGACACATGATCATGGTGCCGCGCACGATGGTGGAAAAAAATACAAGAGGACTACAAAAAAAGAATCCATAATCCCCTTGCGGCTTTTGAAAAAACGTGCTATCATATGTTTCCGTGATATACAGATTCCTTGCTCTCTTTTTAGAAGAGGGCCATTAGACCAAAAGGAGGTAACTTAAGTATGCATCAGTATGAGTTGGCACTGGTCCTGGACGCGACGATCGAGGATGAGGCCAGAGCGGATATTCTTGAGAATATCAAGGCCCTGATCGAGCGCTATGAAGGCCAGGTGACTGACATCGACGAATGGGGCAAGAGGAAGCTCGCCTACGAGATCCAGAAGATGCCCGAGGGGTACTACTACTTCGTTCAGATAGACGCCCCCGGCACGACCCCGTCCGAGCTCGAGCAGCGCCTGCGGATCATGGACCATGTACTTCGCTTCCTGATCGTCAGAAAAGACGAAGAAGAAGAGTAAGAAAGAAGTCGACAGACAAGGCGACAGGCAGGGCGAAGTTCAACAGATTAAAAATTACACCACTTTTAGAAAGAAGGTTACTATGAACAGAGTTATTCTGATCGGACGTCTCACGAGAGACCCCGATATTCGCTATGCACAAAACGACCAGACCATGGCGATCGCCAGATACACGCTGGCAGTGGATCGCAGAGGCCGCAGAGACAGCGGCGATGGTCAGCAGACAGCCGACTTTATCAGCTGTGTGGCATTCCGGCAGCAGGCCGAGTTTGCCGAGAAGTATCTGCGCAAAGGCATGAAGATCGCCATTTCCGGAAGGATCCAAACAGGCAGCTACACGAACCGCGACGGACAGAAGGTGTACACGACCGACGTCATCGTGGAGGAACACGAGTTCTGCGAGAGCAAGAACGCCGGCTCCTCTTCGGGGAGCAGCCCTGTGCAGGAGGCGGAGGGACCGGCTCCGGACAGCGCCGTCGGCGACGGATTTATGAATATTCCGGATGGCATTGACGAAGAATTACCGTTTAATTAGGAGGAACCGATATGGCTTACAGCAACGATTCAAGATCCGACTCTCAGTCGAAACGCAGAGGCGGCCGCAGACGGAAAAAAGTATGTGTGTTCTGCGGGAAGGACAACGTGATCGATTATAAAGATGTCAACAAATTAAAGAGATATGTCTCCGAGCGGGGCAAGATCCTTCCGAGAAGGATCACCGGCAACTGCGCGAAGCATCAGCGCGCCCTTACGACGGCGATCAAGCGTGCCCGTCACGTGGCGCTCATGCCGTATATCGCGGACTGATCGCGCGCAAAGCGGCATAAGATTTCCGGCAGGCACCGATGAGAGTCGGTGTCTGCTTTTTCTAAGGTTTGAATGGAGCCTGTCATGCATGTTCGGTTTTCTGGGAAAAAACTGATTTTTTTGGCGGCGGCGGTCTCGGCATTTGTCGTGATCTTTGTCGCTGTTAATTATAAGTTGTATTTGGGTGAGGATGTGGGCTTAGTCCGTGGAAAGCTGTTGTTTGTCCTGTCTCTTCTGGGCGGGGCCGCGATGTTTCCGCTGCTCACCATATGGCCTTTTGTCAATGACAAGTGGAAGATGCTGGCCAATACGATCATGTTTTTTTGTATGCCCGTTCTTTCCCTGCAGATGGTGGAGAGCTTCAATCAAAAATACATCTGGCACTTCATGTTTAAGACCGGCCTCGCCAACTATATGATCATCCTGGTTCTCTATCTCGCCTGCTGGCTGATCACGGGCCGGTTTCGTCTTACAGGTCTGATCGTAAACAGCTTCCTGTATGTGTTTGCCCTTGCAAGCAGTGTGCTCGAACAGTTTCGGGGCATCCCTCTTGTGCCGAGCGACCTTGCCAGCATTCGGACGGGGCTCAATGTCGCGGACAATTATTTCTTTGTGCTGACCTGGAATATTCTGCTCGGGTCGGTCCTCTTTGTCCTGATCTGTCTGATCAACCAGCACAGCACGGGCATCAGACCGGAAAAGATGCGGTTTAAAGTCCTCTCAAAGTCCCTTGCCGGGGCTTATCTGGCCGTGGTCGTGCTCACGTTTTACTTCACTGACATCTCCGCAAACACCGGATATACGCCGGACTTCTGGAATCAGTCCAGAGGCTACCACACGACCGGGTCGTTTCTCAACTTCTGCTTAAACACGAAATATCTCGCCGCGCGAAAGCCAACCGGATATGATCCCGATGCCGTGACCGGCTATCTGGACGATGAGCTGGAGGCGGTTGGGGTAGATCCGGACGGAGATACCTCCTTAAACATCCTGACCGGTGAAAATGACTATGAGCCCTTCCTGGTGGACGGCCAGCATCCCAACATCATCTTTATCATGAATGAATCGTTTTCGGACCTGCGCAATCTGGGCGATCTGGAGACAAACGAAGACTTTATGCCATTCATAGACAGCTTAACGGAGAACACCATTCGGGGATATGTGACCGTGCCTGTGTTCGCAACCGGTACGAGCAACAGCGAGTTTGAGGCCCTAACCGGCGACACCATCACCTCCCTGCCGCTGGGCAGCAATATCTATCAGCTCTACTTGAAGCAGGAGCTGCCTTCCATGGTCTCCACGGTGAACAGCTTAGACTATACCAGCGTCGCGCTTCATCCCTACTACGCCAACGGGTGGAATAGGGATAAAGTCTATCCCCTGATGGGGTTTTCGGAGTTTGTCACTCTGGAGGATATCGTCGACGCGGACATCCTGGAGGAGTATGAAAGTACGCAAAATGCCAACGAATATCGACGCAACCTGATCGAGCGCTACTACCCTTACGGGGCCGGCATGCTGCTGCGGAGGTTTATCAGCGACTCATACGATTTTGACCTGATCGAGCAGATAGACCGTGAGACCGATGATCCGCTCTTCCTTTTTAATGTGACGATGCAGAATCACGGCAGCTACAACTATTCCTATACAGGCTTTGACGAATGTATCGAGATCACGAATATGGAGGGCGACTACGACAAGACAGAACGGTACCTGTCTCTGATCAAGGCGACGGACGATGCGGTTGAGCAGTTGGTCCGGTACTATGAAAACAGTACGGAGCCCACGATCATCTGCATGTTCGGCGATCACCTGCCGGCCTTAGAGACCGCTTTTTACGAGGAGATCTATGGCAGTTCAATGGATGATCTGAATGCGGAGCAGGAGCAGGTCCGCTATCAGACACCCTTCTTTATCTGGGCCAACTATGATATAGAGGATGCCCAAGTGGACCATATCAGCTCCAACTATCTGTCCGTACTCATAGAGCAGGCGGCGGGGCTCCCCATGACCCAGTACGAAAAATATCTGGCGGCACTTTACCAGACGCTTCCGGTCATCTCCACCGTGGGATATGTCGACTCGGAAGGTGTGTATTATCCCTCATCCGGAAGCACGCCGTACGATGATCTTTTGTACGAGTACAGCTGTATAGAGTACAACTCTCTGCTGGACAAGACCGATCGGCAAAACGACTTGTTTTACCTGGACGAATCGGCGGGTTCCGGCGATAATTAGTGTAAGCTAACTATATTTAGAAACTTCTTCCCATATGACGTAAAATGTGCTATACTTTCGATTAAGTCCCAGATATTTTGGGAAAAAATCGGGGGAAGTTTGGCCTAAGAATGGTTCCGGGGTGATTTATGGATCAGGAGATGAAGCCGAGAGGCCGATTGAAAGCTTATATCACACTGCCGGTATGGCTTACGATCTTATTTGCAGCGCTGGCTGTCTGGGTTTGTTTTTTAAACCGGATGGCCGGTTTATTATGCGTGATCTTTGTCGCCGTCTACTTTGTCATCGTTCTGCTCGTCTACCGGAGGAGCAGCCGTTACGTGACAAATGAGATGGTAGACTTCGCCATGCGCTACGGTACCGTGCAGCGGAAGATCTTAAACGAGTTTGAGATCCCGTTTGCGATCTTGGACCAGAGCGCGCGGTTTCTGTGGATGAATCAGAAGTTCTGCGAACTGACCGGGAAGGACAAGCACAGCAACGCATCCATCGCGAGTATTTTCCCTGCGATCACAAAGGACAGGATCGCCTCGTCGGAGCAGCTTAACTTACAGGTCACGAAGGATGAAAAAGTATACCGGGCCTCCGTACGAAAAGTAGCTTTTCCGGAAATGGCGGACGACAACCTCGAGCTGGAGAGTCCCGATCAGACCATTATCCTCATCTATCTCTTCGATGAGACGCTTAAAGAGCAGTATGAGCAAGAACAGCAGGACATGCAGATGGTGCCTGCTCTCGTATATATCGATAACTACGATGAAGTCATGGAGACCTTGGAGGAGGTCGATCAGTCCCAGCTTTTAGCCCTAGTGGATCAGACGGTGAACCCGTATTTTGCCACCCGGGGCGGCATCGTAAAAAAGACGGAGGAGGACAAGTATTTTGTCGTCTTCCCCCATAAATACTTAGATGAGATGACGGAGACCGGCTTTAGTCTGCTGGAGGACGTACAGAGCTTAAAGGCCTACGGCGGAGAGATGACGGTCACCTTAAGCATCGGGATCGGCGACGTCAGCACCGAATATATGAAAAACTACAGCTCTGCCCGGATGGCCATCGACTTAGCCCTCGGGCGCGGCGGCAACCAAGCCGTCTTAAAGAGCGGAGATAAGACGTACTATTACGGCGGCGGTGCCCGTCAGAAGGACCGCACGACCCGCGTGAAGGCGCGTGTGAAGGCGACGGCGCTCCGTGAGATCATGATCAGCCGGGATAAGTTCTTTGTCATGGGACACCACATCGCCGATGTGGACAGTCTCGGAGCCGCGATCGGGATCTACTGTGCCGCGCGTCAGCTCGGCAAGAATGCGCAGATCGTTTTAGACACCGTGACGACGTCCCTTCGACCGTTTGTGGAGTGTTTCTCTCCGCAGAACGGATATCCGGATGATCTGTTCATTTCCAGCGACAAGGCACTGGAAATGGCGGACATGTCGAGCGCCCTGATCGTGGCAGATACGAACCGGGCGAACTACACGGCCTGTCCGGAACTGATCGGAAAAGTCCGCCCCCTTGTCGTGTTTGACCATCACCGCCCGGGAGATGAGGTCATACGAAACGCGGACCTCTCCTACATTGAGCCCTATGCATCTTCGGCCTGCGAGATGATCGCCGAGGTGCTGCAGTATTTTGATGAGGACATTCATCTGTCCCACACCGAGGCGGATGTGCTCTACGCCGGGATCCTTTTGGACACCAACAACTTTGTGACTAAGACGGGCGTCCGTACCTTTGAGGCGGCGGCATACCTGCGGCGCTGCGGCGCTGAGACCTCCCGTGTCAGGAATCTCATGCGCAACAGCATGGCAGACTACAAAGCGAGAGCCGATGCCATCCGCCACGCGGAAGTGTACCGCGATTCCTTTGCCATCAGTGTCTGTCCGGCAGATAATATCGAGAGCCCGACCGTGGCCTGCGCGCAGGCAGCCAACGAGCTCTTAAACATTATCGGCATCAAGGCATCGTTCGTACTTACGGCCTACGATAACAAGGTCTATGTAAGTGCCCGCTCCGTCGATGAGATCAATGTACAGCGCATCATGGAACGCTTAGGCGGAGGCGGACACACCACGTCTGCCGGCGCTCAGCTGACCGGGGTTACGGTTGATAGGGCGGCCCAGGAGATCAAGCGCATGATCGACGAGATGCTGGAAGGAGATAAGAAATAAGATGAAAGTGATCTTATTGCAGGACGTAAAGTCCCTCGGGAAAAAAGATGAGATCGTTGACGTAAGCGACGGTTACGCGAGAAATATGATCCTGCCGAAAAAGCTCGGCGTGGAAGCCAACGCAAAGAACTTAAATGACTTAAAGCTGCGCAGTCAGCAGACCGAGCGGGCGGCTCAGGAGCAGCTTGAGGCCGCGCGCCAACTGGCAGATGAGCTCTCGGACAAGAGCGTGGAGATTAAGATCCGCGCCGGTGAGGGCGGGAAGATATTCGGATCCGTATCCACGAAAGAGATCGCGGCGGCGGCGAAAGACCAGCTCGGGCTGGAGCTCGACAAGAAAAAAATGATCCTCGCCGAGCCCATAAAGGCGATCGGCACCTATGCGATCGACATTCGCCTGCACCCGAAAGTGACGGCACAGCTTCGCGTCAATGTGACGGAGATGTAGCCCGGAGGATATCTCATGGAAGAGACATTAATAAAACGGATCATGCCGAACAGCCTGGAGGCAGAGCAGTCCGTGATCGGATGTATGATCATGGATCGGGACGCGATCGTTACCGCTTCCGGGATGCTGGAAAAAGACGATTTCTACCACCAGCAGTACGGGATCCTTTTTGAGACAATTACAGAACTTTTTAACAGCGGCACAGCCGTGGATGTGGTCACACTCCAGAACCGTCTGCGGGAAAAGAATGTTCCGCCGGAGATCAGTTCCCTGGAGTATGTGGGTGACCTTGTCGCGGCGCTTCCCACTTCGGTGAACGTACCGGATTACGCCCGTATCGTTCGGGAAAAGTCTATCTTACGAAAGCTGATCCGGATGAACGAGTCCATCGCGGATGCCTGCTATCTGCAGGAGGAGGGCGTTGACGACATCTTAGAGGATACGGAAAAGCAGGTCTTTAATCTGATCCAGAATCGCACGGAGGACGACTTTGTGCCGATCCGCCGGCTTGTGATGGAGGCACTCGACCGGATCGAACAGGCGGCAAAAGTGTCGGGAAGCGTGACCGGTCTTCCCACCGGTTTCCCGGATCTGGACTACATGCTTGCCGGGCTGCAAAAGTCAGATCTCGTGCTCGTCGCGGCCCGCCCCTCCATGGGGAAGACTGCGCTGGCCTTAAACATCGCGCAGTACGTGGCGTTTCACGAAGACGAAGCAGTTGCCATCTTCAGCCTGGAGATGTCGCGGGAACAGCTGGTGAGCCGCCTGCTCGCCATGGAGTCCCGGGTGGATTCCAAACTGATCCGGAACGGCAACTTAACAGATGCGGACTGGGAAAAGCTCATCGAGGGAGCCGATACGGTCGGAGGCTCAAAGCTGATCATCGACGATACGCCGGGCATCTCCGTCTCCGAGCTTCGCAGCAAGTGCCGCAAGTTTAAGCTGGAATACGACGTCAAGCTGATCATCTTAGACTATCTGCAGCTGATGTCAGGATCACGCAGGCCGGATTCCCGGCAGCAGGAGATCTCCGATATCTCCCGCTCGTTAAAACAGCTTGCCAGAGAGCTTAAGGTACCTGTTTTAGCGCTGTCGCAGCTCTCTCGTCAGGTGGAGCAGCGGCCCGATCACAGACCGATGCTGTCGGACCTTCGCGAGTCCGGAGCGATCGAACAGGATGCGGACGTCGTCATGTTTATTTATCGCGACGATTATTACAATAAAGATTCCGATCAAAAAGGCATCGCGGAGATCAGTATCGCAAAGCAGAGAAACGGTCCGATCGGAACGGTAGACCTCGTGTGGCTGCCGCAGTATACAAAGTTTGTCAGTATGGAAAGAGATCGGGAATTCCCGAATACGGAGGAGGAGAAAAAATAAATGCAGATACATGAGTCGGCGGAAGACTATCTGGAAAGTATTCTGAGATTGAGCAAGGTCAGACCGGTCGTGCGGTCCATCGACATCGCAACAGACATGAATTACTCGAAGCCAAGCATCAGCGTGGCCATGAAGAACCTGCGCACGAACGGCTTTATCGATGTGGATGACGCCGGATTCATCACACTGACCGATTCCGGCATGAAGATCGCATCCGATATCTACGAGAGGCATCAGCTGATTCGGGACTGGCTGACTTATCTGGGGGTGGACAAAGAAATCGCCGAAGATGACGCCTGTAAGATCGAGCACACATTAAGCCCGGAAACGTTTGAGGTATTAAAAGAGCACATAAGTGAGACAATGAACGACGCAGACTGATCCGAAAGAGCGACGCAGGCTGATCCCGAAAAGCTTGCCTGACGATAGGTTTAGTATTAAAATACTGGTATTAATGTATTTACATGAAGGAGGATAAATGTATGAACTATGTAGATGAAGTGCTTGCGAAAGTGCAGGCCAAAAATGCCTCTGAGCCTGAGTTTCTGCAGGCCGTGGAGGAGGTGCTGGAATCCATTCGTCCCGTTGTTGAGGCGAATGAGGAGTTCTACAAAAAGGAAGCGATCTTAGAGCGCATCACGGAGCCGGACCGGCAGTTTAAGTTTCGCGTGGCATGGGTGGATGACAGCGGCCAGGTACAGGTAAACACCGGTTACCGTGTCCAGTTCAACAATGCCATCGGGCCCTACAAGGGCGGTCTTCGTCTTCATCCGTCCGTATATCTCGGCATTATCAAGTTCCTCGGTTTTGAGCAGATTTTTAAGAACGCTTTAACCGGACTGCCCATCGGCGGGGGCAAGGGCGGTTCCGACTTTGACCCGAAGGGCAAGTCTGACCGTGAGATCATGGCATTTTGCCAGAGCTTCATGACGGAGCTTTCCAAGTACATCGGCGCAGACATCGACGTTCCGGCCGGCGACATCGGAACCGGCGCACGTGAGATCGGTTACATGTTCGGCCAGTACAAGAGGATCAAGAGCCAGTGGGAAGGCGTTTTGACCGGCAAGGGATTAAGCTTCGGCGGATCTCTGGCGCGTACCGAGGCAACCGGATACGGTCTGCTCTACATCACGGAGGAGCTTTTAAAGTCCCACGGAGATGATATGAAGGGGAAGAAATGTGTCGTATCAGGTGCAGGCAATGTAGCGATCTACGCCATCCAGAAGGCACATCAGCTCGGAGCGAAGTGCGTAACTTGCTCTGACTCCACCGGCTGGATCTACGACCCGGAGGGGATCGATGTGGCTCTCCTTCAGGAAATAAAAGAAGTCAAGCGCGCCCGCTTAACAGAGTACGCGGAAGCAAGGCCTGGCGCGGAGTATCACGACGGACGCGGCGTATGGGCCATCCCGTGCGACATCGCCCTTCCGTGCGCGACACAAAATGAATTGATGATCGAGGACGCGAAAGAGCTTGTGGCAAACGGCTGCAAGGCAGTGTGCGAGGGCGCGAACATGCCCACTACTTTAGAAGCGACAAAATATCTCATGGACAACGGGATCTGGTTTATCCCCGGCAAGGCGGCCAACGCGGGCGGCGTGGCGACATCCGCCCTGGAGATGTCCCAGAACAGCGAGCGCTTAAGCTGGACATTTGACGAGGTCGATAAGATGTTAAACCGCATCATGGTCGACATCTACCACAACATCGATGACGCGGGAAAACGTTACGGATGTGAGGGCAACTACGTGGTAGGAGCCAATATCGCCGGCTTCGAAAAAGTAGTCGATGCCATGCTTGCACAGGGCGTTTGCTAAATTGTACTGTAAAAAATACACAAGAATACTGCTGTTTTACACGTTCTCTTATTAAAAATAACGATTTGAAAAAATAAGCTTGTAAAATCGCCGAAATCACGCTAAAGTATATGCGTATATAAAAGCGAAGGTTGAGGTGTGCAATGAGCAAACAAGAGATTGTGATTGAAGACATCGCAAACAAATACGAGAATCCGATCGCCGAGCTGGTCCGGGTAGCCTGTCAGTTTTCCAGTACGATTATCCTGGCAGATGATGCGCACCGTGTTAACGCGAAGAGCATCATGGGCATCATGGCGTTCAAGCCGGTCGGCGGCAAAAATGTCTCCATCGAAGCCACAGGCGAAGATGAGAAAGCGGCAGTGGAGGCCATGACTGAGTTCCTGCTCTGCAAGGATTAAATTAGTCAGACATTAAATCACCGGAATGAGAGATCATTCCGGTGATTTTTATTTTAGGCTATATCGTTTATACTTCTATGTCGAAAGAATTGTCTATATGCCCGAGGACACATCCTCGACTTCATTGATCTCGTCGAGCTGTTTTTTGTCGTTGTAAGCCTGAACGAGCACCTTGATCCTGTTGTACGGATCGAGCAGGTCGCTGATGGACGCGTTGTGGTTTAAGGTGTCAATGATGTAGGCGATATATTTGCTCATGTCGCAGCTGATATAGTACGGGCGCGAGAGCAGCTCCGGGGACTGGTAGGTCATGTTTGTGGTGACCACCCGGTAGATAAGCCCCTCTTCCACCGCTTTGTCAAACTGCTTGAGGCCGTTTGTGAACAGTCCGAACGTCGCGATGACAAAAATCCGTCCCGCATGCCGTTTCTTAAGCTCCCTGGCCACATCGATCATGCTTCCGCCGGACGAGATCATGTCGTCGATGACCCAGACGTCCTTGCCGTCTAAGGAGGAGCCCAAAAACTCGTGCGCGACGATGGGGTTCATGCCATCCACAACGCGGCTGTAATCGCGGCGTTTGTAGAACATGCCCATCTCCACGCCAAGAACACTGGCCATAAACACGGCCCGCTCCGTGGCACCCTCATCGGGGCTTACGATCATCAGATGGTCGCTGTCAACCATCAGGTCGTCGCAGGAGCCCAAGATTCCCTTTACAAACTGGTAGAACGGCGTCACCGTGTCAAATCCGTTTAAAGGGATCGAATTCTGTACACGGGGATCGTGGGCATCAAAGGTAATGATGTTGTCCACACCCATGCCTATGAGCTCCTGCAGCGCCAGAGCGCAGTCCAGGGACTCGCGGGACGTGCGCCTGTGCTGGCGGCTCTCATAGAGGAACGGCATGATGACCGTGAGTCTGCCGGCCTTACCGCAGGTGGCGGCGATCACGCGCTTTAAGTCCTGATAGTGGTCGTCCGGAGACATGTGGTTTTCTATGCCGCAGAGCTTGTAGGTCATGCTGTAGTTTGTCACGTCGAGCAGAATAAACAAGTCATACCCGCGGATGCTCTGGGCGATGCGCCCTTTGGCCTCGCCGCTGCCAAAGCGCGGGCACTCCGCCTCGACCATGTAGGAGTCGCGCATATATCCCTTGAAAGTGATATCGTTCTCATGCTCATGTTGACGGACCGTCCGCCATCTCACGAGATGCTCATCAATAGACTTTCCAATCTCTCCGCAGCTCTCCAGAGGAATGATTCCCAAGGGACCCTCCGGTATGGAATCCAGATTTCGTTTGTCGTCATGCATAACTTGCTTGTCCCTCCCTGATAAGATTTTTGATGCGATACCGTCGTTCGTATATTACAGGTTCGCTTGTACCCGGATGTCCTTTCCGAACAGATGCAGCACCAAAAAGCTGCTGGAGATCCGTGAAAAGATGCGTTCCGAGTAGATGGATGAGATCTCCTGAAGTCCCAGGTTGCTGGAGATTAAGGTGGATCTCTTGTGCAGGAGCCGCTCGTTTAAACAGACAAAAAACTGGGACAGAGTGAACGAATTCGTCATCTCGGTACCCAGGTCGTCGATGATCAAAAGGTCACAGTCAAAGATACTCCGATAATCCGCCTCTGCCGCCGTATTCCGGCCGAATGCGTGATCTGCGAGCAGCTGGAATAAACGGTCCGCGGAAAAATAGATGACCGAGTGACCCGAGCGGATCAGCTCTCCGGCGATGCAGTTCGTAAGGAACGTCTTTCCCAGACCGGTGTCGCCGAACAGGTATATATTCTGAAATTCATTGTCAAACTCTCTCACAAACCGGCGGCATTGGTCAAACGTGTTCTTTGCCGCCGCGTAGGACGAGATGCCCGTTCCCTTATCGATCAGATCTTTCGGGTAATACTCCAAAGAAAAGTGATCAAAGCACTCCTCCTCGAGGATGGGCGCAAAATGAGACTGTTCGTAGACTAAGTCAATGGCCGCCTGCTTAAAGCAATGGCAGCGCTCGGACCCGATGTAGCCGGTGTCCTGACAGTCCGGACAGTCATAAGGGGGATCCAGATAATCCTCCGGATAGCCGAGGGAGGAAAGCAGCGCCCGCTTTTCGTCAGCGAGTGCGGCGATCTTCTCCTGCGGCGTGGAGCTTTGCTCCGCCGCCGCAGTTTCAGATATCCTTGTCGCCGTTTCCGACATGTTACTTCCTGCAGCGGGACGATTGGTCCCGGCTTCGGCGGGAGCTCCAGCCCTCGCAGAGAGGTCAGTCTCCGCGGAAGAGTCCACTCCCAGCCTTCGCTTTGCCTCCTCTACGCTTAGGTGCGCTATCCGGGCGTTTAATTCCGCCATTTCGGGAGAGCGCTTCGCGATCTCCTCCTCCCTGGCGGTGATGATATGATGGCGCATGAGTTGCTTGTCCTGATAGGAACGCATGATCTCATCATACTGCGTGTTGGTAAGAGGCATAGTGGCTCCTTGCTGCCGGCCCGCTCGGCCGGTAGATCCGCCCGGCAGATCCGTTTTCTTACGGACAACTCGTTTCGTTATCGCTCGTAAAGGATTTCTGGATCAACCGGTTTTGGATCTCCTCATAGTCGTTGTCCCGCTGCGTGAAATTAAGGAAGCGGTTGCCGGATCCGCCGGCCGCGGCACGTTGATTCTGCCGGGCCTGCTGGAACGATGCGTCGGCCTCTTTGACCTCCTCCAATGTGTGGATCCCCTGTTTGTACCACTTCTCCAGGATGGAGTTGGCATAACCGAAGCTCTGCTCATGGATCGCGTCGATGGTGCGGGTACACGCCTCGCTGATCATCTCCGCGGAAAAGCCGAACTTTCCGGTCCAGGTGGTCAGATAGTTGGTCTCGGACGGAACCAGGTTCCGCCCACGGATGCCGAAGGCCTTCATCACGGCATAGTAGACCGCGGAAGTCTGGTTGGTAAACACCCGCGCCTCGTCCACAGTGTGGATATCCCTGGCGGCGTAGTCCTCCGCGATCCGCTGCATGTAGCGCAGGCTGGTGTGGCCGCTCGCCACACAGTTCTCAATGAGATACTCGATCAGCTCTGTCGGAAAATGCAGCTCGTCATACCAGAAAAAGATGGTGGAGAGGTCGGACTGATTCAAGGTGCGCCCCAGATACTGTTCCGTGATAAACACCAGCTCCCGCACATCCTCCTTCCCGCAGAACTCTTCGAGACTGCTTTCGGAAGGTGAGGTATGCCCGGGCGCTGCCGCGACAAAGCGGTCCGCCGCCTTGACGGGGCCTGCATCGGCCGTACTCTTTTCTGACACGATCGGATCCTCGTGTCCGGCATCCGTCACAAAACAGATGGCGGACAGGCTGCCGTCCTCGTCATATTCCAGACGGAACAGGTGCCTTTTTTCCCAGTATTTTAAGGCACGAAGAATATCCCGCTCCGTGCAGTCGAAGTGGTCCGCGATGTCGGACAGTGAAAAACTGCGGTCTGAGCGGTTGATGCTGCGCAGCAGATAGAGGTATATTTTCACATACTCTCCGTTTGCCTGCGTCATGTATTCATCGATAAAAATATTGGGGACGCAAGTAGCCGTGATAGGCTGCTCGTCATGCAAGGTGATCGTTGCCATTTCCATCTCTCTCTTTCGAAATCGAGTATAGCATACCACCCTGGAAAAGAGAAGAAAAAGATACCAACACAGCGCCGTGGAAAGAACGCAAATATGCGGAAAACTCGTGTTGATAATTTTTAAAAAAAGTGGATAAGTATAAGGGGCGAAAGCTCAATCCTCAGATAACAAAGCTTCCCCGATCTGATAGACGTCTCCAGCGCCCAAAGTTATCAACATGTCATGTTTTAAAAAATTTTTTGAGAGGAAAGATTCGACCTCTTTGAACGTGGGGAAATAGTATGCCTCCGTACCCAGCTCCCGGAGGGCCTCTGCCAGATCCTCACAGCGCACGCCTAATGTGTCGGTCTCCCGTGCCGCGTACACATCCGTCAAGATGACCACGTCGGATAAGGACAGGGCGTCGACAAACTCATCCCACAAAAGCTTCGTACGGGAATAGGTGTGAGGCTGGAACACACTGACCACCCGCTCATGGGGGCAGTCAAGCGCAGTCTGCAGCGTCGCGCGGATCTCCGTCGGATGGTGGGCATAGTCGTCGATGACCGTTGTATCCCCGTACATCCCCTTGAATTCGAACCGGCGCGCCGCACCGGTAAAAGACTGCAGGCCATTTATGATCTGCTCGTCCGAATAGCCGGCCTCTGCCGTACAGGCGATGGCGGCGAGGGCATTTTTGACATTGTGCCGGCCTGGCACCTGCAGGGAGACATATCCGCATTTTTCGCCGTTTTTCGTCCAGATAAAGGACGGACACGCATGGCTGTCGCAGGCGATCTGTGTGGCGCTGTAATCCTCATCGCCGTTTATGCCGAACGAGACAACGCGCACATCACTCCCGGCGGTGATCTCCTCCGGGTGGTCGATGACACTGCTTACAAACAGCACGCCGCCGGGCAGCGTGTTTCCGGCAAAACGGCGGAAAGACCTGCGGATCTCATCGAGGTCTTCAAAGAAATCCAGATGGTCTTCTTCTATATTTAAAATGATATTGTATTTCGGATGAAAGTGAAGGAAGCTGTTCGTGTACTCACAGGCTTCGGTGATAAAGAGCCCGGAGCCGCCCACGCGGATGTTGCCGCCTATGGCCTCGAGCATGCCTCCGATAGAAATAGTCGGGTCGGCTTCCGCCGCCAGCAGGATGTGGGCGAGCATGGCCGTGGTCGTCGTCTTTCCGTGCGTGCCGGCCACCGCGATGGATTCGGAATAGTTGTCCATCAGCTGTCCCAAAAACTCGGCGCGGGAGAGCATGGGGATATCTTTTTCGACCGCCGCCTGCCATTCCGGGTTGTCCGGATGGATCGCAGCCGTGTAGACGATCAGATCGATGTCATCCGTGATATTCTCCGCCATCTGCGGGATAAAGATCTGTGCCCCGTGCGATGCGAGCTGGTCCGTCAATGCGGAGGACCGGTTGTCGGAACCGGAGACTGTAAAACCTTCCTTTAAGACCACTTCGGCCAGGCCGCTCATGCTGATGCCGCCGATGCCCATAAAGTAGATGCGGATTGGATGATGAAAATCAATCTGATACATAGTGCAAATTCCCCAAATCGTTGATCTAAAGTCCACCCGTGGTGAACATCATATCGTAGTATACCAAAAGAAAGAGATAGTTGCAAGCTGAGGGGCCCCGGTGGTACAATGAAGGGCGACAAACGGGGAAAGGACAAAAGAGTGCGATGTATCTCATAGCCGGGCTTGGCAATCCCTCAGACAAGTACAAAGACACCCGCCATAACGTCGGCTTTGATGTGATCGACGCCCTTGCGGACCGGTACGGCATCAAACTGAACCGGAAGAGAGGCCGTGCCGTCTGCGGCCGCGGCGAGATCGAGGGGGAAAGCGTGCTTTTGGCCAAGCCGCAGACGTATATGAACTTAAGCGGGGACAGTATCTCCCGTCTTGTGAGGAGCAACGGTCTGGACCCGAAAAAAGACCTGATCGTGGTATTAGACGACATTCATCTTGATCCCGGAAACATCCGGATCCGGCAGCAGGGAAGCGCCGGAGGCCATAACGGCATGAAAGACATTATCGCCAAAGTGCACACCGATGAGATCCTCCGTGTGCGCATCGGCGTCGGTGAGGTGCCGGAAGGCGGCGACCAGGTAAAGCACGTCCTAAGTCGTTTTTCCGCCGGCGAGAGATTGCGCGTGAATGAAGCCATCGCGGATGCCGAAGCGGCACTCGCCCTCATGGTGCAGGGAAAAACGGACGAGGCCATGAACCGGTATAACCAAAAAAAGTATTAGATCTCAGTGCCGCCGGCTTAATAAAGCCGGTGGTATTTTTTATTTTATTTTTCCGCGAGTATATTATGATACTACGGATTGCTCCGTGCTATGCACTCCCGCAATCCTGCAAACTCTATACAACGCTCCGAGCACCCATCTCGAAAACTACGTTTTCTCGATGTTCGTTGCACTCACATCGGACTCTTCCGCAGCGCACATCCGGCCGCAAGCGACCGCCATGTAACTGCGAAACCCGCTGTCGTCTGCAAGCAGCCGCAGCGTATTGCCGCAGTTACGCAGCCGTCTGTAAACAGACGGCTGTGCTATGCATCATCGTCCGCGCTCGTCGCTTATGCGTTCATATTTGTTTGGGCCCGAAAGTCGTAAAATTAGATGCAAGCATCTATTTTACGATTTATCGTTCCCTTGTATCATAATATGTGCTAAAATATTTTCATGAACGCATTTTTAAAGCCGCTTAAGAGCCTTGCCGGCTTTAAAGAGCTGGAAGAGGCTGTGCGTTCGGACGCGGGACTGTACTCCGTCACCGGATGCACAGATGCGCAAAAACCACATTTCATATATGCGATCACCCGGGCATCGGCAAATGGCCGGCTTATTGTCGTGCCCTCAGAGACGCGCGCGCGGGAGCTTTTGGAGGCATATCGCTTCTTTGATCCTGTCGTGCGCTACTTTCCCGCAAAGGACATTTTATTCTACCAGTCGGACATCCGCGGCAATGCTCTAACGCGCGAGCGGATGGAGGTGTACCGCGCGCTTTTGGAGGGGGAGGATATCACGGTCATCACGACATTTGACGCGCTGATGGACCGCCTCATCCCGCCTCAGGCGCTTTTGGACTCCCGCCTTTCTGTAAAGCAGGGGACTGCGGTGGATTTAGACGATCTAAGGAGCAGGCTGGCCCGCATGGGCTATGAGTACGCGGATCAGACTGAGGAGCCGGGCCAGTTCTGTGTGCGCGGCGGCATTTTGGACGTCTTCCCCTTAACGGAGGAGACACCGTACCGTATTGAGCTGTGGGGCGACGAGGTCGACTCCATCCGAAGCTTCAGCCCCGAAAGCCAGCGCTCCATCGAGACCGTGGAGAGCTTAATGATCTATCCTGCCGGAGAGCTCGTGCTGGATGATGAGCGCCTCCATGAGGGTGTGGAGGCCTTGACAAAGGACGCCGAAAAACAGATCAAAAAATACCGCGACAGCATGCTCACCGAGGAGGCGGCCAGGATCCGTCACAGTGTGGACGCCGTTCGGGAAGAGCTTTTGGAGCTGGTGTCCGTGCGCCAGGCGGAGGCTTATCTGACCTATTTTTACAGCAATACCACAGGGTTCTTAGACTACTTTACTTACTCAGACCGAAAGGCTGGCTCCGGAGAGGAACCCCTCCTTTTTATAGACGAGCCTGCCCGCTGTCAGGAAAAGGCCCGAGCCGTGGAGAAGGAGTTTTTCTCCAGCATGGAACAGCGCTTAAAAAAGGGGTACATTCTGCCGGGCCAGACGGACATGCTGATCCCGGCCGGGGAAGTGTGGAATGCACTCTCACGCTGTCCGGGCTTAGCGCTCTCCAATCTGGAGACGCGCACGGAAGAACTCCCTGCGACAGACAGTGCCGCAGGGCAGCCGGCAAGGCGCAGTCCGCTCTTACATAAAGAGCCTCTTCGCCTCAATGTAAGATCCGTCAACACATACAATGGCAGCTTTTCGCTGCTTGTAAAGGACTTAACTTCCTATAAAAAACAAAAATACAGCGTGATCCTTCTTTGCGGTTCCCGGACAAGGGCACAGCGCATGGCGCGGGACTTACAGGAGGAGGGTCTTACGGCTTTTTACAGCGAGGACACCAACCGGGTCGTAAGCCCGGGCGAGGCTATGGTGCTCTACGGCGTGCTGCCGCAGGGCTTTTGCTACCCGGATATCCGCTTTGTCGTGCTGACTGAGACGGACATTTTCGGCGCGCCGAAAAAAAGGACCCGGAAGAAAAGATATCAGGGCGGCGAGCGGATTGCGAGCTTTACCGAACTGAAGCCGGGGGACTATGTCGTGCACGAAAACCACGGGCTCGGGATCTACCGCGGCATCGAGCAGGTCGAGATGAACAGGACGCAGCGCGACTACATGAAGATCGAGTACGATAAAGGCAGCAGCCTCTATGTACCTGCGACCCAGCTTGATGTGATCCAGAGATACTCCGGTTCCGACGGCAGACAGCCGAAATTAAACCGCCTCGGCGGGCAGGAGTGGAAACACACGAGAAGCCGGGTCCGGCAGTCGGTGCAGGTCATCGCCAGGGATCTTGTAGAGCTCTATGCCATCCGGCAGAGCTCGCAGGGTTACCGTTACGGGCAGGACACGGTCTGGCAGCGCGAGTTCGAGGAGATGTTCCCATACGAGGAGACGGAGGATCAGCTGACTGCCATCGCTGATATCAAGTCGGATATGGAGAGCGGCAAGATCATGGACCGCCTGCTCTGCGGCGACGTGGGCTTCGGAAAGACGGAGGTGGCGCTTCGGGCGGCCTTCAAGGCCGTTCAGGAAAACAAGCAGGTCGTCTACCTCGTCCCGACCACGATCCTGGCTCAGCAGCACTATGACAACTTTGTGGAGCGCTTAAAAAATTTCCCGGTGAACGTGGAACTGCTCTGCCGCTTCCGCACGCAGGCCCAGCAGCGCGAGACGATAAAGCGCTTAAAACAGGGGATGACAGATATCGTCATCGGCACGCACCGCGTGCTTTCTGACGACGTCGAGTACAAGGACTTAGGCCTCCTCATCATCGACGAGGAGCAGCGCTTCGGCGTGACACATAAGGAGAAGATCAAACAGTTAAAAAAGACGGTGGACGTCCTGGCCTTAACAGCGACGCCGATCCCGCGAACCCTCCACATGAGCATGGTGGGGATCCGGGATATGAGTGTCTTGGAGGAGCCGCCGCAGGACCGCCTGCCGATCCAGACCTACATCATGGAGTACAACGAGGAGATGGTTCGGGAAGCCATCGAGCGGGAGCTGGCCCGGGGCGGTCAGGTCTACTATGTCTATAACCGGGTCAATACGATTGCCGATCAGACGGCCCGCATTGCCCGGCTCGTGCCGGACGCCGAGGTGGCCTTTGCCCACGGGCAGATGAGTGAACGGGAACTGGAGCGGGTCATGTACCGGTTTATCGACCGGGAGATCGACGTGCTCGTGTCCACCACGATCATCGAGACCGGTATGGACATTGCGAATGTAAACACGATGATCGTCCACGATGCGGACACGATGGGCTTATCGCAGCTCTACCAGCTTCGGGGACGGATCGGCCGCTCAAACCGTACGTCCTATGCCTTCCTCATGTACCGCCGCGACAAGATATTAAAAGAAGTCGCGGAAAAGCGTCTCTCCGCGATCCGGGAGTTCACGGAGCTCGGGAGCGGCATCCGCATCGCCCGTAAGGATCTGGAGATCCGCGGGGCCGGCAACCTGCTCGGCGAGCAGCAGCACGGGCACATGGAGGCGGTCGGCTACGAGCTCTACTGCAAGATGTTAAACGAGGCGGTCCGCGAGGCGAAGGGGGAGCCCGCCGTCAGTGATTTTGAGACGGCGATCGACCTGGAGCTGGACGCTTACATTCCGTCCGACTACATTGAAAATGAGGTGCAGAAGCTGGATATCTACAAGCGGATCGCCGCCGTCGGGAGCGAGGAGGAGCGCGACGAGATGACAGACGAACTCATCGACCGCTTCGGAGAGCCGCCGCGCAGTGTGCAGAATCTGCTGGCAGTGGCCATGCTCCGCGAACAGGCGCACGCCGTCTTTGTAACGGAGATCAAGGAGACGCCTGACGGGATCATCTTTTCGCTCTATCCGCAGGCCGTGGTCGATCCGGCGAAGATCCCGGACGCGGTAAAGTCCCTGCAGCCCGGTCTTTCCTTTCAGGCGAACCGGGACAGGCCGCGCTTTGTCTACCGCAGACAAAAGTCGGATCCGGACACGATCCGGGTGGTTCAGCGCGTGCTGGATGTGTGCCGGGAGATCTGTCTGTAATTTTCCGTTTTTTGGCTGTAAAATAATTGAACTTTTCTGCCGATTAGGGTAGAATATTCTTATATTTAGTTTGTAAGTTTCGGGAGTTATGAAGATGAACGATCTGCTGGACTATTTTGAAAAAACAGCCCTGCGATTTCCCGATAAAACGGCCGTCGCCTGCAGGAATTTAGACTATACTTTTCAGCAGCTTAAGGACCTGTCGCAGGCCCTGGGAGAGTGCATCGCCGGCTTACAGCCCGGAAATGGTCCGGCAGGAGTGCTCGTCGACCGCGGCATTGATACGGCGGTCTTTTTTCTTGCGGCCCTCTACAGCGGCAATTTTTATGTCCCGATCGATCCGGACATGCCGCGCGAGAAGATCGAGTTGGTGTTGGAGGACGCGGACATCCGGGTTCTGCTTTGCAGGGAGGATCGCAGAGATTTTCTGCGGGAACTGGGCTATGAGGGGGAGATCCTGACCATTGGCGACGCGAACACCCCTTCCACGGACGATGATCCGGCCACAGGTCTGCATACGCAGGAGAGCCCAAAGGGGCAGAGCGCGGTCCGCACACCTTTGACCGACCCCAACACCCCGGCCTACATGATCTACACGTCCGGTTCCACCGGGCAGCCGAAGGGTGTGTTGAAAAGCCACGGGGCAGTCATCGACTTTATGGAGACATTCATCGATCTTTTTTCGCTGGGACCGGAGGAGATCATCGGCAATCAGACGCCGTTCTTTTTTGATGCCTCGGCCAAGGATTTCTATCTGATGGTGTTTACCGGCGCCACGCTTGAGATCCTGCCCTCGGAGTTGTTTGTCTTTCCGGTCACCCTGATCGAATATCTAAACCAGCGGAACGTAAGCTACATCTGCTGGGTCCCGTCGGCGCTTACGGTCGTCACGCAGCTGAATACGTTTTTGCAGGTCCTGCCGACTACGCTTACAAAGATCTTTTTTGTCGGCGAGACCTTTCCGTTAAAGCACTTAAAAAAGTGGATGGAGGCGCTTCCCGGGATGCAGTATGTCAATCTGTACGGCTCCACGGAGATCGCCGGCGTATGCTGCTTTTATGAGCTGCCGGTCCCTTTTGAGGGGGAGGAGATTCCGATGGGACGTGCGCTGCCGAATTGCGAGGTCTTTTTGCTGGAGACAGCGGACGCGGCGCCCGGAACAGATCCGGACAAAGCCGCGAGCCGGCGCTTTATCACGGATCCTGACACGGTCGGAGAGATCTGCGTCGCCGGCGACAGTCTGGCATTGGAATATTACCACGATCCGGAGCGCACAAAAAATACCTTTGTCACGCTCACGCTGCCGGACGGGACATGTGCGCGCACGCTTTGCACCGGAGATCTGGGGCGGTACGATGCCGACGGCAACCTGCTCTTCGTCTCCCGCCGGGACGATCAGATCAAGCACATGGGACACCGCATTGAGCTGGGCGAGATCGAATCCGTCGTGGACCGGATCCCGGAGATTGCAAAGTGCTGCTGCCTCTATCAGAAAAAGAAACAGCGGATCTGTCTGTTTTGTGAACTCATCCCCGGCTGCGACTGGGATGCGAAGACGATCCGACGGATGCTGGGTGAGAGGCTGTCCGAATACATGCAGCCGTCCAAATGCTATGTGCTTGACAAGATCCCCTTAAACGCCAACGGCAAGGCAGACAGGGGACGCTTAAAAGAAATGCTTTAGAGAAAGGAGCTCTCACATGGATGAATTACTGGAGATCCTCGAAGATATCAATCCGGATGTCGACTATGAGACGGAGACCCGCTTAATCGACGGAAAGGTTTTAAATTCGTTCAGCATTATCACGCTGGTCTCGAACATTCAGGAAGAGTTTGACATCGAGATCAGCCCGGCATATCTCGTTCCTGAAAACTTCAACAGCGTCGACGCCATGTGGGCCATGATCCAAATGATCCAGGAGGAGGACGAGTAGCGTGGAGTTGTTGTCCTTTCGATTTCTCATATTTTGTGCAATTGTAGTAATTGCCTACTTCGCCCTGCCAAAACGCATGCAGTGGTGGGTGCTTTTGGCAGCCAGCATGGTCTTCTATGCTTCGGGCGGAGTCAGGAATGTTCTTTTTGTTCTGATCACAGCCACCTCGACGTATGCAGCGACACTTCTCATGCAGCGCATGGCGGATACCCAAAAAACATGGCTGAAAGAAAATAAATCCCTTGTAAGCAAAGAAGAAAAAGATGCCTTTAAGTCCAAGATCCTGTTTAGGCGCCGCCTCGTTCTCGTGGTGACGCTGGTGATTAATTTCGGCCTTTTAGGCTATTTTAAATATCTGCAGATGATCCTCGAAACACTCAGCAGGATAATAAGCGGCTTCGGAGGCGCTGCGGTCAATGATGTCTGGGAGCTGATCGTTCCCCTGGGTATTTCATTCTATACCTTCCAGACCATGGGATATCTGATCGATGTGTACTGGAAGAAAACCCCTCCCGAGAAAAACTATCTCAAGACCCTTTTGTTCGTTTCATTCTTCCCGCAGATGACGCAGGGACCTATCAGCAATTTCAAAGACCTGACGACAGAACTCTTTACAAAGCATTCCTTCTCCTATAAACAGTTTTCCTGGGGCTGCCAGCGGATCATATGGGGCCTGTTTAAAAAGTTGGCGATCGCGAATGTCCTGGCGGGCTATGTTGGAAATGTGTTTGCCAACTATCACGAATACTCTGCTCTCACTACGCTGCTCGGCGCATTTATGTACAGTGTGCAGATCTATGCCGATTTCTCGGGATATATGG
>JAJBTQ010000025.1 GCA_020860755.1 Lachnospiraceae bacterium
CGGATGAGGAAGAAGAGTCCGAAGAGGAGTGGCTCGACGAACCGGATGAGGAAGATGAATCCGGGAGAGAGGAGTCGGAGCCGGACGAGGAGCTCTCATCCGACGAGGAGGCACCGGTCGACGAGGAAGAGGAAGCCTTAGCCGGTATTGTGGCGTCCGGAATGAAGGGGGAATCTACGCTTGACGAGGCGGCAGAAGCGGATGCCGGCGGTGAATGGGATGATTTCGAAGATTTCGAGGACGAAGAATACTCCGGCGGCAAAAAAGGCCACAGAAAGCTTTGGATCGGCCTGGGCATCGCAGCTGCGGCTGTTGTGGCAGCCTATCTTGGCGTGGGAGGTTACTTCTGGAATCATTTTCAGCCGAACACGGTCATCAACGGCATTGAATGTGACTACATGACAGTGGATGATCTGAAAGATGCGATCCAGGATGGGATCCACCAGTACGAGCTCCAGATCGTCGAGCGGGGCGGAGAGGATGAGACTCTCTACGGTGCGGACTTTGATCTTCACGCCGTATATGACAATACGCTGGAGGACATTCTCCGCAATCAGGGAGCATTTAAATGGCCCGCATCATTTTTCCGGGAGGCCAGCACCTATGATCCCGGGAAAGCGGTGGAGTGGAATGAGGAAGAGCTTCAGACCGCGATCCATGATCTGGATTGTTTTGATGAGGCCAAGATGATCAAGCCGGAGGATGCCAAGATCATCTTCTCCGATACGGCGGAGGGTGGAGATTACTACACCATCCAGCCTGCGGAATACGGGACGCAGATCGATGAGCAGCTGGTGGATGAGCTGATCACGAATGCGGTCGACAATCTGGAGGAATCCATAGATCTCGAACAGGATGACTGTTATATAGTTCCGGACGTGACGGAAAAATCACCGGCTATGATCTCTGCCTGTGTGCAGTTAAACCGCATGATCAAAGCAGACATTACCTACAACATGGTCGATGTCGAAAATGTACACATCTCCAAGGAGGAGATGAACAACTGGCTGGAGCTTGATGATGACCTGCAGGTCGTATTTAATGACGAGGCGATGGAGGCATTTGTCTCCAATTTCGCGGATACATACAACACGGAGTACAGGGAGCACTCGCTGACGACCACTTGGGGACCCACGGTCACTGTCTCTGACGGAGACTACGGCTGGTGGCTGGATCAGGAGGGAGAAGTCGAAGCCTTAAAAGAGGATCTCAACGAGGGGATCACAGTGGTAAGAGAGCCGACCTGGTCGAGTCAGGCGGTAAGCCACAACACGCCCGATTACGGAGATACCTATGTAGAGATCAACTTAACGGCACAGCATCTCTACTATTACAAGGATGGATCTCTGGTCATAGATTCTGACTTTGTCTCCGGAAGACTATCCCAGGGGCGTGAGACTCCCACCGGGATCTACAAGGTCGACTACAAGCAGAGAAATGCCACCTTAAAAGGCGAAGATTATTCGACGCCGGTCTCCTTCTGGATGCCGTTTAACGGCGGGGTGGGGATGCACGATGCCACATGGAGGGGCAGCTTTGGAGGCTCCATCTATGTCAGCAACGGTTCCCACGGCTGCATCAACCTTCCCTATAGTGTGGCGGAGACGATCTACAATAATATCGATGCGGGATGCTGCGTGTTCGTGTATAAATTAGATGGAACAGAAGGCGGCGCTGCGGGCAGTCAAGAGGAGACGGACACTGTTTCGGGAAGCGCGGGTTCGGATGACTCCGGCGGAGAAGAAAGCGCAGACGATTCCGGTGATGCCTCCGATGACGGAGATAACGAAGAGCCGGCGGAGGGCAATGCCTCAGATGAAGAGGTTGACGGAGACACCGGGGAAGAGGAAGCGGAGTAACCTATATTAAGGTTTCTTTTTAACTTTTAATAGGGTATAATTTTTACAGGAAAGCAAAGCGTGTGGATCCAAGCGCGACAAGCATAAACTTTTACAGGAGGAGGCTATTATGGCAATGAAGGTACCGGTTTCCATGCATGACCGGCAAAAAAGTTATTTTAAGTATTATGCGCAGGACATCTACAAGGGGGAGAAGGAAAAGTATGACAAGGTGACGAAGGAGCCAATGGACAATTCTTTGGCTTTGCACATCGACAAGCGCAACGATCTGTTCCTTCCGGGCAATCTGCCCGGAGAGTTCGGCTGGTGGATCATGGATGACGGGACAGCGACCATCGCCAATGAGACGTTTTTCCCGGGTGCGACCGGAGAGATGTTTGACTGGTGGTTTGCCTGGCATCCCATCGACCGCCTGCGTTACGCCTGCTGGAACTGCGAGGATCACTTTGATGTATACTTAGATCATCCGCTTAGGTCTTTGGATTCGTCTCTTTCTCTGAGAGAGAAGACCTGGGGAAGTGTTCACAATATCTGGGAGGATACCTCCGGCACCGGGAGACCGGATCGGATCAAGATTTATTTTAACCGTCCTTCCTATATGGGATACAATGAGAGCCTGATCGACACCGAGGCCTGTGCGGCGCTCATCACCGGCAACGGATTTACGATCGGACACGATGACATACCGGATATTCCCGCGGTCATGACGCATTTCGTCCGCCCGGCTGAGGGGGGATGCGTGCTGCGTTCCCGCTTCTGGATCGGCTGGATGATTGAGGAGGGGCATGCGATCTGCTGCATCCCGGAGAGCCTGATGATCCCGCCGGAAGTGCCGCGGAGTCTGTTGCTCCACAACATCAAGGAGTTCTCGAACCTGTCGAAGATCCTCCCCTCTATCTATGAAGAGGAAAAAGACAACTGGTCGCTCGGTTAAAAATACACCGCGCGAAACCGTCCGTACAGGATGATAGAACGCATGGACACTTAAGACCCGGCTTCCGAAAGGGAGCCGGGTTTTTTACCCCATGATTTTTCCCTTCCGAAACAATTCCTGTTGAATCCTATCATGCCAAATGCTATACTTGAATAGGTGAAAAAAAGAAAAGGAGCGGACGTCTATGGAACAGTACAAACAGGAGTTTATTCAGTTTATGGTGGAGTCCGATGTCTTGAAATTTGGAGATTTTACGTTGAAGAGCGGCAGAAAATCTCCGTTTTTTATGAATGCCGGCGCGTATGTGACCGGGTCACAGCTGATCCGTCTGGGAGAGTACTACGCGAAGGCGATCCACGCCGCATACGGCGAGGAGTTTGATGTGTTCTTCGGGCCTGCCTACAAGGGTATCCCGCTTGCTGTCGTGACGGCCGTTGCTTTTTATCAGTTATATGGACAAGAGATTCGTTACTGCTCGAACCGGAAGGAGGTCAAGGACCACGGAGATACCGGTATCCTTCTGGGAAGTAAGCTTGCGGACGGTGACCGCGTCGTGATCATTGAGGATGTGACGACTTCGGGAAAGTCCATCGAGGAGACGTTCCCGATCATTCAGGCGCAGGGCGATGTGACGATCGTCGGCCTTATGGTGTCCTTAAACCGCATGGAGGTCGGAAAAGGCGGAGAAAAGAGTGCTCTGGATGAGATCCGGGACCTCTACGGATTTGAGACAGGCGCCATTGTCACGATGGACGACGTGGTAGAGTACCTGTACAACCGTCCGGTGGACGGCAGGATCGTGATCGACGATACGATAAAACAAGCAATCGACGCCTACTATGAGCAGTACGGAGTGAAGTAAGGATGTTCTATGATTTTTACACAGTATAAAAAGCAGATCCGGGTTCTGTGCTGGATCCTGTTTGCGCTGTATATTGCTGTCATGGTCTATTTTTTATTTTTTGCCGATATGCTCGGAAGGACGACTGATACGGCGCAGCTCTATAACCCCAATCTGATTCTGTTTCGGGAGATCAGACGGTTCTGGATATACCGCAGCCGGTTCGGATGTTTCTATACATTTCTGAATCTGGCCGGGAACATTCTGGTGTTTATGCCTTTTGGCTTTCTGCTTCCGATCATGAGCAGGAAGCTCAGAGGTTTTTTTCGTATTATACTGCTCGGGCTTGCCTTGAGTCTGGCAGTGGAATTTGTGCAGCTGGCCACAAACACCGGCTGCTTTGACGTAGATGATCTGCTGCTTAATACAGTTGGGGCAGCATTGGGATATTTGATCTATGCGCTCGTGCAGCGCAGGAGAAAAAAGAACGCCGAGTACAGAGACGCTCAGGCTTAAGAATAAGGAGAGGACGCATATGGCAAGCAGCAGAAGAGAGTACTTCCGTCGGACAAGAAAAGTCCGCATGCGAGAATCGAGCCCTTCCGTTCCCGGATGGATCGGCCTCGCCTGTGGTCTGGCATCGGCACTGTTGTTTCTGATCGTTGTGATCTTATCCTTCCGGCATGGAGGGGAAGCTCAGGTTGCGGTCGGGACCATCGGGCTGATCGCATTGATCCTTGCCATCGGCGGACTGGCGCTCGGGATCATGGGGGTTTTGGAGGAGCATGTCCGCCCGATCCCGCCCCGGGCTGCACTCGTGGTAGGAGCCGGCATGAGTGTGCTGCTCGCGGTATTGTACGTATATGGATTTTGATGAGACCAAAGAGACGGAGGGATTGCCATGGCTGATCAGGCCTGGAGGACACAGGACGAGGTACTGACAAAGGAGCGGTATACTCTGATGGTCGACCGGATTGGGCGCATTCCGACAGACCGGCTTGTCCCGGAGAAGTATCAGGACTATTTTGAAAAAGGCGCCGCCTACCTGTTAAAAACGACGGAGATATTTGAGAAACAGACAGACGGGCGTCTTGCGCAGCGCAGCATGGAGGAGTGCCGCGCCGACCAGGAGGCGCTCTATCGGCATATAGATCCCGCTCACTATGACACCAGCTATGCGAACCCCTCCTTTGCGGCAGCGGCATTCGGCGCAGAGACGGGCAGGCTTTTGACGTTTTTGTGTTCGGAGATGGAAAACTGTGCGGCCTATGCCTTTTTGGGCAGACAGGAGGAGCTGACGCTTTTTCTGGAGCTGTTTGTGCAGGTCTATAACAGCATGGAGGAGGATGACTTAAAAGAGGCGCGGGAGACTGTTTACTGGTTCTTCCACGACTACAGCGAGATTTTTGTGGAGAATCAGATCCACGACATGATCTGTCCAAAGGATAACTTCTTTGCGGATATCCTGATGAATGCGGATCTGGATGATCCGCGCTATCTCTACCTGTATGGGCTTCCTGTGGGAGAAAACGAGCTTCGCGTTGCGGAGTTCTTAAAAGGGCTGCCCGAGGAGGAGATCCGGTCTATGGCGGACACCTACACGGAGGGCTACCGCCGCGGCTTTGAAGCAGCGGGGATCGATCTGTCTCAGAAGAGGACGGTGGAGCTTGATTTTCCCATCGGATTCGAGCGGATGATGCGGATCGCGGTTCAAAATTTTAGTGAGATGGGACTTAAGGTCACGATGTCGCGGGAAGCGGCGTCCTCCTTTGCCAATAAGGGTGCGCGAAAGCGTGCTGTTTACTCCACTTCGGTGAACCATCAGTATGATTTTGATCACCGGGAGGATATGGCCTTCTATCTCGACAAGGCTTTTGTAGAGCGGCGGCTGGAAGTATACCGGACCGTATTTGAGCAGCACAAAGAGGAGGCCCGGATGTATGCGGGTCCGGCGGTCGTGGAAGTATTTGGTGAGGCCCCGTTTTCGCCGGAGGCCAAAGAGGAGGCTGTCCAATACGACGAGGAGCAGCAGAAGCTGAGGGTGTATCAGGCCTCTGAGCTGGGCCTGATCACCTATACCTATATTCCCGGGGATGAGCGCAGTTTTACGATCATCTCCTATCCGATGCCGGAGATCGGGAATAAGTTTCCGGAGATCTTTGCCGAGACAGTCCGTGTCAATACGCTGGACTATCGGAAATATCAGGCGATGCAGCAGTGCCTGATCGATGTGCTGGACGGCGCGAAGGAAGTGCGGATCGTCGGATCGGGAGACAATCACACCGATCTGACTGTGGCGATTTGGCCGCTTCGGGATCCGGCGCATGAAACCGCATTTGAAAACTGTGTTGCGGACGTTAACATACCGGTGGGAGAGGTGTTTACCTCCCCGGTGCTTGCCGGGACAAACGGTGTGCTCCATGTGACGGGTGTGTTTCTGGAAGGACTCTATTATCGGGATCTGGAGCTTACATTCCGGGATGGGATGGTCATCTCCTATACCTGCTCCAACTACGAGTCCGGGGAGGAGAACAGGCGCTATGTCCGCGACAACGTGTTGATGCATCATGAGACGCTTCCGATGGGAGAGTTTGCCATCGGGACCAATACGACGGCATACCGCATGGCAAAGCGATACCGGATCGAGGAGAGGATGCCGATCCTGATCGCAGAGAAGACCGGGCCGCATTTTGCGGTAGGAGATACCTGCTATTCCCACGAGGAGGATGTGGTGCGAAAAAATCCGGACGGTAAGCGGATCGTGGCGACAGAAAACGAGTTTAGTGCCCGGCGAAAAGAGGAGCCGGCAAAGGCATACTGCAACTGTCACACGGACATTACCATCCCCTATGAGGAGCTCGGCCGGATCACGGCCGTATATCCGGATGGGAGCACGGTGGACATCATCCGCGACGGACTGTTCCTCGTCCCCGGCGCACAGGACTTAAACGCTCCGCTGTGTGAGGAGTGATCTTTTACATTATTACGGCAACTTGAGATAAGTTATGATATCAGGAGGATATTTATCATGTCAAAAGTAGGAATCGTGATGGGCAGTGACTCAGACATGCCCGTCATGGAAAAGGCGGCGGAGGTTTTGGATGAGCTGGGCATCGACTATGAGATGCGGATCATATCCGCGCACCGCGAGCCGGATATCTTTTACGATTATGCGAAAAGCGCCGAGGAGGCAGGGATAAAAGTCATCATTGCAGGGGCCGGCAAGGCGGCTCATCTGCCGGGTATGTGCGCGGCGATCTTCCCGATGCCGGTCATCGGGATCCCGATGAAGACCTCCGATCTGGGCGGAGTGGACTCCCTTTACTCCATTGTGCAGATGCCGAGCGGCGTTCCGGTTGCGACGGTTGCGATCGGCGGAGGGACCAATGCGGGTATCCTCGCGGCCAAAATCCTGGCGACGGGAGACGAAGACCTGCTCGAACGCTTAAAGGCCTATATCGAAGAACAAAAGGAACAGGTCATGGCCAAGGATGCAAAGCTTCAGAAAACCGGTTGGAAAGACTATCAATAATTATAGGAAGGAACCTGTTATGGACTATAAAGATTCCGGTGTCGATATCGAAGCCGGCTACCGGTCGGTGGAACTCATGAAAGAGCATGTCAGACGCACCATGCGCCCCGAGGTCTTAAGCGGTCTCGGCGGATTCTCCGGCGCGTTTGATCTGCGCGCCATTTTGGATATGGAGGACCCCGTTCTCCTTTCCGGCACGGACGGCTGCGGAACGAAGGTTAAGCTTGCCTTTGTCATGGACCGGCACGACACCATCGGCATAGACGCCGTAGCCATGTGCGTCAACGACATCGCCTGTGCGGGCGCAGAGCCTCTGTTTTTCCTGGATTACATTGCCTGCGGGAAAAACGATCCCGCAAAGATCGCACAGATCGTAAAGGGGGTCGCCGAGGGGTGCGTTCAGTCTGATGCAGCTTTGATTGGCGGCGAGACCGCAGAACATCCGGGTCTCATGCCTGAGGATGAGTATGATCTGGCCGGGTTTGCCGTGGGAGTATGCGAGCGGAAAGAGATGATTACCGGGGAGCATCTGGAAATGGGGGACGCCCTCATCGGGATCGCCTCCTCCGGGCTGCACAGCAACGGTTTTTCTCTGGTGAGGAACGTATTTGAGATAACGAAAGAGTCGCTTGACACCTTCTATGAAGAGTTGGATGAGACATTGGGAGAGGCGCTGCTTCGGCCGACCCGGATCTATGTACACGCACTTAAGAGCATCAAAAACGCAGGGATTACCGTGAAGGCCTGCAGCCATATCACAGGCGGAGGCTTTTTCGAGAACGTACCCCGCATGCTGGTCGATGGTGTCCGGGCGCTGATCTGGAAAGACAGCTATCCGATCCCGCCGATCTTTTCGCTCCTTCAAACGACCGGGGGATTAAGTGAAGAGACGATGTACAACACCTACAATATGGGCATAGGCATGGTCTTGGCAGTGGACCCGGACGATGTGGAGGAGACGATGAATGCCATTGAAGATGCCGGCGACACACCCTACGTGATCGGTGCGATCGAGCCGGGAGAAAAAGGAGTAACGTTATGTTAAATGTCACAGTGCTGGTCTCCGGCGGAGGCACAAATCTTCAGGCGATCATAGATGCCATCGATGACGGCACCGTCACGGATGCCGGGATCGCGGCTGTGATCAGCAACAATCACAATGCCTATGCACTGGAGCGCGCAAAAAAGGCCGGGATCCCGAACAGATGCATCTCTCCGAAGGACTTTGCGACCCGGGAGGAGTTTAATGACGCGCTGCTGGCCGCAGTCGAAGAGACGGGAGCAGACCTTGTCGTTTTGGCGGGATTCCTCGTTGTAATCCCGGAGGAGATGATCCGGCGCTATCCAAACCGGATCATCAACATTCATCCTGCACTGATCCCGTCGTTTTGCGGAAAGGGATACTACGGACTGAAAGTCCATGAGGCCGTACTCGCCCGGGGCGTCAAGGTTACTGGAGCCACCTGCCATTTCGTGGATGAGGGGACCGATACCGGTCCGATCATCCTGCAAAAAGCGGTCGAAGTGCATCAGGGCGACACGCCGAAGGAGCTGCAGCGCCGCGTTATGGAGGAGGCCGAATGGATTATCCTGCCAAAGGCGATCGATCTGATCGCGCACGATAAAATATCCGTTGTTGATGGAGTGACATATATTAAGGAATAAGGAGGGCATCCAATGAAAGTATTGATCGTAGGCAGCGGTGGCCGTGAACATGCCATTGCGATGAGCGTCGCCGCAAGCAGCCATGTGGACAAAATCTACTGCGCACCGGGAAATGCCGGTATCGGCATGATCGCAGAGTGTGTTCCCATCGGCGCGATGGAATTTGATAAGCAGGTGGCGTTCGCGAAGGAGAATGCAATTGACCTGACCATCATCGGCATGGATGATCCGCTGGTCGGCGGCATCGTTGACGCGTTTGAAGCTGAGGGCCTCCGTGTGTTCGGACCGAACAAAGCGGCAGCCATTTTAGAGGGCTCCAAGGCGTTTGCCAAGGATCTGATGAAAAAATACAATATTCCCACGGCTGAGTATGAGAACTTTGACGACCCGGAGGCAGCGCTCGCCTATCTGGAGACGGCGAAGATGCCCATTGTCTTAAAGGCCGACGGACTGGCACTGGGCAAAGGTGTGCTGATCTGCAATACGCTCGAAGAGGCGAAAGCCGGCGTGCAGCAGATCATGATGGACAAGAAGTTCGGTTCCGCAGGGAACCAGATGGTCATCGAGGAGTTTATGACAGGCCGCGAAGTGTCCGTGCTCTCGTTTGTGGACGGCAGGACGATCCGGATCATGTCCTCCGCGCAGGATCACAAGCGTGCCCAGGATGGAGACCAGGGATTAAATACCGGAGGAATGGGAACTTTCTCACCGAGCCCGTTCTATACAAAAGAAGTGGATGAGTTTTGTCAGAAATACATTTTCCAGCCCACCGTGGATGCGATGGCGGCCGAGGGCAGGACATTTAAGGGCATCATTTTTTTCGGACTGATGCTGACTGAGGACGGACCGAAGGTGCTGGAGTACAACGCACGTTTCGGTGACCCGGAGGCACAGGTCGTACTGCCGCGGATGAAAAATGATATCATAGAAGTAATGGAGGCCTGCATTGACGGCACATTGGATCAGATCGACCTGCAGTTTGAAGACAACGCGATGGTCTGTGTCGTGCTCGCAAGCGACGGCTATCCGGTCTCTTACGAGAAGGGGTTTGTGATCCGAGGCCTTGAGAAATTTGACGATGCGGAAGGATACTACTGTTTCCACGCCGGCAGTAAGCTCGACGAAGAGGGCCGGATCGTGACGAACGGAGGGCGTGTTCTCGGTGTGACGGCCAAAGGGGCGGACTTAAAGGAGGCCCGCGCCAACGCCTATCAGGCAACCGAGTGGATCGAGTTTGACAATAAATATATGCGTCACGACATCGGGAAAGCGATCGATGACGCCGACTGAGAGTAACGTGAAACAATCCTCCTAAAGTAGTGTTGGTTATTTACCATGTCTGCTTTAGGAGGATCTTATCATTTGTTCGCAAAGATTTTTGTTCTCTTAAAAATTGTCTGACACCCGGATCACAGGACCAGGGAAGGAGCGCTGTAGACACGGGTCAGCAGCTCGCTGTTTAACATATACAGGCTGCGAGCGTCGTCTCCGTACAGCTTCATCTTCGTGATCTGGTCAGAGGAGTTCTTTTCCTCCTCGCCCTGCTCCTTGATGAACCAGTCGAGGAACTGAGTGGTGCGGAAATCCTTGGCCGTGGTGGCTGCGGCATAGATCGCACCGATCAGGGAAGTGACATACTTCTCATGCTCCAGAGCGGTCTCCAGCGGCTGCATCAGATCGGAGTAAGTCTTGTCAGGCTTTGCGATGGCGTTCAGCGTGACGGGCTCATCATTGTTGTGCATATACTTATAAAACAGCATCGCATGGTCCATCTCCTCCTGCGCCTGGATCTCATACCAGTTGGCGAAGCCATCCAGCCCCTTGTCATCGTAGTAATTTGCGATGTCCAAATACAGATATGCGGAGTAAAATTCTTTGTTGATCTGGTCGTTTAATAATTTTGCTACTTTCTTATCCATGGGAAACCTCCTGTCATAGATTTTTTGTTGAAATCATCCCATTTAGTGTAGCATTTCAAAAATGAATAGTAAAGGGGAATTTGGCAAAATGACTTGAAAAAGGGTATTGGATATGTTAGTATAGCGTTCGGTATTACTTGCCAAGACAAGGCCCCATGGTCAAGCGGTTAAGACATCGCCCTTTCACGGCGGTAACACGGGTTCGATTCCCGTTGGGGTCATTTATGAGGACCTTTAGCTCAGTTGGTTAGAGCACCCGGCTCATAACCGGACGGTCCTGGGTTCGAGTCCCCGAAGGTCCACTAAAGGGTTATGTAAGATCCCATTTTTTATGATAAGAGGCCCGGTGGCTCAGTTGGTTAGAGCGCCGCCCTGTCACGGCGGAGGCCGAGGGTTCAAGTCCCTTCCGGGTCGTTTTACAATTATCCCTGCCGCAGTGGCGGAATTGGCAGACGCGCGGGATTTAAAATCCCGTGATGGCAACATCGTGCCGGTTCGATCCCGGCCTGCGGCATTCCCTCCAAAGCCCGTATTACTGGGCTTTTTTCATGGCCTGTCATTTGACTTTTCGGGGCCTGTGTGATAGAATTATTCCGTTCATATAATGTGTGTGTGTAGCTCAGTTGGATAGAGCACTTGGCTACGGACCAAGGTGTCGGGGGTTCGAATCCTCTCACGC
>JAJBTQ010000029.1 GCA_020860755.1 Lachnospiraceae bacterium
CTCCTGAACAGCCTCGGCCACTGCGTCCAGCACACTTCCGATCACCTCACTGTGGATCCCGGCCTGCTCTTTTAAGCGGGCGATGGTCACGAGGTTGATCTCCTCCAGGGCCAGACCGTTTAAACTGCCGTTCAGCAGAATGTTCAGCTTCAGCATGGTCTCCTGATCAACGCTCTCCCTGGAGTGGATGATCCGGTTCTTTACGATATTGCCGTCAAGCATGATCGTCGCCAAAACCTGCTCCTCATCAACCGTAGAAAGCTGAATAAACTTGACTTTCCCCTGGTGCGTCTGAGGTGCGGAGACAACGGTTGCATAGTTGGTGTTTGTAGCCAAAAGCTTTGCAACACTCTGCAGCACCTGCTCCATCTTCTCAGAAGTCTCAATGACAAAATCCTTCATCTCTGAGACTTCCTCCTCCTTCTCGATCATCAGCCGGTCCACATAGAAGCGATAGCCCTTGTCAGAGGGTATCCTTCCCGCGGAAGTATGAGGCTGAATGATAAACCCCATCTCCTCCAGGTCGGACATCTCATTCCGGATCGTCGCGGAACTTAAGTTGAGATCCGATGCCTTTGAGATGGTGCGCGAACCCACCGGCTCACCGGTCTGCATATATGTGCGGATGATCACATTTAAAATTTTTATCTGACGTTCGCTCAGTTCGTCCATCCTTTTTCTCCGGTATTTTGTCTTTTCAAAAGTATTAGCACTCGTCTGCAAGGAGTGCTAATATCTTCTGTATATAATGTATCACCTTCACTCCCCTTTGTCAACATTATTTTTTATTTTTTTGAATAAAAAAAATTACCCCGCGACGGCCTGGCTAAGCCTGTCGCAGGGTGTAAATCCAAAAGTATCATTTCAGAATAAAATGACCAAATCCGTCCGCTCACTCCTCCAAAGCATCAATCCGGGCCTGAATGTAGTGAACCAGTTCACCGGCGGTCGCTTCTAGGCCGAGCTTGGATGAATTTATGACGAGATCATAGTATCTGGAATCGCCCCATTTGTGATGGGCATAATGGTTGTGATAAGATCTTCTGACGTGATCGACCTTGGATATTCTTTCTTTAGCTTCCCTCTCGTTCACAGACAAAACATCCATGATCCTCCTGACTTTGAAGTCTTCATCTCCCGTGATAAAGATCTTGATCAGGCCTGGGTGATCTTTCAGCATATTTTCCGCCATCCGCCCGATCACGAGGAAGGACGCTCCCAAGTCCGCTTTACTGTGGAGCCATTCCTCCTGCTTTTCGACCAAAATATCCTCTATGGAATTGGAGTAACCCATAACTTTCCGGGAAACGATCCGATTCCTGGAACTACCTTCAAACCGTTCCAGTTCATCGAGGTCCAGCCCCATCTCATCAGCGATCGCCTCATCCATATTTCTATCATACATTTCGATCCCGAGCTGCTCGGAAATGAGGGTTGCGATCATGCGCCCTCCGCTTCCGCACTCTCTGCTGATCGTGATAACAACCTGTTTACCCATATTAATCTCCTTTCCGTTCTCTTAACAATAGCGCACAAAAATCATAACCATACATATGGCGACAACAATGACCATCGCCGGTGCCGATGCTTTGCAGTATCTGCCCCAGCTGATCGGATGGCCATTCTTAGCCGCAACCGATGTCCCCACCACGTTTGCAGATGCTCCGATGGGAGTCGCGCTTCCGCCGATATCGGTTCCGAGTGCAAGCGTCCAGGCAAGAGTGGCAAGAGGCACTCCCTGCGCCGCAGCCAGACTCCGGATGATCGGGATCATCGTGGCCGCAAACGGAATGTTGTCCACAAACGCGCTCGCGATAGCCGACACCCAGATGATGATTGCCACCATCACCATAAGGTTGCCGCCGCTGACCCTGCCGATCACATTCGCAAGGAGTTCGAGAATCCCTGTCTGCTCCAGACCGCCGACCACAATGAACAGGCCGACGAAAAACAGCAGCGTCTTGTAATCGATCCCCGTTACAACCTTGATCATATTTTTCCCGGACGTGATCAACGTGACTGCGGCGATCACAACTCCGATGATCGCGACGGTTAGTCCGGTCCTTGCATGGGTGACCAGCAAAACGATGGCCGCAGCAAATATGCAGGCGCTGATGCCGAAACTTCTTTTATTGACAATGGCGGAGCCCGGAGACGGAAGGGATGTATAATCTACAGCCTCGGACTCGTCGGGCACCATCTTTTTGCGAAATACAAAGTAAAAATAGATGACGACTACCACCAGACAGATCAGCGCGATCAAGCCGGTATTCTTGAAAAAATCAGAGAACGTGTAGCCGAGCGATGTGCCGATGATTATATTCGGCGGGTCTCCGCACATGGTTGAGGATCCGCCCAGATTGGCGCAGAAGATCTCGGAAAGGATCATCGGCACCGGATCGATCCTCAATAGCTTTGATAGTTCCACTGTCACCGCCGCCAGGAAGAGGATGACAGTAATGCTGTCGATGAACATGGACAAAACCGCCGCCATAATCATAAACGTGACAAGCAAAGGCACCGGTTTATAATTAACGGCCTTGGCGAGCAGCATGCAAAGCCACCTGAAAAATCCGGCCCGCGCCATTCCCTCAACCATGATCATCATGCCTGCGATAAAGATGATGGTCGCCCAGTTGACCCCGGATGAGGTCTCCTCAGCGCTCCCTGGCGCATACCAGAAGGCTCCTGTTCCGACCGTCCTGAAATTGAGCGTCTCCATGATCGCAGTGCCGCTGTGCATTAAGATCCCAAATACAACCACGAGGGTCGCAAGTCCGCATAGCAGGGTGACCCATTGTCGTTCTATCCTGTCCAATACGATCATGACAAACATGATCACAAAAACAATTACTGCAACTATCTGTGCTGCTAACATCACTTCGCCCCCAAATCTCTATTTATTATCAGTCATATTATGATCAGTCATAAAACAAAGGTATTCTCCAACAAATATTCTTTTACAACAGAAGTCGTGCAAACACCGTATTGCTGACATCCACTCCTTTTTCTGTCAGATAGATCCTTCCCTCGCTCACGGCGAGAAGCTCTTCCTGTACAAGCTCAAACAGGGTATTGCCATAGACAGCCTCCGGTTCACATTCGAACCGATCTACAAAATCCCGTCTGGACACGCCGTCCGTCATGCGGAGTCCGAGAAACATAAATTCTCCGATCCTCTCCTTTTTATCGAGCACCTGTTCATCTTGGCGCGCGAACGGTTTCTTTATATAGTCCTCAAAGACAGATGTATTTTGGAAGCGGACGTTCCCGATGAGGGAGGCTGCTCCCAAGCCTAATCCCAGATATTCCTTCCCGGTCCAGTAGCCGATGTTGTGACTGCTCTCCCGCCCCGCTCTGGCGTAGTTGGAAATCTCATAGTGCCGGTAGCCGCGAGACCCGAGATATTCCCCGGCCAACCGGTACATCTCCCTCTCCTCCTCTTCGGAGGGAAGCAGTTTAGGCTCTCCGCCATTTGCCTGTATGACTGCGTCGTCGTGATAGCGGTCATAAAAGGGGGTATCCTCTTCTATGATCAGGCTGTAGGCCGATATATGTTCCGGCCGCAAAAGGGCCGTCTTTTTCACTGTCTCTTTCCAGTCCGCAATACTCTGACCGGGCAGGCCAAAGATAAGATCGACATTGATATTGGTAAATTCGGCTTTGCGCGCCTCCTCAAAGCTCCTTAAAAAATCTTCAAACGTGTGGATCCTGCCGAGCAGTTTCAGTTCTCCGTTGTGGATCGACTGGAGTCCTATGCTCATGCGGTTGATACCCGCCTTGCGCATGATGCGCGCGTTCCCGCCGTAGACGGTACCCGGGTTGCACTCAATGGTGATCTCCGCCCCGTCTATAATATGAAAGTTATCGAACACGGCATCCATCAGCCGATCGATGTGGACCGGATCCAGGATAGAAGGCGTCCCTCCGCCGATATAAACGCTGCTCACCTGATACTCGTCATACTGCGGGGCGAGAGCCTCGATCTCCTCTGTCAGCCGTTTTACATAGAGTGCGTATGCCGGAGGATCTGCCGGTCCGGATAGAAAGTCACAGTACAGGCACTTTTTCACACAAAACGGGATATGGATATAGAGTTCCATCTCTCTCATTGAATTCTCCTCACAGTCAAAATCTACTTATAGTCAAGCTTTAACACACTCATAAAGGCCTTCTGCGGGATCTCCACATTTCCGACCTGCCGCATCCTCTTTTTTCCCTCTTTCTGCTTTTCCAAAAGCTTCTTCTTCCGGGTGATATCGCCGCCGTAACACTTTGCGAGGACATCCTTGCGCAGCGCTTTGATCGTCTCTCTGGCGATGATCTTGCCTCCCACCGCCGCCTGGATCGGGATCTCAAACAGATGCCTCGGGATCTCTTCCTTTAAGCGCTCGCACATGCGCCGGCCGCGGTCATAGGCGCTTCCGGCAAAGACGATAAACGACAGGGCATCCACTTCCTCGTGATTGATCAGGATGTCAAGCTTGACCAGATCGGAACGCGCGTATCCCTTCAGCTCATAATCAAAGGAGGCATATCCTCTGGAACGGGATTTTAAGGCGTCAAAGAAATCGTATATGATCTCATTGAGCGGCAGCTCGTATCGAATGATTGCCCTGGTCTCCTCCAGGTATTCAATGCTCTTATAGGTGCCGCGGCGCTCCTGGCAGAGCTCCATGATCGCTCCGATGTATTCACTTGTCACCATGATCTCCGCATCCACGATCGGCTCTTCCATGTGATCGATCTGCGTCGGATCCGGGAAATTTGAGGGATTGGTCAGCTCCATCATACTGCCATCCGTCAGATAAATGCGGTAGACGACACTCGGCGCCGTCGTGACGAGATCCAGTCCGTACTCCCGCTCCAATCTCTCCTCTATGATCTCCAGATGTAAAAGCCCCAAAAATCCGCAGCGGAAACCAAAGCCCAAAGCCACCGATGTCTCCGGTTCAAAAAACAGGGATGCATCGTTTAGCTGAAGCTTCTCCAGCGCGTCCCGCAGATCCGGATATTTGGCTCCGTCCGCCGGATAGAGTCCGCAAAAGACCATGGGATTGACTTTCTTATAGCCCGGAAGCGGCTTGTCACAGGGGTGCTCCCTGTCTGTGATCGTATCGCCGACACGGGTGTCTTTTACATTTTTAATGCTCGCCGTGAGGTAACCGACCATCCCGGCACCGAGCTCATCACAGGGAATGAACTGACCGGCCCCAAAATATCCGACTTCCACCACATCCGCGGCAGCTCCCGTCGCCATCATACGGATCGGCGTTCCGACCGTAACCGTGCCCTCCATGATACGGCAAAAGACGATCACGCCTTTATATGAATCATATATGGAATCAAAGATCAGCGCCTGTAAAGGGGCATTCGGGTCTCCCTTCGGCGCGGGAATCTTCTCCACGATCTGCCGGAGCACCTCCCCCACGTTCTCCCCTGTCTTGGCAGAGATCCGCGGCGCGTCCTCTGCCTCGATCCCGATCACGTCCTCGATCTCAGCCGCAACCCGGTCGGGATCCGCGCTAGGCAGATCGATCTTGTTTAAGACAGGCAGGATCTCCAGATCGTGATCCAGCGCCATATAGACGTTTGCAAGTGTCTGCGCCTCGATGCCCTGCGCCGCGTCCACGACGAGGACCGCGCCCTCACAGGCGGCCAGACTACGGGATACTTCATAGTTAAAGTCCACATGACCGGGAGTGTCGATCAGGTTGAAGATATACTCCTCCCCATCATCCGCGTGGTAGACGATCCGGACAGCCTGCGCCTTGATCGTGATCCCGCGTTCCCGCTCCAGATCCATGTTGTCAAGGACCTGCGCCTGCATTTCACGACTGGTCAAAAGGCCGGTCATCTCAATGATCCGGTCCGCCAGAGTGGATTTGCCGTGATCGATATGCGCGATGATGCAAAAATTGCGAATCCTGCTCTGATCTGTCACAAAAGGTCCTCCCTCCGGGCAAAGCGTCAACCTGTAATTGTTGTTTCTTGGCCAAAGGATAATTATAGCATTATTTTTAAAAAATACAACCTCTGCCTTCGGCCGTCACAGCTCAAAAATAGTGAATATTTTTCTGCGCAGCTATTGACAATTTACGGTTTCCGCATTACAATGTTGAGCGTGCCTGAAATCGTGTTCCTATTCACGCAAAAGCCGGCACATAGATTCTCTGACAGGGGAGGTGTACAGATGGCTAACATTAAATCAGCGAAGAAGAGAGTTTTGGTCTCCCAGAAAAAAGCAGACAGAAATAAATCTATCCGCTCAGGAGTAAAAACATCGATCAAAAAAGTAGAAGCAGCCGTTGCCGCCAACGACAAGGAAGCCGCTCAGGCAGCGCTTAGCGCCGCGACATCCAAGATCGGCAAGGCGACATCCAAAGGCGTTTATCATAAAAACACCGCCGCCAGACAAGTCTCCCGTTTAGCCAAGATGGTAAACTCGATGGCTTAATTCTGACGCAGTATGTAGGCATACCAAAAGACCCGTGGTCTTCCACAGGTCTTTTTTTCGTGTTCTTATCTATTTGCTGTATGTCATGAGCAGCAGTTCGACCGCGAGACGGTCTTCCATCTGCCCTGTCTTGATGTCCTCCTCGGCCTGCACACCGTCCCGCACGGCCGACAAAAGCTGCCGGTCGGAGAACCTGTGCGCTTGGTCTAAGTATTTCCGAATGGCAAACCCCGGAACCTTTACCTGTGAGGCCATAGTCCTGGGATCAAACCCGCGCCCCTCCATCTCTTTTAACTGCATGAGAATCTGAAACTGCCGCGTGATCAAAAACAGAATCCGCATAGGGGGTTCCTTCTGCAGCAGCAAGTCGTAGTACAATTCCAACGCTCTCGCCTGCTGTTTTAACGCAACGGCATCCACCATCTCAAAGATCCGGCCGGTAACCTGAGTGCCGCAAACGGCCTCCACATCCTGCGCCTCAATACCCCCCCTGCCCATCGTATAGCTAAGAAGCTTCTCCAACTCCCGGTCGATCAGTTCCATCTGATCTCCGGTCCGGGACAAAAAGAGCTCCATGACCGGACGGGTGATCTTTTTGTTCTCGCGCTTTAACCTGCCAAGGATCCAGCGCATCAGATCTTCTTCCGACTGCCGAGGAAAACAAGCGGCATACCCAACTTTGTTCACCTGTTTAAAAAAGCGGCTGCGCCGGTCTACTTCGGACTCGGAGAAAATCAGATATGTGCTCCCCGGAACAGACTCCACATAGTCGGCAAGAGCCTCCCCGCCTTTTTTAAAAAGTCCGCAATCCTCGATAAAGATACATCGGTGATCCGCAAAAAACGGCATGGTCTCCGCTAAGTCGATAACCTCTCCGGGATCGATATCCCGCCCCGAAAAGCGGGATGTATTGGCGCTATCCTCTGCATCCGAGAGGGCATCCATCAGCCGCTTCGCGTACTGACGGCGCAGATAATCCTCCTCGCCATAGAGAAGATAAACATGCTTAAATTGTCCGGACTTAATATCTTCCTGGATCGTTTTCATAATGCAAGTTTGATATCAGTCTATTCTTTTGTCACAAACACGACACCGGCACATCCCGGACCCGAGTGGGTGCCTATGGTCAAGCCGAACTGTCTGCGCTCATCCACTGTGATCCCCTTTGATCTGAGGCGCGCCTCCAGCTCCTCACAATTGGGAATGCCCGCAGAATAGATGGAATAAAACGGAAAGTTGTCATCCAACGGTTTCTCTTTGATATGCTCAACCAGAGTATCGAGCGCACGGTTTGTCCCCACGCACCTGTCCGTCACTACGATCTCTCCCTCATCACCCAGCATCAACAGCGGCTTTATGCGCATCATTTTTCCGGCCGCAAAAGAAGCCCTGGAAAGGCGTCCTCCCTGAAAGAGATAATCCAGGGTATCCACCATGAAATAGAGGTGTACACGGCTTCGCAGATCTTCCACCTCTTTTGTGATCTCTGCCGCAGATTTTCCCTGATCGCGCAGGTCACAGGCATAATTGGCCAGCATCTGAATCCCTGCGGTTGCATTCTGGGGGTCGATCACGTAGATATCGTCGTACTCAGCCATATCCTTTGCCACCATCGCGCTTTGATAGGAACCGCTCAATGCACCGGCCAGTGTCATACAGACAACTTCATCTCCTGCTTCTTTTGCCGCCTCAAAATGCTCCAAAAACAAGGCCGGCGAGGGCTGAGACGTAGTGGGAAACTCATCTTCCCGGATCAACATGTCAAAATATTCATCCCGGGTAATATCAATGCCGTCCTGATAAGTCTTAGATCCAAATGTTACCGAAAACGGAACCATTTCCATCTGTTTTTCCTCAAACTCCTCCGGCAGATAATCCGAGCTGGAGTCTAAGACAATTCGTACCATAAATAAGACCTCCTGTGTAATCCCGATTTATATAACTAGACAATAAATAGACACCTACTATTTTCATAGGTCTCTTCCAAAACATATCATAACACCTGAGCACAAAATAGTCTATTGATAACTTTTACGTGAGCTAAAGACTATAGTTTCAGTATCTTAGATCCCAAGCCCTTTTTGAAGCAATCTATTTAACAGTCAGATTTTGCGAGAGAAGATAGACACAATACTGATTCATATGGCAGAGACATATACTCATCAACTGTTCTCATTTTTCTTTTCCTCCTCTATGATTTCCTTGACTTTTTCCAGATACGCGCGTTTAACGATTTTCCACAAATTCCATTTTCCATCCTGCTCATGGCAGGAACGCTCGCAGCCTCCATCGCCCCTTCTTCTCATAGAACGTGAGCTGCCCGCACTGCGGGGTCTGGTATATCTCACACCCGGCATTCGCGAGACGTTCCATTGTCTCCGGAGCCGGATGGCCGTAAACATTATGCTCTCCGCAGGAGATCACGGCATACTCCGGCGAGACTTCCTTAAGGAACTCTTCGCAGGTAGAGTACTTTGATCCATGGTGGGCGGCTTTTAAGAGCACACAGTCCGTGAGCGCTTCCCGCTCAAGCAGCTGCCGCTCCTGTTCGGCCCCCAGATCTCCGGTAAAAAGTGCCGACATCTCACCTCGTTGAAACAGCCAGACCTGCGAGAATTCGTTTGCATCGTCCGCCAAATCTCTCTGGGCGTCCTCCGCTGCCGGATAGAGACAGGTCATCTTGCACCCTTCAAGTGCAAGCTCGTCTCCCGCCTTAGCATATAAGACCTCCGTACCGTTCACAGCCGCCGCGGCAGTCAATGTCTCCCACGCCTCATCATGCGGCATGGCCTCCGAAAAGACGAGGCATTCTACCCGATATCCGTCCTCAAGCACCTCGAGCAGGCCGGAATAGTGATCCAGATCCCCGTGCGTCACGATCCACACGTCGATCTCCCGGATGCCGTGATATTTTAAAAACGGTTCTATCTCATAGCTGCCCACGCTGCTTACGGTAGAACTGCCCCCGTCGATCATGACGTGAGTTCCGGCGCCGTTAGTCAAAAAGATCCCGTCTCCCTGCCCCACGTCGAGAACGTCGAGCCGGCAGTACTGCCGCTCGGGGACAAAGAGAATACAGAAAAGCAGCGCGGGTGGTATGAGTACGAACCATCTGCCGTGAGTTTTTATAAATTTTGGAATCTGAGGTATCAGAAAGAACAGACATACGCCCGCCAGAGCAAGATAAAAGGCGAGCATGATCCACGCGGGCGGTTTTCCTGTGATCCACTGGCTTAAGGGCAGATTATTTACAAGCGTGATAGCTTTCTCATAGATTAAGAGAATAAAATGGCAGGGAATGAAAAGCCATTTGGCTGCCTGCGGAAAGAAGATCCCCAGGAACCCTCCGGCCAGCCCAAACCCCAAAAGCCCGCTGCAAAGAGGAAGGATCAGGAGATTTAAAAACGTGGCATACAGCGGAACCTCATAGTAGTGCCAGGCGGTCAGGGGCAGCAGGGCCAGTTGCAGGCATGCGCTAAACATAAAGGCCCCCATCATACGGATTCCCGCGCCCTGCCATATGCTCTTCTTTTTTGAGCTGGCGACCGCCACTTCCTCCGGATTTCCCTCTGCTTTCTTAAGCCTTCGCATTATCGCATTAAACAGTGTGATCGCCGCCATCGAGAGAAACGAAAACTGAAATCCACTCCGGTACAGGTTCATCGGGTTCGGGATCAGGAGGATCAGGGCGGCAAGGGCCAGTGCGTTTGGCGGGTCATACGTCCTTCCAAACGCATAGGATCCCATAAGCAGCAGATACATGATAAGAGCCCTGCACGCGGAGGTGCTCATACCGCTCATCACCACAAAGCAGACGATGACCCCGCAGCCGATCCCCTCGCAGAGGTGGCAGGGAAGACGGATCTTTCTTAAGAAGCGGTACAAGCCGAACCCGAGGATGGATATGTGCAGCCCGGAGATCGCGAGGATGTGGGAAATCCCGGCCTCCTGATACATCTCGCGGACATCCGGATCCATCACACCCCTGTTTCCGACACAGAGCGCAGAAAGCACGCCGGCCTCCTGTTCGCACAGGGAATCGGCAAACACTGTGCAGATCCTCTGCTGAAGCCGATAGAGCCCCTCTCGCAGCAGCAATACCGGCTCCCGCTCCAACAAAATGTCATCGGCAAAAATGCGAAACGAGATATTCTGATCTGCATAGTCCTGCGCAAAATCAAAACTCCCCTCGTTCGACGCATGGGAAAAGGAAGACCACTTCCCCCGCACCGTAACCTCGGAGCCGATGGGTATCTCGTCCGTGTCAAAATATATGATCACTTTTTTGTATTGAGTATTCAGATAATAGAGGCATTGATCCGAACGGATCTCTTTTTTTAGAACCCTCCCGGAAAGCTCCGTTTGGGGGTCTGTTTTTAGAAGTTCCTGTATACGGCGGCTGCTATGGTCCTGGTATCCGCATACAAAAAATGATGTGAGGATCAGAGCGATAAGAATGCCTGACACAGCTATTTTTTCTCCCCTGCTCTCTCCGGATGCGATCCCGAAGAACAGAACCAAACCGAGGACCAACAGGATTGGGATCCACACTGCCTCTCTCCGGCAGTACAGTACCGTGCCGAACAGGTATGCCGCGACAAACAGACACAGATGACGTTTTTCTTGCAGGATCACCGGAGCCTCCCACTCTCTCAAGCTCCCCTTGCCAGGCCGCAAAAAAAGGAGAAAGGTGCTCCCTTCTCCCATTCTCTCTCTGCTTAAACGATTAGGCCGGACTGTAACTGAGCGGGATCCGGATCACAAATTCCGATCCCGCCTCCGGCATACTCTTTACCTTTATGGATCCCCGGTGCAGGATCACCGCGTTCCTGGCAAGCGACAGTCCCAGGCCTGATCCGCTGATCTCATTGGAGTGCGATTTATCCGCCCGGTAAAACCGTTCAAATATCTGCTCCTGCGCCTCCTCTGGAATCCCGATTCCATTGTCTGTTACTGTAATAAAGAAGTTCTGATGATCTGAGTCCAGCATGATTCGGACCCAGCCTCCGGCATGGTTGTACTTAACAGCATTTTCGACCAGATTTGTCACGGCCAGAGAGACTTTCACCTCATCGATCTCTGCCACCACAGGGCGTACGATCTCCAGAAACAGCTGTACGCCCCGATCCTGTGCGATCGGAGTCATCTCTTTTCGGACATTTTCAAGCATATCGCCCACATCGACTGACATAAGGTTTAAGTCAGCGGCGTTCCGATCCATCTTGACCAGTGACAGCAGATCATCGATGATTTCATTCTCACGGTCGATCTCCGCTCCGATATCCACCATGAACTCCCGGTACAGCTCGATCGGGGCATCCTCCTGTACGACAATGGCATCCGCCAGCACTTTCATGGAGGTCAGCGGCGTCTTAAGCTCATGGGATACGTTGGAAACAAACTCCTGCTGCGATTTGTCGAGCACCTGAAGCCTCTGAAGCATCGCGTCGCAGGAATCTGAGATGCGCCCGGTCTCCGTATAGACATCCACAGGTTCAAAATCATCCTCAAACCCACCCTGCACATCGTTGATGGAACGGCTTAATCGGTTTAAAGGCTTTGTCATCAAGCGGGATACGAAAAAAGCGACCACAACGATCGCGATGATCAGTACGATTGCGATCCAAACCGGCTTTCCCGGCACAAGCCACAACACAAGAATAGGAATGATCCCAAACAGCAGGACCATTAAAAAAATAAAAAATCTAAGGCTTTTAAAAAAACTTTTTACTCGCTGCAAGCCATTTACCTCTATTTATCGGAATTGTAAAAATATCCCACACCCCATTTTGTGTGGATATATTTCGGTTCGCTCGGGTTCGGCTCCACTTTCTCCCTCAGCCGACGGACATGTACGTCCACCGTGCGAAAGTCTCCGGGGTAATCGGGCCCCCAGACAAGGTTCAAGAGCTCCTCCCTGCTGAACACTTTGTTGGGGGACTTGACTAAGAGCTCCATTAAATCATATTCCTTGGCCGTCACGCGGACCTCTTTGCCCTGAACAAACAGGCGACGGCTGTCACAGTCGATACGGATATCTCCGTCTGACAGGATGCCGGGTTCCGGTGCGGCTTCACTGCGGGCCGTGCGGCGCAGGATCGCCTTGATGCGGGCCTTGATCTCGAGAATGTTAAACGGCTTAGTGACATAGTCATCCGCACCGTACTCAAGCCCCATGATCTTGTCCATATCCTCACCCTTGGCTGTCAGCATGATGATCGGGACGTCGGAAAACCCGCGGATCGACTGACAGACCTCCAGACCGTCCATCTTTGGAAGCATAATGTCGAGCAGGATGATGTCATACTCATTCTCACGCGCCATCTGCAGCGCCTCCTCCCCGTCATAAGCACAATCCACTTCCATGTCATCCTGCATCAGACTATAGCTGATGCCCTTCACGATCAGTTTTTCATCATCCACAACCAAAACTTTTTTTGCCATTTTCCTCTGCGCGATCCCGCCGGCCTGCCTTATGACAGCCTGCGAAATTTTTCCTTTCTTATATGGTAATGTAATCCTTGATCCTTGCGTATATTCCCTCCGCGATCCCGGGCACTTCCATGATCTCTTCCGGACTCCCAAACGGACCATGCTCCTCGCGGTAAGCCACGATCGCAGCTGCCTTCGCTTCCCCGATGCCATTTAGGGAGATAAGCTCCGTCACATCAGCCGTGTTGATGTTCACCTTTCCCGCGTCCGGCTCATTCTCGGATACAGTGCCTGTAAGGCCCGCATTTGTATCCAACCCGGAAGCGCTCTCCTCCCGCGTAAGAATCCGGACCATCTCACCGTCCTCCACCGTCTGCGCGAGGTTCACGCTTTTCTCGTCCGCTTCTTCCGTCAGGCCGCCGGCCATCTCCACCAGCTCGTATACTCTGCTTTGACTCTTAAGTTCGTACACGCCCGGCTGATCGACCGCGCCACAGATATATACATATATCCGGTCGGGCTCTTCTTCCACAACAGTCTGGAAATCAGACTCAGGCTCCTGAGCGGAAAGCGGATCCATTTCCTCTGATTCGGCCTCCGAAGGCACGGCAGACCCGCTTTGAAGGATCTCATCTACATCCGCACCGCAGGCGGAAAGGAACAGGATAAAGAAACTCAATACAGATATGATCACTTTATTCATCCGCGCCAACCTCTCCGACCGGACGAATAGTAACATCTATACTCATCCTTAATTTTAACATTTCCGAAAAATATTACAAGTATCTTCATAAGAATTTAAACAAAAGAAAACAGAAATGAAAAAAGATATGCCTCAAAAAATATGCTAGCATACTTTTTAAGGCACATCCACAAAGAAATGCATTTTTATGAAATAGGGAGAACCCCGCCCTGAATTTCCTGTCGGGATTGCATAAATCCTCTCTTCGGATCTTATGCAGATTACCGGTAAACGAAGGGCGCCTTTCCTATCCCGCCTGTCCACAGCAGGCGGAAAACACGTGGTCTAACTTTTCGATCATCTCATCTACATGCTCCCGCTCGATCACAAGCGGTGGGATCAGACGGACGACATTGCCTCCCGCAGTGATCACGATCAGGCCCTCGCCTAAAGCCTTTGCCGCAATTTCCGCGGCGGGTACATCCAGGGCAAGTTCGAGCCCTTGGAGCAGCCCCAGGCCCCGCCGGTCCGTGATAAAAGGATAAGATCGTTTCAGCTCTTCAAGCTTCAGTTCCAGATAGATTGCGATCTCGTTGACATGTGCCGGGATATCCCGCTCTTTAAAAATATCAAAGACCGCGTTCACCGCTGCACCGGCAAGCGGATTCCCTCCAAACGTTGAGGCGTGGTCTCCCGGTTCCAAGGAGCGGTCTGCCACACGCTGCGTCATGAAAAAGGCTCCCACGGGAAAGCCGCCGCCCAACGCCTTGGCAGCCGTCATGATGTCCGGCTTGATACCGTATTGCTGCCAGGCAAACATAGCACCGGTACGGCCCATGCCGCACTGGACCTCATCAAAGATAAGCAGGATATCCCGCTCATCACACAGATCCCGGACTCCCTTAAGAAATTCCGGGTTCGCCGGATGGACGCCACCCTCTCCCTGCAGCGGTTCGAGAATGATCGCGCAGGTCTTGTCTGTGACCTGTGCCTTGACGCTCTCAAGATCGTTGTAGATCGCAAAGCGGATCCCGGGGATCAGTGGCTCGAACGGTTCGCGGTAGTGAGCTGTCCCTGTGATAGACAGAGAGCCCATACTCCTTCCGTGAAAGGAATCCTCCATTGCTATGATCTCGTGTCCGGCATGTCCGTCCCGTACGAACGCATATTTTTTCGCCGCCTTCAAAGCTCCCTCTACCGCCTCTGTTCCGCTGTTGGAAAAAAAGACGCGGTCCATTTCCGATGCGGAAAGGGCTTTTTGCGCCGCGGTCAGGATCGGAACGTTGTAGTAGAGATTGGAGGTGTGGATCAGCCGATCCACCTGATCTTTTAACGCATCCGTAAATTCCCGGTCCCCGTATCCGAGCGCGTTGACTCCGATCCCGGCGGCAAAATCCAGATACTCTTTGCCATCGGTGTCATAGAGGTAGACGCCTTCTCCCCGCTCCAAAACGAGCGGAAAACGGTTGTATGTATGAAGCAGGACTTCGTCAATCCCACTCATGTATTCCTGTTTATTCATTGTAAAATTTGTCCTCCTCGTCACTTAAGATCGCAGTTCCGATCCCCTTGTTCGTGAAGATCTCAAGCAGCAGACAATGTGCAAGACGTCCGTCTAAGATGTGCACCCGTGATACCCCGTTGTGGACGGCCTCAATACAGTTGCCAAGCTTCGGAAGCATACCGCCCACGACATAGCCGCTGTCCAAAAGCTGTGCAGCCTCCGTTACCGTCATCTCGGAGATCAGGGTCCCCGGGTCGTCCGGATCGCGGCGCACACCCTCGATATCAGTCAAAAACGCAAGCTTCTCCGCATTCACCGCGCTGGCGATCGCACAGGCAGCATCGTCTGCGTTGATATTGTATGTATGGTATTCGTCGTCCAATCCAAGGGGGCACACGATCGGGAGAAAGTCCTTCTCCAGCAGATCGTAGAGGATCTTAGGATCCACGTGATCGATCTCTCCCACGTACCCGATGTCTTCTCCGTCGACCAGCTTCTTGTGTACGTGCAGCAGACCCCCGTCCTTCCCGCTGATGCTGATCGCACGGACCCCCAAACTCTCCACCATGGACACAAGGGACTTTCCGACCTTTCCGAGCACCATCTCCACGATCTCCATGGTCGCTTCATCGGTCTTTCGGAGGCCTTCGACAAACTCCGGTTTAATGCCGGACTTTTCGACCCACCGATTGATCTCCGGACCGCCGCCATGCACAATGATTGGCTTAAATCCGACCAGTTTAAGGAGTGTCACGTCCTGGATCACATTCTTTTTTAATTCTTCATCCAACATGGCGCTCCCGCCGTATTTTACGACAATGATTCGCCGGTTAAACCGCTGGATATAGGGGAGCGCTTCAATGAGCACCTCCGCCTTTGCCTTTAATTCTTCCATCTTGTCTTCCATCTCTTCTCTCCTCTATCGTTCAGGAACGATAATCCGCGTTGATTTTGATATAGTCATAAGTCAGGTCGCAGCCCCAGGCCGTCGCCTCCTCAGTTCCCTCTTTTAAGTCCGCGATCACGGTGACAACAGGCTCCGATAAGATGCGGCTTGCCCGCTGCTCATCAAAGTCCAGCACAGCGCCCTCACAAAAGATCTCGATTTGTCCGGCATCGCTCTCAAAGGAGAGTGACACCATCTCCGGGTCAAACTCTGCGCCGGAATAACCCATCGCACACAGAACTCTCCCGAAATTCGCGTCGTGTCCGAACAGCATCGCCTTTGTCAGGTTGGATGTGACCACAGATTTGCTTATGATCCTCGCCTGCTCCTTTGTCTTTGCATGGATCACCTTTACCTCGAGCAGGGCTGTGGCCCCCTCTCCGTCTCCGGCGATCATCTTCGACAGTTCCGTGTTGACAAGCCGAAGTGCTTCCCGGAACGTCCCATAGTCCTCGTTCTTTTCCGTGATACACGGGTTTTCGGCTATCCCGTTTGCCATAAGGAGCACCGTGTCATTTGTGGAAGTGTCCCCGTCCACCGAGATCATATTGTAGGTATCCGCGACATCCTCCTTAAGCGCCTCGCGAAGCAGATCTCCGGAGATCGCCAGATCCGTAGTCAAAAAGGCCAGCATTGTGCACATATTGGGATGGATCATCCCCGATCCCTTGCACATGCCGCCGAGCGTGACCGTCTTGCCTGCGATCTCAAACTCGACCGCACACTCTTTTGCATGGGTATCCGTAGTCAGGATTGCATTGGCCGCGCCGTTTCCGGCTGAGAACTCCCTGCTCAGACTGACGGCCATAGCCTCGATCCCGCTTCGAATGCGGTCCATAGGAAGCTGCATACCGATCACACCGGTCGACGCGACAAAAACCTCCTGTTTCGGAATCTCCAGCAGCGTTCCGACTTCAGCTGCCATCTCCTCGCAGTACGCATAGCCCTCCTGCCCTGTGCAGGCATTGGCAATGCCGGAATTGACAACAAGGGCTTGGGCCTGTCCCACTTCCTCCACGATCTGTTTATCCCAGAGGACCGGAGCCGCTTGCACTACATTAGTCGTAAAGGTTCCGGCCACAGCACAGGGTGCCTCGCTGTAAAGCATGGCCATGTCATCTCTGTTTGTTCCGCGTATCTGTGCCGCTGTGCAGGCTGCAAAAAAACCCTTGGCGGCTGTCACGCCTCCTTTAATCTGTTTCATGTATTACTCCTCATTTCTCTCCCTTTTTAAGAGCCCCTGCCATGTGTCCGTATAATTATACGAATAAAGTCAGCAGATAAGAATTATTGAGATTATCTTAAAAAACCCTTTTTACATCATATCATAAACTTTAAAATATTCAACTCTTTTTTCCCAAATTTGCCTTTTTCGTGCATGTTTGCTCTCAAAATGTATTTTTATTACATATTTCTGTATATTTTTCCACTTGCGTGGGCAGGCAGTTTATAGTATAATCGGAACCGTTAAAACAGACCATATTCATTGGAAAGGATGCATATTATTATGAAAGAAAAAGTAGTTCTTGCATACTCCGGCGGGCTTGATACCACTGCGATCATCCCCTGGCTGAAGGAAAATTATGATTACGATGTCATCTGCTGCTGCATAGACTGCGGGCAGGGCGAAGAACTTGACGGGCTGGAAGAGCGTGCAAAGTATTCCGGTGCTTCCAAGCTGTATATCGAAGATATTGTCGACGAGTTCTGTGACGATTACATTATGCCCTGCGTACAGGCAGGTGCTGTATATGAGAATAAATACCTGCTCGGAACCTCCATGGCGCGTCCCGGCATCGCGAAAAAACTTGTAGAGATAGCCAGAAAGGAAGGGGCTTCCGCCATCTGCCACGGCGCAACCGGAAAGGGAAACGATCAGATTCGCTTTGAGCTGGGCATCAAGGCTTTGGCCCCGGATCTCAAGATCATCGCCGCCTGGCGCGATCCCAAGTGGACAATGGATTCCAGGGAGTCCGAGCTTGCGTACTGTAAGGCACACGGCATAGACCTCCCCTTCTCGGCTGACCAGAGCTACAGCCGGGACCGCAACCTCTGGCATATCAGCCACGAGGGACTTGAGCTGGAAGATCCGGCCAACGAGCCCAATTACGAACATCTGTTGGTCTTAAGCGTTCCTCCGGAGAAAGCACCGGACGAGGATGAGTATGTTACCATGACATTTGAGGCCGGCGTTCCTACATCTGTCAACGGGAAAGAGATGAAAGTTTCCGATATTATCCGTGAGCTGAACAGACTCGGCGGAAAACACGGCATAGGCATCGTAGATATCGTGGAAAACCGTGTGGTCGGCATGAAATCCCGCGGCGTATACGAGACACCCGGCGGCACGATCCTGATGGAAGCACATGATCAGCTGGAGGAGCTGGTCTTGGACCGCGACACGATGAACGCGAAAAAAGACATGGGGAACCGTCTGGCTCAGCTCGTGTATGAGGGAAAGTGGTTCACCCCTCTGCGTGAAGCAATCGAAGCCTTCGTCACATCCACACAGCAGTATGTGACCGGCACGGTCAAATTCAAACTCTATAAGGGCAACATCATCAAGGCCGGCACCACATCCCCCTACTCCCTGTACAGCGAATCTCTCGCAAGCTTTACGACAGGGGAACTCTACGATCACCACGATGCGGAAGGCTTTATCACGCTGTTCGGCCTGCCGCTCAAGGTTCGTGCCATGATGCTCGAGGAGAATGAAGGCGGCAAAGACTGACCTGTATGTTTATACAATCACATGAGTATGAAATAAATTTTATAGCTTAACGTGAATAAAATATCTTGACAAATGATAGATCGGAACTTATAATCTATTGTTGTTTATAGTCGCATTTAATAAAATGTATCCAAAAAAATTACAGGAGGAAAAAACAACATGAAGAAGAGAATCGTAACATTAGTATTATGCCTTTGCTTAGGCGCCGGAATGGTTGGTGTTGCAGGATGCGGAAACAGCGCAGATGAAGAGGCTGCCGCGGAGGTCAATGCTGATATCGATAAGGTAGAAGCTGCTTCAGCCGAGACAGAAGCTCAAAACGAGGAGCTTCAGGATACTGCGGATGAAATTGCTTCTGCGACGAAAGAGACCGATCCGGAAGTTGGAGATGCAGCAGAGTCTACGGCAGCAGCAGAGGAAATAGAGAACGATATGGCTCTCGACCAAGAGACGGATGAGCTTTCTGACGATGCGGCCGCCGCGGTGAGCAACGAGTAATTCCACCTTGCTGTACAATTAGTTTTAGGATTTAAATGGAAAGCACCGGGGTGCACAGATTTTGTTTCTGCACATTCCGGTGCTTTTTCTTTGATTATTTTTTCTTTTTGACGCTGTATCCAAACGTTCCAATCTGTTTCCCCAGCTCAAAATATGTTCCATGGGAATAGGTGATAAGCCCGGCATCGTTTAACTGAAACTCTCCCTTTTCGTTCATGTACTGCGGATCGATAGAGACTGCAGTGACCTCCGCCAAAAACATGTCATGAGATCCGAGCTCTATAACCTGCGTCACCCTGCACTCCAGGCTCACGGGGCTTTCCATGATCCCCGGCGCCCCCACTGTCTTTGAGGCGCTTGGTGTCAGCTTCATCTCGGCAAACTTATCGATATCCCTGCCGGACTTCACTCCGCAGTAATCCATGGCCCGGGTCAGATTCGCAGTAGTCAGGTTGATCACAAACTCTCCGGTTTCACGGATGATATCGTAGGAGTAGCGCTCCTTTCGCACCGAAATGGAGACCATCACAGGATCGGAACAGGTCGTCCCGGCCCATGCGATCGTGATGATGTTCGGCCGCTCCCCCGGGCGCTGGCAGCTCACCATGACTGCCGGGACCGGATAAAGCATATTGCCGGCTTTCCAAAATTCTCTTTCCATAACTTTGATCCCGTTACAGGTGGATCACTCCCAAAACTACGAGCAGTAAAATCAGGGCCACGATAAAACTGAGCAGGGAAAATACCGAGAGGGCTTTCATCCCTTTAAAGGACGACCGGATCTCCATCAGGCTGTCCTCGCTAAGCTCCATATCGTTCACGTTTTCATGCAGCTCCGTTACAAGGCTCTTCATATTGCGGTAGCAGGCCACATTCTCCATGTGTATCTTTTCAAAGATCTCTTCTTTCATGCTGTCAGACTTTGCATTGATCTCGTCTAAAGAGACCTTCTGCTCCTCCAGAGTTTCGATCATAGCCTTGATCTCGTTGATCTGCTGAGTCGAATCCGCAATCTGCTGTGTCGATTCAGCGATATTCTCTATCTGCCCCGATGTCCCCTGAAGCTCCGCCATCTGACGCTGTGCCTTGAAGTCCAGCTGCTGCATCTGCGTATTGAGGGTATCTATCATATCCTGGATCTGAATGGTAACTCCTGTGATCAACTGATCTATGTCTTCTCTCTGTCTATCTAAATTCTGCTCCACTTTACCGCTCTCCTCTTTCAAGTGATCAATCTGCTTTTCCAACTCGGCAATTTGTTTGTGCGCAGCATCCAGCTGCTCTTTTAGCCGGCTGTTCTTTTTTTGCAGCTCCACGCTTTCCCTTGTGGAACTGTCGCTCTTTTGCTCAGCTTTTGACTTTGCAGAGGGCGGTTCTCCTCCGAGCAGCGACTGCAGACCGCTAAACAGATCCATTACATTTCCTCCTTAAAAGCATCCCGAAACCAGCAGGATCTAAGGTCTCATTATCGTATCGATTGTAACACGGATCGTGCTATTTTACAACGTTTAACTCATTTAAGTGTATGCGCACCATCATAGCAATCCGGAACATCATCGCATCATCAAACGAGCGGATATCAAGTCCCAATTTTTTCTCGATCCGCTCCAGCCGATAGACCAGAGTATTCCTGTGAATATACAGCTGTCTGGCCGTCTCCGAGATGTTCAGATTGTTGTCAAAGAGTTTCTTAATGGTGTTCATTGTCTCTTCGTCTAAGTCGATCTCCATGTTCTCACCGAGCACTTCCTGCAAAAACATCTCACACTGGTCTGCCGGCAGCTTATAGATCAATCGTCCAATCCCGAGCCTCTGGTAATAATATACCCTCTCCTCCGCATAAAAGACAGTTCCGATCTTTAACGCCGTGCAGGCATCGGAATAAGCCGTTCCCATCTGTTCAAACGAATCGACCGGGTCACCGTAACCAACCCAGACATTGGTCATTGCCTCAGTCTGAAGGTTATCTACGATCATCTGCGCATACTGTTCAAAATCCAGGTCTGTCAAAGATGCGGTGTCTTTGATCAACACGGCTCTGGAGCCATCCATCTCTATAACATAATCCAAAGGAGAGTTGGCGAACAGGTTTTTTAACATCTCTATAAGTATGGAGTCTTCGTTGTTTTTATATTGAATCACATAGAGGATATAGTTGTTTGGCTTAAGCCTCAGCTGATGACACTTTTCCGCCACTTTTGACGCAGGGATCTCTCCGGTCAGGATCTGTCTTAACCCGCTGGTTCGTGTCTCCGGCTCCTGTTGTGAGAGGAGAAGATTCCGGACATTGCAAAGTGCCATCCGCCCGATCACATAGGACTGATCAGTTTCTCCGTTGCTGCTGCACAACAGCACATATTCCGTCTCTTCGTGCATCTCCACACGAAAATAGATCCACTCCTCCATCACCTGTGTCTCGGCAGGAGAATCGGCAAACTGCCGGATCTGCTCTGCAAAGCCTTCTTGCGCACTTCCCGCGACCTGCTCTCCATCCACAGAAAACAAGAGAAAGTCTCTCTTAGAGATCCCTGTCATTTCTTCCAGGACCTGATCCAATTGTTTCGATGTGATCACATACTCCTCCATACCATCCTCCGAATCTGACGTGCCATGCTTAAAAACCCCTGATATGAGAAAAGACTGGGTACGGAAACCCGTACCCAGCCCTCACATCACAATTCATTTTAGTGGCAGATAACCAGCTCTGTCTCTTTGTCAAAGAGATGTGCCTTTTCAATATCAAATGCAATATCTACGTGATCGCCATAGCGGCAAGGTGTGCTGGCATCTACTTCTGCCGTGCATGTCAAGCCCTGGAATGTGTAGTACAGCAGAACATTTGCCCCGAGCAGCTCATATCCTGTGCACTCGGCAGAAATCTGATAATTCTTATGCTCATCAACGAACGCAGGGAAATCGTCCATATCCTCCGGACGGATACCCAAGGTAACAGTCTTTCCGTCGTATCCACCATCAATTAAGGCCTTTGACTTCTTTTCTGTCATTTCGTAGACGATGCCATTGATATCAAGTGTGGCTTTATCGCCGTCGATGTGAACTACACCGTCCATAAAGTTCATCTGCGGAGAACCGATGAATCCTGCGACAAACAGATTATCCGGTTCCTCAAACAGCTTCCTGGGAGAATCTACCTGCATGATATCGCCATCCTTTAAGACAACGATTCTGGTCCCAAGGGTCATAGCCTCTGTCTGGTCATGCGTGACGTAGATGATCGTCGCGCCGAGCCTCTGATGAAGGGCTGAGATCTCTGTACGCATCTGAACCCTCAACTTGGCGTCCAGGTTGGAGAGAGGCTCATCCATAAGGAATACCTTCGGCTCACGGACTATTGCACGACCCATGGCTACACGCTGTCTCTGACCACCGGAAAGAGCCTTCGGCTTCCGGTCGAGCAACTTATCCAGATCAAGGATCTTGGCTGCTTCCATTACCTTCGCGTCAATCTCCGCCTTTGGAACTTTCCTGAGCTTAAGAGCAAACCCCATATTGTCGGCAACCGTCATGTGCGGATATAACGCGTAGTTCTGGAAAACCATCGCAATATCCCTGTCCTTCGGCTCCACATCGTTCATACGCTCTCCGTCAATGTAGAAGTCACCGCCGGTAATCTCCTCTAACCCGGCGATCATGCGCAGTGTGGTGGACTTTCCGCATCCGGAAGGACCGACAAAGATGATAAATTCTTTATCCTCAACTTCAAGGTTGAAATCCGAGACAGCCTCAAAACCATTGGGATATTTTTTCTGAATGTGCTGCAATGATAAATGTGCCATATCTGTTACCCTCCATACAAAAATATGCTCTAATTAAGACACTGTTTTTTCCATGAAATATTTTACCAAATAAATGCCAAAAAGTCATTAGAAAAAATACCAAAATTCTTTCGTCTTCTTTGGCATTTCTGACATTCATACCTGACAGGAAGAAAGTATTTTATGCATTCCGCCCACGAGCATTTTTTATTGTTTGTAAAATTGACGAATCTACTGTCTCCCCGTGCTGCCGAATCCGCCCCTGCTCGCGTTGTCTAAAGTCTCTACCTCCTCAAATTCAAGGGTGGGCTGATTTTCTACAATGCGAAATTGACAGATCCGGTCATTTGCATGGATCACCGTATCGCGGGTCGCATAAACAGGCATGCACCACATGTCCTCGTCCCCGCAGTAGGAACAGTCAATAATACCGCAGCTGTTCGTCTGAAGTATCCCATAGTTTTTAAAGGTCGAACTGCGCGGAACAAGGTGTCCCTCATAGCCTTTCGGAAGTTCCACTGCGATCCCCAGGGGAATCAGCTTAAACTCTCCCTCTTTCAGCTCCACGGTCTCGCTGGCGCGCAGATCGATCCAGTCGGATTTCCCGTCAATATACTCCAGTCGCTTTAAATCGTCCGAAAAATATCGGACTCTGATCTTTGGCATAGTATCTTCCTCTCCCATTCACCAATCCTGATCCCCGCTCTCAGGCTTTTTTTCGCGGAGCATCAGTTCATAAACTCCGTCTTTTGCGGACTGCCCCTCAAACAGGACCCTGCACACCTGTTCCACGATGGGCATGTCCACGCCGTACTGATCTGCAAGTGCCGCTGCCGCTTTCGCGGAGTAAACTCCCTCTACGACCATCCTGACCTCATCCATGGCCTCCTCCATGGTGTATCCCTGTCCGATGAGCATACCGGCTCTTCGGTTTCGGCTGTGCATACTGGCACAGGTCACGATCAGATCCCCGATACCGGATAGTCCGCTGATCGTCTCATACCGGGCTCCCATGGCCAGAGCCAGACGCGCGATCTCCGCGATCCCGCGCGTGATCAGCGCGGCCTTGGTGTTGTCTCCAAAGCCGAGGCCGTCTGCCATTCCGGCTGCCAGCGCAATGACATTCTTTAAAGAACCTCCGAGTTCAATTCCGAGCATATCCGGGCTTGTATAGACACGGAACACCTCGTTCATAAAGAGTGCCTGCACCTGTTCCGCGGCAGCTCTGGACTGCGCGCCCACGACGACTGTGGTGGGAAGTCCCCTTCCGACCTCCTCCGCGTGACTTGGACCGGACAAAACAGCCACCTCCGCCTGTGGGATCTCCTGTTCCACGATCTGAGTCTGGATCATCAAAGTGTTCTCCTCGATCCCCTTGGCAACGGAAACGATCAACTGTCCGTTTTCCACAAAAGGTGCCATATTCCGGGCCGTGCTCCTGGTAAAGGGAGAGGGAACAGCTAAAACAAGCATATCCTTTCCCCACACGGTGCACGCTAAATCTGTCGTAAAAATAATGTCCGCCGGAAGCGCTACGCCCGGAAGCTTCTCTAAGTGCTCCCGCTCGCGGCAAAGCATCTCGATCTCATCTTCCAAAATGGACCACACCGTCACGCGGTGTCCATTATTTGATAAAACAAGGGAAAGTGCCGTGCCCCAGCTCCCCGCCCCGATCACTCCGATCTCAGCCATGCGTATCCTCCTGCGCACTGCTCTTTTCTGCCTGCGCCGTTTTGTTCTCTCCGCTTCCTTCCGAGGCTTCTTTTTTATTTTTATTGGGCTGGAACTTGCGCTCCGTTCCATTTGCCAGGCGCTGTAAGTTCTCCCGGTGCATGAAAAAGCCCACGGCAGTCATGATTCCCGCTAAGATATAGGTTTCCACCAAAAACTGAGACGCGATGTGAAGAATGCCCAACTGTCCAAACACGATCGTCTGAACAAAGAAACCGGCCAGGATCGACAGAGAACCGACCGATATGTAATATGTCGGAATCACAGTGGCGAAAAACAGGACTGTGCAGATGGGTGCGATCCGCCAGTCAAAGATAATGATGGTCGCAATGCTGCAGACAATTCCCTTTCCTCCCTTAAACTTCGCATAAAGCGGAAAGTTGTGTCCCAGAATGGCACCAACGCCGGCGTAAAGCATCAAAAGCTTCACCATGTCCGGATAGATATGGCGGTAGATAAGCCAGATGACCACGATGGGGATCGTCGTCTTGATAAAATCTCCCACGAACACAAGGATTCCCGCCCTCCAACCGAGAACCCGGATCGAGTTTGTCATCCCGGTGTTGCCGCTCCCCTCCTGGGTAAGGTCTGTCTCATGCGCCCTCCCGATCAGACTCCCCGTGGGAAACAGCCCGCACACATATCCTAAGATTATACTGATGATCCGACTTAAAATCACTTTTTACTCTCCCTTGCGCTCACGGATGATAAACTTGAGCGAAGTACCGCGAAACTCAAAGGTCTCGCGGATCTGATTTTCCAGATAGCGCAAATAAGAAAAATGCATCAGTTTCTTGTCATTGACAAAAAAGACAAACGTAGGCGGCTTGACGCCGGCCTGCGTTGCATAGTAGATCCGCAGGCGCTTTCCCTTATCCGACGGCGGCTGATGCATCGCAGTCGCCTCCGAGATGATCTCGTTTAACACACCTGTGCCGATCCGCATCGCATTGTTGGCGATGACCATATCGATCAGATCAAACAGCTTGGTGAGCCGCTGCCCGGTCTTGGCCGAGATAAACACGATCTCCGCATAGGTCATAAAGCTCAGCACCTGGCGTATCTTGTCCGTAAACTTGTAAATGGTCTTGTCATCCTTTTCGACGGCGTCCCATTTGTTGACGGCAATGATGATACCCTTCCCTCTCTCATGGGCGATGCCGGCGATCTTCGCGTCCTGCTCCGTCACACCCTGGGTGGCATCAATGACGAGGATGACCGCGTCCGCACGCTCGATGGCCGTGACGGCGCGGATGATACTGTAGCGCTCGATCTCCTCTTTGATCTTGCTCTTTCTTCTGAGGCCCGCCGTGTCGATAAAAATATATTCTCTGTCCTGATAGGAGATCACGGTGTCAATAGCATCCCGAGTGGTCCCGGGGATATCCGAGACGATGACCCGCTCCTCTCCGGCAAGCCGGTTTACAATAGAGGACTTGCCCACATTGGGTTTTCCGACAACGGCCACCTGCGGCCGTTCGTCCTGATCACTGTCCGCGACGCTGTCCGGAAACCTCGCTACCACCTCGTCGAGCATGTCTCCGATGCCCAGTCTCGAGGCCGAGGAGATCGGAACGGGATCTCCCATGCCCAGATTATAGAACTCCAGGACATCAGCCTCAAACTTTTTCGCGCTGTCCACCTTGTTTACCACGAGGATCACAGGCTTTCCGGAGCGGCGCAGCATATCTGCCACTCCCGTATCTGTATCAACCAATCCCTCGCGCACATCCACCATAAACAGGATGACATCTGCCGCAGCGATTGCGATCTCGGCCTGTTCCCTCATCTGTGACAGGATGAGATCCTTGGAGTCCGGTTCGATCCCTCCGGTATCTATGATCGTAAACGTATATCCGAGCCAGTCGACATCCGCATAGATCCGATCCCGGGTTACACCCGGTGTGTCCTGTACAATGGAAATGCGCTGACCTGCCAAGGCGTTAAAAAGTGTGGATTTTCCTACATTCGGACGACCTACGATCGCCACTACCGGTTTACTCATCTCGCACCTCTCGTCCCCTACTTCACGCCCTTTATTGTACCGATTTTATATGGTCTTGTAAAGCATAGAAAGAAGAATCCAAAAGAGGATTCTTCTTTCCATATGAAAACTTTTAAATCATTTGTTTTCTTTGGCGTCCGATCTACTTCTCGTCCGCACCGTACAGCTTGACCAGTTTCTGCAAGTATGCGTAATGGTCTTTCGCGTTCTGCTCGTTTGCGCTGAACATCTTTGCCGCTCTGTCAGCATCGAGGCGCTCCAGAGAACTGTAGCGTACCTCACCCTCGAGGAAGGCCTTGTAGTCTCCGCTCGGAGCCTTGCTGTCTAAGATGAAGGCATCCTTTCCTTCCTCCGCAAGCGCAGGATTGTAGCGGAAGTTATTCCAGTAGCCAACCTCAACAGCCTTCTTCTCTTCTGTCATCGCTTTGCTCATCCCGGCCTTAATGCCGTGATTGATGCAGGGAGCATACGCAATGATCAGGGAAGGTCCCGGATAAGCCTCGGCCTCCACCATCGCCTTCACACACTGGTTCATATCTGCGCCCATGGAAACCTGCGCAACATAGACATAGCCATAGCTCATCGCGATAGATGCGAGATCTTTCTGCTTCGTCGACTTACCGGCTGCGGCGAACTGTGCCACTGCGCCGAGCGGCGTCGCCTTGGAAGACTGCCCGCCCGTATTGGAGTAGACCTCGGTGTCAAACACCATGATGTTGATGTCCAGTCCGGACGCGATCGCATGGTCCAAACCGCCAAAACCGATATCATAGGCCCAGCCGTCACCGCCGAACGACCAGTGAGATTTTTTCGCCAGATAATCCTTTTGCTTTAAGATCTCCTGCGCCTTGTCGCAGCCGCATGCCTCAAGCGCAGCGACCAGTTTGTCGGTGGCCGCTCCATTCGTCGCGCCGCAGCCGAAGGTATCGAGATACTCTTTCGCCGCAGCCTTTACCTCTTCGGTATTCGCGTTCTCGGCGAGATCCTCCACTTTCTCTTTTAAGCCGCTGCGGATCGCGTTGGTCGCCAGCAGCATGCCGAATCCAAACTCACCGGCATCCTCAAACAGAGAATTGTTCCATACCGGGCCCTTGCCCTCCGGCGTTCTCGTGTAAGGGGTCTGCGGGGAGGAGTTGCCCCAGATGGAGGAGCAGCCCGTCGCGTTCCCGATATACATACGGTCGCCGAACAGCTGTGTCAAAAGCTTTGCGTACGGCGTCTCGCCGCATCCCGCGCAGGCGCCTGAGTACTCGAGCAGAGGCTGTTTAAACTGGGAACCCTTCACGGAGTTCTCTTTAAATTTCTCTAACACATCCGGTTTCCTGGAAACCTTCTGGCCGTAATCAAAGTATGCCTGCGTACCGGCATTCGCCTCGAAGTTCTGCATCGTGATGGCCTGCACCTTGTCCGGGCAGACATTGACGCAGGAACCGCATCCGGTACAGTCATATGCGGAGATCGTGACCGCGAACTTGTACTGAGGAAGTCCGGTCATATCCTTGCAGGTCATCCCTTCCGGAGCCGCCTCGGCTTCCTCCGGCGTCATAACGACCGGACGGATGACGGCATGCGGGCAGACGTAGGAGCACTGGTTGCACTGAATGCACTTGTCCACGTCCCACACCGGAATGTCGATGGCAATCCCGCGCTTTTCATAGGCAGCCGTACCTGAAGGGAAATAACCGTCCGCATACGGCATAAATGCGGAAACCGGAAGCGTTATTCCCTGCTGCGCGTTGATCTTTTTCTGTATGTTGTTGACAAAATCCACAGTGTCCTGGAACTCTCCCGTCGCAGGCTCGCCGAACAGATCTTCGTCCTTTGCGTCCTTCCAGCTGTCCGGAACATCGATCTTGACAACGTTCTTCGCGCCGGCATCGATGGCATCCCAGTTCATCTTGACGACATCCTCACCCTTATTTCCGTAAGTTTCCTCCGCAGCTTCCTTCATCAGGCGGATGGCGTCGTCCTCGGGGATGACACCGGACAGGACAAAGAACGCGGACTGGAGGATCGTATTGATCCGGCCGCCCAGACCGATCTTTCTTCCAATATCGATTCCGTCGATCGTATAGAACTGAATATCATTCTCCGCAATGTAGCGTTTCATCTGGCCCGGCAGATGCTCTTCCAGCTGATCCATATCCCAAGAGCAGTTCAAGAGGAATTTTCCACCGGGTATCAAATCCTGTACCATGTCGTACTTGTGGACGTACGCCGGGCAGTGGCAGGCCACGAAGTTCGCCGTGGAGATCAGATAGGTGGAGCGGATCGGATCCTGTCCGAAGCGAAGGTGTGAGATCGTCACACCGCCGGACTTCTTGGAATCATAGTCAAAATATGCCTGCGCATACATATCCGTGTTGTCGCCGATGATCTTGATGGAGTTTTTGTTCGCTCCGACCGTGCCGTCGGCGCCAAGTCCCCAGAACTTGCAGTTGATCGTGGTCTCCGGGGTCGTGACCGGGTTCTCTGTGACGTCCAGGGAAAGGTCCGTGACATCGTCTGTGATGCCGATCGTAAATATTCTCTTATGTTCATTCCGATAGACCGCGATGATCTGGCCCGGGGTCGTATCTTTAGAGCTGAGCCCATACCGTCCGGAGAATACCGGAACCGTGTTTAAGTGCGAATTCTTTAAGGCAGCAACGACATCCAGATACAGGGGCTCACCCATAGAGCCCGGCTCTTTGGTCCGGTCAAGGACATAAATCTGCTTTACGGTATCCGGAATCGCGTCGACCAGTGCCTCGGCACAGAACGGACGGTAGAGACGTACCTTAACCAGTCCTACTTTTTCTCCCTTTGCCATCAGATAATCGATCGTCTCATCGATGGTCTCACATACAGAGCCCATGGCAATGATGACCTTCTCGGCATCCGGTGCGCCATAGTAGTTAAACAGCTTGTAATCTGTACCGATCTTCTCGTTCACCTTGTCCATGTACTCCTGCACGATCGCCGGCAATTCATCATAGGCAGTGTTGCAGGCCTCTCTCACCTGGAAAAAGGTGTCCGGATTCTGTGCGGATCCCCACTGAGATCCGTGGTTCGGATTCATCGCATGATCGCGAAACGCCTGAATCGCGTCATGATTCACCATCTCATTTAAGTCGTCATAATCCCAAACCTCAATCTTCTGAAGCTCATGGGAAGTACGGAATCCGTCAAAGAAGCTGATAAACGGGATCCTTCCCTCGATCGCTGCCAAATGGGCGACAGCAGTCAGATCCATGACCTCCTGCACACCGTTCTCAGCAAGCATTGCTACGCCGGTCTGACGGCAGGCATAGACGTCAGAATGGTCCCCAAAAATGCTGAGGGCGTGTGTCGCAATGGTACGGGCCGAGACATTAAAAACACCCGGCAGCCTTTCGCCTGCGATCTTGTAAAGATTCGGGATCATAAGAAGCAGGCCCTGGGATGCCGTATAAGTAGCAGTGAGCGCACCGGCTGCAAGAGAACCGTGCACAGCGGCGGATGCGCCGGCTTCGGACTGCATCTCAGTGATCTTAACAGTCTGTCCGAAAATATTCTTTCTGCCCTGTGTGGCCCACGCATCTACGTGCTCGGGCATAGGAGATGACGGAGTGATCGGGTACATCGCAGCTACATCCGTGAATGCATAGGAAGCATGCGCGGCTGCCTGATTGCCATCCATGGTTTTCATTGAACGATTCATAGTTGTTCCTCCTTAATTTAAATATTAGATAAATGCGACAGCTCGGCAAAAAACCTCAACTCCGCAAACCGATCTTTTTTATTTTAACGTATAAAGTCGGATAAGACAACCAATTTTGATAAAATACAATATTTTAACGAAAAAATAGTCGTGTATAATTTTCAACTTTTTTGGAATTTTGTTCGCGTTCCACTTTTTTCTTGAAAAAATATCGGCTTCATGTATAATTGGAATGTCACAAGAAAAGTCAAAAACCGTTGAAATCTCGAGGTTTATTATGATCAGTGTAAACAACGTATCCCTGCGATTCGGGAAAAAAGCCCTCTTTGAGGACGTAAACATAAAATTCACCGAGGGAAACTGCTACGGCTTGATCGGCGCGAACGGCGCCGGAAAGTCCACGTTTCTGCGCATCTTAGACGGCGAACAGGAGCCCACGACCGGGACTGTCACGATCACGCCCGGACAGCGGCTGTCCATTTTAAAACAGGACCATTTCCAATACGACGATTACACCGTAATGGACACCGTGATCCTGGGCAATCCGCATCTGTACGACATCATGAAGGAAAAGGATGCCATCTATATGAAAGAGGATTTTTCCGATGAGGACGGCATCCGCGCCAGCGAACTGGAAGCGGAGTTCGCTGAGATGGACGGCTGGAACGCGGAGTCGGACGCAGCCACTCTCTTAAACGGGCTTGGCGTTGACACGGAATACCACTATGCTACAATGCGCGACCTTCCAAGCCCCATCAAAGTCAAGGTCCTTTTGGCACAGGCCCTGTTCGGCAACCCGGATATCCTGCTCCTCGATGAGCCGACCAACAATCTGGACTTAGACGCCATCGCCTGGCTCGAGGAGTTTTTGATTAACTTTGAGAATACGGTGATCACGGTCTCCCACGACCGATATTTCTTAAATAAAGTCTGCACCAACATTGCGGACATTGACTACGGCAAGATCCAGCTCTACGCCGGAAACTACGACTTCTGGGTTGAGTCCAGCGAACTGATGGTACGCCAGATGAAGGAGGCCAACAAGAAAAAAGAGGAAAAGATCAAAGAACTGCAGGAATTCATCTCCCGCTTTTCCGCGAACGCCTCCAAGTCACGACAGGCCACGTCCCGAAAAAGGGCGCTGGAGAAGATCCAGCTCGATGAGATCCGGCCATCCAGCCGGAAATATCCTTACATCGACTTTCGCCCCAACCGTCCGATCGGCAATGAAGTGCTGACCGTGGATGGCATCAGCAAGACGATCGACGGGGTGAAGATCTTAGACAACGTATCCTTCATCGTGGGCCGCGAGGACAAGATCGCCTTCGTCGGCGGCAATGAATTCGCGAAGACCACACTCTTCCAGATCATAATGGGCGAGCTGGAACCGGATGAGGGCTCCTATAAGTGGGGTGTCACGACCAGTCAATCCTACTTTCCGAAAGACAATTCCAAGATCTTTGACACAGATCTGACCATCGCGGAATGGCTGACACAGTACTCCGAGATCAAGGATGCCACCTATGTCCGCGGATTTTTGGGACGGATGCTGTTCCCTGGTGAGGACGGGGTAAAAAAAATGCGTGTGCTCTCAGGAGGAGAGCGCGTGCGCGTACTCTTCTCCCGGATGATGATCGAGGGGTCGAACGTTCTCATCCTCGATGAGCCCACCGACCATCTTGACATGGAGGGGATCACTTCGTTAAACAACGGTCTTATCAAGTTCCCGGGCGTGCTGCTCTTCGCTTCCAGGGACCACCAGATTGTACAGACCACGGCCAACCGGATCATTGAGTTCCTTCCGGACGGCACGTTCATCGACAAGGTCACGACCTACGACGAGTATCTGGAGAACGATGAAATGGCCAGGAAGCGCTCGGTATACACCGTAGTCAAAGATGACGACTAAAAAAAGCCAGTCGTCGGTGTCTGAAAACCAAACCCAAACAAGGGGGCTGATCACACTAATTACTTAATGTAACAGCCCCCTTTTTTTCTTCTTCTCTTTATCAGGCCTCGTTCAGACTGAGAAACGCGCCTAAGTTACCTCGCTTCCCTTGGCTGGCGCGGTGAGAAAACAGCAGGTTTGGGTTGCAGCAGGTGCAGATATCCGTGACCGTGAGATGTTCCGGCAGCACGCCGGCATCCAGAAGGACGATCTCATTAGTCTTCCAGAGGTCCAACAGGTATTTGCTTTCCGCGCCGTCCTGTCGGATCGACTCTTCGTCTAAGCCCTGTCCCGCTTTCCGCGCGATTAAAATCTCACGCTCGGATCCCGCGAACTCACGCGCAAATGCCTCTGCGACATCTCCGCTGACCTCATAGCAGTTCTGGCAGATGGACGGACCGATGGCACAGATCACATCCTCCGGGCGGGTATCGTAGGCGTCTGCCATGACTTCCAGCGTGCGGGCGCCCATCCGCTCCACGGTTCCCCGCCAGCCGGAATGGCTCATGCCGATGGCACGGTGAATTGGATCCACAAAAAAGAGCGGAACACAGTCCGCAAAAAATGTCGCCAGCACCAGTCCCGGAATGTCGGTGACCAGTCCGTCGACATCGCTGTAAGTTCTGGGTCTTGTCACACCCTTCCCTGCATCTTCCTCTGTGACGATCCTGACATTTGTCGTGTGTGTCTGGTGAGAGCAGACGATAAGCCCCCTATCGATATCCAAGGCCTCCGCCGTGCGGCGGAAGTTCTCCTTAACCGCCTCCGGATCATCTCCTCTCCCAAAGCCGAGATTTAAAGAGGCAAAAATTCCCTCGCTGACACCGCCCCGGCGTGTCGTAAAGCCGTGTGTTACGATGCCGGTCCCGGAAAGGGCGGGAAATGTAAGGAGTGGCAGCTTTGTCCCGTTCGAAAGATCCCGATACTCAAGTGTTATCGCTTCATCTACCGCATAGCCGGCGTTCCTGTTTCGCTTGAACTTCATATCAGGAAATCCAGAGTCTGCTGTCATATTTCTTCCTTTCTAGCTTCTAAACATCCTCGATCTGCCAGTCGATCGGTTCGATCCCATGCGCCTCGAGGAATTCATTGGTCTTGCTGAAATGCTTGCAGCCGAAAAACCCACGATAAGCGGAGAGCGGGCTCGGATGCGGTGCTGTTAAGATCAGATGATTCGGATTGGTGAGCATACTCTGCTTTTCCTGTGCCGGACGGCCCCAGAGCAGAAAAACGATCGGCCTGTCCTGCTTGTCAACTGCCTCGATCACGGCATCCGTAAACTGTTCCCAGCCGATGCCCCTATGGGAGTTCGCCTGGTGTGCCCGAACCGTGAGCACGGTGTTTAATAGCAGCACGCCCTGCTCGGCCCACTTGACGAGATAGCCATTGTTCGGGATCTTACAGCCCAGATCGTCGTGCAGTTCCTGATAAATATTCTCCAGAGACGGCGGGATCTCCACATCCGGTTTCACCGAAAAACAAAGCCCGTGCGCCTGTCCGTCGTTGTGATAGGGGTCCTGCCCGAGGATTACGACTTTCACATCCGCAAGCGGGGTCAGATGAAACGCGTTAAAGATGTCGTCCGCAGCCGGATAGATTCTCCGTGTGTGGTACTCGTCCAGGACTTTTGTGTATAGTTCTTTATAGTAAGGCTTGCCGAATTCAGCGGCAAGCGGCTGTGCCCAGTCGTTTGTGATCGGCGGCATACTAAAATCCCCCTTAGCGTCTGACCGATACGCCCCGTTCGGCCAGATAATTCTTCAGATCCATGATCTCCATCTCTTTGTAGTGGAACAGCGATGCCGCCAGGGCCGCATCCGCTTTTCCTTCGGTTAAGGCATCATAAAAATGTTCCATGGTGCCTGCTCCGCCGGACGCGATGGCCGGGATGGACACCGCCTCGGAGATCGTCCGGGTCAGCTCGATATCATATCCTTCCTTTGTCCCATCACAGTCCATGCTTGTCAAAAGGATCTCTCCCGCGCCGAGCCGGTCGGCCTTGATCGCCCACTCCACGGCGTCGATCCCCATATCCACACGGCCGCCGTTCTTATAGATATTCCATCCTGTGCCGTCCTCTCTCCTCTTCGCGTCGATCGCGACGACCACACACTGACTCCCGAACTTATCTGCAGCCTCTGAGATCAAAGGCGGATTTAAGATCGCTGCGGTGTTCACCGAGATCTTATCTGCCCCTTCTCTGAGCAGCATACGGAAATCCTCCACTGTGCGGATTCCGCCGCCGACGGTAAACGGAATGAATACCGTCTCAGCCACTTTGCGCACCATGTCGACCACGGTAGCCCGGTCGTCCGAGGAGGCCGTGATATCCAAAAACACGAGCTCATCCGCTCCCGCCGCATCGTAAGCCGCACCGATCTCAACGGGGTCGCCGGCGTCGCGAAGGTTGACGAAATTCACTCCCTTGACGACACGGCCGTTATTCACATCCAGACATGGGATGATTCTCTTGGTGAACATAGTAAACTCCTTATTGACACTTGATAAAGTTCTGTAAGATCTTAAGTCCCACACTTCCGCTTTTTTCAGGGTGGAACTGACAGGCGAACACATTTCCCTGCTCCACACTCGCGTGAATATGCACCCCATACTCCGTGGAGGCCTTTACGATCTGAGGATCCTCCGCCTGCAAATAATAAGAATGCACAAAGTAGACATAGGGTTCCCCGGTGAAGCCTTCAAACAGCCTCCCCTCGTGTTCCAGTGTCAGGGAATTCCAGCCGATATGAGGAATCTTTAAGCCCTCCGTATCCGGAATGCGTAAGATCCGACCCTTTAAGATACCGAGTCCCTCCGCACCCGGGCTCTCCTCACTGCTTTCAAACAAAAGCTGCAGCCCGAGACAGATGCCGAGGAAAGGGATCTGACGTCTCGCCACCTCCCGGATCACTTCCGTCAGGCCGAGCCTGTTTAACTGCTCCATGGCATCCCCGAAATTTCCCACACCCGGCAGGATCACGCGGTCTGCCCCCAAGATCGTCTCCGGATCCCTCGTGATCACGCTCTCCTCCCCCAAAAAGGCAAGGGCCTTTTCCACACTCTTTAAATTGCCCGCATCATAATCTATGATCGATGTCAACGGTATTTCCTCCCGCAAATCATTTTGTCGCAAGTTCCAGCCAGAACTCCACGCCGTCCTCGTGGTTGATGACGCCGCACTCCTGTCCGTGGGAATCCATGACAGCCTTCACGATGGAAAGCCCGATACCGCTCCCGCCGTATTCTCTTGTCCGAGCCTTATCTACTTTGTAGAATTTATCCCAGACCTGGTCGAGATCCTCATCCGGGATCGGCTGCCCGGTGTTAAACACACTGACCCGAAGCAGGTCGTCCTGCTTTGTATAAAAGATCCGGATCCTCTTTTCTCCGGAGCAGTAGTGAATGGCATTGCTCAAATAGTTTGTGATGGCGGACTCTACTTTAAACGGGTCCCCCCAGACATACTGGGAGTCAAGGCCTGACACATCCAGCGTAATGCCCTGCTTTTCCATAAGGATCCGGGATGCGCCGCACACGCCGAGGATCAGCTCCGTGAGGTCAAAGCGTTCCATCACTGCCTGATCTTCCCCAAACTCCAGCTGGTTCAGCGACAAAAGCTGCTGCACCAGCCCGTTCATCTTGCCCGCCTCATCGACGATGACATCGCAGTAATATTCCCGATTCTCCGGATCGTCTCCAAACTCATGCAGCCCCTCCGCGTAACCCTGGATCAGGGCCAGCGGCGTCTTTAACTCATGGGAGACGTTCGAGAGGAACTCTTTTCTCATCTCGTCGATCTGTGTCTTTTGCTCAATATCTTTCGTCAGGCTAAGGTTAGCGGATTTCAGCTCCGAAATGGTACTCTCCAATGTTTCGGACAGATGATTCATGTTTTCTCCGAGCTGGTCGATCTCGTTTCCGACAACAGCAGTTTCCTCAACCGCTTCGGAATCTTTTTCCCGGTGAGACGGTCCGATCCGCAGATTGGGATCTTTCCTCCAGTCACCGTGGACATACTTTGCCTCAAAGTCCAGTCCGACCATCTGCTTCGAGATACCTGTCAGCTGAAGGATCGGCCGTGTGACTCTCCGCGCCATGAGCCATCCGACAAAGAGACTCACCCCGATCGTGATCAATCCCACAATGAGGAGCAGCCGGTTCGAGAGTGCTGCGCTCTCGCGGATGCTCTCCAGGGCAGTCCGCATCAGGATCAGTTCCCCATTCGGCAGTTCACCGACCAGCACCAGATACTCGGAATTAAGACGGGTATCCTGGGTGGAGAGAATCTGATAGTCCCATCCCTCACTCACGATCTCCGACTGATTCACATCCCGGACCAGATTGTACAATTCTTCCTGCAGTACGCTCATATCCGCAGCGGAAGTGCGAACAAGCTGCCCTTCCGGTGTGATCGCAAGGATCGTCATGTTGTCGTTGTCACAGATAAAGTCAAAGGTCGCGTTAAAATCCTCCGACTGCAGCAGATTCTCTGCGCTGGCGTTCTCCATGATCTCAAAATCCAGGACCATGGTGGACAGCTTTTGTCTCACATAATAATTTTCCAGAAAGATCGAGTTTATGATCCAGCAGACCAGGACTGCCGCCGCAGCCAATATGCAGATCATGAGCATGATCTGTACCGTTAGATGGCGTCTCTTTTTCATACTTCAAATTTATATCCGACACCCCAGATCGTCTTGATATAGTCTCCTTTATCTCCGAGCTTGCTCCTCAGTTTTTTGACATGTGTGTCGATCGTCCTCGCATCCCCAAAATAGTCATAGTTCCAGACATGGTTTAAGATTTTCTCTCTTGAAAGGGCGATCCCCTCATTTTCCATAAAGTAGGTGAGAAGTTCGAACTCTTTATAGCTCATCTCCACCTCCTGCTTACCGTCGATCGTGACGGTGTGGGCGGATTTATCAAGCGTGATCCCTCCGGCTTCAAGGGTCTCATCCGCGTCATACTTTCCGCTCCTGCGCAGAAGTGCCTCCACACGGGCCACCAGGATCTTCGGAGAGAACGGCTTGGAGATATACTCATCCACACCAAGTTCAAAGCCCATCAGCTCATCACTCTCATCCCCCTTTGCCGTCAGCATGATGATCGGGATCTTGGACGTCTCCCGGATCTCCCGACAAACCTCCCATCCGTTCATCTTCGGCATCATCACATCCAGAATGATCAGCGCGATATTCTTCTCTTCGTAAAAAATGTCGAGTGCCTCCTCGCCGTCCGCGGCCTCCAGCACTTCAAAATCTTTCTTGACCAGAAAATCCCGTACCAGCTTGCGCATCCGGCTCTCGTCGTCCACGACCAGGATCTTTAATTTATCCATATCGGTCCCTCCGATTTCTATAATTTATCACAAGCGTTTATTATTATCACATAAAAATATGTTGAAGATGTGAACAGAACCGGGCACCTGAAGTTCCTGTTACTTTTTCAGTACAGTCTCAGCAAATATCTTTAAGCGGAGCAGCATTTCTTTTAAGTCCTCCTCCGGCGCAGCGAAAGAAAAACGCACACAGACCGCATCTTCCTCCCCGTAAGCACTGCCCGGGATCCCTGCGATCTTTGCCGTCTCAAGCAGCTTTTCGCACAGGGTCTCGGCATCCATTCCGGTGTCAAAACGCGTCCACGCGTAAAAAGCTCCGTCGGGAGAGATGAGCTCCACGCCCGGGATACTGCGGATCCCTTCGACCAGAAGATCCCGTCTGTGCTCATAGGCAGCACGCATACGCTCTGTCTCCTCCGGACAGTCAAGCGCCACGCGGGCCCCCTCCTGCAAAAACACGCTCGTACAGCTCATGCAGTGCTGAAACAGCTTCCATACCATCTCGTACAGCTCTTTGCTGCAGGCAAGATAGCCGACTCTCCAGCCGGTCATGGCGCTGCATTTTGAAAATCCGTTGACCACGATCACACGGTCAAAAAACTCCGGAAATGACGCCATGCTGACAGCCCTCTTCCCGTCGTAAATGATCTTCTCATAGATCTCGTCAGAGAGAAGGTGAACCGTCGGATGTACCCGCAAAAACGCACTGAGCTCTTCGATGTCAGACTCCGTTAAGATCCTTCCGGTCGGATTGTTCGGATAGTTTATGATGAGCAGCTTTGTCCGGTCAGAGGCCGCAGCCTCCAACGCCCTCCGCGTGATGCGGTAATTTTCATCATAATTTAAATGAACCGCCACCGGCACGCCGCCGCTGGCCTCTACGATAGAAGGATAGGACACCCAGCCGGGCGCCAGCCAGATCACCTCATCCCCGGGGTTAACGAGAGCCCGAACGGCCAGATAGACCGCCATCTTCCCACCCGGCGTCACCAGGATCTGATCTTTTGTATAGGGCGCGTCATTCTCTTTTGCGAGCTTTTTGGCGATGCGGATGCGGAGAGACTCGTTCCCCCTGCTGTCCGAATAGTGAGTGTTCCCGGCCGCAAGCTGTCGGGTCACCTCATCACAGATCGGCTTCGGGGTCGGAAAATCCGGTTCCCCGCCGGTCAGATTGATGATCTCATCGTCCGTCTTCATCCGCTCTTTTGTCTTTGCGAGAAGCGTCACCGAGCGGGAAGGCTCCAGGGCGCTGATATTTTCATTGTAGTTCATTTACATCCTCCTTCGACCACAGGTGAAGGCCCCGCCGCAGGCTTCCGACGATACCGGGGAGCAGCGCTCCGAAAGCAGCTGCCTTCACCGCACAGAGCGGGATGCGCACAGCCAGCATTCCGAAGACATAGATAACGGAAAAGTATCCGTAGATCCTGCTGTCCACATACAGCACACCGGTATTCATAAGCGATACCAGAATCTCCGCAGCGATCGTGATAAACAGGATCTGCTTCCTGTTTAGCTGAAACTCCCGCTGCAGTGCGTACCGGCCAACTACAAGCCCCATGACCACATACGGCAGCATCCAGAGCACCGTCGTGGCGGTGATCCCGTATCTTAAAAACTGGCAGAGGAAAGTCCCCATCGCACCTACAGCCATTGCGTCTGCCGGTCCTAACAGCAGCGCCGCTACCAGGATAGGAAGGCTCTCAAGTGAGATCTTCACAAATCCCAGATCCGGGGAGAGATACCCCAGTACGGCACAGAGTGCCACCATTACGGCATCCATGGCCATCCGGCTTGTTTTTCTGTTTCCCATAAATCCTCCCACCATGACGACTGCCGCAAATAAGCGGATCACACTCTGTCTCAGTTATTAAATATACTATACATCCGCCTCCAATGTCAAAACTATCGGGCAGTATGAAAATACTTCAAAACCACAGTGTAAAAATACTATGTAAAGGCGGGCAAAAATACTCTGAAAACCCTTGACTTTTCTGAAAGCAAGGGAGTATACTAATCTAGTCTACGGCCCGGAAAACCGGGCAAAAACTTACGGGATCATAGCTCAGCTGGGAGAGCACTTGCCTTACAAGCAAGGGGTCACAGGTTCGAGCCCTGTTGGTCCCAGTTTTGGCGAGGTGGCTCAACTGGCTAGAGCGTCCGGTTCATACCCGGGAGGTTGAGAGTTCGAGTCTCTCCCTCGCTATGTGGGAAAAAAGCGTTCTCAATAGATGAGCAGATGGGCATGCTGGCATGGCCATCTGTTCAGATATTATGGTTTTTTCCTATCAACTGAATAATGGGGATGTACTGGTTTCGACGGGGTTTTTAAAGCTGGAGAAGCGGGCCGCATGGCATGCGTCAAATGCCGCCAATAAATATAAACGCTAAAGAAGATACTGGGTATACCAGATTAGCATTAGCTGCTTAATCGCAGCTTGTCCGGCCAAGGCACCTACACTTTGGGGCCCGGGCATCGATCATGTAGGAACCGGCACATACTAAGCTTTGCGTATGTGTACGTATTATGAAGCTACCAACGCCCTAAACCCGTTGCCGGGTGTTTGGCCGAGGGAATAAAAAAACGGCAACTACGCTCGTAGAAGGACAGTGGCTGGAATTTCGGACAGGGGTTCGATTCCCCTCATCTCCATTAAAAACCCTTGATTTTTCAAGGGTTTTTTAATGTCTAGTTTTAGATCATCCAAGCGGAATAATGTAATTATCCGCATTTACAGCGGATAGTTGCTTATCGCATTTCATATAAGCCATACAAAATCTCCTCCTGTTTAAGCCAATCTGCGATTCAATCTTAATGCTAAAATTTATAAGTAGAAACAATAAAAATGTGGATTTGATCATGTCATACTTACTGCAGCCGATAGCATTTGTTTTTATTATATTTTTAGCATATTTTCTGAAACGGACTTATTTTATCATCAGTGTGTCGGGACTTGATGTCGGGAGCTTTGGGATCCCTGTGATCAGCGCATTCTACAGCGCTTTAGGGACCATTATCTTTCCCCTGTATGCGTGCGCGAAAGAAGTTGTGCGCCGTTACAAGCCGTACCTTGACTCTCTCGGCCTGACCTATACAAAGTACATTACCATGATGGTCTTATGGGAGTATGGCCGGATGAGTGTAAAAGAGCTGGGCGAGCGCCTGCTAACCGTTGCCCCCACCGAGCGAGGAATGCAGCTTCGTGACGATGCTGTGGAGGTTCCAAAAAAGCTCGGCGGATGTATCGACCTCTCCGGGGAAGAGATGAGCACCCTTTATCGATTGCTTTACAAGGTGTTGGGTAAGAATATAGAATTATAAAACACTGTCATGTATTCGAAATTTACACTTTTTAAGTCACTTTTTTCATGTTTTTTACCGCATGCAGACCGTCCGGGGAAATTGCGCAGCTATTGGGTGAGTGCTATAATAGACAATCAGGAAAATCGTGTAACGGAAATGAATATTGCCAATTTTATGCTTCAAAAGACAGGAGGAAGAAACAATGTATGAATTAACCGGAAAAGTAGCATTGGTCACAGGTGCGGCAAACGGTCTCGGACAGGCCATCGCGGCTACACTCGCAAAACAGGGTGCGATCGCAGTGCCAACGGACCGCCCGGGTGTATCTCTGGATGATACAGTTGCCATGATAAAGGCGGCAGGCGCACAGGACGTCTATCCCCATGAACTTGATGTCACCGATCAGGATTCCATCGCTGCGGCAGTGGCTGATACGGTATCCAAATACGGACGCATCGACATCCTGGTGAGCAATGCCGGATTAAACAGGCCGATGCCCTTAGAGGAAGTGACCGAGGAAGTCTGGGATTCTGTCCTCAACGTCAACTTAAGAGGCGGCTTCTTTGTGGCAAAGGCAGTGGCAGCTGTGATGAAGGAGCAAAAGAGCGGACGCATCCTGTTCACCAGTTCTCAGGCAGGCCTGGTGGCAAGGGAGAACCAGCAGCCTTACTGCGCGAGCAAAGGCGGCATCAACGCGATGGTGCGCGGACTTGCCTTTGATCTGGCCCCGTTTGGGATCACGGTAAATGCGGTGGCGCCCTGCTTTGCCATGACAGAGCTTACGAGAACGCGCCTGGAGGATCCGGACTATCGTGATATGGTACTCGGAATGATTCCGATCGGCCGCTGCGTGGAGCCCGCTGAGGTCGGCGCCGCGTTCGCCTATCTGGCTTCCGACGAGGCATCCATGATCACCGGTCAGACCCTCGTAATCGACGGCGGCTGGACGATGTGGTAAAACAGAGGTCTCTATTCTATAATAATATGAATCAGAAATATTAATCAGAAATTTTGATGAGCCGGTGCGCATGCACCGGCTCTTTTTATTCCGTATAAAGTTTGGGCTTTTTATCTCGGATTAACCGGGGCAAAAAACTGTTAATCTTCACAAAAAAAGATTAGGCTTGACTTTTAAAAAAATCTGCGTTAGCCTTAGAAAAACACAGAATTACTGCAACTTATACTGCGATCAGGCAGTGGATATCCATGTAGCCGGGCCGTCCCCATGCGGCAGCAGATTTCATCATCTGTCGGACAATATCTTTTATATTGTTCTACAGATTTTTTATTTTTAGATACAAAAGGAGATGCACAAAGTGAACGAAAGTTTCGGGGAAATGTATGCTCAAAAGGGAAATAAAATATTTGACAGGGAATCGAAAACGGCACAGGCCATGAGAGTTTCCGCTCTGGCGATCGTGTTAAACCTCGCTCTGTCCGCAATGAAATTCGTGGTTGGAGCATTGGCCCATTCGAGCGCGATGATCTCAGATGCCGTGCACTCAGCAACGGATGTCTTCAGCACGTTTGCCGTTATGATCGGCATCCGCGTTTCAGGCAAAAGTTCGGACCGGGAACACCCTTACGGCCACGAGCGGTATGAATGTGTGGTCTCTGTCATTCTCGCGATCATCCTTGCCTTCGTCGGTATTATGATCGGAGTATCCGGCGTCCAAAAGATTCTCGCCGGCACAGATACGCTGGCCGTTCCGGGCAGTGCTGCCCTTGTCGCTGCCGTCATATCCATCGCGGTAAAAGAGTGGATGTTTCACTTTACGAGGCGGAAAGCAAAAAGTATTAACTCCACCGCATTAATGGCAGATGCGTGGCACCATCGCTCAGATGCGCTCTCTTCTATCGGCGCGTTTGTCGGAATCTTCGGTGCCAGACTCGGATTTAAGATCTTGGATCCGATCGCCAGCATCGTAATCTGTGTGTTTATCGTGAGAGCCGCCTGGAAGATCTTAAAGGACGCGACGGACAAGATGGTGGATCACTCGGCCTCCTCAGAGCTTACCGGGCAGATCACCCGTCTCATTGGCAGCCAAAGCGGCGTCGAGTACGTGGATGACATAAAGACACGTCTGTTCGCAGCAAAGCTCTATGTCGATGTTGAGATCGCCGCGGACGGAAACCTGTCACTGACAGAGGCTCATGGGATCGCTCAGCGGGTGGAGGACGCCGTGGAGTCCGGCTTGCCCGAAGTGAAGCACTGCATGGTACATGTAAATCCCTCTGTTCATGGGGAAGGCATCTAAGGTCCTCTGCCATATAAACCAAAGCCAAATACTAAGACCGGATTTTTACGATCCGGTCTTTTTTCTTTCTTGACAATACCACTCCCCTCCCGTTATAATGACATCGAGATTTGGGCGGAACGCCTTTTTGAGAGAGACATTGATGTGATCGTTTTTAACCGTCGCACATCAATGTCATTTTTTTGTCTTTTTTTCTATATTTCATTCCGTTCGGAATGACAACACCACTACCAGTTTAAAATTTCAAAAGAAAGGAGAGGCTTACAAAAGCCGTAAGTAATTTTATGGGCAAAAAAAGAAGGGGCTTTCCTGCCCGGAGAGGAAAAAAGCGGAATTGCCGGTCCGTTTTGAGCATGGTGCTTCTCACAGTATTATGTATTTCAACGTTTTCTGTCGGGATTCCGGCATTCGCAGCAGCGTTAGAGGATCCGGGCGAAGAGATCGTGGAGGATGTTCCGCCCGATCCCATCGGGACTGACGAGGCAGATGCCGAACCTGAGGCGGAGGAAGAAACAGCGGTATCGGATTATGTCCAAGAGGCAGGTCCGGACGAAGAAAACACAGATGTTTCAGAAGAAAAAGACGCGGAAGAAATGGAGATGCGATCCTCCGTGGAAGAGGCTACACAGGAGAACGAGAAATCTTCCGAAGAAGCTGGGGATGCGGCACCGGACCCTACAGATGCCGGTGAGCAGATGAATTGCCTGACAAGCCTCTATATCTTGGAACACTTGGATCCGGCCTATGTGCCGTCCATGGACATTCTGGATCCGGTCGGAGCGGTGATGGTCTATGACCTGTTTGTCCACGCGGATCTGCTCGAATCCGGAGATACCATATCAGGGATCCGAAGCGGCGTGACGGAGCGCAATCCCGCTGCGCTCGCCAAGGTTTATAACCGGCGCTATGCGAATGTGGCTTTATATAACACGGACAGTGAATATTATGTCGCCATGATCGATACCGCAAACATCCCTTCCGGCGGGAGGATGGTCGCGGCACAGATCCGTTCCGGCGCAGCGGACACCGGTTCCGGCTTTTGCTTTGATCCGGATACCGGGATTGTCTACATCGCAAAAAACGCTGTTAATGTCTCCGATAAAACTTCCGTCGCTCTCACCCTGTATGGGATGTACTCTTTGGACAACGCCGAAAATACGGCCACAACGGTCCACTCTGCCACGTATCGGAATGGCGAAGAAGCAGAATTGGGCGAGCTGCAGACCGGCCTGTTTGACAATGCGGTAAGCATCCGGACACAGGCCGGCCTGGCCAAGTCCGAAATGCTGGTCAGCGTAAACGGCATCCCGTTTAACGCGGATGATTTTTTATACGACGCGGGCACCGGCGAGCTCACGATCCGGCTCAGCGCATGCAGCATCTACTCAGTCGATGTCACGGTAAAAAGTACTAAGGAGGTGCGGGATGATCTGCTCGCACGCAGCCGGACCTCCGTTCTCTCAAACGATATCATGACTTTTTCCAACAGCATGGCGTTATTAGAAACTGGCGATCCAGTTTCCTATGCCGGTTACAGCACGCACTCCTATACGATCGGCGGCAATGTAGGATACTGTGTACAGCCGAGCAAAGCCCCTCCGGAAAACAAAGAATATGAAAAGCATTATAACGTGGATGATTGGGTGGAAAGTGGAGACGCGAGCGATCTGAGAAGGGTGCTGTGGTGTTCCTACGGGGTCCCCGGATTTGACGAGTCTTATTGGCCGGAAAAATGGTACGACGGAACCCCGATGACACCAGGCCACTATTACGTCCTTTCCCATATCTTACTGACAGAACGCTACTCGTCCAACGGAGGGGAAGCCATATATGGAACGGATCCGGAGTTTAGTGATTGGGTCATCTTTAATGTGATCGGCTGGAAGTATACGGATCAGACCGGCGTTGTGCATGTAAACACGGACTCTACCATAGATAAGATATCAAGGGCAGGCGATCCGCCGGAGGACTTTAAAATATATATCCTTGATACCGGGGACAGCCAAAATATGCTCGGCTGGGAGTATGAGCCGAGCGGATATGCGGCGGTAAAAAAGAAGTCATCCGATCCGTCTTTGACTGACGGCAGCAGTTTTTACTCTCTGGCCGGCGCAGTCTATACCGTATACAGTGACATCGCCTGTACAAAACGCGTCGGCACCCTTACGACAAAAAGCGATGGTTCCACGAATGTGCTGAAGCTCGATAAGGGCACATACTACATAAAGGAGACGCAGGCTTCCACCGGGTTTGATCTCGACACAACTGTCCACAAAGTCACGCTGACATCCGATGATACCGCCGAGAATCCAAAGACGATCTCATCCACGGAACCTTACCGCTTTGGATATATTGAGCTGAATAAAGCGTCCGGCAATCCCTCGATCACAGACGGAAACAACGGGTACACGCTGGCAGGTGCCGTATACGGGATCTACACGGACAAGGCATGCTCGAAACAGGTGGATACGCTTACAACCGACTCAAAAGGATATGCAAAATCCGGAAAGCTGGCATTTGCGGACTACTATGTAAAGGAGATCAGTCGTCCGAACGGATACAAAAAGGATGATACCGTCTACGGCCCGATCCGGGTGAGATCTTCCTCTTCCGGTGCGAGTGTCACGACAAAAAAAGTGTCGGATACACCTCTAAGCGACACAGCCGGCATCACCATATACAAACTGGATAAAGAAAGCGGAGAACCGCTGCCCCAGGGAAGCGCCGACTTATCGGACGCGCAGTTTACCATATCTTTTTATGCCGGCATGTACGCAGAAAAAGAACTTGAGGGCAAAACGCCCACCCGCACATGGGTGGTCCAAACGATCGGGGAGGACGGAAAGTTTGTCGCCTCGCTGGATGATGAGCACAAGGTTTCCGGCGATGACTGGTATTACACCCAGGATGGGGAGATCACACTCCCCCTCGGCACCTATACGATCCGGGAGACCGCCGCTCCGCTCGGATATCTGATCAGCGGAAGCTTCACCGACGGGGATGGCAAATCAGTCGCAGCGGGCGAACCTTACTATACCCAGATCCGGGATGACGGCAGCAAAGAAGGCCATGCCGTGTGGATATACGGGGGCAATGAATACAACCAGTCCGACCGGGTAAAACGCGGAGACTTCTCCTTTGAAAAACAGGACGGAGAAAACCAATCCACAGATCTGGGGTCCGTCAAATTTCGGGTAACATCAAAGACGACCGGGGAGTCTCATATCTTCTGGACAGATTTAAACGGCCAGTATTCCTCCTCATCCGCCTGGGTCCCGCACGCGCAGCAGACGAATGCCGGCGAGTCCCCGGAAGACGGTCTTTGGTTCTACGGATACAAAGACGGGGAGGAGTCCGGTGTGGCACCGGATGACAGCCTCGGCGCGCTTCCGTATGACAGCTACATCCTGGAAGAACTTCCCTGTGATGGCAACGAGGGATTCACGCTGATCCGGACCGAATTTACGATCTATAACGATATCACCGATCTCGGAGATCTGCGGGGCACGGTACACCTTGGAACCATAGACAATTATATGCACTCTTTTTTCACCACCGCGACAAACGCCGAGAGCGGCAAAAAGTATCTCGATGCCGGCCCGACTGCCGTGATCCGCGACGAGGTCTGTTACACGGGGTTTTCAGTTTCCACAACTTATACGCTTGTGACCAGGCTGTTTGACGTGACCGCAGGCGATCTCATAAAAGACGCCGACGGCGAAGATCTGACCCTTGAGGTGGCATTCTCACCCAAATCAAAGGACGGATCCATAACAGTGGAGATTCCCTTAGACGCCACAGGACTGGAGGGACATACCCTCGTCGTCTTTGAACGTCTCTGCGATGAGGACGGCATTGTCCTTGAAGCGGAGGAAGACGCGGATAATGAGGATCAGACTGTCTTCTTCCCCGGGATCGGGACAGAGCTCACCTCAGAGGACGGCAGTCACTATGCAGACGCCGATGAGACGATAACTCTTACAGATACTGTCGCGTATGAAGGACTTCCGACCTCCCGCTGGATCACAATGTCCGGCACGCTCTACGACAGAGAGACAGGAGATGTGCTGACGGACACAGATGGCGTTCCCGTGACGGCAGAAAAGAAATTCTTTAACACGAGCCCTTCCGGAACGGTGGAGATCTCTTTCACATTCCACGCCTCTTTGCTTGGCGGACACATGGTAGTGGCAGGCGAGGAGGCTTATGTGAACGGAATACTCATTGCACACCACTTTGACTTAAAAGACGAGGGCCAGACGGTCGAACTGCTCCCACCTTTGCCCCCGGAAAGCAAAGCCGAGACGCCGGGCGGCAATCCCGGAGGCGTCGAGCCCGGACCTCCGGCAAGCAAAAAAACACCTCCGATCAAGACCGGAGATGTGTCGATATATGTCTGGGTAATTGTCATAGCTGCCTCAGCGGCCTGTCTGCTCATCGGCGGCATCAGAAAAAGACGCCGGTCAAAATACTGATCCCTAAAAAGCCGGAAAAGAATCCTTAAAGCTGTTATTTCAGCTTTAAGAGCCAAAACGTGGTCTTATTGTCCGGGGAATCTTCCACATTCTCCGCGATCAGGTCCAGATTCCTGGCTAGTCCTGCCTGCCTGCTGCATATGACAGCTGTCGTGGGCGGAAGGGTTCCCTGTGCCAGCCACTCCGCTGCGAGGGCGGTATCGCTTACCGCGTGCTCCTTCCAGGCGGGGTGGTTGTTCGCCCGGTAGTGTCTGGTCTGGCCAAACGCCTGCGGGTGGGAGGCGATCTCCCGTATGTCCCCGACCTGCATGCCGGGATATAAAAAGATACAGTGGTGGACCGGCAGGATATATTTCGCAAGGACCTCATAGTCCACCCCGGAAAATGCCTGCTCAAACTCCGCGACCGGGCCGGCCGTCGTATTGGTCACGCCGAGCACGCCGTATGCAGCCTCACCGGACCGGAGGGCATCCAGAATATTCTGTGAACAGACCATGGGTTCCAACCGGACGTCAGTCATATCCTGCTCTTTTACCAGTTCTCTTGCAGCAACCTCGGAAAAGCTTCCGACAATTCCCATATAACCAATCGTATCCATATAAACTCTCCTGTCACTATAACAGGCTTCAATCCCTGCTTTCGATCACGAGAAGGATCCCGTTTTGAAACGAGATCAAAGCTTCCTCGTCGCGAATCTCGTTGCTGATCCCGCGGGCCGTCCCGCTTTGCAGCGTAAGATCTTCCACTTCGTAAACAAATCCTGTCAGGGAGAGGCCTTCCACCTCGGGCGTAAACGGAATGAGGGATACGTAGTCACCGAACTGCGCTTCCCTGTTCATCGTTAAGTCCTCCCTTATCATGCGGATCCGGTTGTGGGGATCCATAAGAAAACACACTGCCCCGGCATCGAGTGCTTTTTTTAACATCTGGACATTACCGAGCACATGATCCATCCGGTCTCCCGTCCCGCCCAGGATCGTGATCCGGTCAGCTCCGGCGCGAAGCGCACAGTCCACGGCCAGCTCCGTGTCTGTCTCGTCCTTCTCGGCCGGAAAGCGAAAAAGCCGCTCCGGATAATGTTCCTGCGCATAGGCGAGATCCTTTGGTTCCACGGAATCAAAGTCTCCCAGGATCACATCCGGGACCACTCCCGCCTCCAGGCAAAAATGCAGGCCAAGATCGGCACTGATCACCAGATCCCACGCCTGACTTTCCAAGATTGTTTTTGCAAACGGGAGGTCGATCTGACCTCCCGTAATGATCATACTATTCATATGTATCGTCCATGATCTCCAGAAATCTGCTCACGTTCTGCGCGATATCTCCCTGGAATACCGTACTGCCTGTCACAATAATGTTGGCCCCCGCATCCAGGATCGCCCTCACATTATCAAATGTCACGCCTCCGTCGATCTCAATATCCGCCTGCGCGTCCATCTGCAGGATCTTGCGTCTCAAATCCCGGATCTTCTGCAGCGTATACGGGATAAACGGCTGAGCGCCAAATCCCGGATTTACGCCCATTAAGAGCACCATGTCCAATTCCGGAAGAATATAATCCAGGGACGTAAGTGAGGTGGATGGATTCAAAACCGCTGCCGCCAGCACGCCTTTTGCCTTGATGGCGTGAATGGTCCGATCTAACTGCCTGCAGGCCTCGACATGTACGGAGATCAGGTCTGCACCTGCATCCACAAAATCGTCAATGTAGCGGATCGGTTCCTCTATCATCAGGTGGACGTCAAAAATGCGCTCCGTACAGCTTCGGATCGACTTGATGATCGGGGCTCCGAAAGAGATCGCCGGGACAAAGATGCCATCCATGACATCAATGTGTACATACTGCGCTCCGGCCTGATCCAGGGTCTCGATCTGCTTTCCGAGATTCGAAAAATCCGCGGCCAATATGGATGGTGACAAACAATTCATATTTTTCCCTTTCACAACTCAACTCTATATTTTACAGATTAATATCGCTTATTTTCTTGCAGGTCGCTGTAGATCTGCTGGTAGCTGGTGTATCGTCTCCTGCTGATCCGTCCGTCCTCGACAGCGGCTCTGACGGCGCATCCCGGCTCATTTAAGTGACTGCATCCCCGAAAACGGCATTCGTCCTGAAGTTCTGCAAACTCCGGGAAAAACTGAGCCAGCGTGCCCGTATCTACAGGGAGAAGCCCACCTGCGCTCTGTTTCCCCTCCGGGATAAAGCTTTCTGCGGGCAGAGAACTGAACCCGGGGGTGTCTACGATAAACGTATCCTCATCCACCGTGATCAGCTCCGCGTGGCGGGTCGTGTTTTTGCCCCGCTGGATCTTCTTGGAGAGCTCCCCTGTCTCCATCTGAGCATGGGGTGCAAGCAGATTGATCAGCGTAGATTTACCGGAGCCGGACGGTCCCGCGACTGTACTGGTCTTTCCGGAAGTCTCCTTTTGAACCTGCTCCATACCATCCCCGCTTTTGGCGCTGAAAAAGAAGATCGGATATCCACTGGCCTTGTAGATCTCACGAAACGTTTCAATCTCTTCCGGAGAAACCAAGTCTGTTTTATTCATACAGATCACCGACGGGATCTCCTGCTGCTCCATCAAAATGAGGAATCTGTCCAGCAGGTTGAAGTTCGGTTTGGGAGCTGCGAGCGCAAACAGGACCAGTGCCTGATCTACATTCGCTACCGCCGGGCGTACCAGGGCATTTTTCCGCGGAAGGATCTCCATGACACTGCCGGTCTTGTCCTCCTCGCTGACAACATCGATCCCGACGTTGTCGCCTACCAGAGGCTTAATGTTCTCATTTCGAAACACTCCTCTGGCCCTGCATTCATATATTTTGGACTCTTCCGTATATACATAATAGAATCCAGCGACTCCTTTAATGATCTTTCCATATGTCATAAATCACTCTTGCTTAAACGTGATCTGCTGTTCCTGATCAGACTCAAGGTCATTTCCGTTGGCATCGGTATAATACCACTGGATCACGAGAGTTCCCTGACTGGCACCTGTGATACCGTGGACCTCGACCGTAAACGGGAAGTCCGTGATGCCGGTCCATGACTGGATCAGTTCATCACTCTCAGACTTGTAGAGGTAAATATCCGCATATCGCAGCGTCACATTAGGCGGATTGATCTGAGATTTGATATAGTAGGTCGTCTCCTGCTTGCCGAGGCTTACTACCAGATCCACCGCGGTTCCCTCGCTGACGGTCGAACCGGCGGAAACGCTCTGGCTGATCACATTCCCCTCCGCCACGGAGGTACTGTATTCCTGTGATACGGTGCCGACATTAAGGCCCGCATTTCCGAGCGCGTTTCTGGCATCACCCTCTGAGATTCCCACTACACTCGGAACGGAGGTGGATTCGCTGCCCTGGCTGACATAAAGGGTGATGACATCACCCGCCGAAGCGGTGCTGCCTCCACTGGGACTCTGTTCGATCACTGTGCCCGCCTCTTCCGTGCTGTACTGGAACTCCCGGGACACCGTAAACCCTTGACTCTGGAGTGTATTGGTCGCTGAGTCGGAGGTGGAACCCACCACATCCGGAACATATATGATATCTTTCGCCGCGTCTGAGGCGATCACGACCTGAACAGTCGATCCTCTGTCGACCATCTCTCCCTTGGTCACACTCTGCGAGATGATCTCGCCGGCGTTGTATACTTCCGATGCCTGCTCTCCGTTCTGTTCGATGATCAGGCCCAGATCATCCACTGCCTCCTGCGCCTGGGAAAGAGTCAGACCGAGCACGCTGATCATCTCGACCCGCTCCACTTCCTCGGAAGTCTGCGTATCCTCAGAGGCATTGTTTCTTCCGCTTCCGAAATGAAACAGCCCGAAAAAGCTGCCCAGGATATAGATCACGATCACGATAATGACGACCAGCACGACAATGCGGAGGATATTGACGACCCGCTCCATCCTGCTGTTTAAGAAGCGGCCTCCTTCCTCGTCTTCTTCCTCCTCGTCCTGATTGTCTTCATAGATATACGCGTATTTGTCATCGATCTCCTCTTCCGGCTCGGAAGACGCCTGTGCATACTGGGATGCAACTGCATTTTCCTGGATCTCTTTCGCCTCCGCATCCGTCAGAACGCGGGTCGCTCCCGTGTCTGCAGCGGCGATCGTGACAAAATCTTCATAAGGATTTATGAGCGCTTTCCTGAGATCCGCCAGAAGGCTGTCAATGGTCTCGTATCTTCTGTCCGCGCTCTTCTGTGTGCATTTTAAAATGATCTTTTCCAGGCTGATCGGCAGATCCGGCGCATATTGACTGGGCGGCACGATCTCATCCTGCAGATGCTTGATAGCCACCTCCACAGCACTGTCACCGTCAAACGGAACCTGTCCCGTAACCATTTCATACATGACGATGCCGAGAGAGTAAATGTCACTTCGGTTGCTGACATATCCGTTTCTGGCCTGTTCCGGCGAAGAGTAGTGCACGGAGCCCATCACATCCGAGTGGATCGTTTCTTCCGAAGCGGCACGGGCGATTCCGAAGTCCGTCACCTTGACCTTGCCGTCGGATGAAATGATGATGTTCTGCGGCTTGATGTCACGGTGAATGATATTGTTCGCGTGCGCCGCCTGAATACCGCGCGCGACCTGAATGGCAATACTCAGTGTCTCCCGGTAGTTCAGCTTTCCCTTCTTTTCAATATAATCCTTCAGCGTGATGCCGGGAACATACTCCATAATGATGTAGTAACATCCGTTCTGGTTGCCAACGTCATAGACATTTACAATGTTGGGGTGCTCCAAGCCTGCCGCGGCCTGAGCCTCCGCCCGGAATTTGTTGACAAAACTGGCGTCGGAGGAAAACTCCGGTTTCAGGATCTTGATGGCTACGGTCCGCCCCAGCTTACAATCCTTCGCTCTGTATACGTCCGCCATGCCACCTGAGCCGACCTGTTCTTCGACTGCATACCTTCCGGCAATCATCATTCCATTCTCTATCATTTGCACTTACCTCTCAAATTCAGGATCGATCGTGATCACTGTAATATTATCTTTCCCGCCATGCTCATTTGCAAGCTCAACCAAGTACTCTGTGTTTGACTCAAGATCCTTCGGTCTGTGCAGAACCTGTAAGATCTCATCGTCCTCCACCATATTGGTCAGCCCGTCACTGCACAAAAGGATGAGTTCTCCCTGCGCGAGAGTCTCCTCAAAAATATCCACCTTAATCTTGTCCGAAGCGCCGACCGCCCGCGTGATGATATTCTTATCCGGGTGGACTCTGGCGAGCTCCTCGTCGATCTCACCCCTCCGGACCATCTCCTGAACCAGGGAATGATCTGAGGTGATCTGACGGATCTCCTCCCCTACCACGTACATCCTGCTGTCGCCCACATTGGCGGCAAACAACGTATGGTCCGATATGACAGCGGCTACGGTAGTTGTCCCCATACCCTTCATCTCGGTATGTTCATCCGCATAAGCGCGCAGGTCTTTATTCGCTTTCTCCACGCACTCGGTCAGGATATTTGCAATTTTTATCTTTCTCGTCTTTTGTGCCACAGCACACATGGTCTCCACAACATTTTTGGAGGCGATCTCTCCTCCGTTGTGTCCGCCCATCCCATCTGCGACAATAAAGAGATTCGGCAGTGCGCCCACCGGTTCTTCGGAAGAAAAGAAATAGTCCTGGTTCATCTCCCGCCTGACACCGATGTCCGTCAAAGAACACACTTTCATAAATCAGTCTTCCAGCCTTTCTGAAAAGCCCTTCCTCAATTGTCCACAGGCCCCGTCAATATCTCGGCCCATTTCTCTTCTTATAGTAACATTTATCAAATAGTTTTCAAGTTTAATGTTACAAGAACTGACCCGCTCGCGCCCCGGTTGACGCCACTGACTTTCCCGTACCGGGTTGACCGGAATCAGGTTTACATGACAGTGGAGACCGCCGGCAAATTTCGCCAATTTTTCCGCATCTTTCCCGGAATCATTGACTCCGCCGATCAGGCAGTATTCCAATGTGACCCGGCGTCCGGTCTCCTCAAAATAGTATTCACAGGCATCCTTAAGCTCATCCAGATCGTAGGACTTCGCAACGGGCATCAGCTCTTCTCTCTTTTTCTGATCTGCCGCGTGAAGGGACAGCGCAAGCGTGATGCCCAGATGATCCAATGCCAGCTCACGCATCTTGGGGACCAGTCCGCAGGTGGACACCGTTACATTCCTCTGGCTGATGTTGATCCCGTTTTCGTCAGTCAGCATGGAAAGAAAGATCCGAAGGTTGTGCAGATTGTCAAGCGGTTCTCCGATTCCCATGACGACAACATGGGAGACGCGCTCCCCTAGAACTTCACAGATCCGTTACACAGGTAC
>JAJBTQ010000012.1 GCA_020860755.1 Lachnospiraceae bacterium
ATATTATATTTTTGTGCTATTTGACGGACTGTTTTGCTTCCTGTTCTGCATATATAATATCATACCACACACCATAACGACTGTCTCTTCCCGTTTTTTCGGGTCTGTATCCATCTTGACATGGTTTTAGCGCTTTGATATCATGAAAATTGTAGACGATTAACTATAACTTTATGGAGGAGGAGACAAAAAAATGGATGCATTTAGAATGGATGGAAAGGTTTCATTAGTTGCCGGCGCCAGTTCCGGAATGGGGGCCGGCACAGCGAAAGTCTTGGCAGAGGCAGGGTCAAAAGTTTTTATACTTGCCAGAAGAGAAAACAAACTTCAGGCAGTAAAAGATGAAATTGTGGCAAATGGTGGAGTATGTGAGTATATGGTCTGTGACACATCTTCGGAAGAAAACTGCAAAGCAGCGGTCGAAGCATGTATCAAAGCCTTTGGACGCCTGGATGCGCTTGTATACTCTGCAGGAATTGAAGGAAAATCAACACTTTACAGTCCGGTTGAGGATCAGTTTGATGCAGAAAATCTGCAAGAAGTAATGAGCATAAACTATTACGGAGCTTATTATCTGATCCAGTACTCTTATCCGGAAATGGTCAAAGTTGGCGGCGGGTCCATCGTTGATATCTCCTCAGTTGCGGCTACCACCTCCGGCAAAACTGCCATTGATTACGCGTCATCAAAAGGCGCTATGAGAAGCATGGTAAGAACGCTTGCCAGATTGATAGGTCCTCAAAAGATCCGCATCAACTCAATCCTGCCCGGAATGGTTGCGACAGAAATGACTGAGGCATATATGAAGGATCCTGCATTTATGGATCAGTTTATACCGCAAATTCCATTGAGGGATTCCGGATATCCGGAAGACATAGGAAATGCCGTGCTTTTCCTGGTTTCCGACGCGTCGAGATACATCACAGGAACAGATCTTGTTGTGGACGGCGGGATGACCTGCTGATTCTAGAAATACCGTACATAAAAGGAGGTGCCGAGGCACCTCCTTTTTAATTGCTCTTTTCTGCTTTGGGAAACAAAACTCTCGGATTTTCTTCATACACCAGCTGCTTCATCCGGTCATCAAGCTTTTGGTCCATATCTTCCGCCAGCTGCACACATAAGGACAGCGGCGTAAACGGCGTATCACTCCCGTAGAGGATGTGCTCATCCGGCACCATCTGCCGCAGGTTGTCATATTGCTTTGGCATGGACATGCCGCCCAGATCATAGTAAAGCCCTGCCAGACTCGCCTTGATGTCTACGTCTCCCTCCGGGAAAAACATGTCGGACATGGGGATCAGCCGGTCGCTTAAGACCGGAAGAAAAGCCCCTGCATGCGGGATCACAAACCGGATCTTCGGATACTTTTGCAGCGTGCGGTTTAAGATCAGGTTGACCACCGTCCGGGTCGTATCAAAAAAGAACTCCATGAGCGGATACGGCAGTTGTTCCGTGACGTCCTCCGGCACCGCGGCGGGCTGAGTCGGATGGATCAGTACGACGCACTCTCCTTTATTTAACTCCTCCATCACGGGATCCAGCCTCGGATCGCCGAGATACACGCCCCGGGAGTTGGTAAGCAGTGCAAAGCCGTCCACGCCGAGTTCATCCCGACAGTAGACCACTTCCTTGACAGAGGCCTCGACCTCCGGCAGGGGCAGACTGGCCAGCACTCCAAACTGCTGCGGATACTTTGATACCAGTTCGGCTCCGTATTCATTGGATGCCCGCGCCACTTCCACCGCTTCCGCCGGAACTCCCATGTGCAGATGCGGGGAAGAAATGGAGAGCACACTGTACGTGACTCCCAGCTCCTCCATTCCCGCCAGCTGGATCTCCTCGTTCCATTCCGGTCTCGGAAAGCCTCCGTCCAGTTCCTCCAGACCGCGCCAGTCCAGCATCTCATTGTATGCCGGGGGAAAATAGTGTGAATGTACATCGATCTTTTTATTTGCCATGGTCAAAACTCCTTATTATCTTTCTCTACTTTAATATACTATATCACAGGCCGGCCTTCTCGTTGACATTAGTCCACGAATTCTGCTCTAGTTTTAGCAAGGCGGCTTTCCGCTCCATCCCGCCGCCATAGCCAACCAGACTTCCGTCCGCGCCGATCACCCGGTGACAGGGCACAACGATCGAGACGGGGTTGCGCCCCACGGCTCCGCCGACCGCCTGGGCGGACATGCGCTTTATTCCTCTGTTCGCCGCAATCTGCGCCGCGAGTTCTCCGTAGCTTACCGTCTCCCCATAGGGGATCCGGCGCAAAAGCTCCCACACCTCCAGCTGAAAATCCGTTCCGATAAGATGAAGAGCCGGAAAAAAATCCGGCTCATGTCCTGCAAAATAAATATCCAGCCACCGCTTCGTCTCGTCCAAAACAGGGAGGTCCTGCTCCGCAAGATCTAAATCAGCGGGATCCTCTCCTGTCTCAAACCACAGCCCGGCAAGGCCCTCCTCAGCCGCGCTTAGGCGGATCACGCCGAGTGGGGATGGATAGCGGGTGGTAGATTGGTTCCGATCATTCCTGCCGGTTTTCATTAGACTGTTCTCCTTCCCAGTTAAAAATCATCCTCCAGCGCAGCAATCAGCTCGCAGAGGATCTGATGTGTCGGCTCCGTATAAAGACCCGATTAAGATCGGCGCAGTGTGGACCGTGATATTGCTGATATTCCCTAGTAGTTCTGAACCCATACATCACCTTCCCAATGTCCTACATCCAGGTCTTCTCCGTTTTCTGCCGCCTTATTGGCACGCTCTCGGTTTATGTCACCTAAATCTCCGGTATAATAATCCTCATAAAATTCATCATAATCTTCCTGACTAGAATCGCTGGCATTAAGCTCCGCATATTCTTCGTCTTTATAATCGGAGTGCCCGGCATAATAGCCTTCCCAGAATTCGGTGATCCCTGCGGTATAACCCATTTCATCTCCTCTTGCTTTCCAATAGTCTGCCGCCGAGGTAACTTCCGAAGCATCTTCCGAATATCCGGCTCTGCCTAACTCGTAACCCGCGTCATATGCGTTTTCGGCTCCGGAAGATTCACTCTCCGAGCTTTCTTGTGCCGACTCGTTTGACTCGCTGCTGTTCGTCTCATTTAACGCTGCTTCCATCTCCTCCAGCAGAGTATAGTTCGTGACATAAGATTTCTGCGCATCCGTCAACGCATCGTAGGCCGCTCTGGCCGCCTCGATCTCGGACCTGTGCTCTTCCGCATTGTCCGCCGTCACCTCTCCGATCGCCGCGATCATATCGATCACTGTCTGAGCGGCATCTTTATCCGCCTTGATCTGCTGTTCTGTTTCTTTTGTGCTGATGAGGACATTCTGAGAAAGACTCATGTATTCCAGGTAGGCCACACCGTCTTCCAGATACAGTGTCACTTCCGCCATATCCTTCACATCAAAGCCGGTGAATTCATAGACATCCCCGTTTTCCATCGTCACCTGAAGGGTATAAATTGCATCTCTTTCGTCAAACACGATCGTGCCGGGTTCAAAAGTGGTGGATCCGATCTGCGTGATCTCTACCGAGACGGCATTGGCATAAAATATGATCTCTCCCGTAAAGTCATTATCATTAAAAGAATAGATGGAATTATCCGAATCGGGCGTGGCGGTCACCTGCTCTGAGCTCTTGGCCTCCCCGCTTCCCTGAAGATAAAACTCGACGGCGTCATCCGAAACCGTAAGGATCGAAAGTTTAAAATCCGCATTCCAGGAGCAGTCCCAATCCCCGACAAAACTCTCATCCGGCTGTACTGCCTCACTCTCCTCGGACTCGGCAGCGTCTGTCGTGACCGGTGTATAAAAAAGCTTCACGGTCTCGTCGTTTGCTATTTTCTGATCTGCCGCCATCATATTGGCCGGATAGTCCGCCTCCAGCGAACTCTTTATGGACAGCGCGGTGATGGCACTGCCCATTTCGTTCGTGAGCAGGATCTCCAAAGAGGCGGTCGGATCCCCAATCTCCTGAAGCGCCTCTTCGATTTCCTCTTCCTCGACCGACACCGGTGCGGCTTCGACCGGTTCGGTCTCCTCCTCCTGAGCAGTCCCGCATCCCGCAAGCGCCGTTCCCGTAAAGAGTGCCGCCGCCAAGATCCATGCCGTCAATTTTACTTTTTTCATACTGTAACTCCTCCCCAAAGCCCATTTATGAAGCATCTTGTTTTACCAGATCCGCATACTCGGCCCCCGTCGCCCGCACCAGGTCATCCGGCGCAAGCTCGATCTGAGATCCCAGTGATCCTCCGCTGACAATTATAGTCGTTTGAGGCGCGGCAGAATCATCAATACGTGTCACGTACTGTTTTTTCATGCCGATCGATGTGCAGCCGCCCCGGATATAACCGGTCACCCGGTTGATCTCCTTAACGGGAAGCATATCCATACTCTTTTCCCCCACGATTCGGGCCGCTTTTTTAAGATCCAGCTCTTTTGCGATGGGGATCACAAACACATAGTAGTCTTTGCTGCTTCCCACCGCCACTAATGTCTTAAATACTTTTTCATAAGGCTGGCCCATTGTGTCCGCGATCTGCAGACCATCCTTGAACTCCTTGCATTCATAGGTGTGCTGCTCATAAGGAATCTTCATGGTATCCAAGAGCCGCATCGCATTTGTCTTGATCTCTTTTTTCTTAGACATAATGTGCCGCCCCGATCATTCAAACAGGTCGATAGAGTCTGCAAGTCCTCTCACATAGAGCGCGCGCCGTTCGATCGCCCGGATCTCGTTTTCCATCATAAGATAATCAAACAAAAGAGCATGTTCTTTTTCCGTGAGCGTGATCTCGCCTTCCCCGTATAAGGCCTGCCAGATGAACGGATACTTTGCATCCATCTCACTGGTCTCATGCAAAAGAGCCTGATACTCCTCATCCGTGTCTTCGAGATATGCATAAACGCTGTCTTCAATCTCTTCGTAGTTCTCTTCCAGAAACTCTTCAAGGTTTTCGTATTCGTTTTCCACTGGATAATACCTGTTCCCTTTCTTGTTATTTATTATTATACTTCACTCCTGTGGAATGTCTGTATAATGTCTGTTACTTTCCGTTTCTCTCGTAGTAATAAATATATTGCTGGATGATGCCGGCGTCGTCCCCATATATATCAAACAGCGACTGACCATGCCACTCTTCCTCTATCGCCCGCTCGATCCACACATCAACCGGAGCGCAGGACAGTCTGCCATAGGCAAAAAGCGCAATGCAGTCGGCCACCTTCACGCCGACTCCGTGCACGGTCTTAAGCTGCTCTAACAGCTCTTCGTCACTGCAGGATGAAAGCTTACTTAAATCCAGCTCTCCCCCGAGGACCCGCTTCGTCGCGTCAAGGATATAAGGCGTCCGGTATCCCAGCCCGCATTGTCTTAACTCCTCCTCGCATGCCCGCGCGAGCTCTTTTGGTGCGGGAAATGACTGGATGGATTCATATTCTGTGGTGATCGGATGTCCGAAAGCAGCCGCAAGCTGTTCGATCGATCTTGCGATCGCCGGGATGTTTTTCCTCTGGGAGATCAAAAAAGTGATCAGCATCTCCCACGGATCCTGCCTAAGGATCCGTATCCCCCGGCCGAACTCCATCGCCCTGTCCGCAAAATCATCCTTGCCCCGTTCCGTCTGGCGAATGCTCCGATAATCTCTTTTCAGGTCAAAATAGGGAAGCCAGATCTCCTGCCATTCCTTCTCGCCGCAGGAGAGCGCGAAAGTATCTTTTCCCGCTTTCCGGAGATAGACTGCGCGCTCTCCGTTTAAAAAACGGTATCCCCCGTCGTCATATTTTCTCACCCGGAAGCACTGACCGCTCAGATAAATTTTTTCCGGATTAAAGTCGTCTTTGATCTCTATTACCATGGGGCTTATTCATCCTGATCAAACAGCGTCATCTGGCGATACTCCGTCCAACTTTTAAGCGGCTTCGGAACCTTCTGTAAAATGGCCGTCATCGAATCCGCCTCACAGATCCACGCCTCGATCTCCTCTTCCGCAAGGAGCAGCGGCATCCGCTCATGCACAGGCAGCACGGATGCGTTCGCCGCCGTCGTGATGATCACAAACCGGTGCTGCGGATCAAAGCACCCCGCCATAAAAAGCGTCGTCCCCGGTTCCTCAAACTGATACTTCTCTTTTCGCGGGCTCCACTCATAAAAGCCCTTCGCCGGAATGATGCACCGGCGCGACAGCACGCTGTCCTTAAAAGCCGGCCGCTCCGTGATCGTCTCGGCGCGCGCGTTGATCAACAGATCGCTTCCCTTAAATCCGGGGAATCCCCAGACCATATCCTCGGCGATTAAGTTGCTTCCGGCACTGCTTAGGATCGTTGCCGTCTCCGACGGATGGATGTCTCCGGTCCGCAGGGGCTTTTTCGCATCGTGAATCAGCTCCCGCACTTTTTCTTCTGTGTCAAAATCGGCATAATAACGTCCGCACATGTCTATCTTACCCGTTAAAAAATGGATTGCTTCGCAAAGACATCATACCATACTCCTGGGCGGCTGTAAAAAATGCCTGACACTTGCAGGGGGGGCTTCCCCAACTACAGAAGCCTTGATTTTTCGGAGCGGTAGCGGTCCTGCCGCTTGGCCTCATCGAGGCTCGCTAACATCGCAGGGATATCCCCGTTTAATGTCCCCCGCAGCATAATATAATTTGACGCATGGTTGGAGCGAAACACTGTGCCCTCTGAGTCAACATGGGAAAGAAACAGCCGCATCTCTTCCACGACGTCCGGCGGTGTAAGAAGAGTCATCCGTTTGGCTTTAATCTCCTCCATGATCGGCGCCCGGTCATCCAGCATAAGCGTCAAGAACCCGACATACTCCGGTTTGATCGCAGAGATCAGTCTCGCAGAGGAGACGGCATGTTCCCGAAGGCGCTCGGTACCGCCCAGACCCGAAATCAGCGTGGTGGAATTTTTTATGCAGCACTCCCGCAGCTTTTCCCCCGCCGCGATCATCTCCTCACTTGTCACCCCTTTGCAGACATTTTTTAAGATTATGTCGTCACCCGACTCCGCACCCATGTAGATCAGTTCCAGGCCGGCTTCCCGAAGCTCGGACAGCTCCGCACTGGTTTTGCGATTGATGTCCGCCGGAGAGCCGTAGGAAGAGATCCGCTCCACATCCGGGAAGCATTGTTTTGCATACGTCAAAATCTCTAAAAGCTCCGGTGTCTTTCTCACCAGCGCATCGCCGTCGGCCAGAAAAATACGCCGAACCCTGCCTCCGTATACTTCCCGCGCCTCGTCAAAATCAGCCTTGATCTCTTCGATTGGGCGAAGGCGGAATTTTTTGTCTTTATACATCGTACAGAACGTACAGCGATTGTGAGAACAGCCGATCGTGGTCTGCACGATCAGGCTTCTCGCCTCACTGGGCGGCCGGTACACGGTTCCTTCATATCTCATGGCTGGAATCCCCATTTTTCACGATACAATCTCGTCTTTTCATACAGCATCACCGCACGATCTGAATCTGACAGCTTTCCATCGTCGCAAGTGCAGCCTCATGCGCTTCCGGGGTCACACCGGCACAGCAGGAAGCATCCACCGTGATCGGGATCTCCGGGAAAAACGCTTTGAGGATCAGAGCGTTTGACACGACACAGATATCGGTGCAAACTCCCACCAACTCTATCTGTTCAAATTCCATCTCATCCCAGTGGGCCCATCCGAACGTGGGCTTATCGATATAGATCCCGTTTTGCACCTCCAGCCCGTCCGCGATCTGCCAGCCGTAAGTACCCTCTATGCAGTGCTTGACGGGAAGGTGTCTGCCCTCATTCGTCTGCAGGTAGTCTTCCTGATGCGTGTCCCTCGTAAAAATGATCTCATCATTTCGGGCAGCATACTCAGATATCTTCTGCCTGACATTGCCGACAATGCCCTGTGCTTCTTTGGTCCCAAGCGGCCCGGTGATAAAATCATTTTGCATATCTATGACGATCAATGTTCTTTTCATCTGTCTGTCCTTCGCTGTCTTAGCTGCGTCATCAAAATCGGTACAATAACGTACGCATATATCTGTTTTATCCGTTAAAAAATGGATCGTTCTGCATAGACATCATACCATACTCCGGGGCGGCTGTCCTGTAACAGGGGAAATATTTTTGTGAATTCTTAGGTTTAAAATTCGAAGTATTTCAACGATTGTAAACAAAAAACTAGAATCAAGGCAAGCGAGAGGTATCTCTCCCTTGCCTTGATTCCAGCCAAAACTTTTAATGTCAAAAAACACCTCAAATTTCTCGATACCTGTATGAGTTTAAATTCTATATTTAACACGATCAATCCAATACGGAAGACGCACCATATTCTGCTTGATCACCAGTAAAGCCATCATATTCTAATTGTGAAATTAGACCATCTTTTGAAAACGTCATAATATCTATATAATCTTGTGCCTTAAGAGCAGCTTGCTCATTCCAGTCGGCCCCGCAGTTATCTGCTGCATATGTGGCCTCTTCTTCAGTATATCCTTCATATTCTAATTGTTCTATTAACCCGGAATAAGAAAACGCCATTGTATTAAGATAATTTTTAGCAGACTGCAGAGCATTTCTTTCACCGGTTGTTACCTCCGGTTCGTCTGCTTCGTCCGCTTCGATTTCCTTTACTTCTTCCTCTGTTTCTTCTTCCGTTTCCTCTGCTTCTTCCTCCGTTTCTTCGTCCACTGCCTCGGCTACTTCCTCTTCTTCTAATGCAGCCGTGTTATCTGAATTGTTAAATTCAATACCTGTATAGGTTATAGAATTTAAAACCTCATTAAATCCTTCACTATAATCTGCGGCGGAATCTTTCGGGACTATTAAGCTAACACATACAACACCTTCATTCCCTTGTGCAATAACATATGCATCCGTGCTGTATTCCGTATCATTTTGCATCTGCGTATAAATGACTTCGGTAGCTTCAAATCCAGAGACTGAAGTTCCCGTGTCAGATTCAACATCTACAACTGGACTACTGTTTTCAATACTCAACCCTGCCATTGTAACATTTGTCAGCGGATCTCCGTATCCCATTTCTTCATAAAATATCATTATAAAACCATCAGTAGTATTTTCTTCAGGATAAATATAATAATATGTCCCGTCTTCACTGGTTTTAGTCCACCACTCTTCCGGATAAGAGAAATAATACCCAGCATGAAAATCTGTCCCTGCGACCGGGTGAGCAGATTCAAAATGATAAAAATCATTTATCAGATCATTTAAATCTTCTGTCAACTCTGAGACGGTATTACTAAATTCAGATGAGCTATCATAATTATCCAAATTAGAGCATGTTGCTGAATATAAAGACATATCGGCCCGGCATAACGGAGCAACTGCGTCATACCACTCCTGTGCCTCTTCATCGTCTGGAATATTCATAAGATAAGAACCATAAGCTTCGATTATATCTCCCGACTGCAAAACAAGTGCAGCTTTTGAAAGGCCAAAATACTCTTCCATTGCTTCGAAAGCTGAATCCGCTATCTCATCAGACATTGTTTCAGCAAATGCTGCATATACGATTTCATTATTTGCAAATTGCGTCAAGTATGTAAGATTTATAGCAGAGCGGTAACCGGTCTCTTTTGCCAGTTTAATATACTCTTCCTTCGACAATGTAGAATCTTCTCCTGTCTCTGACTCTGTTTCTGTATCAGAAGAATTTCCGGAAGAGCCGCATGCAGCCAGCGAAAGGGCTATAGCTCCGCACATCATCATTGCAATTACTTTCTTCTTCATTTTCATATTCTCCTTGTTATGATTTGTTCGCAAAATATTTTCAGCGCTTCTCATTCTATGTATGATCGTACTCCATAAATTTCAGGTTATTTCTTTGTACCTCATTCTCCAGATCCTTATACGCATTTTTAAAGATTTGATTACCCATGTACTCCTTAAGATTCATATGGGTTTTCTCCACCACCCGCAAAAAAGCTTCATCTTTCTCATCTTCGATATGTCCTATTATATAAAAAATTATATTTAATCTATTACTCGAACCTTTGTCTAGCAATATCATAAATTTTTGATACCGCATTTTTATT
>JAJBTQ010000010.1:0-51066 GCA_020860755.1 Lachnospiraceae bacterium
GATCCACACTGATCGCAGCAAGTTCAAACGAATTCGGATAAAATCTCTGCAGACCGTGGAGCGCATATAAAAGAGAGAGAGAATCCTTTCCTCCGGAAACGCCGACAACGATCCGGTCGCCCTCATCGATCAGATGGTAGTCGTCGACCGCCTTTCTTGTATAACTCAGCAGTTGCTGTAATTTCATAAAAACCTCAAAAGAAAAAAATTTTAACGAAGCAGTGGTGCAGGAAAATAACTTCAGCTTTAACGAATCAGTTGACCTCGCTTTATTTTTCCAACCATAATATAGTGATTCTAATATATATAGTTTCAGCTTTAACGAATCAGTTGACCCCCGCTTTATTTTTCAAACCGTAACGTTGTGATTCTTATATATATAGTTTCAGCTTTAACGAATCAGTTGACCCTGCTTGATTACCGAAATATTATATCATCCTTTGATTGCAGGGTCAACTATTCGTTAAAGCTGTCTTTTGCGAATAGTTAGGTATGTGTTAACAGGGCATCCTTCCCATATCTCTATATTCCTCTCCCCACTTCCGGATCCGATTTTTTTATCTCTCTATGCGATTATTTTACCTCTTTCACATAGAAAACAACTCTTCAGAGTCCAAAATCACGGTAAAGGGCCCGTCATTTAAAAGTTCCACTTTCATCTCTGTACCAAAGCTTCCGGTTTCTACCACGGGTATCTGCTTTTTACATTCTGCGATAATATACTCATAAAGCTCTTCTGCCAATGTCGGATTCCCCGATCGGATAAACGAGGGCCGGTTCCCTTTTCTGCAGTCGGCATAAAGCGTAAATTGAGAAACGAGCAATAATTCTCCTCCCACATCTTTTAAGGCAAGATTCGTCTTTCCATTCTCATCCATAAAAATGCGCAGATTGATCATCTTTTTGATCATTTTATCGGCAGTCTCCCGCGTATCTGTCTCTGCGACTCCGATCAGGACCAGATATCCCTGATCGATCTGTCCGATCAGATCGCCTTCGACTTTAACCGATGCATTCGCTACTCTCTGGATCAGAAACTTCATGTACTGCTCTCCTCTCTCATGCTCTCATTTTCTTTTGTATACAATATACAATTATAATCCATGTGAACAACACGTCACACTATTGTATCAGTAAATTGAAATCTCTGAGATCAGTGTATCCTCATACTTATTTCCCGGATATACGGATTGTATCGTGATAGTCACGGACGACGTGCTGACCGGCGCAGAAAACGCGATGTTCTGCTGTGTCATCTCATCGCTTAGTGTAAATGACACTCCGGAGCCGTCAGAGAACGATATATAGATCTCTTTTGGACGAGAATTTTTATTGTAGAGGTCGTCATCCTTTTGGTAGCCGGCATTGATCTTGATCCCATTGATCTCATAGGTTCCGTTAAATGTGAGCTTTACCCACTCTCCGACCCCCTGTCCCGCAGCGTTCTCGCACCAGGCATTGGAAAGACTGCCGTCGATCAGACTGGACGGAGAATGATCGATATCATATTGGGATTCATACAGGGAAGAACTGGCTGTGACTTCTGACACATCCAACATGGAAAATCCGCTCCCCGACGACGCAGGCCCATCTACCTGTTCATAGGTAAAATTCTGCAGGTTAACCTGGAAATAATAGGGCCCTTCGCCTCCGGAATTACTGCTGTCAAGCGTGACCAGCGCTGTGTCTCCCTGCACTTCAAGCTCATATGGCCAAAAATAGTTTGAGTCGAACTCATCGATCCGGGATACGGTATCCCCTCCGGTTGTAACTGCGTAAAAGTCAGGTCCGTAATAGCCGCTTAAGTAGACAACATCATCACCAAACGCACTTGCACCGTCTGCGGGAGAACCTTGAAAATCGGGGTTTTCCCAATTGGTAGTTCCCGTCTCGGCATCGAGCGAGACGACAGATCCGCCCTGAACAAGATAATACGAATCTCCTTCTCTTCCGATCGCAGAGGTCCGGTCCAGCTCTGTCATCGCATACTCCGGGGTCTGATACTCCCAAACCGTGTTCCCGCTCTCGTCCTTTGCGGTGACAACAGCATATTCGTTGTCATTATCTCTTTTGCGTTCAAACGAAATGTCGGAGGCAACAGCTTTCGCTGCAGCGGTCTCTCCTCCGGAATCCGTCAAAGTTTCCGTTTCATCGGCTTCCTCTGTTTCCGGCAGAAAATCCTCCGGTCCGAGGCCTTCATCCAGAGAAGAGTCATACAATACGGATTCTTCCGTCTCTGTCTCCGTTACGGCGGGCTCATTTAAATTCCTGTTTCTGTGCAGGACCAATACGACGATCAGCACAACGATCGCCGCGCAGATTACGATCAGGATCGCGATCAGGCCCTTCATCGGTTTTTTGCCCCCTTCCGGGGAACCAGGGATTTTATCCGGAGATTCCGGCATTTCTTCCCCACTTACTGTCTGCTCCAAATCCCCTCCGCAAAAGGGGCAAAATTTTGAACCTTCACGGATCTCCTCTCCGCAATATGGACATTTCATCGGGACAGCCCTCCTTTATTGTTCGCTACTCTTCTATTCCCGGAAACGTTTCAACAGATCCTCAAAATATTCCGGAAGCGGCGCGGTAAACTCCATATATTCCTCAGTCGTCGGATGTACAAATCCGATGGTCATGGCGTGCAGCGTCTGCCCTTCCAGACCTTTTATCGCATAGTCCTTTGTCATTCCGCCGTACAGCTCGTCTCCCAAAAGCGGATGATGAATACTTTCCATATGGACACGGATCTGGTGCGTTCTGCCGGTTTCAAGGCGAAATTCCGCATAGGTATACCTGGCATAGCGTTCCAGAACTCTATAATGGGTGACTGCAGGCTTCCCGTTTGAAGTATTGACAGCCATTTTTTGGCGCTGGCTCGGATTCCTGCCAATCGGAGCATCAATGACCGCCTCGTCTTCCTTTAATACGCCGCAGACAATTCCCCTATACAGTCTCTTAACCGTATGTTCCTGGATCTGCCTGGCGATCGCCATATGTGCCCGGTCATTTTTGCACACGATCAGAGAGCCTGTCGTGTCCTTATCGATACGGTGTACGATCCCGGGACGCGACTGTCCGTTGATCCCGGAAAGGCTTTCTTTACAGTGGAACAAAACAGCGTTGACAAGCGTGTCTTCATAGTGCCCCGGCGAGGGGTGCACGACCATCCCTTTCGGCTTGTTTACGACCAAAAGATCATCATCTTCGTAGAGAATATCAAGCGGGATATCCTGCGGCTTTATGTCAACCGACTGCGGTTCGGGCAAAAGAACGCTGACTAAGTCGCCGACATCCACCGTTGTCCCGGTTTTTGTGACGGGGTTCCCCTGTATCGTGACATTTCCGGAGCGGATCAATTTCTGAAAAAAAGAGCGGGACTGATCCGTATAGATCTGTGTCAGATACCGGTCAATCCGCTCCCCATCGAACTCTTTTGTCACTTCAAATTCCTGTCGCAACTCTTCTGCCATGCTCACATCACCTTCTTCTTAAAGCGAAGGCACTGAGCCATTTCCGTGAAATCATCATCTTTGTATTTAAAGATAAGAAACAGGGCCAGTATAATAACCCCGCAGGTCACATAGATATCCGCAACATTAAAGATCGGGAAATCGATCGCTTTGATATAAAAGAAATCCACAACGTAGTTCTGCGAGATACGGTCGATGAAATTTCCCACCGCCCCGGCGGCTATAATGACCATGAGGATGCGCAAAATGCGATATTTCCGCTCAAAAGGGATCCGGGCATATAAATAAGCGATCAAAGCCAAAACGACGATCGTGAGGACAATAAACACGGTTCTCCTGCCCTGGAGCACACCGAAAGCAGCTCCGCGGTTTTCGAGATACTGGAGCTGAAACACATTTTGTATGAGAACGATCGGGTTCTGTCCATATAAATGCAAAACTGCCCACTGTTTCGTAATCTGGTCGAATAAAGTGAGCAGTACAAAGCATACGATCCCAATAATGATACTTAAGATCGGTTTAACTTTTGCTGGTTTCATATTTGCCTTCCTGTCGATCTATCAGATGTCCATCTGCAGCGAGGAGCCTCCAAATGCGCTCATGATATCCTGATAATCGCCGGAGATATCTACATGCGAAGGTGTGACAATGAAGATATAATTAGAAATCTTTTGAAGGTTTCCACTGATCGCGTAACAGGAACCGGAAGTAAAATCTATAATGCGCTGAGCGATCTCTAAGTCTAAGCCCTCCAGATTCAAGACAACTGTTCGGTTTGCGATCAACGTCTCAGTGATCTCTCTTGCATCTTCCACAGAGATCGGCTTGATTACGCAGACTTCCATAGAGGAATTAGCAGATCCGCCGGCATTTCTGCGGGAAGCACGCATAGGAGTAACTTTCGAATTATAATCCGAACGGGAAGAACCTCTCCGGACATTAAACGCAGAACCGCCCTCATCCTCATCCTCAAAGTCGTCCTCGTCGTTATCATCGAAGTCTAAATCTCTGTCCCTGCGATTACGGAAAAATGGTCTTCTTCCGGGCTCATAATCGTCCTCTTCATACTCTTCGTCTTCATCATAGAAGTCATCCTCATCATAGTAATCGTCATCTTCATCATCTGAGTTCAAACGCATCGCATTTAAAAATCTGTCCATAGCACCCATTTGCATAGTCTCCTGTCTGTTTCTGATAAAGCTTAACTATAATTTCTCTCACCAAAAATGCCTGTCCCGACACGAACCAACGTAGCCCCTTCTTCAATCGCGACTTCGAAATCGCCCGTCATGCCCATAGACAGCATACACATAGTTACATTATCTATTTTTTTACTCGCAATGTCAACAGATAATTCTTTGATTTCTTTAAAATAAGGCCGATTGTCCTCTGGATCGTCTACAAATGGAGCCACAACCATCAAACCTTTTATATGGATCCGCGGAAGCTTTGCAGCCTCCTCCACAAGACTGATCGTTTCCTCCCGGGAAAGGCCAAACTTTGTCTCCTCTCCTGCTATGTTCACCTCGATCAAAATGTCTGTATCCGTCTCGTGTTTCACGGACTGGGCACTGATCTCCTGTGCAAGGCGATAGGAATCTACAGAATGGATCAGGCACGTCTTCCCGATCAGATATTTAACCTTGTTTCGCTGGAGATGACCGATCATATGCCAATGTATATCGTCCGGGAGCTTGTCATACTTCTCCATCATTTCCTGTACTTTATTCTCTCCGAACTCTCTCGCTCCGGCGTCATATGCTTCCCGGATCATTTCAACCGGTTTCGTCTTGCTGACGGCAACCAATGTCACCTCTGACGGATCCCTTCCGACCCGTTCACAGGCAGCCTTAATCCGCGTCGTGACTTCCTGCAATTGTTCCTGAACCAATTTACCAAAGCCTCCTTTCATCCTCGAGAAAAGTCCCGTATATCAGTTCGCATATTCTCCGTCCTGAATGGAATCCCCGTCTAACGCGATCCTGTCATACAGGGAAAGTCCGTAGGTGGTGCCAGTCGCAACAATGGAATACTCCCCATTTGACGAGATCGGGTCAATCAGTTTAAAGACCGCATAGCCCTTGTTGAGATTGTATACGCCGTCGCGCTCCACTGTGTCATTTAAAATATAGCGTCCCGCAGACTCCGGATTCTGGATGGTATCTCCGCGGGACAGTCCTTCCCCTGCAATGCAGTAATCACCCGTCTCCTCATCAATAAAATAGATCTCCGGCTCTACAAACTCGATGTATTGCTCGCCCTGCTTGTCCTCAAAGATCTTGAGCACACCCAATTCGGAAGAATCCTCATCTTTACACATATATTCGCTTGGGACATCCAAAAATTCTTTTTGCGTGATCGCGGAATTGGGAATCTTAAGCCCGCTCTCCTCGCCGGATCCGATTTCTACCTCCAGATAGCGGTCCGATATATATCGAACCATGGAGCTGTTAAAGGCAAGATTCAAAAAATTCTGACCGTCGTAGTCCTCGATCGATGCCGTGGCATAGGCCTGTGTATCATCTTTTTTAAATGTGATCTGGGTGACAAAAGAGTCATCGTGTTCACCCATCTGTGCCTGATATATGTTTGTGGCATCTTCATCGATCGGGATCATGATGTTCCAGTTTTCATCCGTGATCATCTTGTAGAGGGCCTGTCCGGGAGAGACCGAGGTGTTTCCTTTCAGATTATTTTTTTTGTAATCGGAGGCCTGATACATGTCCGGGTTAAAATTCTCAGGTGTGACACTCTCGTATCCGTCCGTGTAAAATGCAAGGACACCGTCCTGAGAGGCTGTGATCAGTGAAAACGTGCTCGAATTGTCCGCACGAGAGCCCATCTCCTCCAACGCATCCAGATAGAGATTTTCCTGCACCTCAGAATTTAAGTTGTCTCCGAATGAATATACCGAGTAAAACTGGTCTTTGGAGTAATCGTTGGAAAATTCTGTGATGAGCTCCTCCACTTGAAGAAGATCAGACATGGTCAAGGCAGACCCGTCCGTCCCGGCCGCAGTGATCTCCTCATAGATGGAACCCTCCTGATCAATGGAACAGACCAGATCCCCGTAGCCGGCCTTATCCCCTTCTTTGCTGTAATAATTGACCATTCCGGACTCATCGGAATACGTCACATCCTCAGACCTTAATACAAGTCCGGTATAGTTGGTGCGCACCATGATCTGTCCCATCTCAACTTCGTAAATAGACACATGCGTCTCAGTCAAATATTGAAACAGATAAACGAGAAAGTAGATCAACACAAAGGCGAAGACAATGATCCCGATATTGAACCCAAAACGACGCGGGTACCTTATGATGTTTTTGTCGTTTTTGTCACGTCCTGCCATATCCTGCCTTAAAAAATTTATAACCGATTGCAATCGAAAAAGGTGTCTTAAGATTTCCTTAAGACACCTGAATATAATATCATCTATAGAGAGATAAGTACCTTTGTTTTAGCCGACTCAGGGAGATCTGCCTCATTCTTGGAAACACTTAAGATAAACTTCACCTGAAACCTCTCGCTGATCGCCTCAAGTGCGTCGATCGTATTCGCAACCTGATCATCGTCGAGATTGGCGATCGTGAGGAAGCTGTCCAGATACATCTCCTGAAGGTCATAATCCTGAGAAACAATGCCGCAGATAAAGCCGAGGAACTCGTCGCGGTTCGAGATCGGGTAATCTTTCACATTGATCAGTCGGATCTTATTGCTTAACTCGTGCATATGCTTCTGATTCTTGTCGAGATAAACAATGTTTCCGGTGGCTTGCGCCAAGGCGCCATTTACTTTTTCAAGTAAATATTTCGTCTTGCCCTTCCCCTTTGCGCCGGCAATTATTTCAACCATTGGCATGTACCTCCTCCGCCAAAGTTTATATGTTTATTATAGTATATTGCCCCTTAAAATACAACCGGAAATTATCAATTCGCGAAATTGGAAAGCAGGTCTGACATACACTCATAAAGGTCTCTGTGATCCTCTGCATCCAGTACAATTGAGATGATCGGATCGCCGGAAAGATTCTCGCTGTAAAGGACGAGACAGGCCCCTGCAGAGTCCGTTGTGCCGGTCTTCCCGCCAATGACTGTTACGCCTTCTGGCATGTCATAGTCACCGCTTAAATACCCGTTGGTATTAACCCACACCTGATTGACAGTATCTCCGTCAGCATCGAGATAAGAGGCCGCATAGGTGTCTGTAGAAATGATTTCGACAAAATCATTATTTTTTATGGCTTCCTGAAAGATCAGGTACAGATCGTAAGCAGTCGTGTAATGATCCGCATCCGGCATGCCGTGTGCATTGACAAAATGTGATTGGGTGGCTCCCAGAGCCTTCGCCTCCTCATTCATCATATCGACAAAGTTCTCTATGCTCCCTCCAACCGTTTCCGCAATCATATTGGCGGCATCGTTCCCGCTCTCCAGCATAAGTCCGTACAAAAGATCCCGCAGCGTGAGTTGATCCCCGACAACAAGATCACACACGGACGAGTCGGGGTCCAAAATCGACATCGCAGAATCTGACACCGTGACCATCTGATCCAGATCGCCGTATTTGAGTGCGACATATGCCGTAAGGATCTTTGTTGTACTGGCGGGATAACGCTTTTTATAGATATTATTCGCATATGTGACTTCCCCGTCCGAAAGGGAAAACACAGCTTCGGTCTTCGCTTCATCGACAGTTTCTAAAAAGGCATCCGAATTTTCAATCCCGCCGACGCACAGATCAGATGCAAACAGACTTTCATCCTGCCCGCTGTCAATAGCTGTCTCATACGAGATATAATCCGACGTCGTGTCAAACAGAGCATACGAGGCATCCACATCCTGCCTCGTTTCTCCGCATCCGGTCAGCAAAAAACAAGGAAGAAGGACGGCAAAAAACAACGCAATATATTTTCTGATCCGCTTTCTGTTCATAATATCTCCTCTACAGCTAAATCTTCGTATCTAACATTTATTCTCCGGTTGCACGATTTCCGGCCTGAAGTCCGACATTTAGGACCAGGCCGATTCCTAGGAACAGACTGACGAGCGATGTCAGCCCGTAGCTGACAAAGGGGAGCGGAAGGCCTGTGTTAGGGACAAGTCCGATGGTCACACCAATGTTGATAAAGGCCTGAAATCCGATGAGGGCCGCCACTCCGCAGCAGATCAGTCTACCGCCAAAATCCTTTGCATTTCTGGAGATCCAGATACACTCAAAGACGATGAGTGCGATCAGCACGATCACTAACAGACAGCCGACAAAGCCGAGCTCCTCTCCCACCACGGTAAAGATAAAGTCTGTCTGCGGCTCGGAGAGATAATTTCCGTTTTTCAGAGAGGTGATAGACTCATTGTTGAGTCCCTTGCCCCAAAGCTGCCCGGAGCCGATTGCAATGATCGAATTCTGCTGCTGTCTGGCAGCATCCGGATATTTGGTCGGATTCCACCAGGAAAGGATCCGGCTGTACTGATACGGCTGCAAAAACGGAAACGATTCCCGCAGCATAAGCACAAGGCTGACTATAATAGTCGGTATACACACGGCCAGAACCGGGAATATGACCTTATAACTTAAGCCAGCTATAAAGATGAGGGTGATAAATATCAGTGTTATCATGATCGTCGTGGACAGATCGGGTTCCTGAAATACTAAAAAGATCGGGATCGCAACCAGGACAAGCGCTGCTACGATCACTTTCCAGGTGTTCAGTTTCTCCCGATAGCGCATGAAAAACGACGCAAAAAACAGGATGATCAGTATCTTACATATCTCAGAGGGCTGAAACTGAAATCCCCCGATCTGGATCCATCTGGTCGCGCCGCTGACCGAATGTCCGATTCCGGGCACAAGCACAAGACCAAGCATAAGAATAATGATCACATACCAGATCCTCCTAAGCCTCAAGATCACACTGTAATCGATCAGGGAGACGGCAGCCATAACAATAAGACCGACGATCATTCCGGCCAGCTGACGGCTTTGAAGCGACTCCTGCGCACTTCCGATCACAAGAATGCCAATGATGCAAAGGAGCACAACATATGCGATCAGGCGGAATCTGTAATCTTTGATTTTATACTGTCTCAATGTGTTCATACTGCACCCTCCGGAGGGTATTGTACCTGTATTTACGGGTCAGTCGGTAAATGCGTTTTCTGTTGTGACATCCGTCTCCGCCTGCCCGGTTATAAGCTCCTCGGCTGAGGCCTCCCCAAAATAATATTTCAGAACCAGATCTGCCAAATCACAGGCATTGTCTGAATTATATCCATATGCGATACGGGTGGCAATGGCGATCTGCGGGTCGCTTACCGGGGCATAGCCTATAAAGAGCGCATGGTTGGCCCTGTTTTCATTCTCCTGTGCAGTTCCGGTCTTGCCCGCCAGAGAAGTTTTTAAGTCGTCAAACTGTGCGTGGGTACCTATCACCATCTGCATTCCCTCGTGCAGAATGGACCAGGTGGATTCCGTGATATCATCCATCTCATTTTCCACCGACGGCTCATATGTCTTGAGCAGATACCCCTCAGAATCGGTCAACTTATCCAAGAGAGTCAGATCATACACGGTACCCTCATTGGCAATAGCTGCCGCATACCGACAGAGCTGAACCGTCGTATATCGGTTGTCACTCTGTCCGATCGATGCGGGAATCGGATATTCATCTGCGACATTGGAGACTCCCTCAGAAATCTCAATATCTGTCTCGCTTCCCAGACCATATTCATCCGCATATTTTTGAAGTTTGGAAATGCCGGCCTCCTCGTCATACTCTCCGTCAACCATACTTAAGCGATACCCCACCTCACAGAAATAGGTATTGCACGAATCACGGATAGCGGTAGTCACCGTTTCTTCCCCATGACTTCCCGGATAGACCCAACACTTTAAATCATAGTCCAGTTCTGTAAACTCACCGGGATCATTGATCACAGTATCTGCGTCGATGACCCCCTCCATGAGTCCGGTAGTCGCTGTCACCAGCTTAAAAGTGGACCCCGGCGCGGTAGCCTGCTGAGTCGCATTGTTGTAAAGCGGAAGGGATTGGTCAATCAACAGCTGGTTATAATAGGCAGCGTCCATGGAATTGGCCAGTCTGTTGGTGTCATAACCCGGATATGAGACACACGCGAGCAGTTCTCCGGTTTCGGGATCCATCAAAACACAGGATCCGGTACACGGATCCAGTGCGAGCTGAGCCGGAGTGATCTCAAGATTCTTGATCTTTTCTTTTAAGAAAGTGCAGGAATCCAGCGCACCACTCTCAAGGCGTTTAATGTCAGCTTCATTTTGTTCTAAAATCCCCTGTTCAAACAGGATCAGGCAGAGTGTATTACCGGAGATCTTCCCGTCATAGATCAGGTATTTATAGATCAACCGGTCAAAGGCCGTGTTGGTCTTCATCTGCTCTACCATATAGGGGACCAAAGCCTGGTATGTCTCTGCAGTATCCGCATATTTTTCGTTCATCTCAAACGAGGTCACCTGGATCCAGGAAGACTCGATGGCATATTCCAGATACTCTTTGGCCGAAATCGTCCCGTTCTTCCAGTTGGAATACACGGAATCCGTCGTGCTCACGTCCGTGGTATCAAACACACCCGTGTCCTGCAGATAAGTGATCATATATGTGATGTAATCCTGCATCTCGTCAGACAGTTTTTCGAAAGGTGTGTCGCTTTGAAGGGCTTCCGTCACAGTGGCATAGACCGTATCCCTGTACCCGGAGTAAGCCTGATAGGCTTTGTACTGGTAAGAGTTCGGGTCGGCGTCGGGCAGAAGGTTGATATCTATGACATTATTGGCTACCAGAGCGGAATAGACATCATAAATGGGGATGTCTATCTGTGTCTCCGACATCTCTTTCGAATCGACGATATTGGCATATAAAATGCCGGCGATCTCCTGCTCCAACAGGTCATAGACCGCCATCTGAAGGTTGGCATCGATGGAGAGATAAACATCATTTCCAGCGGAGGGATCCGTGGAGTCCTTCACCTCAAGCACCTGTCCTACATTGTTGACATATACGGTCTGGGAGCCTTTTTGCCCCTGAAGTTCCTCCTCCATGACCTGTTCGATCCCGGCCTTACCGACCGTATCATTTAATGTGTAGCTGTCATCCTCTGTACTCAAAGTCTCATACTCATCCGCTGAGATCTTCCCGGTATATCCGATGATGTGGGAAAAATATTCCGGATAATTATATACACGCTTTGTCCCCTCGTTTACATTTACACCCTGCAGTTCATAGAGGTGCTCTTCCACCATGGCAACCGTCTCATCGGAGACATCCTGTGCTACATCCGTGGTAATATATTTCTGATAAGAATTTAAAGAAAGCGCATACCGGACTACCATGATCTGATAAGCACGATATCTTCCATACTCGCTCTCATCGACTCCAAATTCATCAAGAAGATAATCAAACATCTGTTCGGTAGTCGCTCTTGCCTCATCATAGCCAAGCGTTGAGTTGACGATCAGATCTGAAATGTCAGCACGTCCGTACACGTCCCGGCGGAATCCCATAAGCGCAGTGCCGTCCACAAGGAAAGACAGCTCCCCGCCAGGATCCATATAGAGATACAGATCATTGACTATGCTGTCTCCGTTCGACTCGACCATATCTATGAGCATATTAATCTCGCTGTTTAAAGCTTCGTTTTTCTCCTCTGTCGTGTCATAACTGCCATCATCTTCCAGCGTGATGGTGTAGGAAAGTTCATTGTGCGCGAGCAGCAGTCCATTCCTGTCATAAATATTGCCCCGCGCTCCGTCTACCTCGATCTCTTTTTCAATACTCATCGTATAGTTATTGAGATAGTCTTCCCCGTTCACGACCTGCAGAACAAAAAGACGCTGAAAGACAAAAATAAAGAGAACGATCATTATGATCCCAAAGACAAACAGGCGTGACCTTACAACCGTTTTTATGAATTTGTTCAACCATTCTTTGATGATATCAACCAAACTTTGCTTCTCTCTTTCTCTCTATTCGTTCTAATCTCTGATTAATCCGCAGCAAGATAAAATACAGCACGATCGCGACCAGCATTGTATAGACGAGTTCGGGCAGGATCGTGTGACCGAGATAATAACCAAAGGAAAATCTTCCCCGGAACCAGAATAAGACAAAGTAGATCACCAGATTACAGAGGAAATCACTGGCCGCAATAAGACCGATCGGAAGGCGGATGTCCTCAGGGAAGAAGAAACTTCTAAAATACCCGTTGCCAAACCCGATGAACATATAGACAAGGGCATAAAAGCCGATGACATTGCTGAATAGCAGGTCGATCAGGATCCCGCAGAAAAATCCGACGAGAAGGCCCTCCTTGTGCCCGCGCATGAACCCAAACGATGCCGTGACTACAATGAGCAGATTCGGAGAGATCGATCCGATCGCCAGGGTCTGAAAAACCGTGCACTGCAACAGGAAACAGACAACTATGATGACTGCTGTAACAATAATCCGTCTCATGGTCTATTCGCCCTCTTCTTCCGTCAGCCCGCTCTTGGTCTGTAAAACGACAAAAACCTTTTCCAGGTGCGAAAAATCAACGATCGTTGCAATATTCCCCGACTTCGAGATCTTGTTGGGGTCCATGGATACATCGGTGATATATCCAACCGGAATGTCAGGAAGATAAAGATCGCTGATATTGGACGTTACGACCTGATCCCCCTCCTCTGCCTGATCATCGGGATCTCTTAAGTCAGAGAACTGGATCGTCGTACTCGCGTTCATGGACTGCAGGCTGCCGCTGACAATCATGAGTTCATTCGTGGAAAGGTTTGTACAACTAATATTGCTGTTATCATCTATGATAGAACGGACCGTCGCATAGTTTGGTCCAACCTCTATCACAACACCGGCCAGAGCACCGTCCGCGATCACGTTCATTCCCTCTTTTACTCCGTTTTTACTTCCTTTATCGATCAAAAAAGTGGAAAACCAGTTTCCGGAATCTTTTCCGATCACATCGGCCGCCACTTTGTCATAATCGGCATAAGACTGATCCATGTCGTACAATTCTCTTAACTGGTCAAGCTCATCCTGATCGATCTGGATCTGATTGAGCTCGGCCCTTGCGTCGGTAAGCTGCTCCTGCAGGCTTTCGTTCTCTTCCTGCAGCTTTTGTCTGGAGGTGAGATTGCCACGGATATTCCTTAGACCGTTTCCCACACGATTGATACCCTTCTGCATAGGAATGATTACATAGCCGACAGCTGTGTTTACCGCCGAATCAGAAAAAGAGAGGGTCACACTGCAGGCGATGATGATAATGCAGAAGATAGACATAAACAACAATACATATTTTGCGGGAAAGTTGTTCTTCTTTTTACGTTTCATGATAAAAACTGCCTCTTTATCTGAAGACCCTCGCTCTTATACTGTACGCAAGACCACTGTACTTATCACTTGTCACAAGACGGCTTAAGCCTCTCACGACCGTCACTTCCGGATCTTCACAAGTGTTTATTCCGATATTGGTAATATCCGCGAGCAGATTATCCAGGCCCCTTACCTTGGAAGACCCGCCGGTCAGATAGATCCCGTTGTGAATGATATCTTTTGAGACTTCCGGCGGAGTACGCTCAAGGATCATCTTGATGGCGTTGCCGATTGAGGAGAGATTGTCCTTCATGGCCTCATAAACTACGGAAGCATCGATCTGCATCTCGATCGGGAGGCCGCTTACGACATCCAGCCCCACTACAGTCATCGCTTTGTTTTGATCCGGCAGCGCACTTCCGATCTCTTCCTTTAATTGGCAGGCCGACTTCTGCCCGATGACAAGGTTAAATTTCTTTTTTACATAGGAGGCGATGGACTCATCCAGTCGATTGCCACCGAAATGGAGCAGCTCACTTAAGACGAGACCGCCAAGAGAGATGACAGAGATCTCTGTCGTGTCAGCGCCCATATCCACCACCATGACGCCGGTCGGATCGATTACCTCCAGTCCAAGGCCGAGGCCGTCTGCGATGGGCTTGTCACACAGAAGCACATTTTTCGGCTTCATTTTGCTCTTATAGAACAGATCATAAAATGCCTTTTTCTCCACCTCGGTTATATCGGTGGGAACAGCGATCACAAATTCAGCCCCTCTGACATGTCCTCTGATCGAATGCTCCAGCAGTTCCTGGATCATTACCTGCATATTATTGTAATCCGCGATCACGCCGCCGGAGACCGGAAACGATACCCGGATCGACCCGGGAGCCTTTTCATACATGGCATATGCATCGTCTCCAAACGAGAAAAGCTGAGTTTTCCCTGTAAGCGCGATCGTGTTTTTCTCTATAAGGATCCTTCCGGAATGTCTGTTATATATCTTTAAATTACAGGTTCCGAGATCGATCCCGAATGTGTTGGCCATCTTGCTCTCCTTTTCTGGTATGGCATTCCTTTCGAAGAAAACTGTAATATAGGTTGTCGCCTATGATGATATGATCCATCAGAGGAATATCCAATAAATCTCCACACTCCCTGATGCGACGGGTCACTTCCCGATCCTCAGGGCTCGGAGACGGATCTCCGCTCGGATGATTGTGTAAAAGGACAATGAATTCCGCCTTCTTTTCCAGTGCACTGCGAAAGACTTCCGCAGGAGAGATAAGCGAAGCGTTGGAAGTCCCGACCGAGATCACTTCATCTGCGAGGAACATATTCTTGCGGTCAAACATGACAAGCATGAGGACCTCTTTGGGCTCATGGCGCATGCGCTCCATATAAAAAGAAGCAATCTCATCCGGACCGGAAAAGACTGGGCCGACATGCCTCGATAAAGAGGCAATCCTGCGTGAAAGTTCCCCCACACACTTCAACTGTACCGCTTTTACCCGGCCGATCCCCCGTATTTGCATAAGCTCATCCGGAGTCAGGCGAATGAGATTTAAAAGGCCGTCCGGACCCGCACACAACACTCTCGCGGCAAGGTCCGTGCTTTTTTCACCGGAAGCACCGGTCCGCAGGATCACGCTGATCAGTTCTGTATCAGAGAGCACGGCCGGCCCGCTTCGCAGACACTTCTCATAGGGACGCTCCTGATCCGGCAATTCCTTCATTGTCAATGTATTTTTCATATATATCCTGTCCACTCTCTCAGGCCACGGACATAGTTAATCATACCATAAATCAGAAATACTGTACACCGCAAAGGCTTTAAGTTTTTTGGAAAACATTAAAAATTTTATTAATTTAATTCTTCCCTCGGGATCAGTCCTTCCTGAACAAGATACTGCAGCGACTTAAGGATCCCGAGCTTGGCATGGGGCCAGGTCAGACCTCCCTGGAAATAAACCGCAAAGGGTTCCCGGATCGGAGCATCGGCGCTCAGTTCGATGGAGGAGCCCTGAGAAAACGTACCGGCCGCCATGATCACCTGAGAGTCATAGCCGGGCATATCCCACGGCTCAGGCGTGACAAAGGAGTCGACCGGGGCTGCGGCCTGGATCCCGCGGCAAAATGCGATGATTTTCTCTTTGGAGCCGAGTGTGATCGACTGAATAATATCATATCTGGACTCATCTCTGTCCGGAAACACCGAAAACCCGAGACTTTCATATAAATTAGCAGCAAAGACAGCTCCTTTTAACGCGCTGGCCACAGCTGTCGGGGCAAGAAAAAGTCCCTGATAAAAAGACCGGATAACTCCGAGCGAAGGGCCGACTTCCTTGCCGAGACCCGGTGACGTGAGGCGGTTTGCCGCATTTTCAATACATTCTTTTTTCCCGACTAGATAGCCTCCGGTTGAGGCGAGTCCGCCGCCGGGATTCTTGATCAGGGAGCCGACGATCAAATCCGCTCCTACTTCAGTCGGCTCTTTTGTCTCGACAAACTCTCCGTAACAGTTGTCCACCATACAGATGACATCCGGCTTTATGCCGCGGATAAATGCAATGAGAGCACCAATCTCCTTCACAGAAAACGACGGACGGTCCTGATATCCTCTGGAGCGCTGGATCAGGATCAGTCTGGTTTTCTCATTGATTGCCGCTTTTACACCATTCCAGTCAAACCCTCCCTGATCCAAAAGGTCAACCTGTCGGTAGGTGATCCCGTATTCGGCAAGGGAACCCCTGGCAGGTCGGATGCCGATCACGTTCTCCAACGTGTCATACGGCTTACCCGCCGGAGAAAGTATCTCATCTCCAGGGCGAAGGTTGGACATCATAGCGAGTGCGATCGCCTGTGTGCCGCAGGTGATCTGAGGACGAACAAGGGCGGCTTCTCCGTGAAAACAGGAAGCATATACTTTTTCTAAGGTATCTCTCCCGATATCATCATAACCGTATCCGCTGGTGGATTGCAGGCATTCTGTACTGACCCCGCATTCCTGCATCGCGCGAATGACGTTTAATTGATTGATCTGGGCCGTCTCTTCCAGAGCGGCAAAGTGATCACCTAAAGACTCTTCCACCCAGGCGCCATAGTCATATACATCCTGAGAAATTCCAAGAGAGAGATAGGTTTCCTTTAACAGATGATCCTTCCTCTCTTTTTGCAAAAAACTGTTCCAGCTCTCTCTATAGTTCTCTTTCATATGCGCCTCCCATTATTTAAATGATCTGTTTTTCCCGCAACAGATCCAGCATATAAGCTAAAATGCGGTCATCCTCATAATCAAAATCCGGCTTGTCGATCCAAACTACATCCCTCTCCCGCCGAAACCAGGAAAGCTGCCGCTTGGCAAAGTGCCTCGTATCCCGTTTTATTGTATAGACAGCATTATCAAGACTCATCTCGCCGTCAAGCACACGAAGGATCTCCTTGTAACCGAGGCCCTGCATAGAGACCATATCAGCGGTGCATCCTCTGTCCTTTAAGGCCTGCACCTCGTCAATCAGTCCCTCTTTCAGCATATGGTCCACTCTCTCATTGATTTTTTGGTAGATCCGCTCTCTCTCATCATTTAAAACAAAATAGCAGAAATTATACGGGGAGTCTTTTTGCCTCTCCCGCATGTTGTGCTCGGAGATCGCACTGCCGGACTTTTCATAAAATTCAAGAGCCCGGATCGTGCGCTTAATGTTGTTGGCATGTATGGCATCAGCGGAATCCGGATCTACCTCCCGAAGTTTCTCGTGGAGATAGTCCGCCCCCTTCTCCTTTGCGATCCTCTCATACTCTTCGCGGAGGGCGGAATCCTCTTCCTGCTCTGTAAAATCGATATCGTAGAGCACTGCCTGAATATAAAAGCCGGTTCCTCCGACAAGCAGGGGTATCTGTCCGAGATCGTAGATCTCGTCCATCGCCTCTTTCGCCATTTCCTGAAAGCGGACCACGTGAAATTCCTCCTCCGGATCCAGGATATCCACCATATAGTGGGGGACGCCCTCCATCTGATCGCGGCGGATCTTGGCAGAACCGATATCCATGCCGCGATATACCTGCATGGAGTCGGCCGAGACCACTGCGCCGTTTACCGATTTCGCCAGTCGTATAGACAGTTCACTCTTTCCAACGGCGGTGGGTCCGGTCAAAATGATCAACGGTTTTTTCTCTGTCTCTGTACTCATCAAACGATTCTCTTAAATTTCTTTTCTATCTCCTGCTTTGTCATGGAGACGATGACCGGTCTTCCATGCGGACAAAAATACGGATTCTCAAGCTTTAAAAGATCTCCGATCAAGTGCTCCGCTTCAGTCCGGGACATGCTGTGGTTGCCCTTTACCGCTGCCTTGCAGGACATCGAGGCGATCTTTTCCGCCACCATATCAGGTGTATCCTTTTCCGTGACGCCGCTTAGTTCATCGATCAGATCTGACAACAGATCCTTCTCATTTAATCCATAGAGATTGGCAAGCACAGCTCGGACCGCATACTCTTTGCCCCCAAAGGAATCTATAGAATAACCGAGCTTTTCAAAGTCTTCCATATATCGGCTTAAGAGCGCCTCCTCCTGGAGGGACAGCGTAAGCAGGATCGGCGGAGAGACCATCTGGGAGTCACACTGATCACTGCGCCATCGATCCATCATCTCCTCAAAGAGAACTTTCTCATGGGCGGCATGCTGGTCGATCATATAAAAACGGTCGTCATATTCTACCAGCCAGTAGGTATCAAACAACTGACCGATGATCCGGTGCCTGGGCCTGGCCTCCTCACTTAAAAAGGGGGCTGATTCCTGTGTATAATCCGACAGTTCTGCCTGCCTGGGCTGTTCCGTAAGATCAGCGGCCGGATAAGATGAACTCGCATGCCGAGACTTTTTCGGGGCTTGCGGCGCACTCTGCCCGGTCGGTTCAGTGTCCGGCAAAGATGCGGGCGGCCGATCATTATAGCGGATCGGCTCCCTGGCTGTCTGCGCGCGTCTGTTTGTCTCAAACGGTTCCGGTATCTTACTTTTATCGTAGGCAGGCTGCACTTTGCCGGAGGACTCTTCATTCACCGCAACATCCGCGATCAGTTCTTTTTCAGAAAGTGTCCGGCGGATCAGATCACTTATTCGCTCATAGATCTCCTGCTCATTCGAAAAGCGCAGTTCCATCTTGTTCGGATGCACATTAACATCGACCAGATTTCCGTCCAGCGAAAGAAGCAGAACCGCAAACGGATACTTGTGCTGCATCAAAAAACCTTGATAGCCGTCTTCAATGGCCTTTGCGATCAGGGTGCTCTTTACATATCTTCCATTGACAAAATACGTTTCATAATTGCGATTCCCCCTTGATATGACCGGTTTCCCGATATATCCGCTGACAGCAAACGAATCAAACTCACCGCTTACCTCTATAAGATTGGCGGTGATATCTCTCCCATAGATCTGATAGATTACATCCAGGAGTCTGGAATTTCCGGATGTGTGCAGGCGGATCTGCCCATTGTTGATAAACTTAAATGAGATCTCCGGATGGGACAGCGCGATCCGCTCCATCATATCGCTGATGTGACCCGCCTCTGTCTGCGGGGTCTTTAAAAATTTCCTTCTGGCGGGAGTGTTATAAAACAGATTCTTTACGAGCACCGTGGTCCCGCCCGGCGCACCGATCTCCTCAGTGGATCGCTCTTTTCCGCCCTCGATGAGATAACGGTAGCCGAAAAAGGAATCCTCCGTCTTGGTGATCAGCTCCACCTGAGCAACAGCCGCTATGCTGGAAAGCGCTTCCCCGCGAAAGCCCAGGGATGAGATCGTCAGCAGATCCTCCACCTGCCGTATCTTGCTCGTGGAGTGGCGGTAAAAAGCGACAGGGATCTGATCCCGTTCAATTCCGCATCCATTATCCGTGACGCGGATCAGGCTTGTCCCGCCGTCTTTTATCTCAACAGTGACTGCCGTCGATCCGGCATCGATCGCATTCTCCACCAGTTCCTTGACCACGGAGGACGGGCGTTCTACCACTTCCCCGGCAGCGATCTTATCTATTGTCTGTTCATCCAACACTTCAATCTTGGGCATGCTGCGCTCCTACCATCGGTTATTGATCTTATTCTGTAATTCCAGAAGTTTATTTAGCGCTTCAAACGGTGTCAGATTTGTGAGATCCATCTCTGATATCTCCCGGATGATATCATCATCTTTCACCGTGTCAAACAAAGACATCTGCCCCAAAGAGAGGTCGGTGGGTTCCGGGAAATCGGGCAGGCCCAATTGGCCGTCGGCATTGAGATTCCGGGTAAGATGATTTAAGTCGGAGCATTCCAGCTCCTCACAAATGACCTTTGCCCGTTCGATCACTCCATCGGGAACCCCCGCCAGTTTGGCCACCTGTATCCCGTAGCTTTTATCCGCGCCTCCCGGTACGATCTTGCGGAGAAATACAATGTCATCACCGCTTTCCTTTACGGCAATGCGATAGTTGTGCACATTCGTAAGACGGCCTTCCATCTCAGTCAGCTCATGATAATGAGTCGCAAACAGTGTCTTGGCTCCGAGAATGTTTGAGTTACTGATATACTCTACCACCGCCCATGCGATGGAGAGTCCGTCGATCGTGCTGGTACCCCGCCCGATCTCATCTAAGATAAGCAGGCTGCTCCGAGTCGCATTCTTTAAGATGTGCGCGACTTCCGTCATTTCCACCATGAACGTGCTCTGACCGGCAGCCAGGTCATCCGACGCCCCGACCCTGGTAAAGATCCGGTCCACGAGTCCGATGTTCGCGGCACTGGCCGGAACAAAAGAACCGGTCTGCGCCATAAGGACAATGAGTGCATTCTGACGCATGTAGGTGGATTTCCCGGCCATGTTTGGTCCGGTTATAATGGAGATCCGGTTATCATCATTGTCGAGATAAGTATCGTTTGCGATGAACATATCATTGTTCATCATGCGCTCTACCACAGGATGTCTGCCCTGTTTGATCTCAACGATACCATCCTCATTGATCGAAGGACGGACATATCCGTTATGTTCTGCCACTGCAGCAAAGGAAGCAAACACATCGAGGGCTGCCACCGCTTTTGCCGTCCTCTGGATCCGTTCCACCTGCTCAGCGATCTGCGCACGTATCCGGCAGAACAGATCGTATTCCAGCGCGACCAGCCTGTCTTCTGCTCCCAGGATCGTCTCCTCGAGTTCCTTTAATTCAGGGGTGATATATCGCTCTGCATTCGCAAGGGTCTGTTTTCTGGTATAGTAGTCCGGCACAAGATCTTTGAATGAATTCGTCACTTCAAGATAGTAGCCGAACACGCGGTTATAGCGGACTTTTAAGTTGCGGATCCCTGTCTTTTCACGCTCTTCCTCCTCCAGTTTGGCCAGCCAATCCTTTCCCTCTTTGCCGGCACTCCTAAGCCGGTCGACCTCAGGATCAAAACCATCACGGATCATGCCGCCTTCCCGGACAGAGATCGGAGGATCCTCCACGATCGCCCGGCCGATCAGATCACAGAGATCGTCCAAGGGGTCCAGATCTTCATTGATACTGACGAGAAGTGCAGAAGAAAACTCTTCCATCATAGTCTTGATAGCCGGAAGCATCGCAAGTGAAGTCTGAAAGGCAATGAGATCCCTCGGATTTGCGGTTTGATACACTACTCGGCCGATCAGCCTCTCAAGATCGTAGATGGGATTTAGATACTCTCTAAGCTCCTCCCGGTTGATCATGTCGCGATGAAGTTCCTCGACAGCATCCAGCCGTCCCTCGATCTCATCGGGATTGATGAGGGGCTGTTCTATAAATCCGCGCAGCATACGGCTGCCCATTGCCGTCTTTGTCTTATCCAACACCCAAAGGAGCGATCCCCTCTTCTGCTTTTCCCGCAGCGTCTCTACAAGCTCCAGATTGCGACGCGTCGCCGCATCCAGAACCATATATTTCCCCCCGGAATACACTTCGATCCGGGAGAGATGGGTCAGAGGCATCTTCTGCAGCTCTTCTAGATAACAAAGCAGAACGCCTGCCGCTATCATACCAAGCTCAAAATGACCGAGTCCGAGCTCATCTACCGACTCCACCCGAAAATGATCGCAGAGGGCCCGGCAGGCATCCTTCTCCTCAAACCGGGATGAGTCAAGAAAATAAACCGCGACCGCGTAACGGTTTCGAAGCTCATCAAGATCCGGGCCGCTCATTCGGAAAGACTCGTTGCAGATGATCTCAGAAGGCATATACCGGCTGATCTCATCAAGCAGCTTTTGTTCGGAATCGCACTCGGTGGCAAAGTAGTCTCCGGTCGTCACATCCGCAACGGAAATCCCGTACCGGGAATCCAGGCTTACAATGCACATGATATAGTTGTTTTTGGTTTCATCTAAGGATTCCGTATCCAGATTCGTTCCGGGTGTCACGATACGGATCACCTCGCGGCGGACAAGCCCTTTTGTCAGCTTCGGATCTTCAACCTGTTCGCAGATCGCCACCTTAAACCCACGTGAGATCAGGCGGGTCAGATAGCTGTCGACCGCATGAAAGGGTACCCCGCACATAGGCGCACGTTCCGAAAGGCCGCAGCTCTTCCCGGTGAGGGTCAGTTCCAGTTCTTTTGACGCGAGAACCGCGTCGTCAAAAAACATCTCATAGAAATCCCCCAGACGATAAAAAAGAATACAATCCGGATACTCCTTTTTGATCTCCAGATACTGCTTCATCATGGGAGTCACCTGATTGATATCTACATTCTCAGCTTTCATGAATGTCTGACCTCTTTATTCTCTCTTCCGAGTCGTCGGCACAAGGTGCAAAACGGGACATCAGCGACTCTGCAGTCTTTAGACCGTCAATAGCAGCAGAAGTGATCCCTCCTGCATATCCGGCCCCCTCTCCACAGGGATAGAGTCCGGAAATATTGCTCTCATATAACTCATTGCGCTTAATACAGACAGGAGAAGACGACCGGCTCTCTACAGCAGAAAGGATCACGTCATCCCGATCGAAATCCCGTATTTTTTTGGAAAAAGCGTGCATGCCTTCCACAAACGCTTCCCGAACCGCATCGGGCAGCACGTCCCGGATATCGGTAAAAACAGCTCCGCCCTTTGTACAGGATGCAAAAGGAGCACCTTCTTTGCTCTGATCCGGATCAGGCCCTGAGATGGAAGGATCTTGTTGAAAAGCGCCAAAGCGCTGCTGTGGGATCTTCCCTTTCCCGGCCGAAAAAGCCTTCTTTTCCAACTCCCGTTGAAACGCAACACCTGAGAGCGGGTCGGACGGATCCGGAAAATCCTCCGGTGTGACAGAGACAAGGATAGCACTGTTCGCGTTTTTGCCGTCCCTGGCAAAATAGCTCATGCCATTGACCGCCGTATATTCCTCTTCCGATGAGGCGTTTACGACATATCCTCCCGGACACATACAAAAAGAGTAGACGCTTCGCCCGTTTGAGGCGCGGTATGTGAGCTTATAGGAAGCGGGAGGAAACAAGGACAAATCTGCGTCCTCCCCATACTGGCTTGTGTTAATCTCCGCCTGCGGATGCTCCACGCGAAATCCGACCGCAAACGGTTTCGGAACCATTGAAACACCCCTGTCCCGAAGCATGGCAAACGTATCCCGGGCGCTGTGTCCGATCGCGAAGACAGCTGCCGATGTCTCCATTTTTTCTCCGGTTTCAGTCACAAGAGCCGCCACCCTGTTGTCTTTTATCTCTATATCACTGACAGCAGCAGAAAACATAAACGATCCGCCGTATCGTATGATCTCCTCTCTCATATTGGAAATAATTGAGCAAAGAATATCGGTTCCGATGTGCGGCCTGCTGACATACAGGATATCTTTCGGCGCGCCAAAGCGTACAAACGTTTCCAGTACAAAGCGGTTTCTTCCCATCCTGTCTTTGACCGTCGTATTCAGCTTACCGTCAGAGAATGTCCCGGCACCGCCCTCCCCGAACTGCACATTGGAATCCGGATCCAGTCTTCCGTCTTTCCAGAACTTTTCCACATCCGCAAGTCTCTCCTCCACACGCTTTCCGCGTTCAAAGACAACCGGACGGTATCCGTAAAGCGCGAGCAGGTAGGCACAGAAAAGTCCCGCCGGCCCGGAGCCGATCACGGCAATGGGGACGGTCATCTCTTCCTGTCCGGTGGCCTGCGGATCATACTGTATCGGAGTGACTTTGGAAACTCTTGGATCCTTCTCGTGACAGCTGACATTAGACGGGATGATCAGGTCAATCGTATAGGTATATTTTATATCTCCTTTTTTCCTGGCGTCGAGTGACTGCCGCACGATCTCTGTGTTTCTGACATCTTCCGGGCGGATCCCGGAGATACGGCACGCTTTTTTTATCACATGGTCCCTGGTGTGTTCCGGCGGAACGATCACCTGCGTGACCCGAATTCTCTTTGCCATCTATTACGTCCTCACTCCGTCGCATGGGTGCCTGCCAGATATCCGCTCGTCCAGGCCCACTGGAGATTGTAACCCCCGCAGATTCCATCCACATTCAGCAGTTCCCCTGCCAGATAGAGCCCCGGGATCAGCTTGGACTGCATATCGGAACCGATCTCTTTTAATGTGACCCCTCCACAGGTGGTCTGAGCGTTGTCGATGGACCCGGTGGCAGAAATGGACAGCGTGGTATGCTTTAGATCGGCAGCTAAAGCGGCAGCCTGTTTATAGGCCTCCTGCGAGGGAATCTGGTGTACGGGGGCAAAGGCAAGATCCAGCTTTTCACAGAACATGCCGGCAATCTTTTGATTGCATAAGCCGCATAAGATCTGATACCAGCTTTTATAACTGCCGAGACGGTCTGCCATATCAGACAGGCGTCTGACGATCTCCTTCTCCGTCTCATCCGGGAAGAAATCGATGACCGCCTCCACGCTGCGGCGATCAGCGATCGCAATCGATGCAAACCGGCTCACCTGAAACACCGGGATTCCGGAGATGCCGAAGTCCGTAAACTGGAGCTCTCCACGGTCACTGGCAGACTCCTTTCCGTCCACAAACAAGGTGACACTGCCGTCACAGCGCACTCCGGAAGTCCTGCGTATCCAGCGCTCCCTGGAAATAAGCGGGACAAGGGCCGGCTGAGGATTGATCACCTTGTGGCCAAGACCGATTGCAAAGATGTAGCCGCTGCCGTCGCTTCCGGTCTTCGGTGCGGCTTTTCCTCCGGTTGCCAAAATACATCTTCTGGCCTCATAACCCTCCGATCGCATCTCGACATGAAAGATCCCGCTGTCAAAGCTGACATCCGTGATCTCAATGTCATTTTCGATCTCCACGCGCAGATGATCCAATTCCGCCATCAGCGCTTCCCGGATTGAAGAGGCCTGACCGCTCAACGGATAATAGTAACCGTTTCTGGACTTGGAATAAATGCCGAGTTCCTCAAAAAATGCGATCGTGTCTTTCCAGGAAAACTCTTTTAAGGCCGTGGCCACCAGATCCGGATCATCGCTGCGGTAGCAGTCGGGATCCTGCACTTCATTCGTAAAATTACACTTTCCGTTTCCCGTTGACAGGATCTTTTTCCCAGGCATGGAATTGTGGTTTAGTACGGCAACAGAGGAGCCGGATCTGGCCGCAGCAATTGCAGACATCAGGCCGGACGCACCGGCACCTATCACGATCACATCCCGATACTTTGTATTTTTAGTCTGATTTCGTGAAATGGGGTTTTTAGGCAATTGTCATCCTCCTTATCTCAACAAATGGAGTTTTTTCGTAATGCGTATGATCGCAGTTCCTCTGGGGAAGCTCTTTAGCTCTTCTTCAGTGATCCCGCGGATCAATAGCAGAATCACGGCATAGGCTATAATACCGACAATGATCGCGATGATCGTGGCAATGGCATTGCTGCCCAATGCGCGGTTTAATACAAAATATACAATGAAAACGATCACGCCCATCAGCACGGAAGCGATCGCCGGCAGGACATAAGTCTTCCGGATATTCGGAGAATAGCCGGAATATTTATGGACGGATAAGCCGTTTAAAATGCACATGACCAGCGAGAACACGATATTGCCAACGATCATGGTATAAATGTTCAAGTGGAATACATACAGGCAGATCGGTACGGACGCGATATTCACTGCCAGCGAGATCAGCGCATTGCGGATCGGGATCCGCAGCCGGTCGATCCCCTGCAGGATCGCATTTGACAGCGTAGAGATCGAGTAGAATATGACACTGATCGCACCTGTCTGGATCAAAAGTGCAGCGAGGCTGTCCGATGTCGTATTGTAAAGCAGGTTGATGATCGGCTTGGCAAGTACCGCCAGACCGACTGCACAGGGCATCGCGATGATCATAATAAACCGCATGGCCAGAGCGATTCTGTGTCTGACCTGGTCGTGGTCTCTTTTTGCGAATGCGGCAGCGATCGCTGGCACGGCACTTGTAGCAATGGCTGTGGAGATCGCGATCGGGACGTTGATCAGTACCCGGTAATAACCGGAATAGACGCCCCACCATAGGGATACCGTGTCCGAAGGATTACCCTGAGCGATCGCGAGATTCTTAAACAGACCCTGATCCACGATCGAGACAAGGTTGTAGAGGGTCGTACTTGCCAGAATCGGCAGGATCGTAAGGATCAGCACCCGCATGACCGACCTGTAGGACTCTACCTGGCCGGTCCCCATGCGCTGCTCCCGTCTGATATCTTTTTTAAAGTTTCTGCGGTAAAGGACAAAAATAATGGCGATAAAGATCAGCCCGGCCAATGCGCCCATACTGGTCCCAAGTGTACCTCCCGCAGCTCCGTAAGCCTCGGCATAATGCTGGTCTCCTCCGATCACCGCAGCAACCTTCGTGCCGTAGCCGAACAGGACAAAGGCAGCACCGACGCTGACGACCGCATTGACAATCTGCTCTATGATCTGAGAGATCGCGCTGGGCACCATGGAGCCCAGGCCCTGGAAAAAACCGCGTATTGTACCCAGTACCGCTACAATGATCAGAGTAGGCGCAAGTACGCGCAGCGCGAGAAAACTGAGGGGCGTCTGAAAAACACGTGTCAAAAAACCGGCACCAAAGTAGACAAAGATACATCCCGCCGTCCCGGTGATCAGGGCGATGAACAAAGCTCCAAGATACGCCCGGTTGGCATTCTCTTTTTGATGTTTGGTCACACGGGTGGACACTATCTTGGAGACCGCCATCGGCAGGCTGTAGGAAGAGATCAGCAGCAGCATGCTGTAGATCTCGTATGCACAGCTGTAATAATCGTTGCCGTATTCTCCGATGATGTTCGTCATCGGAATCCGATACAGCAGACCGATCACACGACTGACGATCGATGCGATGGCGAGCACGGAACCCTGCACCAAAAACGTAGAATCACTATTTCTGTTTCTCATAAATTACCTCAGTTATCTATAAATCGAAAGGATATCCATGATCTGGCGCTGCCGCTCTTCCATCACGGATCTCCCGGAAGACTCCATATGGTCATACCCCAAAAGGTGAAGCATGCTGTGTACGATCAAAAAGGCGTACTCCCGCTTTTCACTGTGGCCATACTCTTTGGCCTGTTTGTGTATCTTATCCACAGAAAGCACAATATCACCGAGAGGGATCTCACCGGTGTCCGGATCTGTATACATGTCTGTCTGTCCGTCGAGACAAGAAAAATCAGCCGGGCTGTCATACTCCAGCATGGGAAACGACAGGACATCAGTCGGCGCATCGATCCCACGCATTTCCAGATTAATCTGATGGATCTCATCATCATCGGTCAGCAAAACAGAGACCTCCGCGTTTGCGGGAAAGGACTCCTCATCCAATACAGTCTGTACGATACTCTCAGCCAGCACCCGATAGTGAAAGGAAAATCCGGGAGATTGTCTGCAGGTGATCCAAACGCTCATTTCACACCTACTTTCTCGTCTTGGAAGACCCTTTTTTGTCACGGGATGTCTGACGGTTTTCATAATCCTCGTAGGCCTTGACGATCTGTTGAACAAGCGGATGTCTGACCACATCCTGACTGGTCAGACGGCATATCCCGATGTCTTTTATCTTTTTGACCACCTGAAGAGCCACATCCAGTCCGGATTTGGCTCCGGGCGCCAGGTCTTTTTGGGAGAGATCCCCGGTGACCACGACTTTCGAGCCGAACCCGATACGGGTCAAAAACATCTTCATCTGGGCCGGTGTCGTGTTCTGGGCCTCGTCCAGAATGATAAAGGCATTGTCCAGCGTCCTTCCCCTCATGTAGGCGAGCGGCGCCACCTCGATCAGACCCTTTTCCTGATTCTTTTGAAAGCTTTCCGGTCCCATGATCTGATACAATGCGTCATAGAGAGGCCGAAGGTAGGGATCGATCTTACTCTGAAGATCTCCCGGAAGAAAACCGAGCCGCTCTCCCGCCTCGAGGGCCGGTCTTGTAAGGATGATCCTTCCGACCTCTTCTCTCTTGAATGCAGTGACCGCTTTCGCCATCGCGAGATATGTTTTGCCGGTCCCGGCCGGACCAATTCCGAAAACGATCATCTTCTCCGAGATCTGATCCACATAGTTTTTCTGTCCGAGTGTCTTTGGCTTGACCGCTTTTCCGTCGATCGTGTGACAGATGATCTCACTGTCAGCATCGAGCAGGGCACTTCTGTTGACCCGGCAGGTCTCAAGCGCGTAAGTGACGTTTTGTTCTGTGATGTCATTGCCTTTAGCCGACAGCTTGACAAGCTGATCCAAGACAGAGCATGCACTGTCCACTGCCTCCTCAGGTCCCATCACTTTCATCGAGCCGTCCCGCGCAACCAGTTTCACGCCGAGACCGTTTTCGATCATCTTAAGCCATGCGTCAAATTCGCCAAACACGTTGGCCATATGCTCGATCGGAATTTCGATCGTTTGCTGCATCAATTCCATTCGAACTTATCCTTTCCCGTCAAAACACATTTTTTGCTTATTATATAATACCATTATTTGAGTAAATGAAAAAGATTTTTATAGAGAATTTATAGAGAATTATGTTTTTATAAAATGTACTATTCAGATTCGAGAAATCCCTTGAGAGTTGTGTCCGTAAAAAAGGTGTTGCCGCTGTAGAGGAACAGCGTATCCGTTATGCTGTATGTGCTTGTGATATCACCGATCGTTCCGGCATAATATCTGGGATCAACCACAATGATCCGGCTGTAATGAGGGATCAAAAACGGAATGAAACAGTTCGCGAAGGAATCTTTTACGACAAGGAGCGTGTTGGAGCTGTCCGCCCCCGTATCGATCTCGACCAAAGAATGGTTTCCGCCCATAAAGACCGCATACTTGTCACGGGTATCGAGCGCGTCTGTGCTGTAGATAGAGGTGGTTTTTTCCGCCTCCTCGACATAAGTCACGAGATAGGAGGTCGCATTTTCGGGCAGATAGACATCCACTTCCTCTTTCCGGTTGATAAGAAATCCGCTTGTGCTTGAAAGTGTTCCGTTAAAATCATATGCCGCGCAGTAGGAATCATAGGTCGTATCGTATGGATCTTCTATTCCTAAGCTGCCGGCAGTACCCAAAAATACGTCATAAGCCCCTTGCGTCGTCCAGTGCGGGTCAGTCTGGTAATAAAGCTTTTCGTCCGTGTGTTCTTCCAGAACAGAGACAGCGTCAGCCCAGATGATACTGTCGTCAAGCTGAGCCCTAAAATTATCAAACAGCTCCGCCTGATCCGCGACGCTCGCAAAGAGCGGGATCCGGTTGCTAAGGATTTCGGCAGAGTCCGGAACGAGCAGGATATGTGTGCTGACATCCGGGTAGGATAACGCATACTCATTGATACCGGCAACATCCTCCGCGAGAAGTTCCTCATCCGGAATGGATATTGTCTCCATCAGCTGGCGGTGTCTGCCGCGCAGAACGTCATTTTCCTCACGGGAACCGCCGAATCTGGAAAATCCGACATAGATCTCGCGGAATACATTCCTTCCCACAAACTGATCAGACACATAAGATTCAAAGCGTTCCATAAACGTCCCGCTGGTGATGCTCTCCCACGTCAGTTTGGGCCGCTGCGAAAGACTTCTGTTTTCCAACTCGGAGGTGTCCTGGTCACTCTTTATCAGATTAACCACAAAAAATCCGAGCAGAATGGCTAAAAACAGCATTCCCAATATTCTGTTTGCCTTTTTTCGCTCTCTGCGGCGAGTTTTTTTCATAGTATCTCTCTCCGATCAGAATCTGAAATAGAGGAATGGGTTAAATGATTCCGTGACAAGGCATGCAATTGACAGGACCAGCAGGACCATCATCACACCGATATAAATTGCCTTTCTTCTTCCGTTGTATCCGACAGCATTCATCACCCGCATAGGGATCGCCGTACAGCAGACAACGCCGACGACGAGCAGCAGCCAGTTGGATGTAAGGTAGTAAAAGATCGTCTGTATGCTTCCGTAAAAATCAACCGCGCCGAACATCGTGCCCAGATAGTGTACGGCACTTGACATCGTATCACTGAAGAAAAACACCCAGCCGATCAGCACGATCACCAGGGAATACAAATGCTGTACAACGGCAGGCAGGCGCGCCAGCGCCTTCCCCCAGACAAATTTTTCCAGGATGAGCAGGACCCCGTAGTAAACACCCCAGAAGATAAAATTCCAGGAAGCCCCGTGCCACAGACCGGTCAAAAACCAGACGATCAAAAGGTTAAAGATATTTCGCGATACCGACACGCGGTTCCCGCCGAGCGGGATATAGACATATTCCCGGAACCAGGTGCTCAAAGAAATATGCCATCGGCGCCAAAAGTCCGTGATACTCTTTGAGATATAGGGATAGTTAAAGTTTTTCCGGAATCGGAATCCGAACATGTGGCCCAGTCCGATCGCCATATCTGAGTACCCGCTGAAATCAAAGTAAATCTGAAGCATGTAAGAGATCGCACCGATCCAGGCAACGCCCGGAACCGCCTGATTGGCCGAGACCTGCGCGTTTATCGTCTCAAAGAGTGCCCCGATTCCGTTGGCCAGAATTAATTTCTTTGCCAGCCCGATCAAAAACAAAAACGCTCCATGCCCAAACTGATCCCAGGAAAACTGCCGGTGTTTCAGCTGATGCTCAATGTCCGTATAGCGCACGATCGGTCCTGCGATAAGCTGCGGGAACATGCAGATGTAAAGAGCAAAGTTGAGAAAGTTTTTCTGCATCTTTGCGTTGCCGCGGTATACGTCTATCAGGTAGGAAAGAGCCTGAAACGTATAAAACGAAATACCGATCGGAAGAGCGATCTCCGCAAAAGGAAGGTCCATCCGAAGTGCAGAGCCAAAAAGGCCTACGATAAAGCCTGCATATTTAAAGACGCCGAGAAGCCCTAAGTTGACAATGATTCCGATGACAAGAGATCTCTTTGCCATTTTTTTGTCTTTGGCGTATTTCCCCAGTTCTCTGCCGATCGTATAGTTTAACGCGATCGAAAGTACCATAAGAATGACATACACCGGCTCTCCCCAGGCATAAAAAACAGACTGGCCACGAGCAGCGCCAGGTTTTTAAAACGCAAAGGCAGAATATAGTAAACCACCAGCGTGATCGGCAAAAATAAAAATAGAAATGTTACACTAGAAAACAACATAACTCTATGTTCTCCTACAGGCTTCTTTCAAAGGCTGCCTGATATTTCTCGGCTTCATCCGAGATCACCAGAAAGAGATAGTCCCCCCGAATCGTCACCAGAGCATCGTCCATGAGCTTCGCCTGCTCCGGTATATATCCATCAAAATCGTTTTTTCTGCTCTCGATCCGCGCATCAACCGCGTCCTCAACGTCCTGCATCTGTGACTCATCCTCTACTTTGACAAGAAGGATCTCCTGCGCATTTAAATTAAACGTTGAGACATAGAGCATGATGCCGTCGTAGTCAGCCGCGTTAAGACCGTAATCCCGTTTTATGGTCTGGTCATCTGCCCTGGTCATCGTCTCAGGATCAATCTGAGATTCAACCGCCTGTTCCACATCTGCAAAAGGCATATTGCTGGCCCTGTTGTTTAAGAACATAAACACCACAAACAGGGCAAGCGCTCCGATAATAACATATTTTACCCAGACAGGCACTTCCCTTCGTGCCGGCCGTACGGTTGTGTTTTTTTCCGAGCTTACAGTTCTCTCATTCATTTAGATCAGCCCTGCTCCTTTCGCCATGCAATACAGCCAACCGTAGTAAAAGTTGAGAAGCGGATGAATCCCGTCATCATCATAATATTCATCCGGGAGTGTGAACTCCAGATCCATATAAGGGATCCCATGTGCCTCGCAGCACTCGACGATCACCTGGTTATATTCATCTATGTAACGGTACGCCTCGTGTTCTTCCAGTGCGTAATTGTTTACCGGAAGTATAAGCGTCACATAGATCTGAGCATTTGGCAAAGCGCTTTGTACTCTTGTCAGGAAATCATCGTAATTTTCCCGAAAGCTTTCGAAATCACTCTTCCAATCGTCAATATCGTTAAGCCCATAGGTGAGAAAAACTACCTTGGGAGCAAGATCTACCGCTGTCGAAATCTGTTCCTCCGTTTTGTGCACCTGCATTCCGTCTTGCGCAATAACCTCAGCGGAATTTAAGACTTCGTATTCTAGCAGCTGGTGGGCGATAGAGTCCCCCATGATAACGCAGTTCGAAAAGATCTCCGTAAAATTCATCTCCTGAAGCTCTGCCAGGGGAAGAAGATCTTCTGTTGTCACATTCAAGTTGCCTTCATCTGAATAGACAGTGATCACATCGTTCTCGTCATCGGAAACATCACGCTTTAAATCGATCTCATCCTGTATGGCGGAAATATCCTGATCTGCCAAGGCATCCAACACTAGCCGCGTCTCGGCAGCTTCTGATTTCAATGGAACCTGTGTGATATATTTGACTCTCACAGCGACCAGGATGGCTGCGACAATAACTGCGATAAGGATAATTAAATTTCTGATCCGAATATTTTGCATGGTAACTCCTGCTAAAATAACTGATAGTTCTGTTTAAAAAATCCGGTGATCATTTGTGATACGGTTCCCCGCGCATGATCCGATATGCCCGATACACCTGCTCCAGCAAAATAACCCGCATGAGCTGATGCGGAAATGTCATATCCGAAAAACTGAGTTTTAGATCGGCTCTTTTTAAAATTTCCTCGGAAAGTCCAACGGAGCCTCCGATCACAAAACCGATGTCGCTGACCCCGCGCACAAACAGACTGTCCAGAGTCTCGGAAAAACAGATAGAATCCATCTTTTCTCCCTCGATTGCGAGCACAATAAGAAAGGAGTCTTCCCGCATTTTTGAAAGCAGGCGCTCCCCCTCCTTATTCCGGATCTGTTCCAGCTCAGATAAGCCGGCATGATCCGGTATTTTTTCATCCGCCACTTCCACGATCTGCAGCCTGCAGTATCGCGACAGCCGTTTCGAGTACTCTTCCACAGCCCGGCGGTAGAAATCTTCTTTTACCTTCCCAACACAGTAAACCGTGACATTCATAGCATTTTACATGGGCATGACCGGCCGGTCAAACTCACCGTCTACGATTCCGGCCACGGCAGTGTAGACAGCCGATGCGCCGCAGAATATGCCTTCAATACCCGCTATGATACCAATTACTCCGATCCCGGTAAAGTTCTCAAGCGCCAGAAGCAGGAACAGGATCGCAAGCGTAAGAAAGACGACCTGTGTCGCATGGTTCGCTTTTAATGTCCCAATATACATGAAGAATGTGTAGATGCACCACAACAGCATGTAAAAACCAAGCGACCTCCCGTCAGCTCCGGCTCCACCGAGCCACTCGGGATTGACGAGAATGATGACAAGCGACCACCAGAACAGACCATAGGACGTAAAGGCAGTGGCCCCAAACGTATTTCCGGCTTTAAACTCCATCAGCCCGGCGATAAACTGAGCAAGCCCGCCCATGCAGATTCCCATCGCGAGGATCATCACAGACATCTCGATCACTCCTGCATTATGAATGTTCAGCAAAATCGTAGTCATCCCGAATCCGAGCAGACCGAGAGGACCGGCATTTGCCTCTTTTTTTACGACCTCGTCTGACATAACATAAACCCCCTCAATATATAATATATAGTTTATCATTCTAAACTATCTTTGACAAGGGTAATCGCTCTTTGTTTACAGTCAGATATCGGTCTTTGTACACCGTCAGATATCGGTCTTTGTTCACCGTCAGATATCGATCTTTATCAGCCTCAGATCCGTTAACAGATCGCACTCACTTCATAGCCGGCCTCTTCCACTGCCTTTTTTAAGGTTTCATTTCCCACTTCGCGGTCCATGGTGACAATGGCTGTCCCCTTCTCGTGGCTTGCCACTGCTCCCGTCACACCGTCGATAGACTCAAGCGCATTCTTCACATGCCTCTCACAGTTTTCACACATCATTCCTTTGACCTCGATTGTTTTTTCCATTGTTTTTGTTCTCTCCTTTTTTGGTTTGTCTTTGTCAACATCGTATACTTTAAGAAAGTTAAGCCGCAGGGCGTTCATCACCACGATAAAACTGGAGACACTCATGGCAGCTGCGCAGAACATAGGATTCAATTTCCATCCGAGCAGATAGTACCAAGCGCCGGCTGCAAGCGGGATCCCGATCACGTTGTAGATTAAGGCCCAAAACAGATTCTGCCGGATGATACGGAGCACTCTGCGGCTTATACGTACTGCTGCGGGGACATCGTCCAGTCTGCTCTTTACCAGCACAACATCCGCAGCCTCCATGGCAATATCCGCTCCGGCGCCGATCGCGATCCCGGTATCGGCCCGGGTAAGGGCCGGAGCATCGTTGATCCCGTCACCGACCATGGCAACCTTCCCTTTCGCAGAGAGAGTTTTTATCTCAGACTCCTTGCCCCCGGGCAGGACATCCGAGATCACATCATCGATGCCGACCTGCTTTCCGATCGCTTTGGCTGTACGCTCATTGTCGCCCGTTAACATAACGACGTTAATTCCCATTTGTTTCAGCTGCCGGACAGTCTCCGGGGCCTCCTCTTTCATCACATCCGCCACAGCGATCATTCCGTATATCCTGTCATTGACGGCAAAAAACAAGGGCGTCTTTCCGGACTCGGCAAGTGTGTCTGCCTGCTGTGCTATATCTGATGGAAACTTAAGGAAAGAGGAAATATACGTTCTGTTCCCACCATAAAGGCGGTCACTTCCAAGTCTTCCGGTCAGTCCGCTTCCGGCCACAGCCTGAAAGTCTTCCGGGTCCGGCAGTTCAATCCCACTCTCATTTGCATATTCCATGATCGCTTTCGCGAGAGGATGTTCACTGTTTTTCTCCAGAACGCCGGCGACCCGGATCAGCTCCTCTTTCGTCACGCCTTCTGCGGGGATGATATCGGTCACTTTTGGCTCTCCTGTCGTGATCGTTCCTGTCTTGTCAAGCGCGACCACATCGATCTTGCCGGCCTCTTCCAGTGACTCTGCCGTCTTAAACAAGATCCCGTTTTTTGCCCCGACGCCGCTCCCTACCATGATCGCAACCGGCGTTGCAAGGCCGAGAGCGCAGGGACAGCTGATCACCAGTACGGAGACTGCTCTTGAAAGGGAGAAAGTAAAAGGTTGGCCGACAAGGATCCATATCAGCAGGGTCACAGCTGCGATCACGAGAACTGTGGGGACAAATACTCCGGATACCCGGTCCGCCAATTTCTGGATAGGCGCCTTGGATGTCGCAGCATCCCGAACCATCTCAATGATCTGGGACAGAGAAGTATCTTCACCGACACGCTCAGCACGGCATTTTAAAAAACCTGACTGGTTAATGGTTGCCGTAAAGACGCTGCTCCCCTCTGTTTTGTCGACCGGAATACTCTCTCCGGTCAGTGCGGATTCATCCACTGCACTGGACCCTTCCACGACAACACCATCCACAGGCAGGCTCTCTCCGGGGCGAACGGCAAACAGATCCCCTACGCGCACCTGCTCCACCGGGATCGTCTCTTCGGTCCCGTCACGGATCACCCGTGCGGTTTTCGGCGCAAGCTTCATCAGACTCTTTAAGGCATCTGTCGTACGTCCCTTTGAGTAGGACTCTAACGTCTTCCCGATCGTGATCAGAGTTAAGATCATGGCGGCTGAATCAAAATAGAGATCTCCAAGATAGTCGGCCACCGCGGCAGAATCCATTCTCATCTGCGCAGCAGTCATCGCAAACATTGCCCAGGTGCTGTAGGCGAAGGAAGCACCTGCTCCCATGGCAACGAGGGTATCCATATTGGGGGCACCCTTAAACAATCCCTTAAAACCACTGATAAAAAACTTTTGATTGATCACCATGATGAGGATCGTAAGCAGCATCTCATAAAGTCCCACTGCCACATGATTGTGAGCAACACCGCCAGGAAGCGGCCAGTTCCACATCATGTGTCCCATCGAGACATACATAAGCGGAAGCAGAATGATGATAGAGGAGATCAGTCTGCGTACCAATTGTGTTGTCTCCTGATCCTGAATGGGTTCTGTTTCCGACTCATATGCTGAAACGGCACTCTTGCTTTTATCCGAAAGTGATGCACCGTAACCGGCGCTGACGACGGCGGCAATAACCGCATCTGAGGGGGCGTCTCCCTCCACACGCATGGAATTTGTCAAAAGACTTACCGATACATCCTTCACACCATCCACTTTGCGAACGGCTTTCTCGACATGCGCGCTGCAGGATGAGCAGCTCATACCGGTAATATCATACTCTCTCATTGCTATTTAGATCTCCTTTACTTCATCAGCTTTTGAATTGTCGCGATGAGTTCATCGATCAGCTCATTATTGCCGGATCTCACATCCTCCACCACACAGGTGCGGATATGATTGCCCAAAAGCTCTTTGTTAAAACTGTTCAATGCGGCATTGATCGCACTCACCTGGATTAAGATATCCACACAATAGGCATCGCGCTCCAGCATACCTTTGACGCCGCGCACCTGACCCTCGATCCGGCTTAAGCGGTTCATCAAAGCCTGATATTCCTGTTCGCTCCTCTCCTTTGTCCTGGACTCGGCACAGCCGCAGGAAGCTTCCTGAGATGGAACGTCTGTGTCATGTAAACTTCTTTTTTGTTCTTCACTCATGTTTATACCTTCGATTTCCCCGATCTGTCGGTCTCAAATTAAAAATATGCTGCTGACGGACTTGTGATCCGAGTTCATTATATACCCCTATGGGGTATTTGACAAGAGCTTTTTATGCAAAGCAAGAACCCTTTTATCATTAAAGGGTTCTTGCTTTGTACTCTCTTTTAATTGAAATACAGCGTATTTTCGCATTCTCGCGCAGGATCCGGTCCTGCCTATTTCATCTTTTCCACGATCACATCAAGAATACATGCGGCTGCCTCACGCTTGCTCATCAGAGGAAGTTCTCTCTCTTCTTCCGGTGAGATCAGCGTGATCACGTTTGTGTCCGTTCCAAATCCGGCGCCTTCCGTTCTTAAACTGTTTGCCACGATCAGATCCAGGTTCTTTTTCTCCAGTTTTTTTCTGGAATTTTCCAACAGATTCTCTGTCTCCATAGAAAACCCGCACAAAAACTGTCCAACCCGTTTCTTATCTCCGAGACTCTGTAAGATGTCCGTTGTCCGAACCAGCGTGATCATCTGCTCGTCATCTGTCTTTTTGATCTTATCCGGACTCGTCGTTTTCGGTCTGTAATCTGCAACGGCCGCACTCATAATGATGATGTCCGATACTTCGCGGTAACTGTCCACGGCCTCATACATCTCCTGCGCGGACACGACGGGACAGATATCGACAAACAAAGGGGGTTCGATCGCACAGGGCCCCGTAATAAGAGTCACATCGGCGCCCCTTAACATTGCATCTTCCGCAATGGCATATCCCATCTTTCCGGTCGAATGATTTGTGATAACACGCACAGGATCTATGGCTTCCTGAGTCGGTCCTGCCGTCACAAGCACTTTTTTTCCCTTGAGGTCCTTATCTTTTGCGATCGTATGCATAATATGCCCAAGCAGAACGTCCGGTTCCGGCATCTTTCCTTTGCCGACATCACGGCAGGCCAGCATACCGGTATCCGGCTCGATGATCTCAAACCCATAGGACTGCAGCTTTTTCAGATTATCGATGAGGATCGGGTTCTCAAACATATTTGTGTTCATTGCAGGTGAAACAAGGATCGGTGCCCTGCAAGCCATTGCTGTCGTGGTCAGCATGTCGTCCGCGATCCCGCCGGCCAGTTTCCCGATGACATTCGCACTCGCCGGAGCGATCAGCATCACGTCCGCCTGCTCCGCAAGGTTCACATGTGCCACGTGAAATTCAAAATCGCGGTCAAATGTATCAACGAGACATTTATGGTTCGTCAGGGTCTCAAACGTGATCGGATTGATGAAGTTGGTCGCATTTTGCGTCATGATGACATGGACCTCGGCATGCTGCTTGATCAGCATGCTGGCAAGATTTGCGATCTTATAAGCCGCAATGCTGCCCGTCACACCCAGTATGACTGTTTTCCCTTTCAGCATAGGACATTCCTCCCGCTTTGGATTTTCTGATCATTTTTGTGCGGGTCCTAAACTCGTAAAAGCAGATGCGAGTATCTGTTTTACGACTTATCGTCCCCTTGTATCATAAAGTTATCTATTAATCTGGTATCTCCAATAAAAACCGCTATCGCAAAAAGCATTGGCTCCTTCACATCCCGGACCTGCTGCATGGTCTTTCCGTCAACTGCCTTGACATAATCGATCCGCGCCAAAGGCTCTGTCTCTAAGAGTGCTCTCATGGCACTGACGACATTCTCCGCATCCCGCTCACCCTCAGCGACCATTTTTTCGCCGAGAGTTACCGCCTGGTTTAAGATAAGGGAAGCCTCCCGCTCTTCTGGGGACAGATACGCATTCCGTGAGCTCTTAGCCAGTCCGTCTTCCTCGCGGACGATCGGGCAGCCAACGATCTCAATATCCATGTTAAGATCCTCGACCATGTGCTTAACAACAGCTAGCTGCTGTGCATCTTTTTGACCGAAATAAGCCTTATCCGGCTGCACGATATGAAACAGCTTTGTCAAAACCGTACAGACGCCGCGAAACATGGCGGGACGACTCAATCCGCATAACTCCTCCGTCAGGACGGACATATCCACGTAGGTGGAAAACCCCTCCCCGTACATCTCTTCCGGCTCCGGATGAAAGATCAGATCCGTTCCGAGGCGCTCACAGTAAGCACTGTCCTTTTCCATATCTCTCGGATATGTCTCCAGATCCTCCTTCGGGCCGAACTGCATCGGGTTTACAAAGATACTGACAACCACACGGTCGTTCTCAGCCCTTGCCCGCTCGATCAGGCTTCCGTGCCCCTCATGCAGATACCCCATCGTCGGCACAAGCCCGATACTCAAGCCCTCTGCTCGCCAAGTCTGTACCCGCTCTCTGACCTCAGATATCAATTCAACTACTTCCATAAGATTCCCCTTCACTGTTTCTAAAGAACCTCTTCACTGTGTAAATGATGCGCGAAGAAAACAATGCCTAAGCGCGATTTTTTTATGAGCGCGTGGAAATCGTTTTTTCGCGCATCCACACATTGCTAGCATTTTAATCTTTCTATGATCTCGTCATCGATCTTGTATGTATGCTCAGGAGCAGGAAACGTCCCCTCTTTTACCTCTTTCATATAGTCCGCAAAGGCCTGTGTCATCACATCACCGACATTGGCAAACTGCTTCACAAACTTCGGGACAAAGTCGTGGAACATCCCCAGCATATCCTGGTAGACTAAAACCTGTCCGTCACAGTTGGCGCCGGCTCCGATCCCAATTGTCGGAATACTGACGCTTTCGGTGATGAGAGCGGCCAGCTTCGCCGGAATCCCCTCCAGGACGAGCAGGCTGGCTCCTGCAGATTCCACCCGTTTCGCATCCTCTAAAAGCTCCCGGGCGGCCTCCTCACTCTTTCCCTGTACGCGCATGCCGCCGAAAGCATTGACTGACTGAGGAGTAAGGCCGATATGCGCGCAGACGGGAATATCCGCCTTTGTGATCGCCTCGATCTGTTCACAGACCCGGGCTCCGCCCTCAAGCTTCACGACATTCGCACGGCCTTCCTTGATCAGCCGTCCGGCATTTTTTACCGCGTCATACACAGATGTCTGGTAGGACATGAACGGCATATCCGCGATGATGAGTGCATTTTTTGCCCCGCGGGAGACAGCGGCGGTGTGATGGATCATATCCTCCATTGTGACCGGCAGGGTGTCCTCATATCCGAGTATGGTATTGCCGAGGGAGTCCCCGATCAGAAGGATCTCGATGCCCGCCTCATCCATCAGCTTCGCGGTAGAATAATCATAACAGGTAAGCATGGTGATCTTTGTCTGCTCCTCTTTCATTTTTTTCAGGGTTGCGATCGTTGTCTTCATCTTTCCAATTCCCTTTCCAGTTCGGTAAAGTCCTGTTTTGGATGTTTTTGTTTTGCGATCCGGGCGATCTCTATTGACAGAAGCCGGTAGATTTCTTTCTCGTCACCGGACAACTCTGCGAGGTGTGCCGCGACCGTTTCCGCGTCTCCTCGCTCCACCGGTCCGGTGAGCGCCTGTTCTGTCCCGAAATCCACAATGTTTTTTGCGTTCTCCAAAATCAGCGGGGCCAGCGCTTCCTGTGCGTGTTCCGGCGAAAATCCGCACTCACAAAGCATCCTCTCGCTGATATTTACCAGGCCTTCATAAAGGTTGCTCGAAAAGACGGCAGCTGCGTGGTAGCGGGTCTTTTCCGCCTGAGAGATCACCTCGACCCGGTTTCCGAAACTTAAAAACATCTGCTTTAACTCTTCCAGATATGCTTCGCTTCCCTCGATCGTAAAAAACGCGCCCGACAGCTTCTCATAAGAAATATATCTGTCATTGATCGCCAACATTGGATGGATGGAATAACCGTATGCGTGAACACGCCCGATATCATAAAAAACAGCGGAACTTAACGAACCGCTGCAATGTATGATCCTTTTATTTTGAATTGGAAGCTCTTTTAACTGTTCCCAGACCGACCTGATGGCCCCGTCCGGTACAGTGAGAAAGATCGCGTCACTGTCCTCCGCCAGACGTTTCAGGTCAAGGTACTGCCCGGTGTCTGTAAACTTCGCTGCTTCCAGTGATGACTGTGGACTGCGGCTGTAATAGCCCGTCACATGCATGCCGCGCTCGGTTAGATATTTCCCCAAAGAGAAACCTGCTTTCCCTGCGCCGATAAACCCAATATTCATATGCATCCCTCCAATCCGGCACATCCGTGTGCGCTGTGGCGGGACAGTGAAGTCTCATTTGCTCTCGCAATACAAGCTTCGTACAAAATAAAAGAAAAACGCGGTACGGTTTCATTATGAATACCATCCGCGTGTGATTATACTACATATATTCGGCAAAGTAAACAAATTTTGCCGCAATTTTTTCTGATCTCCCTGCTGCGTTTTGGCCCCGCGGCCTTATGTTTCAGATCATCGTCCGATACTCGCTAAACCAGTCACGGACCAGATTTGCCTGCGCCGTCTTCCAGTCTACGGCATCAGCCGCAATAGATGCCTTTTTTCGCTCCACATAATACTCCAGATCGCCAGATACCTCTGCCAGATGAGCGAGCACATCCCGCATCACGTTAAAATTAAGATCCAGCTTCTGTTCATCGATCTGGCCATCCTCTTCCAAAAAGTTCATGGCATACAGATATGCGTCTCTGCTGTTGATATCCTTTCGCAGCGTATAAGCCATGGAGAACAGTCTGGCAGCCTCCTCAAACATGAACATATGCGCATACACAACACCCAGGTTGTGATAGATATTGCCGCGGAGCTCTTCCGTCATGTGCATGGCGTATTCGTCTCCGAGCAGCTCCATAAACGTATATGCGGCCTGGCGATATTTCCCTGCGGCTAAATACAGATCTCCGCTCATCTTACGACGCTCGATCTTCGTCTTGCCGCGCATCTGATTTAACAGTCCGGAAATCTCATCTAAGTCCTCTTCCGAATAATTTCCGGAGGCGCGCAGGATCATCTCTACGCACGTAAATTCATCCTCTTTCTTACGGCGTGACTGACGAAGATTTTCGGCAAGCCTCTTTTCACCGAGCTCTGTCTCGATCCATGAAAACAGAGCTTCCCCCACCCAGATGGGATCGATAAGGTAGATATGCGTTTCCATGAAATAGCACAGCTCCTCCATCGAATAGAGATGCGTGGAGATCGTCTCATGATAAAACGGTTTTTGCACTTTGGTCTTTTCAATTAGACGAAGCATGTAAATTCCTCCGCTTTACAACAGTTACAAAAGGATCGGGAACTCCCAGACTTTTCCGGACGACTCATAAAGCTCCCCAAATCCGTCATCGATTACTTTTAAGACCACTTCTCTCCCATTGATCGGAAAAGCCTGAATACTTAAGCGGATGCTCCTGGGTGCCCGCTCAGGCATAAATTCCAGAGTAAACGCTTCCATTCTGGCGTCAATCCTTTGTCTGACACGGATCCAGACCTCCATCGTCTGATTTCCGTCATAGAGAAAGAAGTATTTTTTTGTCGGTGAAAACCAGTTCGCGCCGAGCTGAACCAGGCGGAGAAAGGTCGACTCTCCGTTTTCAAGGACCTGAAGAGAGATCTCTCCCTGAAGCTTATACGGGCAGTCATAATAGTGTGTCCAGGTATCCGGAATCAGAGAGCGGTACCCGGCATAGCAGGCTCCGACCGTATAGAGGTTTTTCCCTTTAAAAACGCGCTTGTTCGGCCCGATCACGCGAAGAGATGCGTTCATCCAGCCTCCGTCAAACCCGTCTCCGACAAAATAGACCCCCGAGATAATGTTTTTCTCAAACGCCTCCAGGATGATATTGGAAAAAAACTCATCCATCGCCGCTTTTTCCCCTTCGAGATATCCGGGGAAATCCCAGTTGTCCTTTACTGCTGTCACGCGCTTCATCTCTCCGAGCGTATCGGCATGCAGCAGAAGGAAAGAAATGTCTCCCCTTTCGTAGTCAAACATGACGACATCGTGCGTATAGACTGAGGCGTCCTGTTGATATACATAGGCAAAAAAGCTCTCACTGTAATCCATCAACTGAAAATTCTCAATGGAATATCCCAGTTCTGCCCGAATGATCTCAAAAAGACTTACAGCTTCTTCGGAAAGATCCGGCACCGTAACCGAAAGGAAAGGCTCCAGCCCGTACTCGCCATAACGCTCGGAAAACCGGATCAGACGGCGCAAAAACTGCACGAGCATATTTCGGTACACGACGTTGTCCTCGATCAAAGCCTCCTCGTAGAGATTGGAGAAATAAGTGCCATCCGGATCATTCCGACGCTTAACGGCCTCATCCCCGTAGAAATATTTGCCGTGATCCGAACAGAAAATAGCTGTCGGAATCCGGAAATGCTCCTCTCCGGGAATCGTGGATACAGTCTCGGGCTCTTGCATTCCCTCAAAATAGAGGCTGACCATTGCCCGCATGTTATTCAGATCGATCCCAATAAACAATTTATTGTTCGTTTCCACATCTTACTCCTCAGTCGCGATAAACAGTGTATTGACAAGGTCACAGGTCTCGGCGTAGGAATACTGTGCATCCACGTCCGACTTCTCAAGGCCCAGCCTTCCCAGTCTCCCATAGCGGGTGTCGTAAAAGGATTCCCCGACCTCAGTGACGCGAAAGCTCTCCTTCGTCCGGATCTGCCCCTGTGTGTCTACGATGAAATATTCACAGAACTCACTGGGCAGTATCTTTAACGGATAGGTATACAACCCCGGAAGGACTTCGTTTAAGGACTCCTTTGATCCGTTGGAAAACTGTACGTAGAATGACTCCTCCGGCACATCCCGAAATGAAATGACCCGTATCCCCATCATGAGATATTTTAAGCGCATCTGATCCGGAAAGTCGGAAAAACACGGAAAATAGATGCCGCTAAACAGACATTCCCGAAACATCCGTTCCGCCAGTTCCTCGTACGCCTCCTCAGGCTGTTCCGCATAGAGCCGTAAAAACGCAGCCTTGAAAAACGGATTGCTCTCGTTTCCACGTGAAAGTCTCTCCCACAAAAACTGGTAAACCGCTTCGTTGACTGCCTTGTCATGCATCATTAGTTCCCTGCACAGCAGGCTGACATAGGCGAGCAGAAGTTCTTCAGATTCTTTGTCCCATCGGAGGATCTGAAAGATCTCGTCATGTTTGGTACCCAGGTGCCCGGTAAACAGCATCCTGATCATCAGCTGCTGGGCCTGAGGCAGGACCTCAACTCCACGATCCCTCATCTCGAGCAGCAGATCCGTCATCTCATCGATCGAGCCGGCCATCTCTTCAAAACGCTCCGTATCATCGATCAAAACCGGCTCGCTTGCCAGCTCTTCCTGTATATCCTGCTCTTCAGCATCCATTCTCGGAAGGCGGTTGCCGGGCAGCATCTTGCTGACGCGGCATTCTTTTCCGGGAACATAGAGCAGCCCGTCCTTGCCCTCATAGAGGATCACGTAAGGACTTCGGAAGAGATGAATGTAAGCGCTTTCCCCGTTGATCGGAGTGCGCTGCATAGTCAAGTCGGGGAGGTTCTGGATCACACGGACCGCCTGAAATTCTGTCTCACCAAAATAGGCCTTGTAACTGTTCTCCGCATCCCCTTTCACCTGATCCCACTCGTCTTTTGTCATCATACGGCGAATCTCCTCATAAATAATGGCGAGATCGTCGTTCATGTGGTTTTTCAAAAGCTCGCTGACCGCAAAGTCTTTCACAATGGAGATATAATCCGGCCAGTCGTTTTCCAGGCGCTTCTTATTCCGCACAATATAGGCGTACAATGTGGCTTTCTTTCTGGACGGTAGTGTACTGCTCATGGAAAAATAGCGTACAACTTCAGCAGGGATCTCGCCCTGCGCACGGGTCCAGGATAGCATATAGGCGTCGTAGAGTCCGGCAATCTTCAAGTGCTGCTCCACTCCTCTGCGAAACCATGGAAAGTAGGTTTCTCCGTACCGGTTGGTGTGAATCAGATAAACACAGATCGATTTAATATAGCTCGGATCTCCAAACTTTTTAAAACATTTGCTCAAAACGCGGAGGTAATTGCGGTTGAAGCTCTGCTTGCCCTGCGCCATTCCCTGTATACGGATGGCGAGCTCCCTTGTCAGCAGGTTCTTCTTTGACATCCAACCGATCAGACGGCAGTCGAAATCGTCATTGCTGTTTAAAAATTCCGGATATTGCTGAAGGATCCGGGCCGCTTCCAGATAAAACACCGGGTTTAAGCTCCCGTTTTTCATAAACTGCCGGATCATATCATATTTTCGCTGCGGATTGCGTGCAAGTGAATCATCCGTCTGCAGGATGATCCAGTTTATGATCGGATTCCTGCGGTGTTTCGCCAGGATCTCGTCCATGTGAGCCTGAAAATCGGTGCGGTTGGCGCCGGAATCACGCAAAAACTGCAGATACTGGTACATGGCAGCCAAAGGTGTCTTCGCACTGCGCATGTTGCGCGGGATCTGAGACATCTGAGTGGCCATCCGGTCATAATCCTTAGATTTATAGTAAAAGTAAGCAAGATACATGTTCAGCCAGCGGTTCTTCGGATCCTCATCGATCGCAGTCCGAACCATGTCAATGGACTCCAAAAGCCACTCCATCTCGGGCTTCTCCCCCAGGAGGCAGGCCATATAAGAGCTCTCAAGCTGATATTGCACATGTTTTCTCTTCCACTCCTCGGAATGTTCCGTGAGCAGCTCACCTAAAATACACTCCAGTGTGATCGTTTCTTTCTGGAATCCGTTGTCCAGGGTGATCGTGGCAAAATTGCGCCCGAGATGCATCTGTTCCGGAAGTAAACGGTAGGAGAAATCAGAGTGCATGCCGAAAAAATCATACATCTGCAGCTGGGTTTTGCCAAGCTCGACAAAGGGTTCCGGACAGGAAATACGTATATCGCAGTATCCCCACTCGGATTTTTTGACAAGGACAGCGTCCTTGATCGCCTCATCAGACAGATAGTAGGACCGTTCCCGCCCCTCTGCATAAAACGTACAGCGCTCTTTTTTCCCGATGGCGATCAGAAATTCTTCCAACTCGTGGGAACTGCATTTCTGCTGCGTGACAGAATGGTATAAGAGCTTATAATACTCCGTATTTTCGTGAAAGATATTACAAAAGTAGTGGGAACTGAAGACATCGACCGCTTCTTCCCAGTTCAGCTTACAAAGATTGTAAAAATCATTTAAAGTCTTGATCTTTCCGATGGATGTGGTGAGATAATGACGGGATGTCTCAGCTGAGAACGGGAAAAGATATTCCCCTACGTTGCTTGTGACAACAAAGACACCGGATTCTTTCTGGTCATCCGAAATAGCTTTTCCGGCAAACTCAAAGCAGATCTCAGCGCTGTCGGAGTCAAACTCCGGTGAGGGGATCGTAATGCTGGGATGCTCACAGGTGACAATACCGCGAATCGGCTCTCCTGTGCTGCTCTTTACATGAAAAGAGCCTCGATACACCTCGTTTTCGATCACGGGCAGTTCGAGCTCCTCCTCTTCCAGGAGAAGAACAGGCTGATCATATGCAAATTTTCCTCGAATGATATCCTGTATCTTCTGGCGCATACGTTTCCTCTCAAACACCGGAAAAAGCCTTCCCACCGGTGCATTTCTTAAAAATTGACCTACATAGTTAGTATAACCGATTTTATAGAATCTTGCAAATGCGGAGGGAAGAAAAAAGAGGCCCCGAAACTGTGCAAAATTCTATTTGCAATGTCCGTTGCCCCTCGCTTAAAAACAGGCAAAAAAATAAAGCCCGCTTTTTTAAAAACGGGCTTTATTCGTTATTGCTTGTCTATGCTATGCTTCGGAATTACTCCTGGGAAACGCTTGCTTCTACTGCCGGCACCTCTTCATCCACTTCTTCCTGAACTGTCATTTCATCCTCTCCATTCTCTTCTTCCTGAACTGTCACTGCATCCTCTCCATTTTCCGTATTTACAGTTGCGGATACGTCGCCAGTGTCATTTTTTCCGCATCCGGCCATCGCTGCCATACCAGCACCTAAGCACACACATAAAGCTACCGTTAAAAATCTCTTTTTCATAATTTTTCTCCTGTCTTTTGACAATTTTTTTGCAAGGTTGTTAAATGCGACTAAAAAAATCACTATATAATTTTGCACCCTGCCCAGCTAATTGTCAAGCTTGTTATAAAAAGACGTGTTTTACATAAATTGCGGGGATCGTCTCCTGATAAAGAAAAACCTCAATCTGCTGTTGACAGAACAGCATTATACAGGTATTGTGTGATAAATGATTTATAAGTTTTTATGAAGGTGATGACTTGAGGAGAAAGAGATATAATCCTTACGGAGATAAGGACCGCGGCCGTATTCAGGAAGAATGGCCCGAAATGAAGTTTTCCGAGAAATGCCGATATATCTGGTCTTATCATAAGATTCCCATTATTGTTGTGATCATCGCAGCCGTTCTCGCCGTCTATTTTGGCTGGGATATCAAAAACAACAGTATCAAGGAAGATTTTAATGTCATGGTTCTGGACACTGAGATAGGTGTGGAGGAGACAGAGTCACTTGAGTTTGATCTGTCGGTGGTGCTTGGGCTCGACACGGAGAAAAAGAAGTGTCTGATCGAGACAAATTTTACCACCAATGAGGAGGATATGGCCAGCGCGATCCAGGTAACCACGTATCTGGAATCGGGCCGCACGGATCTGGTCATTGTTCCCGAGGAAACGTTTAATACATATGCGGAGAACGGGTATCTGGAAATATTAACGGAGCCGGAATTTGATGCTGTGCTTGATGGCATAGAGGAAGACAGGTATTTTTATGCGGAAGAAGTCATGTACAGGCTGGATGAATACCAGATTCCGATGCATCCGCATGAGAAGACGGAGAATTCCGACATTTACGGGATCTATCTCACAGAAGGTGACTTTGAGGGCAAGGTGATCGGCATCATGAGAAATGCTCCCCACGAGGACCTGGTCGTCCCGGGAGTGGAATTCTTTCTTAACAAATGAACATTTTTAAACAAAACCGGGAAAATCCTCCCGGTTTGTTTTATGAATTGGAAATCTCCACTACTTTCTTAAGAGTCTCAAACGCATTCCCGCCATCGATCAGATCGGCGGCAAGGGCGATGCCATCCGCGAGGGTATCTGCCTTTTCCCCGATATAGAGGGCTGCCCCGGCATTAAGTAAGACCGCTGTTCTTTTCGGGCCTTTATCCTCTCCGCTTAAAACTGACCTTGTGATCGCTGCATTCTGATCGGCCGATCCGCCGGTCAGATCTTCGGGGCTGCCGGCATTCAGGCCGAAATCTTCCGGGCAGATGTCATATGTCTTATACTCCCCATCCTGAAATTCACAGACAAACGTCGGACCGCAGGCGGAGATCTCATCCAGTTTTTCTCTGCCATAGACGACCATGCCACGCGAGACCCCAAGGTTTGTAAGGACACGCGCCAAAGGTTCCACAAGCGAACTGTCATATACACCCAAAAGCTGCATGGTCGGATGGGCGGGGTTTGTAAGGGGCCCGAGAATATTAAAGACGGTGCGGATGCCGAGCTCTTTTCGGATCGCACCGACATACTTCATGGAGGTGTGATATTTTTGGGCAAAGAAGAAGCAAAAACCCGCTTCGTTTAAAAGTTCCCTGCATTTGTCCGGATCCTGGTCTATATTGATTCCGAGTGCTTCCAGGCAGTCTGCCGCCCCGGATTTAGAGGAGGCGGCACGGTTTCCGTGCTTGGCGACATGCATGCCGCCGGCTGCGGCCACAAATGCCGAGGTAGTGGAGATGTTAAAGCTCATCGATCCGTCCCCGCCGGTCCCGACGATCTCGAAGGGATCCATGTCGCTGACATCAACCGGTATTGCGTGTTCTCTCATCGCTGCAGCACATCCCGCAATCTCATCCGTTGTCTCTGCCTTCGTACTTTTCGTGGAGAGAGCCGCCAAAAACGCAGCATTCTGGGTCTGTGTGGTCTCTCCGCTCATGATCTCATTCATAACGGCGTGGGCTTCGTCGTAGCTTAAATCCTGTTTGTCAACAATTTTTATTATGGCCTCATGTATCATAATACAAGTCCTTTCCCTGTTATAATATATGTCTTTTTCCTGTTCCTCTAATCAGTTCTTTTGTCTGACAGCTACGCTTTTAATCCCTGCTTAAATGAACTGACATACTCTTCCGCAGTATCCAGATTGTATTCTGTCGCTTCCATCAGATTGATAAAGTGAGATCCCACGATCGCGCCGTCGATCAGGTCCATCATTGGCGTGATATCTTCCGGGGAGGTAATCCCGAAGCCCATCATAACCGGGATCGGAGACTGCTTCCTTACATCGGCCAGATAAGAACGGATCTGGCTGTGAAACTGTCCGCTCTGACCTGTGACTCCCATCGCCGAAACACAGTAAACAAACCCTCTGGCCCCTTTTAAGATCTGCGCGATCCTATCGGCGGATACCGGTGCGACCAGCTCGATCAGGATCGTCTCATCCCGGTCTTGTAAAGCTCCTTTCATGGCATCCTGTTCTTCCATCGGGAGATCCGGTACAATAACCCCGTCCACGCCCGTCTCACGGCAGCATTCCACAAATTTTTCAATGCCCATATGAACGATGGTATTGTAATACATCATAAATACAATGGGCAGCTGCACGCCATCCTCCCGGAGACAGCGGACCAGCTCAAACGTAGTGTTAAGTGTTGTTCCTTTTTGGATCGACCGGTAGGACGCGTCCTGGATCACAGGTCCGTCCGCAACCGGATCTGAAAAGGGAACGCCAAGTTCTAAGATGTCAAGCCCTGCCCGTTCCATTGTTTTAACCAGTTCTTTGCAGCGATCCATATCCGGAAGTCCCGCAGTAATATATGTGATAAATGCCTTCTCGCTCTTTTCCCTCAGTGCGGAAAGTTTCTCTTCGATCCGGTTCATTTTTACCCTCCTAGTTCAGATAGCCCTTGCCGGCCAGGTAATCGGAGATCGTGTTGACATCCTTATCTCCCCGTCCGGAAAGGCAGATGATCATAGACTGATCCATCGTCATCTCTTTCGCCTTTTTGAAGGCATAGGCCATCGCATGCGCGCTCTCGATGGCGGGGATGATCCCTTCCATCTCAGTCAGTTCCATTAAGGCCTCCATCGCCTCATCGTCCGTTACCGGGACATACAGCGCTCTTCCTGTGTCGTGGAGATAAGCGTGTTCCGGCCCTACGCCGGGATAATCGAGCCCTGCCGAGATCGAATGGGCCAGCGTAATATTGCCGTCCTCATCCTGCAGCAGATAAGAGCGGGTCCCGTGGAGGACACCGGGCGTTCCCTTTGCCATCGAGGCGGCGTGTTCCCCGGTCTCGATCCCTTTTCCGGCCGCCTCCACGCCGATGAGCTCCACCGATTTTTCATCGATAAACTCCGCGAACATACCGATCGCGTTGGAACCGCCGCCCACACAGGCCATGACCACATCCGGAAGTTTCCCTTCTGCTTCAAAGTGCTGCCGTTTTGCCTCGCGGCTGATCACGGACTGAAATTCTTTTACCATTTTGGGGTAGGGATGCGGACCGATAGCGGATCCGATGATATAAAACGTATCCTCCGCTGTCTTAGCCCAGGTGCGTATCGCCTCGTTTGTCGCGTCCTTTAAGGTATTGCTCCCCGACTCTACGGAGACCACTGTTGCCCCGAGCATCTCCATGCGCATCACATTGAGCGCCTGTCTCTTAATATCTTCTTTTCCCATATAAACGGTGCACTCCATGCCAAACAGAGCCGCTCCCGTCGCGGCTGCAACACCGTGCTGTCCGGCTCCGGTCTCGGCAATGATCTTGGTCTTCCCCATCCGCCGGGCCAGAAGGATCTGCCCCATCACGTTGTTGATCTTATGCGCGCCGGTATGATTTAAGTCTTCCCTCTTTAAGTAGATTTTCGTCCCATATTTTTCACTGAGCCGTCTTGCATAGTACAGCGGTGTCTCACGTCCCACATACTGTTTCAGATAGTAGTTGTATTCCTCTGTAAAAGAGGAATCCCGGATCGCATCCTCAAAGGCTTCCTCTATCTCAGCCAGAGGATTCATGAGCGATTCCGCCACAAACTGTCCGCCGTATTCTCCGTAGTATGCCTTTTCGTTTTTCATCCTCTTCTCACCTCATCTATAAATCGAAAGATCAGATCTCGGTCTTTTTGGCCTGCCTGCTCTACTCCGCTGCTCACATCCACGACATCGGGGGAAAACAACCGGATCGCCTCGG
>JAJBTQ010000010.1:51076-52705 GCA_020860755.1 Lachnospiraceae bacterium
GTCCTCCCGCCAGGATAAACTGCTTTTCGCCGACTGCCTCCCGGATCTCTTTGGATTTGGGTCCTTCCGCCGCATCGGAGTCTGTTTTGCCGGCTTTACTTCCGGCCGGCTGCGCTTGTTCCCATCCGAATGTCTTGCCGCTCCCGAACTCCGCTGCGTCAATGACATAGCCGCAAATTCCCGGATGATGCAGGATCACCTTTAGAGATTCGCTGTCGCTGATATTTACAGCCTGCCAGACAGGTATGTCGACAGAGTCAAGCAGCACCGGATCGATATCCCCGTGAATCTGGATCCGGCCAAACCGAAGCGGTGCAATCTTCTCAAGAAATGAACGATCCGGACTCACACAGACAGCCACGGGACAGATCCTGCGGTCCAGTCTTGCGAGCAGATCCCCGGCAGTGTCAAAGCTGACATTTCGCTTACTCTTCTCATAAAAAACAAAACCCGCGAATTCCGGCCCTGCCGCATTGACCGTCTCCACATCCTCCGGCCTTGTAAGGCCGCAGATCTTTACCTGAGCCGACATTCATACACCTCTTTCCAGTGGTTTGCTAAAGCGCGGGGATTGTCCGACTCCATAAACGCCCTGCCGATCAGAAAGGCATCCACCCGGCACTCTGCGAGAAATTCAATGTCCCGATCCTCCACGATACCGCTTTCCGCGACAAAAACACAGTCTTCCGGAACCATTTTTGAGAGCGTTTTTGTGGTCTCTAAGCGTATCGTAAAATCGTTGAGGTCCCGGTTGTTTACACCTGTGATCCGGGCGCCGCAGTTTAATACCCGGTCCATCTCATGCTCATCGTGAGATTCAAACAGAGCATCCAGTCCCAGTTCGGTCGCCAGCTGATAGAAAGCGGCCAGCTGCACATCGTCTAAGATTGCCGCGATCAAAAGGATCGCATTCGCTCCGATCGCCTTCGCCTCATAGAACTGGTACTCGTCGATCATAAAATCTTTTCGAAGCATCGGCAGCGGGGTCATAGCTCGGATCGCCTGAAAGTCATCCACATTCCCGAGAAAATGATCCTCCTCCGTCAGGCAGGAGATCGCATCCACCGCATCCGTGTACTCCTCGATCCGCTCTGTCAAGTCTATCCTGCTCTCAATCTTTCCCAGGCTTGGTGACGCCTTCTTAAATTCCCCGATAATAGAAATTCCTGGTTTTGAAAGAGCCTCCAGAAAACTGGCGGGTTGCTTTTTTGTTGATTCCGCCATCCGCCTCATCTCGGCAGGAGAAATTCTTTTTTTGTGTTCTGTCAGGCGGATTTTTTTATCTTCTACTATTTGATCAAGAATCATATGGACCTTATCCTCTCCGCTTTATATGAGCAAAAAATTCTCCAAGATTTTTTTCCCGTGCTCCGTGTAGATCGATTCAGGATGAAACTGCATGCCATATACCGGGTACTCCCGGTGGCGCATGGCCATGATCTCTCCGTCATCCGTCTCGGCCAGGATCTCCAGGCACTCCGGCAGATCCTGCTTGATAACGGCGAGAGAATGGTATCTTGCCCCTAAAAGCGGGGAGGGAACCCCTTCAAAGATCCCGGTTCCGGCGTGACGGATCAAAGAGCGCTTGCCGTGGAACAGCGCTTACGCATACGAGAGCGTTCCGCCAAA
>JAJBTQ010000014.1 GCA_020860755.1 Lachnospiraceae bacterium
TGCCAACGGACAGTGCATCGGCATCTCCATGATCGCGTTTGTCATCATGAAGCGCTTTCCCGGAAAGTGCACTGAAGTTTCGGTATTGACCTACGTAATCGCTGCAATCTTTGCGGTCAAGTTCTTCCTGATCGTGTAAGGAACGGGAAGTCTTACAAAAATAAATAATAAATTTACAGGAGAGGAAACATGAAAAACAGAATGAAAAAGATTTTGACACTTGCGGTTGCGGGCTGCATGGTATGTTCACTGGCGGCCTGCGGGAACTCAGGATCCGGAGAGAGTACGGAGGAAGAGGAAGTAACTGAGGCTGAGCCTGCGGAGGAAGAAGGCACAGAGGTGGATGTAGTTGTAGAAGAGGAACCGGATGAGGAAGAGGGCTCCGCTCATGCGGGAGAGCCCGTGGAGGATACCGGCGTCGTCTACAAAGTCGGCATCTGCAACTATGTTAATGATCCTTCCCTGGAGCAGATCGAGAATGCCATTGGGGCAGAGCTGGATGCCCAGGGCCCGGAGCTTGGGGTGACGTTCTCCTATGAGGACTATTCCTTCAACGGACAGGGAGACCAGACCAACTTAAATTCGATCGGCGCGCAGCTGGTTGCTGAGGATGTGGACATTATCGTTGCGATTGCTACACCGACGGCTCTTGTCATGCAGAACGCGACAGCCGATACGGATATCCCGGTCGTGTTCTCGGCAGTTTCCGACCCGGTGGGATCGGACCTTGTGGCAAGCATGGACGAGCCCGGCGGCAGCATAACCGGCACTTCCGATGCTCTGGCGACTGAGGATATCTTTGACATCATCCTGGCACTGGATCCGGATGTGACCAACGTGGGTCTCTTATATGACTCCTCCCAGGATTCCTCGACACAGGCGATCGCGGACGCGAAGGCTTATCTGGATGAAGCCGGTATTACCTATACAGAGAAGACCGGGACAACGACCGATGATCTCTCTCTGGCTGCTGATTCTCTGATCGCCTCGGGCTGCGAGGTCGTATTTACTCCGACCGACAACACCGTACAGGTTGCGGAGCCGTCCATCTATCAGAAGTTCATTGATGCGGGCGTGAAGCACTACTGCGGCGCGGATTCCTTTGCGTTAGTCGGCGCGTTCTGCGGTTACGGCGTGGACTATGAAAATCTTGGGACCATGACGGCTGATATGGTGATCGACATTCTCTTCGGAGAACAGGATCCCGCCACGACTCCCGTCATGACGTTTGACAACGGCAAGGCTTCCATCAACACGGACACCTGCGAGGCGCTCGGCTTAGACTACGATGAGATCTCCGAGACCATCGCTCCGCTTTGCACCGCTGTGGAGCCTTTGACCACCAGCACTTCTTTTGATGAGGAATAGCTCAGGAGAGGATAGATGACGCTAGCGTCTTTCTTTACGGTATCAATTGTACAAAGCGCATTGGAACAGGGGTGTATCTACGCCCTTGTTGCGCTTGCGCTATATATCAGTTTTACCACGTTAAAGCTGTGTGATCTGTCCACGGACGGCTGCTTTACGATGGGATGCGCTATCGGCGCGCAGGTGGCTCTTTTAGGCCACCCGATCCTTGCGCTGTTCGCCTCTATGGGCGCCGGGGTTTGCTCCGGATATGTGACGGCGTTTTTGCAGACACGGCTTAAAATTGAGAGTATCCTGGCCGGGATCATCGTCAACACTGGCCTGTATACGATCAACCTGGCTATTATGGGGTGGGGGACAAGCGCAGGCTTTTCCTCCACCATCAATATGTTTCAGGCTACGACGATCTTTGACATGGCGAAGAACTGGATGTATGACCTGGTCGGCTCCTGGTACAAGCTGATCGTGGTGGTGTTTATTCTCGCCATAGTCAGTGTGGCGCTTCTTTTCTTTTTCCGGACGAGGCTGGGGCTCTCAATCCGTGCGACCGGCGACAGCCTGGATATGGTGAAGGCTTCCTCCATCAACCCGGCTGTTATGATCACGATCGGCCTGTGCGTCGCAAATGCTTTCACGGCGCTTAGCGGCAGCCTCTTAGGTCAGTATCAGAAGAGCTGCGACATCAATCTGGGCACCGGCATGGTGACCATCGCTTTAGCAAGCCTGATCATCGGGTTGACGCTCGTGGGTGCCAGAAAAGGCGGCATCGGGCGTCAGATCCTTGGCGTGGCACTCGGAAGCTGTCTGTACCGGTTTATCATCGCGATCGCGCTGCGCTTCAACATTGACGCCTCGATGCTGAAACTGATCTCGGCGATCATCGTCTGCATCGCCATCTCGTTCCCTCAGGTGCGGCTGATGGTGATGTTCACGCGCAGAAGGGTTCTCGCGCGCAGAGACAGGGGGGATTACGAATGCTGAAACTGATCTCCATTTCCAAAACCTTTAATGCGGGTACGGTGAACGAAAAGTTGGCCATCGATAAGCTCTCGCTCGACTTGGCGGACGGTGATTTTGCCACGATCGTGGGATCGAACGGAGCCGGCAAGTCTACGATGTTCAATGCCATTACCGGCAATTTCTATGTAGACGAGGGATATATTATCTTAGATGGCGAGGACATCACGTTTAAGAAGGAGCACGCGAGAAGCAGGGATATCGGACACCTGTTCCAGGATCCCCTGCGGGGCACGGCTCCCAACATGACGATCGAGGAGAACTTAGCGATTGCCTATCTGCGTGCATCGAACAGCGGATCGATGTTCAGCACTATCACAAAGGCAGAAAAAGAGATGTTCCGTGAGCATCTTGCCCAGCTTGAGATGGGCTTGGAAGACCGGATGAAGAACCCGGTGGGTCTGCTCTCGGGAGGGCAGAGGCAGGCACTGACGCTGCTTATGGCGACCATCGTCACGCCGAAGCTGCTCCTGCTTGATGAGCACACGGCGGCACTCGATCCGTCGACGGCGGAGAAGGTTCTGGAACTTACAAAGTCGATCGTGGCCGAACGGCATATCACGTGCCTTATGGTTACCCACAACATGCATCAGGCGCTTCAGGTCGGCAACCGGACTATCATGATGGATTCGGGCCATATCGTGCTGGATGTCTCCGGAGAGAAACGGGACGGTATGACCGTGCAGGATCTGCTCAACAAGTTTGCGGAGATGGCGGGGAAGGAGTTCGACAACGACCGGATCCTGCTCTCAACGACGACATAGGAGGGAAAGTATGGCGGGAAAACGCGAAAACTACATCACGTGGGATGAGTATTTTATGGCGGTGGCCAAGCTGGCCGGCATGCGCTCGAAGGATCCGAGCTCTCAGGTAGGCTGCTGCATCGTCAGCCCGGACAACAAGATTTTATCCATGGGATACAACGGCTTCCCCAGAGGATGCTCCGACGACGAGTTTCCCTGGGAGCGCGAGGGAGAGGATGAGGACACGAAATACCCTTATGTCGTACACAGCGAATTAAATGCGATCCTAAACTACCGCGGAGGCAGCTTGGAGGGAGCCAAGCTCTACGTCTCACTTTTTCCCTGTAACGAATGCGCCAAGGCAATCATCCAGGCGGGGATCAAGACCATCGTCTATGACGATGACAAGTACGACGGCACCGTCTCGGTGATGACATCCAAACGGATGCTGGACGCGGCAGGGGTTCGCTACTATCAGTATCAGCGGACCGGACGGAGTATCGAATTCACTGTATAAACAAAGGAAACTTTACGGAACACTGTTTTTTGACAGGGTTCCGTTTTTATTTTGAGAGAAGGGAGAATTATCATGGAACGGTATATCATGGCACTGGATCAGGGCACGACGAGCTGCCGGTCTATTCTGTTTGACCGGGATGGACATATCTGCTCTTTAGCGCAGAAGGAGTTTGCGCAGATCTATCCTCAGCCGGGCTGGGTCGAGCACGACCCGACGGAGATATGGGCATCCCAGCTGGCGGTGTCGGCGGAGGCCCTGGCAAAACTGGGGGTCGGAGTGGACGCGGTAGCTGCGATCGGCATCACGAACCAGAGGGAGACGACGATCGTCTGGGACCGCCATACCGGAGCCCCGGTCTACAATGCCATCGTCTGGCAGTGCCGCCGGAGTGCGGACCGCATCCGGCAGCTGGAGGAGGACGGCCTCGGGCCTTATGTACAGCAGACGACCGGCCTCATTCCGGATGCCTATTTTTCCGCGTCAAAGCTGGAGTGGATTCTCGATCACGTGGAGGGTGCCCGTGCGGCGGCCGAGGCGGGAGATCTTCTCTTTGGCACGATCGAGACCTGGCTGATCTGGAAGCTGACACAGGGGGCCGTTCATGTGACGGACTATACGAATGCGGCCCGGACGATGATGTTTGACATCCACAAGCTCTGCTGGGATGAGAAGATCCTTCAATATTTCAACATTCCGCGGTCCATGCTCCCGGAAGTGAAACCGTCCGGCTGCCTTTACGGCCTGACAGACACGAGCGTCGTGGGCGGCGCCATCCCGATCGCGGGCGCGGCGGGAGACCAGCAGGCGGCGCTGTTCGGACAGTGCTGTTTTTCGCCGGGTGATGTGAAAAACACCTACGGGACCGGAGGGTTCCTTCTGATGAACACCGGGGAGCGGGCACCTGTCTCAGCGAACGGCCTGCTTACAACACTGGCGGCTACAGCAGACGGAAGCTTACAGTATGCCCTTGAGGGAAGCATCTTTGTAGCGGGGGCCGGGATCCAGTGGCTGCGGGATGAGATGGGATTGATTACTACAGCTGCCGAGTCGGAGGACTATGCCAATTCCGTCCCGGATACGAACGGTGTGTATCTCGTCCCGGCTTTTACCGGCATCGGCGCCCCGTACTGGGATCCGTATGCCCGGGGCATTATCGCCGGCATTACGCGCGGCTGCAGCAAGGCACATGTGATCCGGGCGGCACTGGAGGCCATGGCCTATCAGACCCGGGATATCATAGAAGTTATGATGAGAGAGTCCGGAGAGGACATTCCCAATCTCAAAGTGGACGGCGGTGCCTCCAAAAACAACTTTCTCCTTCAGTTTCAGGCGGATATGCTCGATGTGCCGGTGGTGCGTCCCGAGGTCGTCGAGACGACGGCGCTCGGCGCGGCATATCTGGCCGGCCTGACGGTTGGATTCTGGGATGGACCGGAGGATGTAAAACAGCATTGGAGTAAGGACCGCACGTTTGCGCCCTCCATGGAGGAGGGGCGCAAAGAGATGCTTTTAGAAGGGTGGCACAAAGCCGTGAAAACGGCCCTTAGCTGGTCGGAAAAATGACTGATCAAAGACACAATTTCAACACAGTTTTTTGATAAAAATAACATATATTTATGATGGACTAATACTTTAGACGGATATACTGATGATCCGGCGTTACAGCTGGCCGCTGCAGCGGGGGTTTAACTGGTAAGGAGACCTTAAGATGAGCGAGAAAAATGACATCCCGACAACCGATGAAGAACTGGTTGAAATGCATAAAAAGGCGAAACAGAAAAAACAGCGGAGGAGGATCCTCACCATTGTGATCGTAGTTGTTGCTGTCATCATAGTCGTGGCGGTGGCGATCGTATTGCTGAGACGCCGGGTGGATGATATGGCGGGTGCCGCGTCTGACGAGGTGGCAGAGGCTGTTGTGACGAAGGGAAGTATCTCTACGACAGTGACCGGCTCCGGCACGATCACGGATGAGGATGTCGACGAGCTTTCAGTACCGGTTTCGCTTGAGATTACAGACTTCTATGTGGAGGAAGGTGATGTCGTAGAGCAGGGAGATCTCATCGCAACTGTGACAAACGCGTCCCTGATGGGAGCGATGTCCGATACGCAGGAGGCCATTGACGATCTCGATGAGAATCTGACGGAGGCCGCCGGAGATACAGTGAGCAGCACTGTGACTTCCAGCGTTTCCGGGCGTGTAAAAGAAATTTTTGTATCAAGCGGCGAAGATGTGTCAAGCGTTATGTACCGGGACGGCGCACTTATGATGCTTTCTCTGGACGGTTACATGGCTGTGGATGTCGATACAGATTCGCTTCACGTCAATGATTCCGTCACGGTTAAGACGGGCAGCGGCACAGCGTATGACGGAACGGTTTCCTACGCCGCAGCCGGACAGGCGACAGTCCTGATCACGGACGACGGCCCGTCAAACGGGGAGACAGTCACCGTGGAGACCAAGAGCGGCTCTAAAGTGGGACAGGGGGCCCTTTACATAAACAGTCCGATGGCGATCACCGGATACACCGGTACGGTGTCTTCCATTCCGGTGTCTGTGGGCAGCAAGGTTTCCGAGGGAACGACACTGCTGACGTTGTCGGATACGGAGACATCGGCCAACTATGACACACTCCTTGTAGAACGGCAGGATCTGGCAGATCAGCTTGATACGCTGATCCGTATTTATAAAGAGGGCGGAATCTGCGCAACCAGTGCGGGGACGGTCGAGTCCATCGACGAGACCCTGACGGAGACTTCGGCGGTAACCTCCGAAGTATCGTCTGACCTTGCATCTGACGCTCTGGACTATATAGATGAAGGCGCATCTGATAACAGTTCTGCCGTGGAAGAAGCGGCCAGCTCTGAGACGAACGACGTCACGGTGGCAACCATTTCAAAAGACGACAATATGGTTATCACGATCGATGTGGATGAGACAGACATTCTATCCCTCTCGGTGGGACAGACGGCCTATGTGACGGTCGACTCTATCGGCGATGAGACATATGAGGGCACGGTGACTGCCATCAACACGACGGCTTCCGGAGGGTCCGGCGTGACAAACTATTCTGCTGAGATCACGTTCCCGAAAGCTCCGGAGATGCTCTCCGGTATGTCAGCCACTGTGGAGATCACGATCGAGGGAGTGGAGGACGCGCTCATCATTCCGGTGGATGCCCTGCACCAGACAAGCTCCACGGCTTACGTATATACAGAGTATGACAAGGATACCCAGGAATTCTCCGGCATGGTCGAAGTGACTACAGGGCTTGCCAACAGCAGCCTGGTGGAGATCACGAGCGGCCTCTCAGAGGGTGATGTGGTCTTTTATACGCCGGGCGATGACAGTGAATTTGCGGCGCTCTTCTCTGATGACGGGGATATGGAATCCTACGATATGGAGGAACTGCCGGATATGCCGGACGAAGACAGGGAAGGTGCGCCTGACGGCGGCATGGGCGGCCCCGGCGGCGACATGGGCGGCCCCGGCGGCGAAAGATAATCTGGAGATCTATCACCGGCATTTAGGCCGGGAGGAATATTTATGGCTATGATCGTCATGAAAGACATCTGCAAAATGTATCTGGTAGGGGATGAGGAGGTTCACGCCTTAGACCACGCCAGCCTCTCGATCGATGAGGGGGAGTTTGTCTCTATCATCGGACCGTCCGGAAGCGGAAAATCCACGTTGATGAACATCATCGGCTGTCTGGACACGGCGGATGCCGGCACTTATCTTTTGGAAGATATCCCCATCGAAGATTATACAGAGAACGAATTGGCGAAGATCCGGAACGAAAAGATCGGGTTCGTATTTCAGAACTTCAACCTGATCCCGAATCTGACCGCGGAGGAGAATGTAGAGCTCCCTCTGATCTATCAGGGGATGAAGCGGGCCGACCGCTCGCCGCGTGTAGAGGAGGCGCTTATGCAGGTCGGACTTGACCAGCGCGCAAAGCATCTGCCGACCGAACTCTCCGGTGGTCAGCAGCAGCGCGTAGCCATTGCGCGGGCGCTCGTGACGCAGCCGTCTCTGATCCTTGCCGATGAACCCACCGGCAATCTGGACTCTAAGACAAGCGATGAGATCCTTCAGATTTTTCTCGATCTGAATAAGCAGGGGAAAACGATCGTTCTGATCACGCACAACAATGAGATCGCACAGCAGGCCTCCCGAAGCATTCACATCTTCGACGGACGGGTATCGGAGGTGACGACATGATTCAATCACTCAGGCTGGCCTTAAAATCCCTTGCCGGAAACAGAATGCGGGCTTTCCTTACCATGCTTGGCATCATCATCGGAGTCGTGGCTTTAGTTGTTTTAGTGAGTCTGGTAAACGGGGCGACTTCAAGTGTTACAGATGTGATGTCAGGGCTGGGCAGCGATATGCTCGAGACCTATATCTATGATGACAAGGGGAATCCCATCACGCTTACTGACATAGAGGAGTGGAGCGACGAGGCGGAGATCGGAGAGATCTCACCCTGTGTTAGCACGATGGCAACCGTAAAGTACGGTTCGGAAAGCGGAAGCCTCTCTTTGTACGGCACGACACCCGGATACTATGAGGTCGAAAACTTAAGTCTTTCCCTTGGGCGCTTCTTAAAGACAACGGACGTCGAAAACAGCAACTATGTCTGTGTCATAAACGAGAGTATGGCCGAGAGCCTGATCGGATTTTTGGACTGTGTCGGGGAGGAGGTATCCATTGACGGCATGAAATTCACGGTCGTCGGAGTTTTAGAGGACGACAGCAGTTCCTTCATGTCGCTGTTTACTGACGGCTTAAACGTCGCCTATATCCCTTACACTACGCTTCTTCGCATGTCGTCTGCCGTGAGCACTGATATCACTGAGTTTTACGTCAGCGCAGCGCCCGGGCACACAAATGCGGAGGTGGAAACTCTGCTCACCGACATCATGATGGAGCGTTTTGACAACGATGAGGACGCTTTTTACATCTATAATCAGGACGATCTGGAGGAATCCCTCAGCATGGTCACAACGATCCTGTCCGGGCTGCTCGGCGGCATAGCGGCCATTTCGCTGCTCGTCGGCGGCATCGGCATCATGAACATCATGCTTGTGACGGTGACAGAGCGCACGCGGGAGATCGGCATCCGCAAGGCCATCGGAGCAACGCGGGGCAATATCCTGCGTCAGTTCCTCATGGAGGCCATTGTGATCTGCATGATCGGCTGCGCCATCGGCATCTTCCTGTCTTGGGTCATCCTGCAGCTGGCCACTATTGTGGCGGGCAGTCTGGGCGTGGCGTTTGCTATGAACTGGAGGATCGTTCTCATCGCCATCGCATTCTGTTTTGCCATCGGGCTTGTATTCGGGCTGTACCCGGCAAACAGGGCCGCAAAAATGAAACCGATCGATGCATTGCACTATAACGGATAAAACGTATGAAAAAGTATCTGAAAGTAATGGACAAAATTACAGGCTGGCCGATCCTTAAGCGGAGGGCCCTCTACATAGTGGGGATCGTGATCTTTACGATCCTGTTCCTGCTGATGCTGTTTTTATGCCTTTTGCTGCCAATGGTAATGCGGATGATGGGATCGGAAGACGTCGGCAACACTGCGGTGACGGAAGACGTCGAATTGGGCGATGAAGCCGAGTGGACCGATGTCACTGAGCGTCCCGACGATACCGAGTGGACCGATGACACTGAGCAGCCCGACGATGCCGAGTGGACCGGTGACATGGAATGGGCCGATGATACCGAGTGGTCAGGTGACATGGAGTGGTCTGACGACACGGAGTGGAGTGATGACACCGGAGACTCCTACGCCTTGACGCAGGAAGAGCAGGATGTCTTCCATGATGGTCTGCGCGTTGTGCGGCGCCTGGCCGTTCTGTTCGGTGTTCTGGACGCGGTGTGCATCTATATGCTGGTCTATTTAAGGAGAAAGAAAAAGCGTCTGGCGTTAGAAGAAGAGAAAGAGAAACTCAGGCAGGCTGCGGAGAGCGGGGAAGCCTATCTTGACAGGACAGAGGAACCGCAAAAACCGCATCCTTACCGCAACTGGATCATTCTGCTGATCATCGTGGGGATTGTGATCGTCCTGCTCCGTGTGCTGTCCGGGAGAGACCGCCAAGAGGAGTCGCAGACGCAGGCTACGATCCACAGCGGAGAGGCCGAGATCACGGATCTTGCGACAGTTCTGCCCGGAGCGGGTACGCTCGCCGAGGAGGATGCTGAGGCCTTCTCTCTTCCCGAAGATGTGGAGATTAAAAAGTGGCTTGTCTCCAACGGGGAGACTGTAGAAGAGGGTCAGATGCTGGCCACGGTGGATCCCGTATCCGTAATGACCTCCATTGTCGAAGTACAGGACAAGATGGACGCTCTGGATAAGGGCCTTGCCGAATATGAGGATCAGACTGCCACCAGCACGATCACGGCGGCAGCAGACGGCCGGGTCATCAAGATCTATGCCTCGGACGGCACTTCCGTGACGGATACCATGTACGAGCATGACGCCCTGATGCTGCTTTCTTTAGATGGACTGATGTCGGTCACCCTTGACACAGACGTTTCTTTAAGTGCGGGCGATACTGTGCAGGTGACGCTCTCAAACGGCACGGAGATGGAGGGCAAGGTCGGCAGTGTGACGAATCAGACTGCCGTCATCACAGTCTCGGACGATGGACCGACGCTCGGCGATACCGTTTCGGTGAAGACTAAAAGTGGTCAGAACATAGGTGAGGGCACCCTCAGCATCCACAGCGAGTGGGATGTGACCGGGTTTGTCGGCGTCGTGTCCGGCATCTCTGTCTCCGAGGGAAGCAAGGTGAGCAGCGGAGATACGCTTTTAACTTTAACTGACACAGAAGATACGGGTGCTTACGAACTCCTTTTAGAGCAGCGTGAAAAGCTCGAGGATCAGATGGAGACCTTGTTTAAGGCCTATGAGGACGGCTATGTCTGTGCGCCCTGTGACGGTGTGATCACAAATATTGACACGGACGCGGCCACGGAGGACAACACGGAGGATGCATCTGACACAGAGAATACGACTGGCACAAAAAATACGACTGGCGAGAAGAACACAGCCGATCCGACAATAGCCCGCAGCGGCGCAGTGGCGGCTTCTCCGATGGTGAGTCAAAATACGACGGTGAAGTTTGTGCGGCTTTCAGATCTGGACACTGAGGAAGAGGATCCTTACGAGCGCATAGCCAAGCTGGAACAGCAGGTGGAGGAGCTGACAAATGAGCGGGATCAGCTGCAGGCGGATTTAGATGCATCTGATCAGGATAATAGCTCTTTGCGGGATCAGATTACAGATTTAGAAAACCAGATTGGCGACTTGAAGAACCAAATTGAAGAATTACAAAACAGGGAGTCGGCCGGTACCGGTTCAAATACCCGTTATGCAGTGGGCACGGTACAGTCGGTCTCCGGCAACTCTGTCACGATATCATACATCACCGGCGGCAGCGGGAGCGGCACAGTCACACTGCCGGCAAACATCGGCCTTTACAAGGACGGGAAATATTCCTCCAATGCCTCAGCCGGTCAGATTCAAGCGGGCGATCTGCTGATCATAATCTATAACGGAGACAGCGGTGATGTCCAGACCGCGATCTGCGCCTCGGGCACTTCCCAAGGTCAGCAAAATGAAAGTGGTGTCGCAGACGAAAGCCCTGGTTTGTCGCTTGAGGAAGGGGAATTGGAAGACCTTTACGGAGATCTGGGTGGTCTGGATGACTACGATCTTGATATGGATGACCTCTACGGCGATCTCGATCTTGACATGGACGAACTCTATGGGGATTACGATTTAGGTGACCTGGATGAGGAGGATCTTGCCGCTGAAGCAGTTGCGACTGCAGTGGAGGAGACATACGGAGTAGCGGAGCGCACCCTTGCATCCATCATTCCGCAGGATCAAATGAAGTTCACGATCACCGTCGATGAGACGGACATTTCCAAGCTGTCGAAAGATCAGGAGGCTCTTGTCACGCTCGATGCGTTCCCGGGGCAGTCTTTTGTCGGTACGGTATCGGCCATTCACCGCACCGGCTCCAATTCAGGCGGACGCACCAAGTACACGGCCGACATCACGATCGACCGCGAGGAGGGTATGCTGGCCGGCATGAATGCCTCGGCACAGATCACGCTTGATGCTAAAAACGATGTGCTTTGCATTCCGGAGGCGGCGCTTGTCGAGGAGAACGGAGACACCTACGTCTACACTACTTTTGATGAGAGTGAGGACGAGCTCGGCGGCCTGACGGAAGTGACGACCGGAATCTCTGACGGCACCAACGTGGAGATCCTCTCGGGGCTTGAGGAGGGAAGCGAATATTATTATCGATACCTCGATGTGGTCAACTATGAGTCTGCCTCTGCGTCATCAGACAGCGGAATGTTTTAACCTGTGTGGTGCTTGCTTTTTCTTCTTTATAGTGCTATAACAGCCAAAGGATAATGTGTAAGGAGATTATGTGTGATGGCTCGCACGAAGGCGGAAGATACGCACAGCAGAAAGTCCGAAGAGCAGTATGAGACAATGACGCAGACTCCCGTCCGGAGGCTGATCCTGCGTCTTGCAGTGCCGACTGTGATCAGCATGCTGGTCACGAACATCTACAATCTCGCCGACACGGCTTTTGTCGGGCGGCTCGGCACGAGTGCCAGCGGCGCGGTGGGGATCGTGTTTGGATTTATGGCGATCATTCAGGCCTTTGGTTTTCTCTTTGGTCAGGGCTCCGGCATCCTGCTCGCCAGAAAGCTCGGGGAACAGGACCGGGAAGCTGCCAATGTGATCGCGTCAACCGGATTTTTCTGTTCTCTTTTCGCAGGGTTTGTGATCGCGATCCTCTCGGCCATTTTCTTAAATCCACTTGTAATGCTTTTGGGGAGCACGGAGACGATCGCCCCCTTTGCAAGGACGTATATCTTTTTTATTCTTCTCGCAACTCCCGTCATGACGGTCAGCTTTACGATGAATAATATCCTGCGGCATGAGGGAAAAGCCACGCTTGGGACCATCGGTCTCATGGTCGGCGCAGTCTTAAACATCTGCCTCGATCCGATCCTGATGTTCGGACTTAATCTGGGGATCGCCGGAGCGGGGCTCTCCACGATGATCAGCCAGTATGTCAGCTTCTTTATCCTGCTCAGTATGTTCCTCGGGGGAAGAACTGTGAGTGTACTGCGCATCCGCCTGGTCTGCCTTAAACCGGCACTGCTCGGGAATATTTTCACGACCGGTCTGCCCAGCCTTTTGCGGCAGGGCTTAAACAGTGCCGCTACGGTGGTATTAAACACCTATGCGGCCGGTTTTGGCGATGAGGCGGTGGCGGCGCTTTCCATCGTATCCAGGATCATCTTTTTTGTCATGGCGATCGCGATCGGGATCGGGCAGGGATTTCAGCCTGTCTGCAGCTTCAACTTCGGAGCAAGGCGGTTTGAGCGCGTGCGGATCGGATATCGCTTCACAACGCTTTTTTCTGAACTCGTCGTTGTGGCAGGGGTGATCATACTTCTGGTCTGGTCGGGAAGCCTGATCGCCCTGTTTCGAAACGACCCTGCAGTCATCGAGATCGGAATACGCGCGCTTCGGATCCAGAGCGTAGCGCTTTTGACAGTCCCGTTTTGTATGAATACGGAGATGACGCTGCAGTGCGCGGGCCGGAAGGTCGGGGCCTCCCTGCTCTCCTCCATGCGCAGCGGGCTCTACTTTATTCCGGTGATCATCATTTTGGCATATTGGCGCGGACTGTACGGAATTGAAGAGGCTCAGGCGGTGACGTTTGTCCTTTCTCTGATCACGGCTGTGCCGTTTGCGGTTCATTTTTTCAGAAAGATGGGCCAGATGGAGGCGGAATCCGCCAAGCCATCTGACCCGTAAGAGATTATAGCCTTTATTAAATTTACTCTGCCGGCGGATCGCTCATAACGGGCTGTTCGGCGGCTTTTTTTCTGTGCCGCAGCCACGTTATAAGACAGAGGATGGCGAACACGACTGCTGAGAGGATAGCGATGATCCAGCGCATCGGGACTTCGCCCATCAGCAGGCCGACACCCTGCACCATGGTCGTGAAACCGAAGATGGCGAAGATGAAAAAGGCGAGGATGTTTAAGAAGCCGGAAGGCGTCTTGCTCTTTAAGAGATAGCCGACGAGCATTCCGATGACATCCGCGAGGAAGAGCCCCACGGAGCAGGCGAGCCACACGAGGATGGCCCGGCTGAACCCCTCGTTTGCCGCGAAAGTGATGGCAGTCAGCTGCGTCTTGTCGCCGAGTTCTGCGATAAAAAATGTGCCGAACACGACCCACATGGGATGGCCCTTGCGGGCGCTGCCTTCGTTTTCCTCCTCTTCTTCCGTCTGCCGGAAGCTGCTCCAGGCAAAGTAGAAGAAGGCGATGGCGGCGGCGATCTTGATCAGCCAGGTGGGGATAAACGCACTGATGATAGACCCAGCTCCGACTGCGATCGCATTTAACGCCAGGATCGCGATTCCCGCGCCCATGATAATGTCGCGGAGCTTGTACTTCGATGTCATGGCGATCATCAGAAGCTGTGTCTTATCGCCCATCTCGGCAATAAACATCGTGCCGAGGATTTCCCAAAAAAGAAGCATGGTTAACTCCCCTTACGCTGCCAATAAAAAAGAGGCAGCTTTTTTTGTGCTGCCTACAAAAAAATAAGACCATGTATGACAGCATTTTCGTCATACATGAGTCTCGTTATTTAATACAAGCCAGGCTTCGAAAGGAAACCAGTATGTTGACTTGCAACGCTCCGGGCGCTAACTACTCCCTCATGTTCTGTCTAAGGTACCACGCTGCCCTCGTGTTTGTCAAGCCTAATTTTCCCGGGGCGGGAATATCCGATAAAAGGAGTGTTTGGATAAAAGAAGGAGGGGCCGCCAATGGCGGCCCCTGCACATTTTATGGCAAATAAAGAAATGGTGGCAAAGTTAATAGTTCTCTTTTCGTACTTCGAAGTAGCTCTGCGGATGGCTGCACACGGGGCACACGCTCGGGGCTTCCCTTCCGACGACCAGGTGTCCGCAGTTGCGGCACTCCCACATGGTAATGTCGCTCTTCGCAAAGACTTCCTGAAGCTGCATGTTCTTTAAGAGCTGCAGATAGCGCTCTTCATGGTGGCGTTCAATTTCGGCGACCATGCGGAATTTTGCTGCGAGTGCAGAAAACCCTTCCTCCTCTGCTTCTCTTGCAAAGGTGTCATACATTTCAGTCCACTCATAGTTCTCTCCCGCGGCTCCGTTTTCTAAGTTGGTCGCGGTATCGTGAATACCGTCCAACTCCTTGAACCACATCTTTGCATGCTCCTTTTCGTTGTTTGCAGTGTCAAGGAACAGCGCAGAGATCTGTTCATAGCCTTCTTTCTTCGCAACACTCGCAAAGTAAGTGTACTTGTTGCGCGCCTGACTCTCGCCCGCAAACGCTGTCATCAGATTTGCTTCCGTTTTGCTTCCCTTCAATTCCATAAACCGTTCTCCTTTCCGCTCTCCCTAAGAGCTCCTTCTTTTTTTGTATTTCTGGGAACCTTTCGGTAAGCCCAGATTAGCTCAGTAGACGGGTCCAGTCAAGCAAAATCGGAGGCGATTTTTTGTGCGCGCAGCACGAAGAAAAGGACCCTGAAATTCGCTGTACAAATGCGTTGATTTTCCTTAGCTTATTCCATATAATTGAGGTAAGTACAGCCGAATCTTGGGGAGGCGCACATGGAGAGATATCAGGGAAACCCGGTCGTGGAAAAGATCGCGGTCGGAAAGATATTCATCTATAAAAAGAAGAAGGACACACCTTACCGGGAGCAGATCGAGGATGTGGTGTATGAGATCTCGCGATTCGAAGAGGCGCGGGATAAGGCGCTTCGGGAGCTCGATGTGCTCTGTGAGGAGGCAAAGGGCCAGATCGGATCGTCGAATGCCGCTGTGTTCCGGGCACACCGAATGCTGGTACAGGATCAGATGTACGGCGATTTTATCCGCGGGACCATTCAGGATCAAAAAGTGAATGCAGAGTATGCCGTAGCTGAGGCACAGGCTCATTTTTCCCAGATGCTTTTGGGCACGGAGGACGCCTATTTAAAAGAACGCGCTTCGGATGTGGCGGATGTCTCGCAGCGGATGCTTCGGCTGCTCGGCAGCGACATCGAGACAGAGGGCCCTTCAGAGCCGTCGATCGTTGTGGCGGAGGAACTGACTCCCAGTGAGACAATGCATTTTGACAGGGATACGGTGCTTGCGCTGGTCGTGCAGCAGGGCTCGGCAAATTCCCACACGGCGATTCTGGCAGAGGCTATGAACATTCCGGCGCTTCTCGGTGTGGAGATCTGCGATGAGTGGGAGGGCCGGACGGCGGTCTTAGACGGCAGCGCCGGCGAGCTCATTCTCGACCCGGATGGGGATGTCCTCGCACGGATGAAGGAAAAACAGAGAGAGATCGAGGAGAGGGATGCGAAGCTTGCATTCCTGCGCGGCAGGGAGACGGTCACGGCAGGCGGCCGGAAGATCCGCCTGTACGCAAACATCGGAGAGCTCTCTGACATGGATGCCGTGCTCTCCAGCGACGCGGAGGGCATCGGGCTGTTTCGGAGTGAGTTTTTGTATCTGCAGGCTGAGGACTGGCCGACGGAGGAGGAACAGGCGCAGGTCTACCGTGCCGTGGCGGAGACGATGCGGGGAAAGCCGGTGATCATTCGTACGCTCGATGTGGGCGCGGATAAACAGGCCCCGTACTTTGAGCTGACGTCGGAGGAAAACGAGGCGCTTCGGTATGCTCATCCGGAAAAGGAAGCGACGGCACCCGGCCCCGGGTTGTTGACAAAAGACGCCCCCGCTTTCGGATACAGGGGCATCCAGGTCTGTCTCGACCGGCCGGAGATGTTTTGCACCCAACTGCGTTCCATTCTCAGGGCGAGTATGTACGGAACGGTATCGGTGATGTTCCCCATGATCGCGTCCGTAGAGGAGGTTGTGGCGTGCAAGGAGCTTTTGACGCAGGCAAAGTCGGAGCTTCGCAAGGAGGGGAAAGAGTACCGCGATATCGAAGTCGGCGTGATGATCGAGACGCCGGCAGCGGTCGAAGTCAGTGCCATGCTGGCCCGCGAAGTGGATTTTTTCTGTATCGGAACGAATGACCTGATCCAGTATCTGCTCGGGGTGGACCGGCAGGACGCCGCGCACGCCGAATGTGCCGATCCGCGGCATCCGGCTGTGACGGAAGCGATCCGGACAACGATAGAAAACGGACATGCGGCGGGTATCTGGGTTGGGATCTGCGGTGAGATGGCAGCGGATACGACGCTGACGGAAATGCTCGTCGAGATGGGAGTCGATGAGCTGTCGGTATCTCCGGGGGCAGTGTTAAAAGTGCGGGGAGCAGTGAGGGAACTGAACTGACAGGACACAGAAAATTTACATTTCGTTCATTGTTTCGACCGCAAGATAGTGCTATTATTATCCAAGTGTTTTTAGACTCTTTTTTATTGTTAAAAACAGGAGACAGATAACTATGGGAATGATGGAAAAAATATTTGGAACTCACAGTGAGCGCGAGCTGAAGCGCATCGAGCCCATTGTGGACCAGATCGAGGCGATGCGCCCCGAGATGATGGAGAAGACAGACGAGGAGCTTAGAGCCAAGACGGACGAGTTTAAAGGACGTCTGGCAGAAGGCGAGACGCTGGATGATCTTCTGCCGGAGGCATTTGCGGTTGTCCGCGAGGCGGCCAGACGTGTTCTCGGCATGGAGCACTTCCGGGTTCAGCTGATCGGCGGCGTTGTCCTGCATCAGGGCAGGATCGCTGAGATGAAGACCGGTGAAGGTAAGACGCTCGTTTCCACAGCGCCGGCATACTTAAATGCCCTCGAGGGAAAAGGCGTTCACATCGTAACGGTCAACGACTATCTGGCAAAGCGTGACGCGGAGTGGATGGGCAAAGTCCACGAGTTTCTCGGGTTGAGCGTTGGTGTTGTCTTAAACAGCATGGAGAACGACGAGCGCAGAAAGATGTATGCCTGTGATATCACCTACGTGACAAACAACGAGCTCGGGTTCGATTATCTGCGTGACAATATGGTCATCTACAAGGAGCAGCTGGTCCAGCGTGATCTCCACTATGCCATCATTGATGAGGTGGACTCGGTCCTGATCGATGAGGCCCGGACACCTCTTATCATTTCCGGACAGAGCGGAAAGTCGACAAAGCTCTATGAGGCCTGTGATATTCTGGCCAGACAGCTGCAGCGCGGCGAGGCGAGCCAGGAGTTTTCCAAGATGGATGCCATCATGGGAATCGAGATCGAGGAGACCGGCGACTTCATTGTCAATGAAAAGGACAAGGTCGTGAACCTGACCCAGGACGGCGTGGCAAAAGTCGAGCGGTTTTTCAAGATTGACAACCTGGCGGATCCAGAGCACTTAGAGATCCAGCACAATATCATTCTGGCCCTGCGCGCGCACAATCTGATGCACCGTGATCAGGACTATGTGGTGCAGGACGACAAGATCATGATCGTCGATGAGTTTACCGGACGCATCATGCCCGGGCGCCGTTATTCCGATGGCCTGCATCAGGCCATAGAGGCGAAAGAACACGTGATGGTCAAGCGTGAGAGCAAGACGCTTGCCACGATCACGTTCCAGAATTTCTTTAATAAATTTACGAAAAAAGCCGGCATGACGGGTACCGCTGTGACGGAAGAGCAGGAGTTCCGTGACATCTATGAAATGGATGTCATCGAGATTCCGACGAACGAGCCCGTGATCCGGGACGATCAGCAGGATGCGGTCTATAAGACGAAGGAAGAAAAATTTAATGCGGTAGTAAAGGAGATCGTGGAGACCCACGAGACAGGGCAGCCGGTGCTGGTCGGTACGATCACCATCGAGACATCCGAACTCTTAAGCCGCATGTTGAGTAAAGAAGGGATCCAGCACAATGTGCTGAATGCGAAGTTCCATGAGCTGGAAGCCCAGATCATTGCGGATGCCGGCGTACACGGCGCCGTGACGATCGCCACGAACATGGCCGGCCGTGGTACCGATATCAAGCTGGACGATGAGGCGAGGGCCGCCGGCGGGTTAAAGATCGTCGGAACAGAGCGTCACGAGTCCCGCCGGATCGACAATCAGCTGCGCGGACGTTCCGGGCGGCAGGGTGACCCGGGTGTATCCAGGTTCTACATTTCTTTAGAGGACGACCTGATGCGACTGTTCGGCTCCGACAAGCTTGTCGGTATGTTCAATGCGCTGCAAATCCCGGAGGGAGAGCAGATCGAGCATAAGATGCTCTCCAGTGCGATTGAGAGGGCGCAGGAGAAGATCGAGAGCAACAACTTCGGCATCCGGAAAAATCTGCTCGATTATGATGAGGTCATGAACGACCAGAGAGAGATCATATACGGCGAGCGCCGCCGTGTGCTGGAGGGAGAAAACATGCGGAGCGTGATCTATAAGATGATCACGGATTTTGTTGAAGGCGCCGTGGATCTCTGCCTGACGATCGGCGAAGACGGCGGGGAGTACTGGGATGTACTGGAACTCAATGAGATCATTCTCCCGACGATCCCGATGCAGCCGATAGGCGAGGCGGATGTAGAAGGGAAAAATTCAAACGAATTAAAGCAGCTCTTAAAGGAGAGGGCTGTAAAGCTGTATGAGTCGAAGGAGGCGGAGTTCCCCGAGGAGGAGATGATCCGCGAAATGGAGCGTGTTGTTCTGTTAAAGAGCATCGACCGCAAGTGGATGGATCACATTGACGACATGGAGATCCTTCGCGAGGGGATCGGCTTAAAGGCATACGGGCAGAAAGATCCGCTTGTTGAGTACAAGATGGCCGGATACGATATGTTTGATGAGATGATCGCCAGCATGCAGGAGGAGACCATCCGTACGCTGTATCACGTTCAGATCGAACAGAAAGTGGAGCGCGAGGAAGTCGCCAAGGTGACCGGCACAAACAAGGACGAGACGACAGTAAAGGCGCCGAAGCAGCGCTCTGCGAAGAAGGTTTATCCGAACGACCCCTGCCCCTGCGGCAGCGGCAAGAAATACAAAAATTGCTGCGGAAAATCAGCATAGAAAACAGGGGGAGGGAAACACATGCCTAACAAAAGCATAGAGTGGATCACGACAGTCGGCGAGCCTCTGGTATATCGGATTGCAAGAATTGTCTGCCTGCTCGTTGCGGCTATATGTATCATCATAGCCATACTGCAGTCAGCTGTAATGATGTATGTCCCAATGGCCTTTTTTTTGATCGTGTTTATTTGGCTTACCGCCCGCTCCCAAGTGGAATACTCGTTCATTCAGGTCGAGGAGAATATACAGATTTCTGTTATCTACAATCATAACCGGCGTAAGAAGATGATGGAGTTTTCTTTAAGAGAGGTGGAGCGCATGGTGCACCGGGTTGAGAATTACGGCGGCGGCACGCAGTATCTGTGCAGACCGAATGACGACGAGGATAAATATACGCTTGTGGTTCATCAGAAGGATCTTCGCAAGTCGTTGATCATTGAGCCGCCTCAGGAATTTGTGGACTTTATGGAGATGAAACACCTGCTGGGATAGCGCATCGAAGATTTCAAAAAAGGAGAGACTATGCCAAACGAGACAAGACCGTATCTGCCCTGGAAGTTGGTAGACGATTTTATGACAGCTGTTTTTGTAAAGGTGGGGGTTCCCGAGGAGGATGCAAGGCTCTGCGCCGATGTGCTCATGGAGAGCGACCGGAGAGGAATTGAGAGCCACGGGTGCAACCGCTTTAAGCCGATCTACATCGATCGGATAAATGACGGGATTTTAAACCCGGTCACAAAGATTGATGTCATCAAGGAGACGCCGACGACGGCAGTCCTCGACGCAAACGATGGCATGGGGATGGTGGCCAGCAAGAAAGCCATGGACATGTGTATCGAGAAGGCACACACGTATGGCATGGCAATGGTCGCGGTGCGCAACTCCTCGCACTATGGCATCGCAGGCTACTGGGCCGGTCTCGCCGTGCAGGCGGACATGATCGGCATCACCGGCACGAACGCCCGCCCTTCCGTAGCTCCGACGTTCGGAGTCGACAATATGATGGGGACCAACCCGCTGACGTTTGGCATGCCGACGGACGAACCATTTCCGTTCATGCTGGACTGCGCGACGTCCATCACACAAAACGGAAAGATCGAATACTATGCGCGGATCGGACACGAGACCCCCGCGGGGATGGTGATCCTGCGCGACGGCAGCACGATCACGGATTCGGAAGAAGCCCTTAAGCTGATCCGGAGCAATCAAGCTGCGCTCGTCCCGCTCGGCGGTATCGGAGAGACGCTCGGAGGATACAAGGGCTACGGCTATACGGCGGTGGTCGAGATCCTCTGTGCCGCGCTTCAGGGCAACCTCTTTATGCGCGCTTTGGACGGCAGGGATGAGAACGGCAACCTTCAGCCCTACCACCTTGGCCATTTCTTTATGGTGATCGATCCGGAAGCGTTTTTGGGAGTCGAATCGTTCAAGAAAACGACCGGCGATATTCTGCGGGACCTTCGGGCCTCCGCGAAGATGCCGGGACAGGACCGCATCTATACGGCCGGAGAGAAGGAGTATGAGGTGTGGATGAAGCGGCGTGACAAGGGCGTACCGATCACAGAGGCCGTACAAAAAGAGTTTATTCAGATGCGGGATGCGTACGGATTGACGCAGTTTACATTCCCGTTTGAATGAAAAATGAAGTGAATCAAGCAGACCGGGCCGGTTTCTTTTAAAGAGAGAAACCGGCTGATTTTATTGTTGTATTGTGTTATAATAACAATGTTAAGAATCTGAAAGGGTAAAATCTTTTACAGAGTTGGGGAGAGATCTGTTATGATCGTTACAAGGGCGATAATTTTTATCGTAATAGCATACCTGTGCGGCAGTATCCTGTTTGGACGAGTAGCGGCAGCCCTTTTCCATAAGGATATCACGGGAGACAGCATTGACGGCGTTCCGGGTACCAGCAATGCATACAAATATGGCGGGTTCGGGTGCGGAACCCTGACACTGGCCGGGGACGTGTTAAAAGGGCTGATCCCTGTCTTTTTCTTTCTCAGATGGATGGATCCCGCCACACCGTGGTTTTTGCGTGCATTTTTGATCGCGGCACCGGTCATCGGCCACATTCTTCCCGTGTTTTTTAAGTTCCGGGGAGGGAAGGGCAACGCAACGACATTTGCTGTCCTGTTTGCACTCATGCCTGTACTCGGACCCTTTATCATTCTGGCGGCGGTATTTATCATTCTTACAGTGCTCATAAGGATTTCGCCCAACTATTATACGCTGATCGTTACCTATGTCATTACCTTGATCCTGGTGCTTATAGGACACTATGGCCCGGCAATCACGCTGGGATTCTCCATCATCGCAGTGGCGGTTTTGATCCGCATGTTTGCCAGCCGGGAAGAGAAAGAGAAAATGGAGGTGCGTTTTATATGGATGCATTGATCATGGCCTGCGGAACCGGCGGCGGACACAACGGTGCCGCCTACGCATTAAAAGCGGAACTGGAGCATCGGGGTCATACGGCTGTGTTTATGGATCCCTATACGCTGATCAACGAACACTTAAGCGATAACGTCGGCGGAGCTTACATTAGTATGGTTCAGCGGGTTCCCTGGCTGTTTGCGATCATCTATCAGATGGGTGAGATCTACCGCAAGCTTCCGATCCGCTCCCCGGTTTATGCGCTCAATAAGCGGATGGCGGATCCCCTGCGCAGATATCTGGCGGAACACCATTTTGACGTTATCCTGATTCCGCATCTGTTTCCGGCGATGATCGTGAAGGCCATGAAGGAGGACGGGGCCGAGCTGCCCCCGACGATCTACATTCCGACGGACTACACTTGTATCCCGTTTACGGAGGAGACCGGGTGTGACTACATGGACATTCCGTCGCCGCGGCTTGTGGATGAATTTCTCGCAAAGGGGATTAAGCCGGAGGAGATCCTGACATTCGGGATCCCGGTGCGCCCGGAATTCTCCAACCCGACACCGAGGGAAGAGCTGCTTACGCAGATGGATCTCGACCCGGAAAAACACTATATTTTGCTGTCCGGCGGGAGCATGGGGGCCGGAAAACTGTACCGCGCCGCCAAGAAGCTGCAGCGGTTTTTACGCGTACACCCTGATCATGTGCTGATCGTTGTCTGCGGAACGAACGACCTGCTCTATAAGAGGCTTGACTCCCGGTATGGCAAAAACAGCCAGATGATCTTAACGCACGTCGTGGAAAACATGGGAACCCTCATGAAGGTGAGTGATGCCATCCTCACCAAGCCCGGAGGTTTAAGCTGTACGGAAGGGGCTGTCTGCAACCGGCCGATCATCTTTGTCTCCCCGATCCGCGGCTGCGAGAGCCATAATCTGGAGTTTTTTTCTACCCTGGGTCTGGGTGTGAATCTTGTTAACCATCGCGGGCGTATCGGCCGTGCACTGGAATTACTCTCCGGGTCGGAATACGAGGAACAGATGCTTAAGATGCAGCGGGAGGAGATCAACCCCCACGCAGCTACGGATATTTGCGATTTTGCGGAGAAGCTGGTGAAAGAGAGGGATCTTCAGGAGCAATCTGAGGAGGATTCGAAACTGAGACTTGTCTATCCGGCAGAGGAGGCATAGAGATATATGTCAAGAAGGTGGGTCATAGTAATCGTAGTCATAATATTGATCCTTGTGATCTACCCGATATCCCGGGCCATTGGAAACCGGGGCGGTACCTCGGATCTGCTCGCCGGTGAGGAGTCGTCCCAGACAGACCGTTCCACCGGAATGGTTGTCAGTGTGGATCCGGAGGACGAGACCATGGTTGTGGAAGTCAGTGCCAAAGACAGCATGTTTGACGAGGGTGACGTGGTGCTCGACTGCGAGGAGGCTGAGATCGATCTGACCGACTTTGAGCCCGGGGATGAAGTTGTCTTTTATTATTTTTTGACCGATATCGATGGGAATAACGTGGCTGCAAGAAATGTGATCAAGTGACGATCCCTAACAAATCAGCCGGTCAACATGAAATATACAGGTAAGAAACGAAGAAACATTCAATATATCATCGGACTGTTTGTCATGGCACTCGGGATCGTTTTGATCAAGAAAGCCGGGGTCGGCGTCTCTCCGATCAGCGTCATCCCCTCGGTGCTTTCCACGATCTTTCCGCTCTCGTTCGGGGTGATGACGATCTTCTTCCAGCTCATCTGCTTTGCCCTGATCTTTGTCGTCCTAAGGACAGCAAATCTTAAGACGGTGTTGATCATGCCGATCGCGATCGTGTTCGGCTTCATCATCGACTTTTATATGTACCTTCTGCCGATCGGGGAGCCCCCGATCGTGCTTCGCTATGTCGTCTGTCTGGCTGGGATCGCCGGGACGGCTATGGGAATCGTCATTATCACCGGGACGGATCTGATGCTGCCGGCCGGGGACGCGCTGATCCGGGCCATCAGTCAGACTTACCACTGGCCGCTCTCCCGTGTTAAAATAATGGGGGACGCAGTCTATGTGGTGATCGCGCTGATCATTGAACTTTCTTATTTTCATTATCTGGATTCCGTGTGGATTGGCACGATCCTGTCGGTTTTGCTCACCGGATTTTTTGTCGGAAGATTTGGAAAGTGGTTCCCGCGATTAAACATGAAAAGGGAGGAGGCTCCGGCCTCTTAAAAGAGATACACATCGGCAGATTAAATGGAGGAGAATATATGCCGGAATTTAAGATCCATGCTCCATATGAGCCCACCGGAGACCAGCCGCAGGCGATCACTGCTCTGGTGAACGGCTTTCGTGAGGGCAATCAATTTCAGACGCTTCTCGGCGTGACGGGTTCCGGCAAGACATTTACGATGGCAAATGTCATTCAGGCCCTAAATAAGCCGACGCTTATTATTTCTCACAACAAGACGCTCGCGGCACAGCTCTACGGTGAGATGAAGGAATATTTTCCGGAAAATGCCGTGGAGTATTTTGTGTCCTATTACGACTACTATCAGCCTGAGGCCTACGTGCCCTCCACGGACACTTACATCGCCAAGGACTCTTCCATAAATGACGAGATCGATAAACTTCGGCTCTCGGCCACAGCGGCCCTCTCCGAGCGGAATGATGTGATCATCGTCTCGTCGGTGTCCTGCATCTACGGCATCGGTTCTCCGTCGGACTATCAGAACATGATCGTCTCGCTTAGGCCCGGTATGGAAAAGGATCGGGACGAGGTGATCCGTCAGCTTATAGACATGCAGTACGACCGGAATGACATGGACTTTCACCGAGGCACATTCCGTGTGCGCGGCGATACGCTGGAGATCTTTCCGGCGGATTACGGGGAGACCGCGGTCCGCGTCGAGTTTTTCGGGGACGAGATCGACCGGATCACTCAGATCGATATGCTGACCGGCGAGATCAAAGCGCGTCTCGCTCACTGCGCGATCTTTCCGGCCTCACACTATGTGGTACCGCAAGAGAAGATCGACCGCGCGGTCGCGGGGATCGAGGTGGAGCTTGCGGAGAGGATCCGTTTTTTTAAGGGTGAGGATAAACTTATCGAGGCACAGCGGATCGCCGAACGGACCAACTTCGATATGGAGATGCTTAAGGAGACCGGATTTTGCAGCGGCATCGAGAACTATTCCCGCTGGCTCACGGGCCTGGCGCCGGGGGAGCCTCCTTACACGCTGCTTGACTATTTCCCGGAGGAATTTTTGATCATCGTCGATGAGTCCCACATGACGATCCCGCAGGTGCGCGGGATGTACCACGGGGACCGCTCCCGCAAGCAGACACTCGTGGACTACGGGTTCCGCCTGCCGTCCGCACTCGACAACCGGCCGCTTAACTTTCCGGAGTTTGAGAGCCACATCGATCAGATGATGTTTGTCTCGGCTACGCCGAGTGACTATGAAAAAGAGCACGAACTGCTCCGGGCTGAACAGATCCTCCGCCCGACGGGCCTGTTGGATCCGCGGGTCGAAGTGCGTCCCGTCGAGGGGCAGATCGATGATCTGATCGCCGAGGTCAACAAAGAGACAACCGGTCATCACAAGGTGCTCATCACGACGCTGACCAAACGGATGGCGGAAGATCTGACAGACTATATGCGTGACGTCGGTATCCGTGTGAAATATCTGCACTCGGATATCGATACGCTTGAGCGGGCCGAGATCATCCGTGACCTGCGCCTTGACGTGTTTGACGTCTTAGTCGGCATAAACCTGCTCCGGGAGGGGCTTGACATCCCGGAGATCACGCTTGTCGCGATCTTAGATGCAGACAAGGAGGGCTTTCTCCGCTCGGAGACTTCGCTGATCCAGACGATCGGCCGGGCGGCCCGCAACAGCGACGGACACGTCATCATGTACGCCGACACCATCACGGATTCGATGCGTGTCGCGATCGATGAGACCAACCGCCGCCGCAGGATGCAGCAGGAGTACAACGATGCGCACGGTATCACGCCGCAGACGATCCAAAAGTCCGTCCGCGACCTGATCGCCATCTCAAAGAAGGTCGCGAAGGAAGAACTCGAGTTTTCCATGGATCCCGAGTCCATGAGCAAAAAGGACTTAGAGAAGCTGATCGCGGATGTCACGAAAAAAATGGAGCGCGCGGCTGCGGAGCTCAACTTCGAGGCCGCGGCGGAGTACCGCGACAAGATGATCGAGTTAAAAGGGATGCTGCGGGATATATAAAGGAGTTTACATGGCAAAGCAGTACATTAAGATCCGCGGAGCTGCGGAGCACAACTTAAAGCATATCGATGTGGATCTGCCGCGTGACGAGTTCATCGTGCTGACCGGCTTATCCGGCAGCGGAAAGTCCTCTCTTGCGTTCGACACGATCTACGCGGAGGGGCAGAGGCGCTATATGGAGTCTCTCTCGTCCTATGCCCGGCAGTTCCTGGGACAGATGGAAAAACCGGAGGTCGAAAAGATCGAGGGACTGTCCCCGGCCATCTCCATCGACCAGAAATCGACGAACCGGAATCCCCGGTCTACCGTCGGAACGGTGACGGAGATCTATGACTATTTTCGTCTGCTCTATGCCCGGATCGGCATTCCGCACTGTCCAAACTGCGGGAAGGAGATCCGCCGGCAGAGCGTGGACCAGATGGCGGATCAGATCATGCAGCTTCCGGAGGGAACGCGGATCCAGCTTCTGGCCCCGGTCGTCCGCGGGCGCAAAGGTATGCATCAGAAGCTTTTGGAGCAGGCAAAGCGCAGCGGCTATGTCCGCGTACAGGTAGACGGCAGCATCTATGAGCTGACCGAAGAGATCACCCTCGACAAGAATATAAAACACAATATCGACATTGTGGTGGACCGGCTCGTGATCAAACCGGACATGGGCCGGCGCAGGCTTGTCGATTCCATTGAGAATGTCCTTAAGCTGGCGGACGGTCAGATGACGGTGGACGTCATCGGCGGGGAGACAATGGAGTTTTCCGAAAACTTTGCCTGCCCGGACTGCGGGATCAGCATCGAGGAGATCGAGCCCCGCAGCTTTTCCTTCAACAATCCGTTCGGGGCATGCCCGGAGTGCGCCGGACTGGGCTTTAAGATGGAGTTTGACGTGGACCTCATGGTACCGGATATGCGTAAATCCATCAAAGACGGCGCGATCCAGGTGCTCGGCTGGCAGTCTGCCGGCAGGGAGGGCAGCTTTACCCACGCGATGCTCTCGGCATTGGCGAACGAGTATGATTTTGACCTTGACACTCCGTTTGAGGATTATCCGGAGGAGATCAAACACATCCTGCTTTATGGGACCGGCGGCCATGTGGTGAAAGTGCATTACCGCGGGCAGCGCGGTGAGGGCGTATACGACATTGCGTTTGACGGCCTGATCCGCAACGTGGAGCGCCGTTACCGGGAGGTCTCCGAGACGACCCGGCAGGAGTATGAGGCCAATTACATGAGGATCACACCCTGCTCAAGCTGCCACGGCAAGAGGCTGAAGCCGGAATCCCTCGCCGTGACGGTGGCAGATAAGAATATTTACGATGTGACGGACATGTCCGTGAAACATTTAAGCAGTTTCCTGTCCGAGATGGAATTGAGCCCGCAGCAGGAGCTTATCGGAGCACAGATCTTAAAGGAGATCCGCGGCCGCGTCGGATTTTTAAAGGCAGTAGGCTTAGACTATCTGACGCTGACCCGGGCGACCGGCAGTCTCTCCGGAGGAGAGGCGCAGCGCATCCGTCTGGCGACACAGATCGGATCCGGGCTCGTGGGGGTCACCTACATTCTGGACGAACCGAGCATCGGTCTGCATCAGAGGGACAACCATAAGCTGCTGACCGCCCTAAAAAATTTAAAGGATCTCGGCAATACACTGATCGTCGTCGAGCACGATGAGGACACGATGCTGGCGGCCGACCACATCGTGGATATCGGGCCCGGTCCCGGAGAGCACGGAGGCGAGATTGTCGCACAGGGTACGGCGCAGGACATTATGGACTGCCCGGACTCCATCACCGGTGCCTATTTGAGCGGGAAGTTAAACATCCCGGTGCCCGAATCCCGGAAAAAGCCGACCGGGTGGCTTACCGTCTTAGGGGCGGCGGAGAACAACTTAAAAGCCATCGATGTGCGTTTTCCCCTTGGCGTGATGACGGCTGTGACCGGCGTCTCCGGATCGGGGAAGAGTTCCCTCGTAAACGAGGTGCTCTATAAGAATCTGGCCCGGCAGTTAAACCGTGCCCGCACCATCCCCGGAAAGTACCGGGGGATGGACGGCCTCTCACAGCTTGACAAGGTCATCTGCATCGACCAGTCGCCGATCGGGCGGACGCCACGCTCCAATCCGGCGACCTACACCGGCGTGTTCGACCATATCCGCACCCTGTTCGCGGCGACGCAGGACGCGAAGGCCCGCGGATACAAAAAAGGGCGCTTTAGTTTTAACGTAAAAGGCGGCCGCTGCGAGGCCTGTTCCGGCGACGGCATCTTAAAGATCGAAATGCACTTTCTTCCGGATGTCTACGTGCCCTGCGAAGTCTGCAAAGGCAAGCGCTACAACCGGGAAACACTAGAGGTGAGATACAAGGGAAAAACGATCTACGATGTGCTGAACATGACGGTGGAGGAGGCACTTTCCTTTTTTGCTAACGTGCCTTCTGTGAAGCGGAAGCTTCAGACGCTTTATGATGTGGGCTTGTCCTACTTAAAGCTCGGTCAGCCCTCGACCACCCTCTCCGGCGGTGAGGCGCAGCGGATCAAGCTGGCGACGGAGCTCTCCAAGCGAAGCACCGGCCGGACGATCTACATCTTAGACGAGCCGACGACCGGGCTGCACTTTGCGGATATCCATAAACTCATCGACATCCTGCACCGCCTGACCGAGGGCGGGAATACCGTGGTCGTCATCGAACACAACATGGATGTGATAAAGACCTCGGACTACATCATTGACCTGGGCCCTGAGGGCGGAGAGGACGGTGGACGCGTTATCGCCCAGGGCACACCGGAGGAGGTGGCTCAAACCCCCGGATCCTACACGGGTGAGTTTGTGAAGCGTTATCTGCCGGATAAAACATAGAGGAGAGTTGCCTTTAAAACGCATAAAAATGAAAAGGCCTCACCTCCCGGTGGGGTCTTTTCTTTGGGGAGGACTATCCGGATTTGGGGGATCCGGAAAGTCTAGAGTTATGAAAAATTATATCAGCCTATCCTGCCGATACAGCTATCAGTATAGGCACTGTTTGTGTCTAAAATGTGATGCAAATATAAATTTTTTTTAATATTACGGATAACTTTTTGGAAAAATAAAAAAAGTACTTTGAAAAATATGCTTCTTTGTATATAATGAATATTGCGCGAAGCGTTTTTTCTTTTTTGACATAAGTCTTTTTACATAGATCCAGAGAGGAGCATTTTATGCCTACAATTAGTTCATCCGATATCGGAATTGACCTTGGGACAGCCAGTATCCTCGTGTATATCAGGGGAAAAGGGGTTGTCTTAAAAGAGCCTTCCGTTGTCGCTTTTGACCGGGATACGAACAAGATCCAGGCGATCGGCGAGGACGCCCGTCTGATGCTCGGACGTACGCCGGGGAATATCGTGGCGGTCCGACCGCTGCGTCAGGGTGTGATCTCCGATTACACCGTTACAGAGAAAATGATGAAATATTTCATCCAGAAAGCCGTCGGGAAGAAGAATTTCCGCAAGCCGATCATCAGTGTCTGTGTGCCGAGCGGCGTCACAGAGGTGGAAAAGAAAGCCGTGGAGGACGCGACGTTTCAGGCGGGCGCCAGAGATGTCAAGATCATCGAGGAGCCCATCGCGGCGGCCATCGGCGCAGGCATCGACATTGCGAAGCCCTGCGGCAACATGATCGTGGATATCGGCGGCGGGACGACGGACATCGCGGTGATCTCTTTGGGAGGGACCGTGGTCAGCACTTCCATCAAGATCGCCGGGGATGATTTTGACGAGGCGATCGTCCGTTATATGAGAAAGAAACATAACCTGCTGATCGGTGAGCGCACCGCGGAGGATATCAAGATCCGGGTTGGGACCTGCTACCCTCTGCCGGAGCCGGGCTCCATCGATGTGAGGGGAAGGAACTTAGTGACCGGCCTACCCAAGACGGTCACAGTCACCTCGGACGAGACGGAGGAGGCCTTGCGGGAGCCGACCCTACAGATCGTGGATGCGGTACACAGCGTACTGGAGAAGACGCCGCCCGAGCTGGCAGCGGATGTCTCCGACCGGGGGATCGTCCTCACGGGAGGAGGCGCGATGCTGCGGGGCTTAGAGAACCTGCTCGAGGCGCATACCGGCATCAATGCCATGACGGCGGAGGATCCGATGACCTGCGTAGCGATCGGTACCGGAAAGTATGTAGAGTTTCTCTCACAAAGGGGAGACGAGTAGGAAAAGAAGATTTGAGAGAGGGCAGTCTTTTTTGATCGGGCTGCCTTTTCCTTGTTTTGAGAAGAGGAACAAAGAGACGGATGGAACAGATCAGGGGCTATGTCGAACACATCATATTCCGTAATGCTGATAACGGATATACCGTCCTGACTCTGTCACAGGAAGGGGAAGAGGATATCACCTGTGTCGGCGTGTTCCCGGCGATCAGTGAAGGGGAGCATGTCGAGCTTACGGGGGAGTATGTCATCCATCCCTCCTACGGAATGCAGCTGCAGGTTAAGGAACACCGGGTCATCGCGCCCGGGGATCAGGTCTCCATGGAGCGCTACCTTGCCTCCGGGGCCATCAAGGGCGTGGGTCCCAAGATGGCCGCCAGGATCGTAGAGCGGTTCGGGGATGATACGTTTCGGATCATCGAGGAGGAACCGGAATGTCTGGTCGAGGTGAAGGGGATCAGCGAGCGGATCGCGCGCTCGATCGCGCAGCAGATGGAGGAGAAACGGGAGCTCAGACAGGCCATGATCTACCTGCAGCAGTACGGGATCTCTTTAAACCTCGCGGTGAAGATCTATGAGCGCTATGGGATAGACACTTACCGGGTGCTTCAGGAGAATCCCTATCAGCTCGCGGAGGACGTGGAGGGGATCGGGTTTCGGATCGCGGATGAGATCGCCCGGCGCGTCGGGATTCACACGGACTCGGATTTCAGGATACGAGCCGGCATCCTGTATGTGCTGCAGCAGGCAGCGCAGGAGGGGCATACCTATCTGCCGTCCGAGATCCTGACTGCGCGGGCCTGCGAGCTTCTCGACGTGGAAGCGGACGCTGCCGCGAAGCATTACATGGACATGGCGATCGAAAAAAAACTTGTGTTAAAGCAGGAGGAGGATCAGCTTCAGGTCTATGCAGCCCTTTACTATTACATGGAGGCAAATGTGGCAGCCATGCTCCGATCGCTCAACGTCAGGTACGATGTGTCGGATGCCATGGTGGAGAAAAAGATCCGACGGCTGGAAGAGGGGTCTGAGATCGTCCTGGATGACCTGCAGCGGATCGCGGTGCGTGAGTCTGTGAGCAACGGACTGCTCGTGATCACCGGAGGACCGGGCACCGGCAAGACGACCACGATCAACACGATCATCCGATATTTTATGGCGGAGGGCCTTATGATCTCCCTCGCCGCGCCCACCGGCCGGGCGGCGAAACGGATGAGTGAGACGACGGGCTGTGAGGCGAAGACGATCCACCGGATGCTGGAGCTGTCCGGAGACGTAGAGGGAAGGGCCGGCTTTGAGCGAAACGAACAAAATCCGCTTGAGACAGATGTCATCATCATCGATGAGATGTCCATGGTGGATATCACGCTGATGAACTCTCTGCTCAAGGCGATCGCACCGGGCACGCGCCTGATTCTCGTGGGAGACGCGAGCCAGCTCCCTAGCGTGGGACCGGGCTGCGTCCTGCAGGATATCATTGATGCACATGCCTGCAACGTAGTTCGCTTAAACCATATTTTCCGGCAGGCGGCCAAGAGCGATATCGTCGTAAACGCCCACCGGATCAACAGGGGAGAGGAAGTCCCCTTAGACAACAAGAGCAGAGATTTTTTCTTCCTGAAGCGGGAAGAGGCGGATGAGATCATCGGTGTCTGTATCCTTTTAGTTAAGCAGAAGCTTCCGGAATACGTGGATGCAAGACCGTTTGACATTCAGGTGCTCACACCCATGCGCAAGGGACTGTTGGGAGTGGAGCGGTTAAACCGCATCCTGCAGCAGCACTTAAACCCGCCGGATCCGGAAAAAGCCGAGCGGGAGCACGCAGAGAACGTGTTCCGTGTCGGGGATAAGGTCATGCAGATCCGAAACAATTACCAGACCGAGTGGGAAGTTGTAAACCGCTATGGGATCCCGGTGGAGAAAGGGGTTGGCGTGTTCAACGGGGACATGGGGCTTATCCGGGAGATCAATCCCGTCTCGGAGTCCGTCACCGTAGAGTTCGAGGAGGGCAGGCTTGTTGAATATCCGTTCCGGCAGATGGATGAGCTGGAGCTTGCATACGCGATCACGATCCACAAGGCGCAGGGGAGCGAGTATCCGGCCGTTGTGATGCCGCTGCTCGACGGACCGCGGATGCTGATGAACCGGAATCTCCTTTACACCGCGGTGACCCGGGCCCGCCGGTGCGTTACGATCGTGGGTCATGAGGAGACGTTTGTCCGCATGGAACAAAATACGAGTGTGCAGAGGCGTTACAGCGGACTGCGCGACCGATTGACGGAACAATAGATTTATGAGAGAGACTGCCTGACCGGGAGAAACGAGAGTGTCAGGAGGCTTTGTGATAAGAGATATTAAAACGGGCGATCTTTTGGATTACCTCTATCCACCGAGATGCCCCATCTGCGACGGGATACAGACAAAGGGGATCTGCGACCCGTGCCGGAAAGAACTGGTCTTCATTCGGGAAGACTACTGTATGAAATGCGGAAAGCCGCTTACAGAGGAACGGGAAGAGTACTGTGCCGACTGCCGAAAGAGGACTCATGTATTTGAGGCCGGACGCGCAGTCTTCTCCTATCAGGGAAAGCTTAAGCAGTCCATTTACCGGTTAAAGTACAGAGGGAAACAGGAATACGGGCGCGTGTTCGGAGCAGAGACGGCCCGCCAGCTGGGCCCATGGATCGCCCGCGCGCAGATCACGCGGATCGTCCCGATCCCGCTTCATCCCTCGCGCAAAAGGGAGCGCGGCTACAATCAGGCTGCGCTGATCGCCAGAGAACTGGGACGTCAGCTTGAGATCCCGGTGGACGAATCGCTCCTTTGCCGGGTAAAACGTACCGCGCCGCAAAAGACGCTGACCGGAGCTGAGCGCAGAAAAAATCAGGCCGGCGCGTTTGCGGTTAGAGGAGAGATCCGGCCCGGAGAGAGGATCCTGCTCGTGGATGATATTTACACGACGGGAAGCACGGCAGATGCCGCTGCCGCAGAACTCAAAAGGGGCGGGAAGTGCCGTATCTATGTGGTTGTCGTGGCAATCGGCGGTTGAAAGAACACATCTGGTATGCTATACTAAAAATGATGCAAAAAAATTAGACAGGTGGTTTTTATGCTTGATCCGAACAAAATCAGAACGATGACAAAACTGGCAATTATGGAGGAAGAAGAGGGCACTGAGATGATGAAGCGCATCTCTCATCGCAAGATCGACTATGTCTTCACAGGGGTCTTTAAGGGATTTGTCGCGGGGTCTGTCTGTTTTATCATTGCTATGCTCCTCTGGTTTTTCTATCTCTGGGATGATCTGAATGATTTTATCGTGAATTTAGATTTCATGCAGCTTATGAAAGATATCGGATTCCGCTATCTCATTTTTATTGCAATCTATGTCGCAATCTGTGCGATCGTTGCATTCAGGACCCACACAAAGGGCATGCAGCAAAGATATATCTACCTTAGCTATTTAAAGCGTTTAAAAAGCTCTTATGATCAGGACCGCAGGGACAGTACCCGGCGCGGACAAAATAAAACGAAAAGGACTGGCAACGACCGAGCCGAACGGGAGGACGTATGACTCAGCTATTGAAATTCAAGGAACTTGTCTTGGACTTTGTCTCCCGCTATGAGATTTATGTGATGGCAGCGGTACGGTTTGTGATCGGATTTGCCGCATTTCGCCTGATCATTCTCAATACCGGATACATGGAGACGTTGACCAACTATCCGATCGCGATTCTTCTGGCGCTGCTGTGCTGCTTCCTTCCCTCAGGGGTCATGGTATTTGTCGGCGCGGTGCTGATCCTTTTGGAGTTTTATGCGCTTTCGCCGATGATCTGTCTGCTTACGGCGCTGATCTTTTTGATCATGTTCTGCGCGTATATGCGCTTTACGGTTCGAAAGGGACTGTACGCGGTGCTGACCCCGATCTTAAGTGTGCTGGGGATTCCCTATATCATGCCTGTGACCAGCGGGCTGCGGGGAGAGCCCTTTGCAGTGATATCCGTGATCTGCGGAGAGTTCACATATTTTATGATCCGGCATGTGTCCATCAACGCCGCGGTCTTTGCGGCCGATGAGGAGTCCGGCGGTACCGGCGTTATCACGATGGCGGTAAATGAACTTCTGATGGATCAGGAGATGTACCTGTATCTGATCGGTTTTGTGGCGGCGGCGATCGTAACGTTCTGCATCCGAAAACTGTCAGTGAGGATGTCTCATCTTATCGCGGCGGCCATTGGCATTGTTTGCCAGATCGCCATTATCGGCGGCGGGGAGATCATGCTCGGCAATCAGGAAGCACTTACGCGGATCATTCTCGGATGTGTGGTTTCATTCCTGATCCTTTTGATCGTCAGCTTTTTCATGCACGATCTGAATTATCGTAAGACTGAGAACGTACAGTTTGAAGATGATGAATATTACTACTATGTGAAAGCGATCCCGAAGCGCCTTGTCTCATCGGAAGCTGAGACGACTTCAGAGAATGCAAACGACAATATTACGGTTACGGTGACTTCCTCCGATGTTGCGGCGGCGATCGGAGCCGCGGGCATTTCTTCGCAGCAGGATTCGAAGGGAAGCGATACAGAGTCGGGATCAGAAAAGAAGAATAGAAAGAAACATCAATCCACCCCGGAAGAGGAAGTTTTGGAGCAGCAGGAGGCGTCGGCACCGCAGCTTGCCGCTCAGGCGGCAGAACAGGCTGCGGCGGCGGAAGCGGCAGAACGTGCCGCGGCCGAGGCAGTGGCGGAGCGTGCTGCGGCAGCTGCACAGGCGATTTCAGCGGCAGCCGGACAGGCAGATTCCACAGAGGAATCCGTCGAAACTCCCGAACCGGACTCGCCCGGGAAAGAGGAATCAGATAAGGAACCAGAGTCCGAATAGGACCAAAACAAGATCAGCCGGGATCACGGCACAGTAGAAAGGAAATCTTCCCATGAGAGAAATGACGGCAAGCCTATATGCTGTTATCGACAAATATTTCTACTGGATCGATCTGCCCAAAATTACCGTGATCGATGTGATCGAGATCATTATTATCGCGTTTGTGATCTATGAAGTGCTCGCCTGGATCAAAAACACCCGTGCCTGGGCACTCCTTCGGGGCATCATTGTGATCCTGCTTTTTATTGTGATCGCAGCGATCTTCCGGATGAATGTCATCCTATGGCTGGCGGCAAACCTTGTCAGCATCGCAGTGATCGCGCTGATCATTATCTTCCAGCCTGAGCTGCGGAATGCGCTGGAGACGTTGGGACGGGGGAATCTGTTCAGCCGAATATTCCAATTTAATGCGGATCGCAATGCTTCCGAGCGAATGTCTGAGAAGACTATAAATGACATTGTGAAGGCCTGTCAGGAGATGGGCAAAGATAAGACCGGTGCGCTGATTGTTGTCGAACGCGATATCATGTTGAGAGAGTATATCCGAACGGGGATCGAACTGGATTCCCTGATCTCGAGTCAGCTGCTGATCAATATATTTGAGCACAACACGCCATTACACGATGGCGCGATCATTGTGCGCGGAAACCGGGTTGTTGCGGCGACCTGTTATCTCCCGCTATCCGACAACATGGAGCTCTCCAAAGAGCTGGGCACCCGCCACCGGGCGGCCGTAGGGATCAGTGAGGTAAGTGACTCCCTGACCATCGTGGTATCTGAGGAGACGGGAGCGCTATCCATTGCGATGGACAGAGAGCTGTATCAGGACGTATCTGCCGATTTCTTAAGAGAAAAGCTCAAGGAAGCGGCCAGGATAGGTAACGAGAACAGGCCGTTCAGGCAGAGAATGCGCAACAGGGCAATGAATACGGACGCCGAAGGAGCCCGGAAGGACTCCTCTTCCGAGGATAAAGGAAGGGGGTCTGGCGATGCTTAAGAAGTTTGGCCGGATGGTCATCAATAATTTTGGCCTGAAAGTGCTCGGCGTTGTGTTCGCGATTTTTCTCTGGCTCGTGATCGTCAACACGGAGGATCTGGACAAATCCGCCACTTTTACGATTCCCGTTGAGATTGTCAATGCGGATTATCTGACTGAAGAGGGAAAGACATATGAAGTTCTGGATAATACGGATATAATCTCTTTTACGGTGGAGGGGAAGCGTTCCATTGTTGAAACGCTGACTGAGGATGATTTCCGCGCCGTTGCCAACATGAGATATATCGATGACTCAATGTCTATGGTTCCCATTACTTTGACGGCGACAGGCTACAGCAACCAGCTGGATATTACAACGAGACAATCCTATCTGATGGTGGATGTGGAGAATCTGGTCACCCGGGAGTTCGAGATCTCAGTTGTGGCCGATGGAACACCAGCCGGGAATTATTTCGTGGCATCTACAGAGGCGACACCATCCGTCGTAACGGTCACAGGGGCGCAGTCACTGGTGGATGAGGTCGATTCCGCACAGACTTCGATCGATGTCTCCGGAGCAGAGGAAACGCTCTCCTCGACAGAGACCGTTTTGCTGTTGAATGAAAACGGAGTTGTGGTCGATGAGGAAGATCTCACGGTTGACACGACGGAAGCCGAAGTTACCGCGACGATCTATATGGAAAAGACAGTACCTGTCACGTTTGAAGTGCAGGGAGAGCCCGCAGAGAATTACTGGTTTGGCGATCCGGAGTGCGATGTCGATTCCATCACGATCCAGGGGCCTCCGGACGTGATATCGGAGATAGAAGAGATCACACTCACGTCCCGGCAGCTGAATGTGACGGGGAAGGATTCTGATATCACGGCAGTGGTCCAGATATCGAATTCACTGCCGGCTGGGGTCGCTTTGGCTGAGGACGAGCCGGAAGCCGTGACCGTTACCCTGCCCATCGGACCGGCTGTCACTGCCGAGGTGGAGACACCGGCAAGAAACATTTCCGTTACCGGGCTTGCTGACGATCTGACCCTGACGATCACAGAGGATCCGATCCCCGTGACGCTCACCGGACTTGAGGAGGATGTGAGCTCCGTTAACGGCAATCGGCTTTCCGGGACCATAGATGCGTCCGGCCTGGATGCCGGCAGCTATATCATCACGACCGCGCTGGATTCGGATGACAACTACAAGGCAGAGGCGGAGATTTCCGTTACCATAGAGGCTTCTGATACCTCCGAGGAATAGAGCCAGCACTTATCTGCCGACAACCATGAATTGGAGGAGTGGGAACAATGGTAAAAGAAAAGATTATTATAAAAAATCCTACGGGGCTTCATCTCAGACCGGCCGGAGAACTCAGCAATCTGGCATCGAGTTTTCAATGTTCCATCCGGATCTGCAAAGGCAGCAATATGGCGGACGCCAAGAGTCTGCTGGCCCTTCTGGGGTCCTGCATAAAGGTTGGGGATGAAGTAGAATTCATTTGCGAGGGCGAGGACGAGCAGGAGGCGCTCGCTGCAGTGCTTGCTTTGATCAACGAAGGACTTGGCGAGTAAGACCATTAGATTTTGACTGATACAAAGATCGCGTGGGAGGATTACGGGATATGGATCATTTGGATGAACTGGAAGCGGAAGCGATATACATTATGCGGGAAGTCGCGGCAGAGTGTGAGAATCCGGTCATGCTCTACTCCATTGGAAAAGATTCTTCCGTCATGCTCCATCTCGCACTGAAAGCCTTTTATCCGGAGAAGCCGCCATTTCCGTTTCTCCATGTCAACACAACGTGGAAGTTTAAGGAAATGATCGAGTTTCGGGACAAAGTGGCCGAAAAATACGGGATCCAAATGTTGGAATATATCAACGAGGAGGGTGTCCGGCAGGGGATCAATCCCTTTGACCACGGTGCGGCTTACACCGATATCATGAAGACGCAGGCATTAAAAGATGCCCTCGACAAGTACGGGTTTACCGCAGCATTCGGAGGCGGCCGCCGGGATGAGGAGAAGAGCCGGGCAAAAGAACGGATCTTTTCTTTCCGGAATTCGGAGCACGCCTGGGATCCGAAGAACCAGCGTCCCGAGATGTGGAAGCTTTTTAATACAGAGATAAACAAGGGGGAGAGTATTCGTGTATTTCCCATCTCCAACTGGACAGAGAAGGATATCTGGCAGTACATCCGGAGAGAGGGGATCGAGATCGTGCCCCTTTATTTTGCTGCTGTTCGGCCTGTCGTGGAGCGCGACGGCAATCTGATCATGGTGGATGATGACCGCATGCGCATGGAGCCCGGGGAAGAGCCCATGATGAAAAAAGTGCGGTTTCGGACGCTGGGGTGTTATCCCTTATCCGGCGGAATGGAATCCGATGCGGATACTCTGGATAAGATCATTGACGAGACATTAAGCGCCGTGTCCTCCGAGCGGACGAGCCGTGTGATCGATTCCGATGACGGCTCCGCAAGTATGGAGAAACGCAAGAGGGAGGGCTATTTTTAGATGGATGCACTGCTCAAATTTATCACATGCGGCAGTGTGGATGACGGAAAGTCTACACTGATCGGACATATGCTCTACGATGCGAAGCTCATCTTTGCGGACCAGGAACGGGCGCTGGAATTGGATTCCAGAGTCGGTTCGCGCTCAGGCAAGATCGATTACAGCCTTCTCCTTGACGGCCTCATGGCCGAGCGGGAGCAGGGGATCACGATCGATGTGGCCTATCGCTATTTTACGACGGAAAACCGCTCCTTTATTGTCGCGGACACGCCGGGACATGAGGAATATACGCGGAATATGGCTGTAGGCGCTTCGTTTGCGGACCTGGCTGTCATTTTAGTGGACGCGAGTCAGGGTGTTTTAACCCAGACAAGGCGTCACACGCGTATCTGCTCACTGATGGGTATCAAGCACTTTGTGTTTGCCATCAACAAGATGGATCTCATCAATTACGAAAAGACAAAATACGACAAGATCGAGAAAAATATAAAGATCCTGCTGGCAGAGTTTGACTACAAGACGGCAGTGATGATCCCCGTCTCCGCCACGGAGGGAGACAACATCACCGTAAAGTCTTCACGGATGCCGTGGTATAAGGGGCCGACCCTTTTGTCCTATCTGGAAACGATCGACGTGAAAGAGGATCCGGCGGAGACCGGCTTTACGATGCCCGTGCAGCGCGTCTGCCGGCCGAACCACACCTTCCGCGGATTTCAGGGACAGATCGAGAGCGGCAGCATATCCACCGGCGATGAAGTGACTGTTCTTCCGAGCGGGGAGCGCGCGGCGGTGGCTTTGATCTATCGGGGCTTCGACGAAGTGCCGACTGCGTCTGCCGGCATGGCGGCGACGATCCAGCTCGACTCCGAGATTGATGTCTCCCGCGGCTGTGTTCTTGTAAAGGATGCCGAAGAGTGTGTCAGCCACATGTTTGAGGCGACACTTTTGTGGATGGATGACAGTACCCTGATGGAGGGGAGAAACTATCTGCTGAAACTCGGCACACAGCGGGTGCCGGCCACAGTCATGCGGATCAAGTACAAGATCGACGTGAACACCGGCGAAGAGCTCAATGCCGACACGATCTATAAAAACGAGATCGCGCGCTGCGATATCGCGGTCTCCACACGGGTCGTCTTCGACCGCTTTGAAAAGAACAATGCACTTGGATCCCTGATCTTAATCGACCGGGTCTCCCACATGACTTCCGCCTGCGGCGTCATCGAGCACACGTTGAACCGCGGGCATAACCTGACATGGCAGGATACGGATATCACCCGGGAGTTCCGTGAGAACCAGCTCGGACAGCAGGCGAGGACCATTTGGTTTACCGGCTTGTCCGGCGCCGGCAAGTCTGCGCTGGCCAATGGCCTTGAGAAGCGGCTGGCCGCCATGGGCAGGCATACGATGCTCTTAGACGGAGATAATGTCCGCATGGGTTTAAACCGGAACCTGGGCTTCAGGGAGCAGGACCGGATCGAAAATATCCGGAGGATCGCGGAGGTTTCCAAGCTCTTAAACGATGCAGGTCTGATCGTGTTAAACGCGTTTATTTCCCCCTTTAACCGCGACCGGAAGCAGGCGCGAGAGATCATCGGGAACGCCTATATCGAGGTCTATGTCAGCACACCGATCGAGGAGTGCGAGCGTCGGGATGTAAAAGGTCTTTACAAAAAGGCCCGCGAGGGAGAGTTGGACAACTTTACCGGCATCACGAGCCCGTACGAGGTACCGGAGCACCCGGATATCGTGATCGACACCAGCAAAGGAACGCTGGAGGAGTGTGTTGACGAACTGCTCGAGCAGCTGATGGATCTTTTGTGAGAACCAAAGCGTGAAATGCCGGGATGTTTTTAAAAGCGGGAATGCTGTGGCATCATTTGAGATAGAGGAGATAAAACTGTGGGTAAATACTTTGGAACAGACGGCTTCCGTGGCGAGGCCAACGTGACACTGACAGTAGAACACGCGTACAAGGTGGGCCGCTTTTTGGGATGGTATTATGAAAAGCTGTCCGGGAGACCTGCAAAGGTCGTGATCGGAAAGGACACCAGGAGATCGAGCTATATGTTTGAGTACGCACTCTCGGCCGGGCTGACCGCTTCCGGTGCAGACGCCTATCTGCTGCACGTAACGACCACGCCGTCCGTATCCTATGTGGTGCGCACGGATGACTTTGACTGTGGCATTATGATCTCCGCCAGCCACAATCCCTATTACGATAACGGGATTAAATTGATCAACGGAAAAGGCGAAAAGATGGACGAGGAGACCATCGCCTATATCGAGGATTATTTAGACGGTCATGTGAGCCTGTTCGGAGAGGAGTTTGATGAGCTCCCGTTTGCCGTCCGGGCCGGGATCGGCCGCACCGTGGACTATTCTGCGGGGCGAAACCGCTATGTCGGCTATCTGATCTCTCTGGCGATCTACTCTTTTAAAGACAAGCGCGTCGGCCTTGACTGTGCCAACGGCAGTGCCTGGATGATCGCAAAGAATGTGTTTGACGCGCTCGGCGCGAAGACTTATGTGATCGGAGCCGAGCCGGACGGGACCAACATCAATGAGGATGCCGGATCCATACACATAGAAGCGCTGCAGCAGCTTGTGCGCGAGAACCAGCTGGATGTGGGATTTGCCTACGACGGCGACGCGGATCGCTGCATCGCGGTGGATGAAAACGGGGATGTCGTTAACGGGGATCAGATCCTCTATATCTACGGCAAATATATGAAGGAGAGGGGCAAGCTGTTAAACAATACGGTTGTGACGACGGTCATGTCCAACTTCGGACTCTACAAAGCGTTTGATCAGGCAGATATCGGATACGAAAAGACCGATGTCGGCGATAAATATGTCTATGAGAATATGCAGCAAAACGGACACCGCCTCGGCGGCGAGCAGTCCGGCCACATCATATTCTCAAAATATGCGACCACCGGCGATGGGATCCTGACCTCCATCAAGATCATGGAGGTGATCCTGGCGAAAAAGATGCCGCTGTCAAAACTGGCAGAGCCGGTCCGGATCTATCCGCAGGTCTTAAAGAACATCCAGGTTGAGAGCAAACAGGAAGTGTTATGTGCTCCGGCTGTACAGGAGGCTGTCCGCAGCGTGGAGGAGGAGCTCGGCGATACCGGCCGGATCCTCGTCAGGGAGAGCGGAACAGAGCCGCTCATCCGCGTTATGGTGGAGGCGGAGTCTGAGGATGCGTGCGAGACCTATGTAGAGCAGGTGCTCGAGGTGATCCGGAATTTATAAAAGAAAGGTAGGTGAGGCGTGTGGTCGAGTTGGATAATTTTAAGACAACTATGAACGAATACCGTCACCCGCTGCAGGAAGTAAGGGATTCACTTTAACCTCTCTTACAAGGAACAGCGGATAGAAGAACTGGAAAGAGAAATGGAAGCGCCGGATTTTTGGAATGATCCGGAGCGCTCCCAGCAGATGACAAAAGAACTAAAGAGCATGAAGCAGGATGTTCAGACGTACGACGAACTGCAGTCCATGGCGGACGACATCGACACTATGATCGAGCTGGGATATGAGGAGAACGATGATTCTCTGATCCCGGAGATCGGGGAGATGATCGACGAGTTTGAGCATACCTTCGACAGTATCCGAATGAAGACGCTGCTCTCCGGTGAGTTTGACGCGGACAACGCGATCCTGACCCTTCACGCCGGCGCCGGAGGGACCGAAGCCTGCGACTGGGCGGATATGCTGTACCGCATGTACAGCCGTTGGGCAGTCGCGAAGGGCTATGACCTCGAGGTGCTGGATTTTATGGACGGCGACGAGGCAGGCCTTAAGTCGATCACATTCCAGGTAAACGGCGAGAATGCATACGGATACTTAAAGTCTGAGAAGGGCGTACACCGACTGGTGCGCATCTCCCCGTTCAACGCGGCGGGCAAGCGCCAGACCTCCTTCGCGTCCTGTGACGTGATGCCGGAACTGGAGGAAGATCTGGAAGTCGAGATCAATGACGAGGATTTAAAGATCGACACCTACCGGGCCAGCGGGGCCGGCGGACAGCACATCAACAAGACGTCCTCGGCAGTTCGCATCACGCATCTTCCGACCGGGATCGTGGTTCAGTGTCAGAATGAACGCTCGCAGTTCATGAACAAGGACAAGGCGATGAAGATCTTAAAATCCAGGCTCTACCTGCTGAAACTGCAGGAAAACAAAGAGCGCGTGGATGAGGTCCGCGGGGAGCTGACTGACATCGCGTGGGGCAACCAGATCCGCTCCTACGTCATGCAGCCCTACAAGATGGTCAAGGATCTTCGCACCAACGAGGAGACCGGAAATGTAGATGCAGTCATGGACGGGGATATCGACCGCTTTATCAATGCGTATCTGAAGTGGGTCGCGCTGGGAGAACCGGACATGAATCAATAAGTATTTCGTACAGGCAGGAAAGTAAGTTATGATAAAGATTGCTGTGATGGGCTACGGGACCATCGGTTCCGGAGTCGTGGAAGTATTGGAAAAAAACAGAGACATCATCGCTAAGAGGGCAGGAGATGAGATTACAGTCAAGTATATCCTGGACCTCCGCGAGTTTCCGGGGGATCCCCATGAGGATATCCTGGTCCATGATTATGAGATCATCCGCTCGGATCCGGAGATCCTTGCCGTGGTCGAATGCATGGGAGGCGTGGAGCCGGCCCACACGTTTGCCCGGGAGGCGATCCTGGCGGGCAAGCATTTTGCCACCTCAAACAAGGCACTGATCGCGGAGTACGGACCGGAGCTCATCGCCCTTGCGCAGGAGCGGAATTTAAACTGCCTGTTTGAGGCCAGCGTGGGTGGAGGGATTCCCATTATCCGACCCTTAAACAGCTGCCTGACCGCTGACGTGATCGAGGAGATCTCCGGCATCCTAAACGGTACGACCAACTATATGATGACAAAGATGTCCGAGGAGGGATCGGAGTTTGATGAGGTCTTAAAAGATGCCCAGCAGAAAGGATTTGCCGAGGCTGACCCGACAGCGGATATCGAGGGATATGACGCCTGCCGGAAGATCGCGATCTTAACCTCCCTGATCTGCGGAAATCAGGTCGACTACGAGGACATCCCCACACAGGGCATCTCCGGGATCACCGCGACCGACATCCGCTATGCGACTGCTATGGGAAGAAAGATCAAGCTGATCGCTTCAAGCTACAAGACCGAGAACGGTTACTGCGCGTTTGTAGCGCCGGTCATGCTGGCGCCCGGCAATGCGCTGCACGGTGTGGACGGTGTCTTCAATGCGATCTTTGTCAAGGGGAATATGCTCGGTGACGCGATGTTTTACGGGAGCGGTGCCGGCAAGTTGCCGACGGCCAGCGCTGTCGTGGCCGATATCGTGGATATCGTACGGCACAAAAATGTGAGTATTACGATGCAGTGGTCTGCCGACAAGATGGTGCTGGAGGATGCCAGACAGCTCTCCTGCCGCTATTTCGTGCGGACAACGTCCGCAAAGGATCGGATCGGAGAGGCCTTTGGACCGGTTCAGTACGTAAGCGCCGAGGGGATCACGGGTGAGACCGCGTTTGTCACAGAGGAGATGGATGGGTTCGCGTTTGAAGAAAGGCTTGCCGGACTGAAAGGCGTACGGCAGTGGATCCGTGTAAATTAAATAAGTTTTTCTAAGAGACTTTAGATGGAAATAAAAAAGGGCTGTCGTACCCACCGATTGATATGTGATCTGGTGGCAGATGCGACGGCCCGTTTTGCTGTCTGTGGTTTTTATGCTTTTTGTTCATTCTCTCCGGCTGTTGCAGAGATATGGTCCAGATAAAAGCAGGCTATGCTCTGGTGGATATAAGGTACGACCCACAAAAGCGCGAGCCCGAATGAGAGGATGCAAAAGACGATCCACCCTAAGAATGTGAGGATCAGCAAAAACAGCTGCCATTTCCTGCGATGCATGATCTCTCTGCTCTTTTTTTGGGCTTCCCGCATGCGCAGATTCGTGTTATCCAGGAGAATAAAGACGGTCAGCGCCCAGGCGTGCAGGATATAGACGAAGAGGATGATCCCGGCCAGCAGGACAAAATGACCGATGATCATCAGGGTCCTCATCACCACTTCTACCTCCCTGGTGTCAAAGGAGATCGACACGGAAAAAAGGAGACAGAGCAATCCCGGAAGCAGGCAGGCCACTCCTATGACTGCCCGGAGCAGATCGAAGCCGACAAACTTGCCCGGTTGATTGAGAAATGCGTATAATATGTCACGGGCAACAGGTTTTCGGTTCCGGGCCAGCTGCAGGTGAATGCGTGATACGCCGGCGAATAAGAGCATACCGATTATGAATACGATCACAAAGCCGATCACGCCGATCACGATCCGGGGGATGGCTGAAAAGTAGACACCCTGCATGATCATATTTGTGAACGGGATATTTACGAACAGCCATACGATCACGGTCAAAAGCAGGCCTCCCACGACAGATCTGTAATGTCCCAGAAGGTTGCCCCGTGCGCAGGATCTCAATTGTGTCTTTGTCATATACATTATAAAAACAGCTTCTTTCTCTAAACCATGGCCGACATATCTAAAGGTCGTCGGTTCCATAGAACTGATCAATGGTGTAGGAGTTGTAAAAATTCTCAAGGCTTCCGTAATCTCTCATAAGGACAGACATACTGTAGATGATCATGATCGCGCCGATGACAGCGGCGATGATGCCGATGACGCGGCCATAGATCGCAGGTCTCTCCACCCGGGACTTTGAACCCCTGGCGAGGAAGGAAAACAGGATGGCCAGGGAGCCAAAGAAAATGGCAAAGAAGCCGGTTACAATACAAAAAAGTCCGATGACCCCACAGACCAAAGAGGCGATGACCATTGGAGACATCCTCCTCGAGGGCTGACCGGAATTCGGGGTCTGCGGACCCTGCTGTTGATTGTTAGTCCAATCATCATTCATAGCGGTTACCTCATATTTACTCCTAAATCCCTATTCTAACATTATGGTTGGAAAATGACAATAGAGGGCGGTCAGGTTGCGATTGCAAAAACGAGAAAAGTGTACTACAATCACTTTGAAAAAGAGCAAAGAGAGATATTTCAATGAATACAGAGACCTTTTCCGCGAAGGAGACCTTCGCGCTCGGAGAAAAACTGGGACAGGCCGCAAAGGTCGGAGATGTGTATACGCTGGTGGGAGATCTGGGCGCAGGAAAGACGGTGTTTACGCAAGGGTTTGCCCGGGGGCTTGGCGTTACTGAGCCGGTTAACAGCCCGACGTTTACGATCCTTCAGGTCTACGACACAGGGCGGCTTCCGCTTTTTCATTTTGATGTATACCGGATCGAGGATGCAGACGAGATGGACGAGATCGGCTGGGAGGACTGTGTATACGGAGATGGCGTGAGCATCATCGAGTGGGCTGACCGCATTCGGGAGATCCTGCCGGAGTCCTGCAGGGAGATCCGGATCGGAAAGGATCCGGAAAAGGGATTCAACTACCGCAGGATCACGGTCGATGATGTGCGGGAAGGATAGGAACACAACGAAGGAGATAAGGCTGCATGAAGATTCTGGCAGTGGACAGCTCCGGGCTGGTCGCAAGCGTTGCCGTCGTCGAGGATGACACTCTGCTCGGGGAATATACCGTAAATTATAAGAAGACGCACTCACAGACGCTGCTTCCCATGCTGGACGAAGTGGCAAAGATGATCGAGTTGGATTTAGACACTGTGGATGCTATTGCGGTGGCGGCGGGGCCGGGTTCCTTTACCGGACTCCGTATCGGTTCCGCCACGGCCAAGGGGCTGGGTCTTGCGATGGACAAGCCGATGATCCATGTCCCTACTATAGATGCGCTGGCCTGTAATCTGTGGGGGTCAGGAGATCTGGTCTGTCCGCTGATGGACGCCAGACGTGATCAGGTATACACCGGGATATACCGGCTTTGTGACCACAGGCTTGAAGCCCTTGTCGCACAGTGCGCCATCAGCATTGAAGAGATCATACAAAAGGGGAACGAACTGGGTGAGCCGATCGTGTTTCTGGGAGACGGTGTCAGTGTGTTTTCCGATTATATAGAGGAACACTGTGAGGTGCCATACAGCTATGCGCCGGCACATATGAACCGGCAAAGGGCCGGAGCGGTCGCATGGCTCGGCCTGCAGTACGCGAAGGCAGGCAGATTTGAGACGGCGGCGGAGCACAGCCCCGACTATCTGCGGATGTCTCAGGCGGAGCGGGAACGGCTCGCCCGCCAAAATAAGGCCGAAGAATCATGACAGGAAAAGTGAGAGAACAAGAAGCACGGCCGGAAATCCTGGTCAGAAAAATGGAGTGGGATGATGTCCCGGATGTGGCGGCACTCGAGAGGTCAATCTTTTCCGAGCCATGGACACAGCGTGGATTTGAGCAGGCAATTGCCATGGAGCAGAACCTCTTCCTTGTGGCTGAAGAGCCGGACGGACCGATCGCCGGTTACTGCGGGCTCTATGCCGCCGGAGATGAGGGTGAGATCACGAATGTGGCCGTTTCGATAAAAATGCGCCGGCAGGGAATCGGAGAGACCATGCTTGAGGAGATTTTAAAGATGGCCGGGGAGCAGGGCTTAAGTCAGATCTTTTTAGAGGTCCGCGAGTCCAACGTCGGGGCAATCTGTCTGTATGAAAAGTTTGGTTTTGAACCCTGCGGAAGGCGTATAAACTTTTACCGCTGGCCTGATGAGGACGCCCTGTGCATGAGGTGCGAGATTTAAGAGTTGGAAGGAACAACGTTATGTTGGATGTATGTTTGCTTGGCACAGGAGGCATGATGCCTCTGCCCTATCGAAAACTTACTGCGCTGATGACCCGCTTTAACGGGAGCAATCTGCTGATCGACTGCGGCGAGGGTACGCAGCTTGCGATCCGGGAGCAGGGGTGGAGCTTTCACTCTATCGATGTAATCTGTTTTACGCACTATCACGCAGACCACATAAGCGGGCTGCCTGGGCTTTTGCTGACAATGGGCAATGCAGAGCGTACCGAGCCGCTTATCATGATCGGACCGAAAGGGTTGGCGCGCGTTGTAAATTCGCTTCGGGTTATCGCACCGGAACTTCCGTTCCCGATTGAATTTCAGGAGCTTACGGATCCGGAGGAGACCATTGCGATCAAAGGTTATCAGATTCAGGCATTCCGCGTGTGCCACAACGTGCCTTGTTACGGATATTCGCTCCTTATTGAGAGAAATGGCAAGTTCGATGTAGACCGGGCAAAAGAGGCAGGGATTCCTCAGCGCTTTTGGAATCCTCTGCAAAAGGGTGAGATCATCTCGGACGGAGATCGGGTCCTGACGCCGGATATGGTGCTGGGGCCGCCGCGCCGCGGCATCAAGGTGACCTACTGCACGGATACGCGCCCGCACAAGACGATTGCTGAGCACGCACAGGGCGCGGACCTTTTTATCTGTGAGGGAATGTATGCCGAGAAAGACAAAGAGGACAAGGCTCGCCAGTACAAACACATGACGTTCTATGAGGCGGCAAAGCTGGCGGCGCGTGCCAACGTCTCCGAGCTGTGGCTGACCCACTTCAGTCCGTCGCTGGTCTATGCGGAGAACTATATGAAAGACGTAAAGAAGATCTTCCCCCGCGCCTCGCTGGGTCAGGATGGGCGCACAGTAGAGTTGGACTTCACAGATGAGTAGTGATAGGAATCATATTATGGCAGATACAGATGTTTTAATCCTGGCGATTGAGAGTTCCTGCGACGAGACGGCGGCTGCGGTCGTGAAAAACGGGACAGAGGTTCTCTCCAACGTGATCGCTTCCCAGATCGATCTTCACACCCTGTACGGAGGCGTCGTACCGGAACTTGCTTCGCGCAAACATATTGAAAAGATCAATCAGGTGATAGAGGAGGCCTTGGATGAGGCCGGCGTGACGTTAGATGATATCACTGCGGTAGGTGTCACTTACGGTCCCGGACTCGTGGGAGCCCTGCTGGTCGGAGTCGCTGAGGCCAAAGCGATCGCTTACGCGAAACGCCTGCCTCTTGTCGGTGTGCACCACATCGAGGGACACATCTGCGCAAATTACATTGAAAATCCGGATCTGGAGCCGCCCTTTCTTTGTCTGGTGGTCTCCGGCGGGCACACACACCTCGTCCGCGTTTTGGACTACGGCACATATGAGATTTTGGGAAGAGCCAGGGATGATGCCGCGGGAGAGGCGTTTGACAAGGTGGCGCGCGCGATCGGACTTGGCTACCCGGGCGGGCCGAAGATCGAGAAGGCCGCTCTTTCGGGCGATCCGGATGCCATTCCCTTTCCCAGGGCAAAGATCAGCGACAATCCATACGATTTCAGCTTCAGCGGTGTGAAGACCGCTGTGTTGAATTATATCAACGGCTGCAGTATGAAGCAGGAGGAGATCGTGCCGGAAGATATCGCGGCCTCCTTCCAAAAGGCGGTGGTGGATGTCCTGGTGGATCACACCATGCAGGCAGCAGAGGAGTTTGAGGTCCCGGAACTGGCCATAGCCGGAGGGGTAGCCGCAAACGGTGCGCTGCGGGAGGCGATGCGCAATGCCTGCGAAAAGCGTGGGATCCGACTCTATCATCCGTCCCCCGTCCTCTGCACGGACAATGCGGCCATGATCGGCACAGCCGCTTACTATGAGTATCTGGCCGGCACACGGCACGGATGGGATTTAAACGCGATCCCGAACTTAAAGCTTGGAGAACGGTAGAAAAAAGGAGAAGGAAACGTGGCAGGAAAAAAGCATACGGCAATCATATTGGCGGCGGGCAAGGGCGCCCGCATGAACAGCGATGTCCCCAAGCAGTTTTTGGAGCTGGGGGGAAAGCCTGTCATTTGCTATGCGCTGCAGGCGTTTGAGGAGAGCTTTGTCGACGAGATCATTCTGGTCACCGAAGCCGGTATGGAAGATTACTGCAGGAGTGAGATCGTCGAGAAGTACGGATTTTTAAAGGTGAGTCAGATCACAGCAGGCGGAGAGGAACGCTATGACTCGGTCTATCGCGGACTCTGTGCCATTTCGGACTGCGACTATGTCTATATCCATGACGGGGCTCGTCCATTCGTGGATAAGGATATCCTGCTCAGGGCAAAACAGTGCGTTGAGGAAACCGATGCCTGCGCGGCCGGAATGCCCGTAAAGGATACGATCAAAGTGGTGGACGATTTAAACTTTGTCGCCGAGACGCCGGAGCGCAGACATGTGTGGCAGATGCAGACACCGCAGGCGTTTGCCTATGCGGTTGTTCGTGAGGCTTATGACAAGCTGTTTGACAGTTATGATCTGACGGGCATCACCGACGATGCCATGGTGGTGGAACGGAGTCTGTCCCACCCGGTAAAACTCTTCGAAGGATCCTACCGAAACATGAAGATCACAACGCCCGAAGATCTGGCTTTGGCCGAGCGTATGCTCGATCTTTAAATCCCTGTGTATGCGCCAAGTTAAATCCCTTTGTATGCGCCAAGTTGCGGTTGACACGAATTGTTTGCCTATAGTATAATTACAACTGCACTTATCAGACGTGTGGCACGGGGAGAGTTACCGAAGTGGTCATAACGGGGCGGTCTTGAAAACCGTTTGTCCGAAAGGGCGCGTGGGTTCGAATCCCACACTCTCCGTTATTGATTACAAGACGAAAAAAGTATAAATGATGGTTTCATTAGGCATTTTGGAGAAGTACCCAAGTGGCTGAAGGGACACCCCTGGAAAGGGTGCAGGTCGTTAATAGCGGCGCGAGGGTTCAAATCCCTCCTTCTCCGTTCTTTTTTTTACTCTAAAAATGTGGGTAAAAAAAGCAAAAAAGCCCGCAAAAACGGTTGACATTCCTATGCCCGCGTGGTACGATAATTGGGCTGTTCCATTCGTTTGCGGCAGCATGAACATTGATAACTGAACAGTGAAATAACCTTGAAAGATTCACGAGAGAAAATTCAA